>NZ_BOSK01000003.1:0-503323 GCF_018403305.1 Paenibacillus sp. J53TS2
CCTCGATTTCCTGTACAATGGCTAACTTCTCTACGTCGGTAAGCTTTTTATTTGGCATGAAAAATGCTCCCCCTCACGGTAAACAGGTTTTATTATTTCACCTGTCTACAGTAGGGGGAGCATATCATCAGGAGGCCTGTCGTATGTTCTTATTTATCACTTAAGTACGTCGTGATCAACGTAACGCTCGCCATTCAGCTCACTGATCAGCTCGATCGCAACCTTCGCACCGTCACCGGCGGTGATGATCGTATGCACGCTAACCCCAGCAACCGTTCCTGCTGCCCAAACGCGCGGAATGCTCGTACGGCCCTCGCCATCGGTAGCAATCACGGTTTTGATTCTAGGTTCCCGGCCATCCTTCAGCTCCAAGCCGATAGCGCTTGCAAGATCGGTTAAGGCACCGGTGGCTAATACGATATGGGACGCTTCATAACTGCGGCCGGATTCGGTCTTGACAGTCACTTTCGATCC
The DNA here is from genome assembly GCF_018403305.1 of Paenibacillus sp. J53TS2. Taxonomy (NCBI): domain Bacteria; kingdom Bacillati; phylum Bacillota; class Bacilli; order Caryophanales; family Paenibacillaceae; genus Paenibacillus; species Paenibacillus sp. J53TS2. Next base: position 475 of record NZ_BOSK01000003.1, read on the forward strand.
GCCGTTGGTATCTACGCCCGTCACTTTTTCTTCAATGAATTTCGCGCCGAATTTCTCCGCTTGCTCCCGCCCGATCTTTAGAAGATCCGGTCCGGAAATATCCTTCGCGCCGTAATGATTCTCGATCCATGCCCGTTTGGTCATGCTAGCGTTGCTGTCCAGAACGAGCGTTTCTTTACCCGCTTTGGCCAAGAAAAGCGCTGCGCTGGCTCCCGCCGGTCCTGCTCCGATAACAATTACCTCAGCCACAAGTACACCCACTTTCTATTGTTTTCATGCCGCCCGCTCTCCGGTAACGGCATGCCGATCACTTGATCCACTCCGTTGCCCAAGCTTGAACTTCATCCATCACCGGACGAAGCGCACGCCCCTTTTCGGTCAATTCATATTCAATACGAACCGGTGTCTCAGGATAAACGTGACGGATCAGAATCCCTTCACATTCCAAATCCTTCATCCGCTCCGACAACATTTTATCGCTCATGGAAGGAATCTGATTGGAAATATCCTTGAATCGTTTTGGCCCGCTCATCAGCGTATTGATGATCAAACCGTTCCAACGTTTGCCGAGAAACGAAAAAGCCGATTCAAAACGCGGACACATCGCATGAGAATGCTCATCCATAAAATTCACCTCGTTATCATTGCCCGCCTAAAGGCTTAAGACTTACATTTTGTTAGTATATTTCATATTAGCACATTTGTCCTTGGAAAGTAAGGGGGTACCCTTGTCATTTGAAAAACGGCCGCCTTGGCGGCGGCCGCTAATATAGTATATTACGCTGGTTGTAACTTATACCCCTGCATCTCGGCGGCTGAATCCGTTACCATTTACGTTCACCAAATCGATGGGTAGTGTTAATCAAAATAAACCGTTTTTCCCGTTCTCGCCGACTCATAAATGGCTTCTAAAATTTCCGTTACCACGAGCGCTTGCTCCGGCTTAACGAGCGGCTCCTTATCCTCAAGAATGGCCTGCACCCAAGCTCTCGCTTCGCGAGTGGCATCGGTTTCCTGCTTGCCTTCGAAAAAAGCGACGCCGCCCGAGCCCAAATCGACCTTCGTCTCGTACAAACGGCTCAATTTCTCGCCATTGAGACGAAGTCCGTTGGTCATATCCGCTCCGCCTTCCGTGCCGCACAGCAACGTTTTGGCTTCGCCGATTTCAACCACATTCAGCGCCCAGCTTGATTCAAGGATGATCGTAGCGCCATTCTTCATCGTGATGAAACCAAACGCGGAGTCCTCCACTTTAAATTCTTCAGGATTCCATGGACCGAACGCGTTCGCCGCATTTTCGCGGTTCCCGAGCTTATGGAAGACGGAGCCGGTGACGCTCTTCGGCTCGTAGTTGTTCATCAGCCATAAGGTAAGATCAAGCGCATGGGTACCGATGTCGATCAGTGGACCGCCGCCCTGCTTCTCCTCGTCCAGAAATACGCCCCAAGTAGGCACCGCCCGGCGGCGAAGCGCCAGCGCCTTGCCGAGATAAATGTCCCCGAGTTCGCCATTTTCGCACAGCTCTTTCAAGTACAAGCTATCGTTGCGGAAGCGGTTCTGGTAAGCGATCGTCAGCTTTTTGCCCGTGCGTTTGGCCGCATCGAGCATTTGACGAGCCTGCTCAGCCGTTTTGGCCATCGGCTTCTCGCACATCACATGGCGGCCGGATTCCAGCGAAGCGACGGTGATTTCCGCGTGGGAGTCATTCGGCGTGCAGACATGCACGACTTCGGCATCGCATTCCGCTAACAATTGGCGGAAATCCGTATAAACCTTGGCGCCTTCCGCGCCATATTGTTCCGCAGCTTTGGCTGCGCGCTCCTGGACGATGTCGCAGAACGCGACCATTTCCACCTCAGGCTGCTGAGCTAGGCTTGGCAAATGCTTACCGTTCGCAATCCCGCCACAACCGATGATCGCGACTTTCAACGTTTTAGACATGAAGCTTACCCCCCTTTTCCGCGTAGGCACGCACCCACTCCATGCTTGTTTGGATGCTGTCCAGCGGATCAGCGGCGCAATAATCCTGCTCCACGATCAACCATTTTACACCTGCTGCGATCGACGCATCGCCGATGTCCGTAATGGCGATTTCTCCGCGGCCCAACTCAACCGTTTCCGGAGAACCGTCCGCTTTCTTAACCAAGTCTTTCCAGTGCACCAGCGGAAGCCGCCCTTGGTATGTCGCGATATATTCCAGCGGATCCGACCCGGCAAACGCAACCCAGCAAGAGTCGAGTTCAACCTGCAGCAAGGATTCGGGAACTTGCTCGTATATCGCATCTAGCGCCGGTTTGCCCTCGTGCTGCAACGTCAGTTCAAAATCATGGTTATGATAGCAAAGGACCAAACCCTCTTCTTTGCAGCGCTCTCCGAATATTTTCAGATCCTCGATGATTTCCGACCAGCGGTTGCGATCCTCCTCCGCCAAATAAGGAACGATGATATAACGGCTGCCAATCGCTTTATTAAACGCCAATTCCTCATCCAAGGCTTCCTTCAACCGGTTATATGGAGTATGCGCACCGATCGCGGTTAAGCCCGTTTCCCGCAATATTTCCTGCACCTGCTCTACCGAGCGACCGTAAAATCCGGCAAACTCCACACCTTTATAACCAAGTTTCGCCACCTTGCGCAGCGTTCCCTCAAAATCCTGCTCCAAATGATCTCTTACCGTATACAACTGCAAACCAATCTGCGTCATCTTCTCGTTCACCTCATCCATAGTTGTGGTATAACCTAGAACTCCATTCATGCCATCAGATGGATCCATATAAAGCGCTTTCCATGTACCATGGTATTTCAAAACGCTCCGTTGTAAAATGAATAATATGATTGAAACATGAACAATCTGGTCATTTTTTTCGAAGACCCTGTGGAGGACACCAATGAAGGAAGAAGCAAACCTGCAAATTTTGCATGCCGGCTATTCGCTGCACCGCAAGCCATTCCACACGACGCAAATAGACGGACACGAAAATTATCTCATTCGCCTGCAAACATTAGGCAAATGCCGTTCGCGATTAAACGGGCGGCTAGAGCTTTTGGAACCCGGCGATTTGCTGCTGTTCGCCCCTGGGGATCCCTACGAGCTGAAAATTGAAGCGGAACCGAACAGTACAGGGGAACCGGCGGTTTCCAGCGGCGATTACCATATTTTTTTATCTGGGGAATGGATCAAAGCCTGGTGGAACCGCCGGCCGCTTCCTCATCGACTGAAGGTTCCCTTGTCCGAGGGCATCGTTGGAACCTTCCGTCAGATCATGCTGGAGCAGCGCCGCATCTCCAACCCGACACCAGAAATATCCGAATACTATTTAAAGATCCTGTGCATGGAGATCGAACGAAATTTACTGGAGCAGCCGCAACCTACCTATCCAACCTATCTTGCCCACCGCCTGAAAAATTATATCGAAGAAAACGCTTCCACTCCCTTTAAGCTGGAGGACGCCGCAGTCCACGTCGGCATCAGCGTGTCGCGGGCGGTGCATCTCTTCAAGCAGGCGTTTGGCACCAGCATGATTCAATACACCCTGGACGTGCGACTGAACATGGCGCGCGAGCGGATCATCTTCAGCCCCTTATCGCTTGAGCACGTTGCGGAGAGTTCCGGTTTCCCGAGCTACAATTATTTCCACAAAGTTTTCCGCAAACGTTTTGGGATGTCTCCCAAACAATTCCGCCAAACCTCCCGTGACAATGGCGCATAGTGTTGGGTCTGCCTGAAATGCAAACAACGCCGTAGGCGGCCATTGTAACGGCCGCCCGCGGCGTTGTTCTTTTTTACCCTTAACCTCCGTTGGTTTGCGGTATCGCTTGGCGAAGGCGCGCTTTACGCTTCTTCATTTGGGTGCCAAGCAGCACCACCGCAGCGATGACGAGAATCTCGAATCCGTATTTGATCCAAGGGCTGGCGAACCAATCGTGGATCAGCGGCTCTTCGACGATCATCTTGGCTGAGGTCCAAGCCAGTACGGCGGCACCGATCGTGATCACGATCGGATAACGTTCGGTCAACTTCAGAATCATCGTGCTGCCCCATACCATAATCGGTACAGAAACGGCGAGACCGATAATGACCAGCAGGGTGTCCCCATGCGCTGCACCCGCTACGGCTAGCACGTTATCGAGGCCCATCATCGCATCTGCGATAATGATCGTACGGATGGCTGCCCACATTTGGTTGCCTGCTTTTATTTCGTGGTTCTTCTCCTCGACCAGCAACTTATAGGCGATCCAGACAAGAGCAAGGCCGCCGGCGAGTCGTAATCCCGGGATGTTTAGCAGCTGCACGACAAGCAAGGTCATGATTACCCGGATCACAATCGCGCCAATGGTCCCCCAAATAATGACTTTTCTCTGATCCTGGTGAGGCACGTTACGGGCGGCAAGGCCAATAACGATCGCGTTGTCTCCGGCTAGGACGAGGTCAATCAGGACGATGGATAATAAAGCCATCCAAAATTCCGGCGAAAATAAATCCATATTCTCTCCCCTTTCTAATTTCCATGCAGCGATCCCACTTTTTCCGGAAAAACCGCCTCACGACCGACCGCTGACTTTGTTGTAAAGGTAGTGTGTCAGGCCTACGGACAATTGATGCGGTAGGGATTACGGGAACAATCCCCATCAGTGATCCAAAAAAAATACGCCGTGTCCGTATTGGGCACGACGCAATTTATGCATCAAAAGAGACCTTCACCCAATACTCGCTACGGGCAAAGGTCTCGCTAACAACATTTCGTTGCCAATAAAGCCGGGGGTATGTATACTCCCGTAATGACGACTTTATTGTAGCAGCTACTCCCCTTTGGGAACCATGCATGTTTAATGGAGTTATTATAGCACGTACTCCAGGAGAGCACCAGCCTTTTATGCAAAGCGTTTTGGGTTTGGTGCAAAAACAAGTTATAATAAGGAGCGAAACGGAGGGATCACAATGAGTCCAGCGTCAAATTCCAATGTCAAACTGGCCACTTTTGCCGGAGGTTGCTTCTGGTGCATGGTTTCGCCATTCGAAGAGCTGCCCGGCATTCACGGGATTATTTCCGGATATACCGGCGGTCATACGGTTAATCCAACTTACGAGCAGGTTTGCGCCGGACACACCGGCCACTACGAAGCCGTGCAGATCACGTACGACCCGGCCGTGTTTCCTTACCGCAAGCTGCTGGAGTTATATTGGCAGCAAATCGACCCGACGGACGAAGGCGGCCAATTTCATGATCGCGGCGAATCGTATCGCACCGCGATTTTTTACCATGATGAGGAGCAGCGTCTGGAGGCAGAGGCTTCTAAGCAAGAGCTTGCGCAAAGCGGTCGCTTTAACAAGCCGATCGTCACACCGATTTTGCCGGCGGCGCCTTTTTATCCTGCCGAGGAATATCATCAGCAATATCACAAGAAAAATCCGGGCCATTATAAGCTGTACCGCAAAGGCTCCGGACGCGAGGACTTTCTGGAACGCCACTGGTCCGGCCCGGAGGATCCAGAGGAACTGAAGCGCCGGCTGACCCCGATGCAATACGAGGTGACGCAAAACAACGCGACCGAGCGGCCGTTTACAGGCGAGTACTGGGACCACGAAGAAGAAGGGATTTATGTCGATATCGTCTCCGGCGAGCCGCTGTTCAGCTCCCGCGACAAATACGACGCAGGCTGCGGCTGGCCCAGCTTTACGCGCCCGCTCCGCAGCTACCACGTCAAGGAAAAAACCGATACGAGTCACTTCATGATCCGCACCGAAGTGCGCAGCCGGCTGGGCGACTCCCACCTGGGCCACGTCTTCGAGGATGGCCCGGAACCAACGGGCCTCAGATATTGCATTAATTCCGCGGCGCTCCGCTTTGTACCGTTAGCGGATCTAGAGAAGGAAGGGTACGGAGAATATCTTTACCTGTTCCAAGATACGCAAGAATAAAGAAGCTAGTACAGAACAAGGCTGCCGATCCCGGCAGCCTTGTTCTTTTGGGAGAGGATCATGATTCTTCGCCCCGCTCCTCTCCGGCCTTTTTACGGGCACGAAACCGCCGCACCTTCATGAGGTTGCCGCACATTTTATCATCGCAGTATTTTTTCGTTCGATTTCGCGTATCATCATAAAAAATCCAGCGGCAATCAGGGTTATCGCACACGCGAATCCTTCCCGTCTCTCCCCCAAGTAAGGTTTCGCCGAAGCTCGCGGCGATTTCCGCCCGCACATGGCGCCAATCCTCCGTTACCGGAACATATACCAGCCGAACCGCTCCCGGCCGGCCAATCAGACGACGGCTCACTACATCAAGCGCTAAATGCTCGTTGAGCAGCTGCCAATCCCCATCTTCCATGCCGCCGCCGTCCGCCAATTTGACGGCTAGCAGATGCAAACGCTCCCGAAAATGACGCATTGCCGAAGTTGCTTCCGCAGGCATCGGTACGGGTGCGGCGAGATGCCAGTCGCTAAGGAATCGCTCTTGCCAAGCCCGTAGTTCCAGCCGATCTTCGCTGCGTCCGCTTCCCCGCCAGTCATGCCATTGGCTATTTAGAAAATCACTCCATAATGTCTCCAACTCCGAAGGCCTCCCCCAAGATGTAACGACCAAATCTATAAATGAATAGTTACATTCTTGCCATCTTCTGCTACAATACCATTGTAACCCTTTAAATATGGATTAGCCAGTTACAATGACGAGGAGGAGATCAGATGAGCGTAAGTGCCGTGGATTTACTTGTACTGCAAAAAGACAACACTTGGGAATTGGAGGAGTGGATCGTACCGTTGTCAACGGCTTTGGCAGGCACGACCGCCGAGCAAGCCATTTGGGCTCCGCCGGGCGGCGGCAACACGATATGGCAAACGGTCAGTCATATTAATTATTACAACGAGCGGATGCTTAGCCGCCTAAAAGGGGTGGAGCCGGACGCTCGCGTGGAAACCAACGAGGAGACCTTCGCTGGCGGAACGCCGGATGAAGCCGTGTGGGCAGAGGTGCTGGCGGAAACGAAACGGATTCAGCTGGAACTGCGCGAGGCGATCGCTTCCTTATCCAATGAGGAATTGGAAGCGCCTTACGCGAATACGAACGAATCCGTGGGACGCGAGTTCTCCCGCTGGATGCTGCATGATGCCTACCATGCGGGACAAATCGTGTTGATTCGCAGGCAGCAGGGTTCCTGGAGATCCTGAGAAGTCAAAAAAACGGCCCGAGCCTTAAGCTCGAGCCGTTTTCTCTTTCATTGGGTAAGGCAGACGCATCGGCGCCAGTTGTCCCTGTCCGTAATGGACGGTCCAAGTAATCATTTTCCCAGCGATCAGCACCGCCAATATCGTAAACATGGTTTCTTTGAATGGTAAATATAACAAGGAGACCGTCAGCACGACCGCATCCATGATGATAAACATCGTACCGATTTTGATGCCGGACCACTGGCTTAGCAGCATGGACAGAATATCATCCCCGCCGCTCGCTCCACCTGCCCGCAACACGAGTCCTGCCCCGAAACCGGTCAAGAGCCCTGACAATAACGCAGCCAACGGCAAGTTGTTCTGCAGGTTCATCGTCAATGGCGAGTATTTCTCGCACAGCTCGTAAACCAGCGAGAACGTCAGCGAAGCCGCCACCGTATTGATCACGAACTTATGGCCTTTCAGCCACCAGGCGAGTACCACGATCGGCAAATCCAGCGCGATCATCGTCAATGCCGGAGGCAGGTTAAACAGGTATTTGCCAAGCAACGCTAGGCCGACAAATCCGCCTTCCGACAATCCGTTCTGAAAATTGATGTGGTAATACGTAAAAGCCAATAAACTAGATCCTAGCAACATCGTAAATAATCGAGTACCGTACGTTTGCCATCTTGCTTTTGTCCTCATTTGGAATCCCTCTTATCGTAGTTTGGTTGACCATCCGGCAACACCCTACGGAGCAGATCCATGAGGAGTTCATCCTTCGCATGATTTCACGCTTCTTTCGTAGGTTTGTCGCCAAATTACCGACTAGCCACGAAAGGAGCTAAGTATAAGAGAGATCACAACGTTTCCAAATCGTCCTTTGGGATTTCGTCCTTCGGGGACACATGGTATCCTGATCCTTTCTGTTAGAATTTCTTCTATTTATATTATACCACATATCTGATCATGACTGCACGGGACAGCCTACAAGCTTTTTTGTTTTTTAGCGAATAATGTGATACTTGTCATTGCATTTTAGTAACAGTTCACATTTTGGCAACTTTCAATGTGACAGAAGTCACCTTTTTACGTGCTGACGCTTCCTATACTGAGGTGGAACGAAATTTTCTAGAAAGAGGGTTCACCCATGCTTGACGCCAAAACAATTGAGATTATCAAATCTACGGTACCAGTTCTTGAGATCCATGGACAAACCATTACGAAAAACTTCTATCAGACGATGTTTAAAAATCACCCCGAGCTGCTGAACGTATTTAACCATGCCAATCAACGTCAAGGTAAACAACCTACGGCGCTGGCCAATGCGGTTTATGCCGCCGCCGCCCACATCGATCGTCTGGAAGAGATTCTCCCGGTCGTTCGTGGGATTGCCCAAAAACACCGGGCGCTGGGGATCCAACCGGAGCATTACCCGATCGTCGGTGAGAATCTGCTTGCGGCAATCAAAACGGTGCTTGGTGACGCAGCAACCGATGAAATTCTCGATGCCTGGGGCAAAGCCTATGGCGTGATTGCTGACGTGTTTATCAGTGTAGAGGCCGAGATGTATCGTGAGACAGCGGAGAAAATGGGCGGTTGGCGCGGATTTCGCCGCTTTGTCGTTGAACGTAAAGTCCCCGAGAGCGATGTGATCACCTCGTTCTACCTGAAGCCGGAGGACGGCAATGAGATCGCCTCCTACTTGCCGGGACAATATATTACCGTCCGCGTAAAGCCGAAAGGCCAGGAATATACCCATCTGCGCCATTACAGCTTGTCTGCGGCACCCGGGCAGCCCTATTACCGAATTTCGGTGAAGCGTGAGGAGGCCGCCGAAGATCGCCCGGCGGGTGTCGTTTCCACCTACTTGCACTCCCATATTGGGGAAGGCGACGTGCTTGAACTCAGTGCTCCAGCCGGTGACTTCACATTGGATCAAACGCAGAACCTGCCGCTTGTGCTGTTGAGCGGCGGCGTTGGCCTCACCCCGATGGTCAGCATGCTGGAAACAGTGCTGCAAAGCGGAGCCAAGCGAGATGTCGTCTATATCCACGCCGCCCGCAGCGGCAAACATCATGCCATGAAGGAGCACATCGACGAACTCGCACAGACCCACGATAACCTGCGCTCTTACACCGTATACGAAACGCCGGAAACCGGCGATAGCAGCGACAAAGCCGGTTACATCGATCTTCCTTGGCTCAAGACGGTCACAACGGCCGATAGCGACTTTTATTTCTGCGGACCGGTACCGTTCATGAAGGCGGTTCGACGCGCCTTGAAGGAATGGGGCATTCCGGACGAACGGATTCACTTTGAATTTTTCGGCCCGGCGGACAGCCTGGAAGATACGATCAACTAGTTCCCTGAAGACCAACAAAAAGCGCGGACACGGGAAATCTCCCCTCGTCCGCGCTGTTGTCATCTATTCAGGTTTAGGCCCGTTCGTGTCCATGGCCGCGCAACAGCCGGTTGACCGTTTCGCGCCGCACGCCGATCAGTTGGCCGATTTCCTCCTGGGTTAAGTAATCGGTCAAGGGTACGCCATGGGCGTGCTGACCCAGCCATTTCGTCAGCAGTTCCAGCCGTTCGGCCGGCGTGCCGACCGTTAAATGGTCAAGCCGCTCTTGCATGAAACGTACCTTCTCCTGCAGGAGCTGAGCAACCTCAAGCGGTTTCTGCGGATCCTCCTGAAGCTCGCGATACCACACCTGAGAAGGAATCGCCTCTACCTCACTGCGCATCAAAGCAATCGCCGTCCCATGCACCTCTTTCGGGGTGATCAGGGAGTGATGGGGCACGGTTTCCCCCGGGTACAAGATATTAAACAAGACCATGTTCCCGTTCTCATGCAGTCGTGTCACTTTGAACAGTCCGCTTTTGATATGGTACAGAAAAGAACCGTCGTCCCCTTGCCGGAACAAGATTTCGCCTTTATGTAATATCATGACAATCTCTCCATTTCTTCAAAACGCAATTATTTTTATTATAGCAAAAATGGGGAAGGCTGTCCCGAACGTCCTAATGCGAAGATCCGGTCTTTCAGGGGGGCGAGCAAAAGGCTGTCCCGTCTATATCTAGGGGACAGCCTTCGGTTTAAGGCCCACTAAGTTTACTGTGCCAAGCCTCATAACTATGAACGGCAATACCGGCAAACGAGTTGTGCTTGCTTCCCAGTTCCTCCAACCCTTTCATCTCCCGGTTCAGCGAGGCAAGCGGCTGTTTATGGAAGGAAATGCCAGGCCCTTCCCGACTTTCGCCCACCTCGACGCCAACCCATACCCGCTTATTTTGCCGATCCGCTTCATTCAGCGTGCGCTTCGAGATTTCATAGATGCGGCCTGCGACATCCCGATACGCCATGATCGCCAAATAATCGAACTGGTCCACCATCCAATTGCCAAGCGGCAACTTCAGAGTCCCGCTCGGGTGGTCGATCTGGTCCAGCCAGAACGGAACGGCCGCACCAATCGCGAGCTCATTATACCTCGCTTCTTCCGTCCAGGCGCGGACGCCTTCCATCCACTGTTCCACCACGGCTTCCTGATCCGTCTGCCAGCGGTCCAGCAAATAGGGCTCGACGTCCAGCTGTACACCGGTAAACCGCTCTTCGGCCCTCGCTTCCCGGTTGTAATCGACCACCCACTTCAGAAACTCCTCGGCCTCGTTCCTGTGCTCCCGCAGCGCCCAATCCGGGTGGCCGCTTAAGGCATGCACCTGAATGCCGGCTTTAGCAGCGGCTCGGATGAAGCTACGATAGCTCTCCTTCCCCACCCCGCCGCCGATCTGCAGAAAGAGGGTGTCCACGCCCTGCTTGCGTGCAAAGGCCAGCACCTCGCCGGGATGCTGTTCGATGACCGTGGTCTCCCAGATCCAGGTGGCTTTCGCTTGTGAACCCGATGGCCGGATAAAAGCCAATAAAACAAGCAAAACCATCATTAGCATCCCGCCGAACGCAAGCAGGGCTGGCCGCTTGCTTCCCGGAAAGGCCCGAAGGCGAACGAATATCGGCTTTCTGAACATCAAGCTCCTGTCCTTTTATCCTACGATCAGCGCAGGAGACTCTTCGTTGACCTGCGCAACGGAGTGTCCAATCTTGTAGACATGCGGCAGCGGATACTCACGGAACGCATTACGCGTATCGACGATCGGCACGCCGAGGCGGGCGATCCCCTCATAATCGAAATTGCTGTGATTGGTCACCAACACGATGCAGTCGTAGGCCTTGAATTTGTCGAGCTCGTAAGCAACGCTGTGCACGACGCCGCCCGATTTTTCACGGAAGCTTGCCGCATACGGGTCATAATAATCCACTTTGGCTCCGCTATCCTTAAACAGCTCGTACACCGACAAACCTGGGGATTCGCGCAGGTCGGCGATATCAGGCTTGTAAGCCATGCCGAGTATGAGAATCCGGGATTTCTTGATCGATTTAGCGTATTCGTTCATGATTTTGGACGTCTTGTTGACGACGTAATATGGCATGTTATCGTTGGTTGACTGCGCCAGCTCGATGAACTGGCTGTAGAAACGGAAACCCTTCGCTTTCCAGCTCAGGTACATGGGGTCCAGCGGAATGCAGTGACCCCCGATGCCAGGTCCCGGATAAAACGGCATAAACCCAAACGGCTTGGTCTTCGCCGCATCGATCACTTCCCAAATGTCGATGCCCATGCGGTCGCACATCATGGCCATTTCGTTGACAAAGGCAATGTTGACGCTGCGGAACGTATTCTCCAGCAGTTTGGACATTTCCGCTACTTTAGGCGAAGAAACCGGCACGACCGTTTGGACATACCGGGAATACAGTGCCTTCCCCAAATCCAGGCAGGCCTTCGTCGTTCCTCCGATGACCTTCGGGGTATTGAAGGTGTTGAATTTCGAATTCGATGGATCCACCCGCTCCGGTGAAAAGCAGAGGAAGAAATCTTCGCCAGCCGTATACCCCAGCTTCTCCAGTTCTTGTTGGATCAGCTCTTCGGTCGTCCCCGGATAGGTTGTGCTTTCCAGCGTGATTAGCATGCCCTTCTTCATGTATCGTTTCAACTGATCCACCACGGTGACGATGTAGGAGGTATCGGGGTCCTGGTTTTCGCTCAGCGGCGTCGGCACGCAGATACTGACCGCGTCAATTTCGGACAAATTCGCATAATCCGTGGTTGGAAGAAACCGTCCCGTCCCCATCGCTTCCGCCAATGTTTGGGAAGAGATATCGTGGATATACGAATCTCCACGTAGGATTTTATCGATTTTCGCGACATCAAGATCGATGCCAACCACCCGGAAACCCTGCTTTACCATTTCGACCGCTAGCGGCAGTCCGACATAGCCTAGACCCACAACGCCCAATACGGCGGTTTTCGATTCAATCGCATTCATCAGCTTCTGGTAATGATTATTCACAGGTTTCTACCTCCATTTTTTGTCTGTAATTGATTCGGGTCAAATTATTGGATGCAACGCCGAATTCGGGCATCCAGCTCCACCGGGGAAAACGGCTTAGTGATGTAATCGTCCACCCCGTTTTGGAAGCACAAGCTGATCGTCTTCTCTACGCGTTGTTCCGTCAGGACGACGATACTCGGCATCTCCTCGCCGCTCGCCTGCTGGATTTGATGTATATAAGGCAGACCGTCGATGCCGTACAAGTTCAGCTCCGTCAGTACCAGATCGGGCTTCCAGTCGGTGATCAAATCCAAGGCGGTGATGCCGTTATCGGCTATCATCGTCTCATAGCCCTGCATATTCAGCCGGATTTGTAGGAATTCGCGTACCGCCGGGTCTCCCTCTACGATCAGGATCCGGCTTTTTACGAGCAACAAGTCCGCTTTCGTAAAAATATGGATATCATCGGAGTAATTCTGCTTGGCTTTCTCCTCCATTTGACTCAGCAGTTGCGGCGTGATTTCCTCCCGTGTAGAGAAGCTGGACAGCGCCATCCGCGGACGATAATCGGCAATGCGCTCCTGTAGCTGCTGCTTCAGCCGCAAGCCTTGATAATGGACGGCATCCAGCGCCAGGCCCGGCAGTAGTACCGCCACGCTCCCCGGCTCGTCTCCGCCCCATACATCAAACTGAAGTCCCGGTTCGGATTCCAGAATTCCCCGCACTTGGGAAGCCACGTAAGAGGGGCCGCCTGCGGAATAAATGAACAGCACCCCGTTCACCTCGTTGGCCGTTTCCCTCACGCGTTGTTCCATGTCGGCATATAAGCCGGATCGTTCCGTTTGGTTTTGCAGTGCCATCAGGTTTGACATCATTCATTCCCGCCTTTCTTCTTCCGTAAGTTTATCCTTGTTTGGTTATTTCGTGGATCCAAGCCTTCCCTTTACCCTATCATCCCCTTTCCGGCCACCGGCCGCGAAGCGGGGGGAGGAGGAGAGATGCCCGAAGGCTATGCGGATTTGGCCGGTTTCGCCGTTTTGGCGGCCGCCTCCCCTTTGTCCTGCCAGCTTTGGCGGGTCATCGTCCCCCAGGAATTGTTGTTGCGCAGAAACTGGATATGCCCTTGAATCCGCCACAATCCCCCGAGCTGTGCGTAACCGAAAAACTTGAACGCCGAAAACAACAGCAGCTTGCACAAGTCCGACAGCTTATTGAACCGCTTGAACGCGAGTTCCTCAAGGAGTAACGCCCCGATGCTGAGCACGTAACCGCTGAGGAAGTTGATCAGCCAGAACACCGCAAGGACCCGCCAATGCGTCATATCGAGCAACGTGTACCCGATCAGGGCGAGCAGCCCGGTAACTTTGAAATAAGGGTTTAATGCTTCAAAAATGATGTTGTACGGCATCGTCAGGAGCCCCATCACCTTGTATTTCGGATTGAAGGCCATGTCGTAGTTCTCGATCATGTTCTTCAGATTACCACGGCCCCATCGCTTGCGCTGGTTGGACAGAATCCGGTACGTATCCGGCGCCTGCGTCCAGCACACCGCTTCCGGACAAAATGAAATACGGTATTTCAACTTATTCTCCAGCATATAACGGTGGAGCTTGATGATGATGTTCATATCCTCGCCGGGATACCCTCCGCGATAACCGCCGACGGCGATGACATAATCCTTGCGGAACAGGCCGAACGCTCCCGACACAATGATTAGCCCGTTGATCGAGCTCCAACCGATCCGCCCTCCGAGGAACGCCTTCAGATATTCAGTAGCCTGGAACATCGGCCAGATTTTACGGGGCAGCGAAACTTCCTTCACCGCCCCGTTCTCGATCACGCAGCCGTTGGCGATTCGCACGTCGCCGCCGATGGCGACGGTCTCCTCCGGGTTCTCCATATACATGCGGGCCATCCGGATCAACGCATCCTTCTCCAGCAGCGAATCGGCATCGATCGAAGAGATGAGCGGATAATGCGACAGGTTGATGCCGGCATTCAGCGAATCGGCCTTGCCGCCGTTGGGCTTGTCGATGACGTACAGATGTGGATACTTCGGGTTATGGTACACCGCCGTAATCGGTTGGCAGTCGATCGTGTGACGGATGTCCGGATCCGGCAGCAGCATCAACTCGAATTCGTCCCGCAGCACCCCCAGCGTGTTGTCCTTGGACCCGTCGTTAATCACGATCACTTCGTAAGTCGGATAATTCAGGGTCAGGAGGCATTTGACGTTTTCGATGACCGTGATCTCCTCGTTAAAAGCCGGCACCAGCAACGAAACCGGCGGTACCAGTTCGGAACCGGACAACGTGTTGTATTTCGAATAGGCAGCCCGGCGGAAGATCGTAAGAATTTGCCGGAACGAAAAGGTCATGATCGAAAAATAAACCAAGTTGACCGTCATGACGTAATACGTCGCAAACAGGCCATAGATCAGCAAAATATCTCTAAGCAGTGGTCTCCCTCCTCTCAAGCGCAAAAGCAAATCGTCCCAGTGCCGGTGCCTCCTCCGGCACTTCTTGTCCTCGCATCGCAGCCAGCGCCACCTTGACCAAATCCTCGTTATCCTCCTTCAACAACTGGAGCAGAAGCCGGCTCGCATCCAGCCGTGTCTCCATCAGGATATCGGCGGCAAGGTGATGAATCGGCTTGCCGTGGCGCAGGAGATGGACCAGCATATCCCTAAGCTGCTGCTCCTGTTCCGCGCTTTTGGCGATCGAGCGGGCAAGCACGATGCTCAGCGGACTATATTTCTGATGCTTCAGCATCTCCAGCAGCCGCGGCACCGCTTCGGCCGCCCGCATTCCGCCGAGGCGGTAGGCAGCGGCGATCCGCCGCCCGTAAAACAAGCTGTCGAGCAACTTCAGGTCTTCCCGGACAAAACCGGCGTTGTAACATAAAGCGATCAGCTTCTGCTGCAAATCGCCCTTAAATTGTTCGATCCACTCGGTTACCCGTTGCTGGATCACCCGCCGCTCCAGATCCCCAAGCTTGCCGGGCGGTAGCGGAAGCTCCTCGGCATCGCCCAGATGGGCTTGGAGAAACAGGAAGTAATCCTGATGCTTCCGCTGATATTCC
Source organism: Paenibacillus sp. J53TS2 (assembly GCF_018403305.1). Lineage (NCBI taxonomy): Bacteria > Bacillati > Bacillota > Bacilli > Caryophanales > Paenibacillaceae > Paenibacillus > Paenibacillus sp. J53TS2. The sequence goes on from NZ_BOSK01000003.1 coordinate 16,091, forward strand.
TTCGTTTTGCGCTGAATGCGCAAATGCCGGATTTTCATATAAAACAAGAGCAGCATGCCTATGCCGATCAGCCCCAGGCATACATAAATAAAGGCAATTGCCAGTCCAAGATGCTGACCCGCCATCCTGTTTTCCTCCTTTCGGCGCCAGTTATTCTCCCGTCGTTCGCCGATCCGGCAAGCTTTGGTAGAACGCCTGCAGGGCGTAATAACCGGACTTGAGCCGTTCGGTATACTGCACGGTTTCCCATGGCTGCCACACGTATTTCGGGAATGCGTCCAATGAGACGTTTTCTCGGGTTTCTCCGCTTTCCGTTCCCGGACCCAGAACCCCCGCTTCGCCCCGCTCCATGATCCATGGAATTAGGGTCAGGCCGTCCGATTCGGTCGTCGAGAAGGCCCGGTCCTCCTTCAAAGGCCGGTAGTCAATCACTTGCCGCGAGCTAGGATCCGCAAAGCCCAGCAGCATCCAGGGAATGCGCAGTTCTACCTCGTTGCCGCTGTACTGCCAAGAAGCAAGCGAGTTGAAATCGGCGTTTCCCGGATCGGTGGTGCCGCGAATCAGCTTACCGACGGTCATGTCCCGGAACGGATGAGCGAAGCGGGTGTCGGGCGGCGTCATCGTCAAGCTGACCGCCAGCTTCCAAGGTTGAAACTCTACAGTTTGCTCCTCCGTAGGATCGTCAAGCATCCAATATCCGTATCGCCCGTAAAGCCGGCGATGGAAATCGTAACTTGGCGCCGTCAGCACTTCGGTCTCCTCGTCATTTCCGATCTCCACGATCGCCTCCAGGCCGTCGCTCAGCGTTCGCCCAGGCAGCTCCGCCACCGGCTGATTCCCACCGGGCTGCGTATCTGCGCCAAGCCGGATCAACCGCTTGGCCGGGTCGAACGGGTCGCTTAGCTGAAGACCCACGTAGACATAAGCTTCGTCGTGCGTGACCTGCAACCGGTCGATCCCTGCCGACGGACGATCCCAGGCATGGACCTCCCCTTCCGGCAGGGATTCCCAATCCTCCAGCTTGCCGTCGATCATGAGGTCGTCCTCTTTACCAGGGCCCATCGACAACAGACCGAATTGTTTTTCATTGGTCAACACGTTTAGCCAAAAAGCGCGTCGATCCTCCGGGATCTCAAACCGCATCGTATTCCACGTTTTCTTGAACCATTCATCCTGCCACATGAACAAGATGGCACCGGCATACCCCGTATCGTAAATATCCTTCGTCAGAGAGACGTTGATCTCTCCCTGCTCTTGCTCGTTGTGGCCGCCCTGATTCCGTCCGCCCCGTCCGAGGTGGGAGACGCCCAGCGAGGAAGGAACGCCATATTCGGTAATCATCACCGGGATGTCCTTATAGTAATTTTTCAGTTCCTGCAAATAAGCCTTGTAGGTGTTGAAGTCCCCATCCCCATCAGGGATCGTCTCCAGCGTTTTGTCTAGATGGAAAAAGTCCGGATAATACGGGTACGCATGATAAGCGGCGAAATAACCCGCTTCCCATTCCACGGGCCGAATATGCGTAGCGTCGACGCTGGCCAGGTCCTCCTCGAACAACGGTTCACCGGGATGCTGCAACACATCCGTCGTCACCCAGTTCGTAAACGTGATGGGATGCTCCCACCCGTACGCGCGTTCCTTCTGGGCGGTGTCGTCTACCAGCTCTGCCAGCCAGCTCTCGAATGGACTCGCCTCGTCTGTCGCCGTGAAATGCTGCCCTTGATACGGCGGAAGTTCAGCGTGCTTGCGGTTCGTGTTATCCACCATCTCCGGGTCCCATTCGGTGCCGATATGCCAGGCCATCAGGTAGGGACCGGCATTTGCGGTATACTTGCCGCCCGACGTTCCCGGCTGTTTCGGGACCTTCAAATCGCCGTAAACGGCTTTAACCGCCTTTTCGATCTCTCGGTGAAAAGCCTCCTTAATTCCGGGAATGTAAGCATCCTGCTGCTCGATTAACTGCTCCTCCGGCGACCAGATGCCTTGGATGAAATAGAGGGGGTCCTTCCCCTTGTCCCGGTTGTATTTAACCAGAGACTTGTAGAACACCGGATTATGCACCGTATAAATTCGAATCACATTTGCGCCCATGTCATCAATCTGCTGGAACCAGCGCAAGTAATCGTCTTCCGTAATCGGAAATTCCCCGGGAAAATATCCCGGCACCGTCGCCCCCAGGTTGACGCCTTTGACGAACAACTCCTCCCAACTGCTTTCGCCGTCATAGGCGAGAAGTTTGTCGCCTTCGGTACGGAACTTCAGCTCCGTTCCGTCCTTTGCCGCATAGCTGTAATGAGGCGGCGGCCAATTTAGAACGGCCAGAACCACGCAGCCTGCGATGAAGACGCCCGCCAGGACAAGCCCCATCGCCAACCTTTTTTTCGCTAATGTCGTCATCGGATTACCCTTATTTCACCTCGCTGTTCTTCTTTTCGTGCTCGTTCTGAACAACCGAATCCCCCGGCCGCACACCGACATTCCCGAGGAGCACAGCGTCCTATCGAACGGCCGCTTTCTATGCAGCTATACAGGTGATGATTCAGTATGGCCGATTCGCACCTCCGCTTCTCAAAATCACTATTTATCATGAACCAAGCGCCCCTATCATGTAACTAGGCTAATGGGAGTGTTTTACAGCTGGGGCTGTTTTCCGGGGGAGACGGATTTTCGGCATCTCTGTCCCGCTTGGTCATTTCGTGATATTAGACGTACAAAATTCATCTAGGTTTCGCTCAATTTTTACACCCTTTTCCATAATGGTTACAAAATTGATACCAAAGTCTTGTCTGAAAATCGCGTCATTCTGCGGTTTTCCACGATTTTCTAAGGTTACAGCCCTTGTCAAAAAAAGCTTCCCTGGTCCCAGCCTGGGACTAGCGTTTTTCCGTCGTTTACGATGACGGATTTTCGTCGGGCCATCCCGCCTTGTTCGGCGACTTCCTTCCTAAAAAATGACGTTTTTCCGCCCTTTTCCATCTTGGGGCTCGAAATACAGATTTCACCAGACGTTAACAAAATAAGCTCCCCATCCGCCAGCGGCAGATCAGCAGCTTAATAGATTTACCTTCGTTTAACGCGGGCTTTACCCGTCGTTGACTTGCCTAATCGGTCTCGGCTCCAACAATGTCCGCGAACGCGATCCACTCGGGACCGGCCTCGGTCTGAAGGCGCGCCTGTCGCCCTCCGGGGTCGACTCTCGTCACGGTTCCTAGGACCTCCCGCCCCTGCCATTCCCCGAAGAGATGCAGGCGCACCGGCTTCCCGGTCTGCAGCGAGGTCGTGAGAAGGCGTGAAATCCGCTCAAGTTCCTGTTCGTCGAGGAAGGACCGCGCCTTGCGCTCCTGGCTGTGGTTGCCCCGCAAAATCGCCTCCTTGTGCTCCGGCAGCATCATCCGCGACGACTCCCATAATCCGTTGCCATACAGCTTTCCTTTCATCGGTAATGCCCTCCAATCTTGCCGGCTCGATCCCGCGCCTGACCGGCACCCGTCAGCGATACCGCGCGAAAAATCGCCGATTCCCCATAACGACGTTTGATCTCGTCGGTGGCCCGTTCGAGCGCTTGGTATCTCGGCCGTTCATCGAACAAGGTCAGCTGGTATTCGTCGTCCCGCACCAGCCCGGTTAACGTGACCCCCACCTTACGGACCGGCTGGCCGTCCCAATGACGGCGGAACAGCCGCATCACCCCGTCGTAAACCTGCATGGTCACGTTGGTCGGATCGGGCAGCTTCATCTGCCGGTAAAACCCGGTCGGATGGTCGAAATCCGCCCCCCGGCAGCCAACGCTGACGACCCCGCCCATGTAGCCCTTTTCCCGGCACCGGCGGCAGACAAGCTCGGTCAGCTCCAGCAGCGGTACCGCCGTCTCCTCCATCGAATAGTAGTCGCGGGGCAACGTCATTTCATGACCGATCGACTTCTCCCCCTGATGGCTGTTCGGGTCGACCGGCGAGTCGTCCATGCCGTTGGCCAGTCGCCACAGCACTTCGCCGTTGACGCCCCAGCGCTGCCGTAGCCGCGCCAGCGGTAGGTTCGCCAGCTCCCCGATCGTGCGGATGCCCATTCGCAGCAGATGGCGCTCCATGCGGGAGCCGACCATGAACATTTGCCGGATCGGCAGCGGCCATAGCACCTTCGGAACGGCTTCACGAGGCAGAACGTACAGGCCGTTTGCATTTTTCTTGGCGAAATTGTCGCAGGCCATTTTGCTGACTGCCTTGTTGTAGCTGATGCCGAAACGGCTGTAGATGCCGGTCTCGCGGCGGATTTTCTGCTGAATGGTCAGGGCCAGCGTCTCCGGCTCGCCGAACAGCGACAGGCTGCCGGTCACGTCGAGATGCTGCTCATCGATGCTGTACGGCTCCACCAGATCGGTAAACTGCTTCATGATGTTCGTGATCTGCATCGACACGGCGATGTACCGCTCCATACGCGGCCGCATCACCACCAGGTCCGGACATTTTGCCAAAGCCGTGCCCAGCGTCTCCGCCGTTGTCACTCCATACTGTTTGGCCAGCGGACAAGCGGCCAGCACGATCCCCGAGCGCCGTTCCGGATCCCCGGCCACGATCAGCGGGCGGTTCTGGTGCTGCGGATGATCAGCCTTCTCCACGCTGGCGTAGAAGGATTGGCAATCCGCCATCATGATCACGCGTTCCGATTTCATGAGAACATCCCCTCTTTCGTTACATCCATCCCGAGATAGCTGTAAAGCCGGCTGATCAGCTCCGCTTTAACCAGCCCCCACAGCATGGAAAACTCATACGTGTAGCCCCGGCATAAATAGCGGGCTTCAATCCCCAGGTTCGTCCGCCGCTCCTCAAACACCTTCAATCCATGCTCGCGCATGCTTTGGCGCACCTGGGTCAGATCGGCGGTTGCGGCGTTCTGAAGCAAACCGATCAGCCCCTTATACACCTGCGGCAGCTTCAGCGAAGCCGACGCCAAAATGCGCCGGTCCCGTTCCAGCGCATCGAGCAATAGGGGAAGCAGCACGTATTGCTTGATGATCTCCGCCTCCTCCTGCGTTTGCCAAGGAACCGGGCTCATGCCGCTCCCTTCTTCATGCTGTCTGTCATAAACTCACCCTCTAATCAGAACGTTTGTTCCTATTATATTCATAATACGAACAAACATTCCCTCTGGCAACAGGTTTATGTTGGATAATTTGGCAGGGTGAACGCGCATGAAAAAGGCTGATTCCCCCTGTCCGTCGGACTTTGGGAATCAGCCTCTTTTCCTGTTGACGCTTATTGAGCTGTTAAAATCAGCGGTCCGTCCGCCATCAGCGCGATCGTATGCTCATACTGGGCCGACCATTTGCCGTCCGCCGTGCGCGCCGTCCAGCCGTCGTCGTCAATCGCAATGCGGAACGTGCCTTCGTTGATCATCGGCTCGATCGTAAACACCATGCCTTCCTTAAGGCGAATTCCCTTGCCCGCCACGCCGATATGCTCATAGTTAGGCTCCTCATGCAGACTACGCCCGATCCCGTGACCCAGCAGATCGCGTACGACGGCATAGCCGTTTGCCTCCGCATGTTTCTGAATGGCCGAAGTCACGTCACCTAACCGGTTGCCCGGGAGCGCTTGGGCAATCCCCAGCTCCAGGCATTCCTTCGTCACCCGCATCAGCCTTTCCGCTTCGGGACTCACCTGACCCACGGCGTAACACCAGCACGAATCTCCGAACCAGCCGTCCGCTTCCGCGACAATGTCCAGTTTAAGCAGGTCGCCGTTCTGCAGCGGCCGGTTCGACGGGAACCCGTGGGCGACCACATCGTTGACCGAGGCGCAGGTTTCGGCGGGGAATCCGTTATAACCTTTCGTAAACTGCTTGCCGCCCAGCTTCGTAATATGCCGAGCCACGAAATCATTGATCTCCTGCGTCGTGATCCCGGGCCCAATCATTTTGGCGACCTCCCGATGGCAGTCCGCAACGATCTGGTTCGCCCGCTTCATCTCTTCGATCTCCCGCGGAGATTTTAATATAATCATTTGTCTTCACTCCTTCAATGGTCCATCGGGTATGGTGCGCTCCGATAGCCGATGCAATAACAAGCGAGCGATGCCCTCTGCCTCACGATCCAGCGTCCCGCGGCGCAGCGGAAAGCTCGCGCAACCGGCCAAGGCGGCCAGCAGCATTTCCGCCTGCGAGACTTGCTCCGCCGCGTTCGCCCCCCGGTCAGCCGTTCCGGAAGCGACGATCTCGCCAGGATCAAGCGGTTGGCCGCGCCTAAGCACCGCTGCAAATGGCAGCAGCACCTCGCGGCGGAACGCATCCGTCAGCGGTAACGCTCGCGCCTCCGGCAGCAAGCGGAAGTCTTCCGCCGCAAATTTATACAACAAGTAAACGCCGTGATCTTCGGCCCACAATTTCAGCAGCCGGGCACCTTCCGCCACGAGGGGATCCGCCTTTGAGTCAATGCCCTCCTTAGGGTGAATGTCCCCGGGGGCTCCCCTGCCCATCCATTCCCCGGCTCGATCCATCGCTGTCCAAAGCACGTCGTGCAGCAAATCCCCTTTATTACTGTAATAATGGTAAACCGTTCCGTAACCGAGCCCGGCTTCGGCTGCTACATCCCGAATTTCCAGCGTCAGACCTTTATCAAGAAATACATCGGCGGCCGCCATACGAATTTGAGCAAGCCGCCGCAATCGGATCTCTTCATTTTGTTCCTTCGTACGCGGTGTCATCCGCCTCATCCCCTTTTATTTTTGACCTACTCTCATGTCAATATAAAACAATTTGAGGAAATTGGCAAGCGGGAAAGACCCGAATTTTTAAGCCTAACCGATGATTTCTCGTTTAGCTTAACCAGCCCCGTCTTAGCGCATCCTCTTTCCAAAAACAACCTCCGGAAATAGCAAAAGGCCGCCGGGGCACCATTTCCCCAGGGCCTTGTCACCCGTTACCGCCGTATCGCCGCGCGCTGCTTAACGGAACATTCCCCATAACCGCAGCAAGTGAAGCGTATTGCGCGGGTCGATTCGCTGATCGATGACAAATTGGACGATTTGCTCTTCCTGAGCGCCGCTCAGTCTTTCGCCAAGCACAGAAGAGGCCGTTCTAACGAGCCTGCGTACCTTGACGCGATCCTGCAAATCCGCGCGAGTGAGGCCGTCGACGACCTGCTTGACCCGGTCCTTGATCGCCGGATTTTTCATTTTGAGTTTAACCCGTTCGACCAGCTGCGGACTGATTCCATATTGATGATAACTGGGCACTGTGACTAGCACCTCCTGTCCCGTCATTTCCGGACTTCACCTCTACTATATGACGGGAAGGCTGTCCATAGTGCCTCTAAATCCGAAAGCACTCGCAAGTCGCTAGCTCTGTCTAAGGAACGTCGTCGCTTCATGGGTTTGTCCCAATCTGACGATCGTCTCCTCGTATTGCGTTGAGGCATAAGCGAAGAATAAAATATCGATCATAACCAGTTGAGCCAGGCGAGAGCCAGACGCTCCGCTGCGCAGGGTCGCTTCAGGTGCCTGCGGCGTGTACAGCATCAAATCGGCGAGCTCGGATACTTTATGATTGCCGAAACGGGACAAGCCGATGGTACGTACACCATACTTTTGGGCGACCCGGAACAATTGCAGTACTTCCTTGGTATTTCCGCTGTAAGAGACGCCCATAAACAAGGCCCCTGGCGGAGCGCTTGCCAGCGCGGCTGCAATTAGATGCTCATCCTGTAGCGCGAACGCTTGCTTCCCCAGGCGCAGCCATTTCTGTGCGGCATCCGCTGCTACGATAGCCGAAGCCCCCACCCCGTACATATGGATGACGGAGGCCTTTCGGAAGCTGTCCACCACCTGCTCGATTAATTCCGGCTGCAGGTGAAGCATCGTATCTTGAATGGCTTGGACACTGTTGGACACCGTCTTTTGAATGACGGTTTGAATCGTCTCTCCGCGCTCGATATCGTAATAACCCGGCCTTTGCGGTTTAGCATTATCAACCGACAAACGCATTTTCAGATCAGGAAATCCGCTTAGCCCCAGCGAACGGCATAGCCGGGTAATCGCCGCCGCACTGGTCCCCGCTTTATCAGCGACTGCATGAATACTTAAACCGGAAACCTCCGCCGAAGCCGTCAAAATATATTGAGCCGCTTTTCTTTCTGATTCGGGCAGTTGTTCCAGCACCGCCTCCATTTGCGTAAGTATGCTTCCCGTCGTCACGGTCATCCCCTCCATATTTCCGATACAAATACAAAAGAAACGCGGCGGCCTGATATAAGGCCGCCAAACGTTCCTCCGCTAGCTGTATTATCTATTATGCTCTATAAGCATCTGCTTTGTAAAACCTAAGAAGTAAGTGAGCAAGAAGCCGGCCACATAGGAGATGATCAACCCGGATAAGTAACCGAGAATCGTCATGCCAATCCCCATTGGACCTTGAATCAGCGGGATCAGGACGAGTCCGGAAGGACCGATCGCCACCGAGCCGACGAAATTCCCCGTCATCGCGAACAAGCCCAGCACCGCGCCGCCAAAACCACCGCCGAGACAAGCGGTCACAAACGGCCGGCCCAGAGGCAAGCTGACCCCGTAAATAAGCGGTTCGCCGATACCAAGGAACCCGACGGGCAAGGCCCCTTTGATCATATTACGCAATCGCGTGTTATGCTTCAGCTTGACATAAATGGCGATCGCCGAGCCGACCTGTCCCGCACCCGCCATGGCCAGAATCGGCAGCAGAGCGGTGTATCCGACCTGAGAAATCAATTCGGCATGAATCGGAATCAGCGCCTGGTGCAAGCCGAACATGACCAGCGGCAGGAACAGCGAAGCTAGGGCGAATCCAGATAGTGGTCCGCCATGAGCCAACAGCCAAGTTGTTACCTGTCCGATGCCCTGGGAGATAATCCCGCTGACCGGCATCAGGAAGAACACGGTAACCAGGCCTGCGATCAACAGCGAAATGGTAGGAGTGACGATGATATCAATTGCAGCCGGCATCCGCTTACGGATCCATTTTTCCAGCAAAGAAATGAATCCTGCGGCCAAAATCGCCCCGATGATTCCGCCCTGCCCCGCGTTAAGCTTAATTTCACCAAACAAGGGGTAGGTGTAGGAGATATTCGCCACCGCCGGTGCGACGATGATCGCCGCCACGGCTCCGCCGAGCGCTGGCGTACCTCCGAACTCTTTCGCGGCGTTCACCCCGGCAAAGATCGTCAAATACCCGAAGAACGCCGAGCCAATCACGCTAATAATCGGTTGGAGCGTAAGCAGCCAGTCTGCAGCGTTCCCGGAGGTAACCAGGTTGTTGATCAAACCGGCTATGCCGTTGATAATCCCCGCTCCCACCAAGGCAGGAATCAATGGAATAAAGATGTTGCCGATTTTCCGCAAGAAATTTTTGAAAGGAGTGTTGTTCTTCTGCTTGAGCTCCGCCTTGATGTCGGAGCCTTCGCGGAACGGCGTCGTTTTGCCGCCAGCTGCTGCCCCGTCGCCGCCATTCCCCTCCGCTTGCAGAAGCTTACCGAACTCCTCTGCGACCTTGTTGACAACACCCGGCCCGAGAATAACTTGATACGTCTCGTCATCAACCACACCAAGTACCCCATCGATCTGTTTGAGCCCAGTCTCATCGATCCGGCTGCGATCCAGGACCGAAACGCGCAACCGGGTCATGCAGTTCGTAAATTGCTCCACATTGCCGGAACCGCCGATGGATTCCATAATCCGTTTTGCCATGCTTTCAAATTTGCTCATTGGGAAGCCTCCTGCCCCTATGGGATGGTCTTATTTGTTTCTTCACTGCATCGTAGACTTCGCAGCCTTACCGATAAACCCGTGGCTCTGCTCCAATTTTTCCAAGGCCACCGCATACGTGCATCCCGTCAAGATCATCAGGATCGCCGGTTTCGGTTTCCCCTCGGCAAGGTCCAAGGCGTTTTCAGCGGTAGAGACATCGCAACCGGTCGCCTCCATGACGATTCGCTTCGCCCGATCCGCCAGCTTCTCATTGGTGGGCTGAACATCAACCATCAAATTGCCGTATACCTTACCTAAGCCGATCATCGAGGCCGTAGACAGCATATTGCAGACCAGTTTCTGCGAGGTTCCTGCCTTGAGCCGAGTCGACCCGGTCAATACTTCAGGACCGTTCTCAATCTCGATAGCAATGTCGGAAATGGAGCTTATCGCTGCATTCTTGTTGCAGCTGATGCTAATCGCCTTAGCACCGATACGCTTGGCGTATTCCAATCCGCCGATCACGTAAGGCGTACGCCCGCTGGCAGCTAATCCGACGACTGCATCGTTTCCGGTAAGCCCGAGATTTTGCAGATCAACCATCCCGAGCTCAGCCCGATCCTCCGCTCCCTCAACAGCCTTGATAAAAGCGTTGCTTCCGCCAGCGATCAGCCCAACCACCTGGTCCGGGGAAGTCCCGAACGTTGGCGGACATTCCACCGCATCCAGCAACCCGATCCGTCCGCTTGTGCCGGCCCCCATATAAATCAGCCGGCCTCCTTTGCGGAGCGACTCGGTGATGGCTGCCACGGCCTCGGCGATTTTCGGAATCTCTTGGTTTACCGCTCCGGCTACCTTGGCATCTTCTTCATTCATCACCTTAAGCAACTCGGTCACACCCATTTCGTCCAAGCGCATGGTCCGCTCGTTTCTTGCCTCGGTTGTCAGATTTTCCAACATATAGGTTACTCTCCTTTGTGTGGATCCACATGGTTGTAATCGTTTTCGACTTGATTATAATGCAATTGAGATATTATTTCAACATATTATTTTATGGATGAAATTATATTTCAAGGCATGTTATTTATTATTATTTTGGCGCAAAAAAACCGCCCGCATATCCCGCGAACGGTTCCATCCTTGCTAAATGTTTCGTTAGTCGATCAGCTCACCTTGAAAAATCTGCTCCCGCCGCAAATAATCCCGCAGCGGGCCGTATTCGGGCGACGTCCAGAAGGTCTCGCCCGCCACCAGCCGGGCGGCGTCGTCCCGCGCCGCCTCCAGCACCGCATAGTCGCTGACCATGTCCGCGACGCGAAAATCCGGCACGCCGCTTTGCTTCGTGCCGAAAAAATCCCCGGGACCGCGGAGCTCCAGGTCCCGCCGCGCCACCTCGAAGCCGTCGTCCGTGTCGGTCATGACCTTCATCCGCTCCTGACCGACCTCCGACTTCGGATCGGCGATGAGCACGCAATACGACGCGTGCTCTCCCCGGCCAACGCGCCCGCGCAGCTGGTGAAGCTGGGATAGGCCGAACCGATCGGCATCCATCACAATCATCAGCGTGGCATTGGGCACGTCAACGCCGACCTCGACGACGGTCGTCGAGACGAGCAGCTGCACCTCGTTCTCATAGAACGCGCGCATCACTTCGTCCTTCTCGGCCGCCGTCATCCGGCCGTGCAGCAATCCGACCTTCATGTTCGGGAACGCCTGCTGCATCGACACATACAGGTCGATGGCATTCTGCACGTCCAGCTTGTCCGACTCCTCGATGAGCGGGCAAATTACGTAGGCCTGACGGCCTTGCGACACCTCGCGATCAATAAAGCCAAGCACGCGGTCCATCATGCTGTGCTTCACCCAATAAGTCGTGATCGGCTTGCGCCCCTTCGGCCGCTCCGAGATCGTCGATACATCCATGTCGCCAAAGGCGGTGATCGCGAGCGTGCGCGGAATCGGCGTGGCCGTCATCGTCAACACGTCAGGGTTAAAGCCTTTGCGCCGCAAAATACTGCGCTGATTAACGCCAAATCGATGTTGCTCGTCGGTAACCACCATACTGAGCGAACGAAAAAATACGTCCTCCTGAATCAACGCATGCGTGCCAACGATGATATCGGTGAGCCCCATTTGCAGGGAGCCAAGCAAATCCTTACGCTTGCGTCCCGTAATACTGCCGGTCAGCAAACCAACCGTGATGCCAAACGGTTCGAACAACCGGGTGAGGGAGCGCATATGCTGCTCGGCCAAAATTTCCGTCGGCACCATAAAAGCGCCCTGGTGCCCGGACTTCACCGCCGCGTACAGGGCAATTGCAGCAATGACCGTCTTGCCGGAGCCAACGTCTCCCTGCAGCAGCCGGTTCATACAGTAAGGCGAGCGCATGTCCTGCAAAATTTCCAGCTCGACCTTCTTCTGCGCATCGGTGAGCTCAAACGGAAGGCTGCGCACAAATTCCCGAATCGTGGCGTTATCCACGACATGCGCCACCCCGTCCATGCGATCATGGTTCATCGCCCGATACGCCTGCAGCTTGAGCTGGAACAGGAACAGCTCCTCGTACACCATACGGCGTCGGGCGATTTGCCCCTCCTCGTTATCCTGCGGCTGATGCAGCCGCAGGATCGCCGCCTTGCGAGGCATCAGGCTGTATTTAAGCAACAGATCGGGCGGCAGATTCTCCGGGATCATCTCCCCATATTGCAGCAGCGCTTGTCCGATCGTTTTGCGCATCCAGGCCTGCGTGATTTTGCCGCCAACGGAATAGACCGGCTGCAGGCTGCCGCTGCGCAGCGTCCCCCGGTCGGGAAACTCCGAATCCGTCACGGTGAGCTGGCTCCGGCGCATATCCCATTTTCCGGTTAAAACAATCTCTCGCCCCGTCGTCAACTGGTCCTTGAGGAAATGACGGTTAAACCACGTCGCCGTAAACATCCAGTCTTCCGCGACCATTTTGCACGTGAGCCGCGATTTTCGACCGTACCGTTGGAGTACCGGCAAGCCCATGATTTTTGCCTGTACCGTCACCTTGTCCCCATCTTTGACTTCCGTCAGGGAGCGCAGCCGGTAGTCCTCGTACCGGAACGGATAATATTCGATCAAATCATTCACCGTAAAGATGCCAAAGGCGTGAAGCTCTTCTTGCTTAAGAGCGCTCACGCCGCTAACTTGCTTTACGGGGATGTTATGCAAATCCATCACACCAAATCCCCCACTTTATTGAGGTAGTTCAAAAAGTCATCCTTGGATCATGAAGCACAAGCGAGGAAGCCATTTCGGCGTCGAATCTTGAATTCACCCGGGCCTTCCGTTGCTCACGTAGCTTACAGCTACGCTCCGCTACTCACTCCCTAGCTTCATCCAACCTAACGGACACCAGTGACGTTATTCGCCCGATTCTCGGCAGCTTCCGCTTCTAACGGACCGAGAGGCCCTTATTTCGGACAAAAACAACAGGATGGCTGTCCTATATGCCAAATAAGGTCTCTGAAGTCCGTTAGCTTGGGAAATACCCGGGAAATAAGCAAATAAGGTCTCTACGGTCCGTTAAGTTACGTTACGGTCCGTCCCGTTAGGTTTGCTGCCCAAGCACAAACCACGTGCTTCTTCCAAACCTCACGAGTTTGAGGTCCACAACCTAACCTCAATCACTTCGCCGGCCAAATAAACGTCGCCACAGTACCCGGACCGACATGCGTGCCAACGACCGCGCCGATACTGGTGCGGACGATTTCGTGCAACGTGAAGTGTTGGCGTAACATCTCCAGAATCTCCTCGGACCCTTCCGGATTCACGCAGTCGCAAACGGCGACGTTGATATCTTTCACCCCACCGAAATCGTTCACGAACAATTCGATGACACGGGACACCGCCTTCTTACGGCCTCGGACCTTATCGACAGCGTAGATGACGCCCTCCTGGTCCACCGACAGAATCGGCTTGATGTTCAGCAACGTGCCCAGAATCGCAGCAGCTTTGCCGATCCGTCCGCCCTTTTGCAAATACTCCAGCGAATCAACGAGAAAATACAGTCGCCGAGCTTTTCCTAACCGTTCAACCTCCGCCTGAATCTCTTCGACCGAAGCCCCTTGCTTCGCCATCCGTGCGGCATGCACAACCTGAAGGCCAAAGCCGTATGTCGCGCACAGCGAGTCAATTACCGTTACGTCTACGGGGTGCCCCAATTCCTCCTCCAGCATCTCCTTGGCAAGCACGGCGGATTGATAGGTCCCGCTCATCCCCGAGGAGATATGGATTGAAATGATTGGCGAACCCGGATAGGCCGCTAGTAGGTTGCGGTAAACCTCCACATACTGGGAGGGTGAGGTTTGCGACGTCGTTGGCAGGTCCTTTGACTTCGTTAACTTGTCGTAGAACTCTTCCGCCGTGATGTCGATGCCTTCGAGATAAGATTGGTCACCGAAGGCGAGCCGCATCGGAACGATATGAATACCGTATTTCGACACCGTCTCCTGCGGGATATCCGACGTACTGTCGGCAATGATGACAGCCTGATTCATAGGTATCTTCATCCTCTCCTCGGGATCAGGATTCTACCGAAAATAAATAATAATAAATCGGTTGTCCGCCGTTATGGACCTCGACTTCGACGTCAGGATACTCCTCATGAATCCAGCCCACCAATGCGTCTGTCATTGCTCCGTCGGCTTCCTCACCGGCCAGAACCGTCACAATTTCGTCGCCCCCGGCCAACATCTTAGCCAGCAAACCCTGGCTTGTTTCCAACAGGCCTTCTTCGGTTGCTACGATCTTGGAATCGGCGATGCCGATATAGTGGCCGGCCGTAATTTCCAAATCGTCGAACATGGTGTCGCGAACCGCATACGTGACTTGGCCCGTCTTCACATGTTGTACGGCGTTCTGCATGTTATCCTGATTGGACTCCACGCTTTCTTCCTCTTGGAAAGCAAACGCTGCGGCAATCCCCTGCGGGATACTCTTGCTAGGGATAACGGTAACGCTGCGTTCCCCTTCAAGCAAATCGCGCGCTTGCTGAGCGGCCAAGATAATATTGGAGTTGTTCGGCAACACAAACACGTGCTGAGCCGAAATCGATTGGATCGCCTTAACGAAATCCTCGGTGCTCGGGTTCATCGTTTGCCCACCGGACAAAACGACATCGACACCCAGGCTGGTGAAGATTTCCGAAATGCCTTGGCCCGAAGCAACGGCGATAAATCCATAAGGTGCCAGCTCATCGGCAGGCAAACTCGCTGGATCGACGAGGCGTGAAGGTTCTACCGGGACTTCGGCAAACAGCTCCGGCATCGGTGCTGCGTCCATGCCCGCGATCAACAGATCACGGTGCTGCTCGCGCATATTCAAAATATGAATTTGAGTAATTTCACCGTAACGAAGCGCCAAATTCAGCACATCACCCGGTGTTTTGGAATGGACGTGGACCTTAATGATCTCGTCGTCCGCAATCACGATAATCGAATCGCCATTGACTGAAAGCGCTTTCCGGAACTGATCCTCGTCAAAAACAGCATTCTTAATTTCGCCGATCGTTCGATTAATGAAAAATTCCATGTCATACAAGAATTCAATATCCTCGGTTTCCAGCTTTGCTTGTGCCGAAGCCGGGACATGTATCGGTGCAGCGACTGGCGTGTGAAGTTCCGGTTTGGCGATGGCCGCGGGGGCTTGTCCTAAAGTCGCTGCAGCCTCGCTGCTGGCACCTCCGGTCAACCACTGCAAGAATCCTTCATAAATATAAACAAGTCCTTGACCGCCCGAATCCACGACGCCAACCTGTTTCAATACCGGCAACAGCTCCGGCGTACCCGCGAGCGCTTCCTTCGCTTTGGCCAGCACCTCGGTCATCAATTCCGTGATATCCGTTGTTCTGCGCGCATAATATACGGCATGCTTGGCAGCTTCCTTGGCCACCGTCAGAATGGTCCCTTCCACCGGTTTGACGACCGCTTTGTAGGCAGTATCCACCCCGCTTTGCAAAGCAGCGGCAAATTGAACGGTATTCATTTCTTCTAACGAAGCGGCATAACGGCTAAACCCGCGGAACAGCTGGGACAAGATGACGCCAGAGTTCCCGCGTGCGCCCATCAAGAGGCCCTTGGATAAAGTGGCTGCTCTGCTGCCTAAACCTCCGGCTCCATGGTTTTTCAATTCCGTTACGCCAGCGGTCATCGTCAAATTCATATTCGTACCGGTGTCCCCATCGGGTACCGGGAATACGTTTAGAGAATTGACGTGTTCAGCATGCTCCGTGAGCCGCTGCGCACCGACCAATACCATAGCGGTGAAATCTGTTCCAGTTAAAGAACGCTTACTCAATGAAAATTCCCCTTCCTAGCTTGATACGCGTACGTCTTGGACTACGATATTCACCTGATCCACTTCGAGTCCAACGATTTCATTCAATACGTATTTCACTTTGAGCTGTATGTTGTGTGCGACCTCGGAAATTTTCGTGCCATAACTGACTATAATATAAAGATGAATAGCTAATCGATGATTATCCAGGTTCACTTCCACACCCCGGGCCAAGTTCTCTCGCCCCAGCAATTCGGCAATACCGTCCTTCAACTGTTTTCGGCTTGCCATTCCTACCAGTCCATAACACTCCATGGCGGCCGATCCGGCGATAACCTTGATGGCTTCCTCCGAAATATCGATTCGTCCATATTCGGTCGTAAGATTCACAGCCACGCCAACCTCACTCCTTCCATAGAAATTATTATGGACTAAACTATATTGTACTATAAGAACAGAGAGAAATAAATAAAAGAGTCCAACGTCAATATCTGTTGACGGGGCTTTTTTTACTGTGATATTATATTTAAGTATTGTCAATAACCGTGATTTGAAGAGAAACTGTTATTTTCAAGACAGTGTGTACTGGAACAGGAGGTGTAATGAATGGCTCGCAAATGTTATGTGACTGGCAAGAAGCCAGGCAGCGGTAACCATGTATCTCACGCAAACAATCGCAATCGGCGCTCTTGGGGCGTAAACGTGCAGAAGGTCCGGATCTTGGTAGACGGCAAACCGAAACGCGTATACGTCAGCACTCGGGCTTTGAAATCCGGTAAAGTGACCCGCGTGTAATGGCTCGGGACGAACTATAGACAAAAAGCACCTTTTCCTATGGAGGTGCTTTTTTACTACGCTTTTTGCTTTAAGCCGCCAAAAAGGCTAACGCCAGCTGCATTTCTAGCCGCGGTCGATGCATTCCTTTCATGGCGGGAACCGCCAGGCGCGCCCTTTCGCTGCTTGGGGCGGGTTCTCAGGCCCCGCCCGCTAGTTCTTGTGAAACGTGTTCAGTACCGCCTTAACGAAACCTCCCAAAAACTTAGGCAGCTTGAATGTGTAAAATTTCATCGTTCACCCTCCCCATCGTGCTCATGCCTTCACCCATATTCTATGTTCGATGTCATTTACCCGTGTATTCCCGCCACAAAAAAAAGGCTACATGAGAACCTTCGCTCATGTAACCCATTGTATGCACATCTTGAAGCGCCTATGCCAATCCGGCCAGGCTCTCGCGGATTTCTGCCATCGCCGCACGTCGGTCGGCTTGGCCGAACACCGCATTTCCGGCAACTAACACATCCGCCCCCGCTTCCACGACCAGCGGCGCCGTTGCAGCCGCAATTCCGCCATCCACTTCGATCCGCAAATCGCTTAAGCCCAGTTCTTCCTTCCAGGCCTTCAACTGACGAATCTTGCGCAACGTAGCCGGAATGAACGCTTGCCCGCCGAAACCGGGGTTTACCGTCATGACAAGGACAAGGTCCACATCCTCCAACACCTCGCGAATGGCCGAAGCCGGCGTGGCTGGGTTGATCGCGACCCCTGCTTTAACCCCCTGCTCCTTGATCAGATGCAGCACCCGGTGCAAATGCACGCAGGCTTCGGCGTGCACCGTAATGAGGTGTGCGCCCGCTTTAGCGAAGGCCGGAACGTATTCCTCCGGCTTCTCAATCATCAGATGGACGTCCAGCGGCAGCTTGGTATGCGGAGCGATGGCCTGCAGCACCAGTGCCCCGAAGGTCAGGTTCGGAACGAAGTATCCGTCCATGACGTCCACATGCAGCCAGTCGGCGCCTCCCCGCTCTACATCGGCGACCTCCTCGCCCAGCTTGGCGAAATCGGCCGATAGAATAGATGGCGCTATATATACGTTGTTGCTCATGACGTCAATACCTCCGCTTCTTCTCCTTCATCTCTTCATGGAACTGTACATAGTGCTCATAGCGAGTCGCGGCGATTTCGCCTTTGTCCGCGGCTTCTCTTACTTTACAGCCCGGTTCGTGCAAATGGCTGCAGCCGCGGAATTTACAACCTTCCGCGTAATCCGTGAATTCCCGGAAGCAGCTGGATAACTCCTCGACGCCCAGCTCGAGAAAATCCAGCTGACTGAAGCCCGGTGTATCGGCTACGTAACCGCCGTTTTCCAGCTCGATCAGCTCGACATGACGCGTCGTATGGCGTCCGCGGCCCAGCCTGAGGCTGATTTCGCTCGTCTCCAGCGATAAGCCGAGCATGGCGTTAAGAAGCGAGGATTTCCCGACGCCCGACTGTCCCGAGAAGACGCTGATCTCCCCAGCCAGGCTCGATTTCACTTCCTCGGTTCCCATCCCGGTCACGGAACTGGTGACGATGACGTCATAACCGATCGATTCGTACAACGCTTTAACCTGGCTAATGATTTCAGGCGTTTCCTCAGGTCCGTCTTCCTCCACCAGATCCTCCTTGGTGAGGCAGATCAGCGTTTTAAGACCCGCATGCTCGATATGCACCAGAAACTTGTCCAGCAATTGCAGATTGAGATCCGGCTCCCGCAAAGAAAATAGCAGCACAGCCAGCTTGGCGTTGGCGACCGGCGGGCGGACGAGCTCCGTTTCCCGCGGCAAAATCTCGTCAACGGTCCCTTCCCCGTTTTCCGTTGGGGAATAGATGACCCGATCGCCCACCAGTGGACTCTCGCCTCTCTTCTTAAAAATGCCGCGGCCACGGCACTGGACGTAACCGTCCGGTGCCCCGGCCTGCGCCGTCGTCGGCTTCACGTAGTAATAACCGCTTAATGCCTTCACAATTAAGCCTTCAGGCATATCGGCCGGCCTCTCTTTCGTATCGGTCTGACTTAATCGCCATGTTTGTCTCGTTTACCCGCCTTTCCTTTACCTTTGACTATGCCCAACTCATTCTGGAGTGAAGCCAGCTTGCCAGATAAAATCATGCCGGTATCGGGTGGGTTATCACCTGAATCCATATCCATCGTATTCTGATCCGTCCCGCCGGTATCCGGGAATTGCGGCACCGGGACGGTTCCTTGCTTGGCATCGATATACGAGATCGGGTAGGTATCCAGCATGACGCCGTCACGCGTTACGGTCACGTAACCGTTCTTGTTTGGCGCCAGAACCAGATCTACCGCCAAGTATTGCGCTTTACCTACCTTCTGCGTGCCCCATTCGCGGCCTTCGCCTCGAGCATCCCCGTATACGATCGTGTATTTGCTGATTTGACCTTCTTGGGCTGGTACGGCCGGCACCTGGAACGTATAGTTGATCGCTTCCGGCGGATACCCGGTGCTAACGAACAAGGTGACCTCCGAACCCGGAGCTACGGTATCGTTTGGCGCGTACGGCCACTGTTTGGTGACTTTGCCCGCCTCAACTTCAAAACTCGTCTCTTGCTTTATGCCATCCGCGGCCAGCTTTAAACCAAGCTCGGTAATCGCTGCTTCCGCTTCCGCTTGCGTCTTGTTCACGAGATCCGGCATTTTCACCTCAGCCGGTCCTTTGCTGACCTTCAGCACGATGTCTACCGACTCCGGATTAAACTCCGCACCGGCGTCCGGCGATTGGCTGATGATCATGTTCGGTTCGATCTCGTTGCTGTTTTCCTCTTTTCTCGTCACACGGGCTTCGTCAACACCAAGATCCTTTAATTGCTTCAGCGCCTCTTCGTAAGTCCCGGTTAACGCCGGCATTTTCTCCAGCGGTTTCTCCGTGCTAACCTTCAGGTCGACGGCCGAACCTTCCTTCACCATCGTGCCCTCCGGCTTGCTCTGCTCATAGACGATGCCCTCATTCACGCCTTCTTTGTATTCCCGGGTGATGTCCCCGACGGCAATACCTTTATCAGTCAGCGTCTGAATGGCCTTTTCCTCTTCCAGGTTGATTACGTTTGGCACCGCGACTTCAGGGACGGTGACCAGGTTCGTGACATACCAGGCGACACCGGCCAAAGCGAGCAAGACGACCAATGTCAGGCTGACCCAGAGCGCCGGCTTTCCCAAAACCTTCTTCTTTTGGGAACTGCCTCGCTCCTCTACTGCCGTCCCTCCATCACGGGATAGCTTGGAAGGACCTGCCGAAGAACCTTGATTCTGCGGCCGGATCGCCGGAATGATTCGCGTGCTGTCTTCGTCATGATCTTCAATAAAGGCCAGTTTGGATTCCATTTTTCGTTCCGGCAGCAGGCAGGTTTCCAGATCCCGCAGCATCTCCTTGGCGGATTGATACCGTTCAGCCGGATTTTTACGCATCGACTTGAGAATAATGTTCTCTACGCTTTGCGGAATCATCGGGTTAACCAACCGCGGCTCGTCAAATTGCTCCTGCAGATGTTTCAACGCTACGCTAATCGGGCTTTCGCCAAGGAACGGCAACCGGCCTGTCAGCATTTGATACAACACAATTCCGAGCGAGTACAGGTCGGACTTCTCTCCGGTGGCGACACCTTTGGCATGCTCCGGCGAGAAATAATGCACCGAGCCCACTACTGAGCCGGTTTGCGTAATCGTCGCCGATGTGACCGCACGCGCAATCCCGAAATCGGTTACCTTCACTCGTCCGTTTCGCCCAATTAAGATGTTATGAGGCTTAATATCGCGATGAATGATTTGGTTTTGATGGGCGTGATCCAATGCATCAGCGATCTGCGATGCGATCCGTACGGATTCATCGACCTGCAGCGGGGCGCGTTCTTTGATGATTTCGTTCAGGTTCTGACCTTCAACGTATTCCATGACGATGTAATGGACTTCGTCTTCTTGTCCGACGTCGTACACGCTGACGATATTCGGGTGCGACAAGGAAGCGGCAGATTGCGCCTCCCGGCGGAAACGCCGGATAAATTCCTCGTCGTTCACAAATTGTTGACGCAGCACTTTGATGGCCACGTAGCGGTTCAGCAAAAGGTCCTGCGCCTTGTATACCAGCGCCATGCCCCCTCCGCCGATCCGTTCGATAATTTGATAACGACCGCCCAATTCGTGTCCGATCATGAATTCCACTCCTTTATGCCTGACCCGGCATCTTCATGTTGTTCCAGCAGAGCGACGCTGATGTTGTCGTCGCCTCCCGCGTTCAACGCCAGCTGGAGCAAACGATCGGCCCGATCGTGTAATCCAAGATCGCCCTTTCCGAGCGTCAGGATCATTTGTTCCGGCGTCACGTAATTGCTGAGCCCGTCGCTGCATAGCAGCAGAATATCCCCCGGCTCCAGCGACACCCGGTTCATGTCCACCTCCACGTGCTCATCGGTGCCCAGCGCGCGGGTTACCACGTTGCGGTGTGGATGAACCGTTGCTTCCTCTTCGCTGATCTGTTTGTTTTTCAACAGCTCGTTGACGAGCGAATGATCATCGGTCAGTTGAACCAACTGACCTTGCCGGAAATGGTAAGCCCGACTGTCTCCGATATGGGCGATCACCCCGTCGCTGCCCTCAAATATTCCGGCAACCACCGTGGTGCCCATGCTGTGGTATTCCACATGTTCTGTTGCTTTGCGGAACACGGCATCGTTCGCGTGAAGAATCGCTTTCCTTAATTCTTCCCCGCAGGCTTCCGCCGATAACCCCGCCGGCAGCTCTCCCAGATCCCCGGTAATGGTCTCAACCGTCATGCGGCTGGCAATGTCTCCAGCCTGATGGCCGCCCATCCCGTCCGCGACAATCGCTAGCGTATACCCCGACTCCAGCCGGCCTACCCACGTGCTGTCCTCATTGACGGAACGAACTCGTCCCACATCACTCACATAAACACAATTCATCACATTCGCTCACCTCGCACCAGACTCCATGTGCTTCGCCCGCAGTTGCCCGCAGGCCGCGGCAATATCATGGCCTTGCTCGCGGCGGATCGTCACATTGATGCCTTTATCCGCCAGTATGCGCTGAAATTGAAAAATATCGTTGCGCGACGTTCTCACGTACTTGCGCTCCGGCACATAGTTGACCGGAATCAAATTGACGTGACATAACATATCCTTCAGCACGCCGGCCAGTTCCTCCGCATGCTCCGGCTGGTCATTAACCCCGCCGATGAGCGCGTACTCGAACGTGATGCGGCGGCCGGTTTTAGCGATATAATAGCGCAGCGACTCCATCACGTCGTCAAACGGAAAGCGCCGGTTGACCGGCATCAGCTTGGAGCGGAGCGCATCGTTTGGCGCATGAATCGATATCGCCAGATTGATTTGCGTGTCCTCGTCCGCAAACCGATAAATGTTCGGGACAATCCCGCTCGTTGATACAGTAATATGCCGTTGTCCGATGTTCAAACCCTTTTCATGAATCATAATCCGTAAAAATTTCATTGTCGCGTCATAGTTTTCGAACGGTTCGCCCGTTCCCATAATAACGATACTACTAACGCGCTCCCCTCTCGTATCCAGGATTTTCTGCGCCTGCACAACCTGAGCGACGATTTCTCCCGGCGTCAGGTTACGCTTCAAGCCGCCCAACGTCGAGGCACAAAACGTACAGCCCACTTTACAACCGACCTGGGTAGTTACGCAGATACTGTTGCCGTAATTGTGCTTCATGATAACCGTTTCAATCGCATGATCGTCATGCAGCCCGAACAGGAATTTCACCGTCCCATCCTTCGATTCGAGCTTGGTAATTTCCCGCAGGGTAACGAACGCGAATTCATCGTGCAGCTTCTGCCGGAGCGGCTTGGACAGATTCGTCATCTCTTCGAAGGAGCTCACGCGCTTCACGTACAGCCAATCGAAAATTTGGCCGCCGCGAAACGCAGGTTCTCCCTGCGAGACGGCCCATTCCTGTAAATCTTCCAACGTATAATCATATATAAAAGGTTTCATTTTCACACACCTGTCCATGTTAATTTCAAAATTTGTCCACTCATTCTTCCCATTTTATCATAAATCGCCTTTCGACTAAAGTCGCAAGCCGTGACATGTCCACGCAAAAAGGCCAAGCCCGCCAGTTACGGCAGCCGCTTGACCTATCTTGTCATCCGTTTCCTTCGCTCTTCTTGCGCAACCTGGCGATATAAAATCCGTCCGAATGGGCGTCCTGCGGCAAAATCTGCAGGCCGGCTTCCACCCGCCCTGCAGCGGCTTCCAAAGGCTGCCGCCCGCTCCAGCCAGCCGGTTCATCCACGGCTAGCTCGAATTCCGGATGGCGGTTCAGGAAGGAGGCGACCATCTCGGCATTTTCTCGCGGCTCGATCGTACAGGTGCTATAGACAAGCAAGCCGCCCGGTTTCAACAGCCCGCTCGCCGAGTCTAGGAGCGCCCGCTGAACGCCGGCGATCTCCGCCACATCTCCCGGGGTCTTTGCCCACTTCAAATCCGGTTTCCGGCGGATGACGCCAAGCCCGGAGCAAGGAGCATCCAGCAAAATCCGGTCAAAGGAAGACGCATCCAGCCGCTCGGCCAACTGCATCGCATCGCTCGACAACGTATCGATATTTTCCAGGTCTAAACGCTTAGCCTGGTCCTCAATCAGCTTCGCTTTGTGCGGATGAATGTCGTTCGCCAGCACTCGGCCGCGGCCTTCCATGATCTCGGCGATATGGCATGTCTTGCCTCCGGGCGCCGCGCAGCAATCCAGCACGGTCATGCCTGGTCGCGGATCCAGCGCTTCGGCCACCAGCATCGAGCTTTCATCCTGTACGGAAATCAAGCCCTCCCGGTACCACGAGGTCAGCGCCATATTGCCGCCGCTATGTACTACGATACCGTCAGGCGAGATCTTCGAAGCAGCAGCCTGCAGACCTTGCTCCTCCATCAGACGTATCATTTCGTTCCTGCTTATTCTCGCCCGATTGACCCGAACGCTGACCGAAGGTGGCTCGTTATTGGCTCGGCAAATCGCTTCGGCCGCCTCCTCGCCATATTGCCGAATCCAGAGCTTGACCATCCACTCGGGATGGGAATGCTCAAGAGCGATGCGCTGCACAGGGTCCATTCCCTCTGGGAAACGCAGTTCTTCCTTTCTGCGCAGGACGCTGCGCAAGACGCCGTTTACCATGCCAGAGATCCCTTGATGCCCCTTCTTTTTAGCCAGGTTCACCGCTTCGTTCACGGCAGCATGCGGGGGAATCCGGTCAAGGTAATGCAGCTGGTAGAAGCTGAGCCGCAACAAATTACGGACCCAGGGCGCCAGTTTCGCCAGTCCCTTCGTTACAAACGGCTCCAGAAAATAATCGATGGTATTCAACCGCTGAATAGTGCCGTAGACAAGCTCGGTTGCAAGTCCGGCGTCCGGTCCGGTCAACCCGGATTTTTGCAGGGCCCCGTTCAGCAGCAGATTGCTATAGGCGCCCTCCTGCTCGACGGCCGTCAATACCTGCAGCGCCACGCTGCGGGCCGACGGAGCTATCAAACCACGGCCCATCCCCTGGGAGGATGACGTTCCGGTTGGCTTCGCTGGTTTTCGGCCGTCCCCGCCGGCTGGTCTCATTGCTCCTCGGCCTTGGCCCGGCCCTTTGCCGCTCGAGCCCGTGCCCGTGCCTGTGCCCAAACCCGAGCCATGATTGGCGCGGCTCATGACAGGACCGTCCCGATGCTCATCACACCGCCGCGTATGAACTCGCCGGCCTCCATCGCTTTCTTGCCGGCAGGCTGAACCCGGGTCAGCCATACGGAGCCGTCACCGGTTCTAACTTGAATCCCCTGCGGCGAGAGCGCCAGCACTGTCCCCGGCACTTGTCCAACCCTCAACGGTTCCGCCCCTGCAGATGCACCGCCTTCCGCTGGCTTGGCTACCGCCCAGACCTTGAACACCTCGCCGTTCCAGGTCGTAAATCCGCCGGCGAAAGGTACAAGTCCCCGTACGCGATCATAAATTTGCCGCGAGGTTGCGCTCCAGTCGATGCGCTCGTCCTCACGCGACAGATTCGGCGCATAGGTCGATTCCGCATCGTTCTGAGGAATGCGTGCCGCCGTCCCGGCAAGGATCTGCGGCAGCTGCTCCAGCAGTAACCGCGCTCCGGCTTCGCTCAGCTTCTCGAACAATGTGCCCGACGTATCCTCATCCTCGATTGGCACAACGGCTTTAGCGATCATGTCGCCGGTATCGAGCCCCTCGGCCATGTACATCAAGGTGATACCCGTTTCTTTCTCACCGTTAATGATCGCCCGCTGAATCGGCGCCCCGCCGCGGTATTTCGGCAGCAGCGATCCGTGCACATTCAAGCAGCCGTATTGCGGCAGCTCAAGCACGCCTTTCGGCAAAATCTGGCCATACGCCGCGGTAACGATCAAATCTGGCTGAAGTGCAGCAATTTCCGCCACAGCCTCCGGCGCGCGCATCCGTGTGGGTTGCAGCACGGGAAGCCCACGGCGCAAAGCGGCTTCCTTCACCGGCGTCGGCGTCAGCACCTTCTTACGGCCTTGCGGCCGATCCGGCTGCGTGACGACGCCAACAACGTTATAACCTTCGCGCAGCAGCCCTTCGAGTGAAGGCACCGCAAACGCCGGCGTCCCCATAAAAACGATATTCATCGGGCGGTATTCACTCCTTCTCTTCACCTTCAGGTGTAATCTCATATACTCTTTCCGCCACATCCGTATACAGCACACCGTTCAGATGGTCAATCTCATGTTGAAAAGCCCGTGCCAGCAGTTCCGAACCTGTATACGTCACTTCCTTGCCGTTGCGGTCCAGCCCTTTGACCGTAACGGTCATCGCCCGGCGGACATCCCCGCGATAACCTGGAATACTAAGGCAGCCCTCCGGCCCAAATTGCTCGCCTTCCGTGGACACGATTTCTGGATTAACCAGCTCGATCAGTCCGTGCTCATCCCCGACATCCACCACGATCAACCGTTTGAGGATGCCGATTTGCGGTGCAGCCAGACCGACGCCCTCTGCGTCGTACATCGTATCTGCCATATCGGTTAACAGTTTCTGAATGTTGGGTGTAATTTTCTTGACTTCCTTGGCTACTTCGTGCAGCACTTCGTCCGGTTCCTTCACGATAATCCGAATCGCCATGGTGACACTCCCTTTCCCGTCTTCACTTTGCTAGTTTCTATGGCTCTTTCCTTATTCTAACCCAAATATATGTCAACGGATAAAAAATGGATCATTTCAAGCGCAATCCATTACATCAGCATTTGGGGATCAACGTCGATGCTGATCTGAAGGATCGCATCGCGCAATTGGTCCAGCGTCGTCGCCGCTGTCTCCCGGACCAGGCCCACCGCGTCGAGCTCGCCGCGGTATTTCACCATGCATTGGAACCGGTAGCGGTTCTTGATCCGCGGAATCGGCGAGGCCACCGGGCCTAGAATGTCCAGTGCGGCTGGCGCAAACCGATCCAGGCTACCAAACCACCCTTGGCGCTGAGCTTTAGCTCGCAGGTCACCGGCAAAATTCTCCGCCATCCGCAGCAGCAGCGGCAGCTTCTCATGCGACAACGTGACCAGGATTAACCGGCTGTAAGGCGGATAATGGAGCGTCTTGCGCGTTTTTAACTCTTCGCGGACGAACGACAAATAGTCATGACCGCTGGCGTGAACGATGGAATAATGCTCCGGCATATAAGATTGAATGAATACTTCCCCAGGGAGCTGATGCCGCCCTGCTCGGCCGGCGACCTGCGTCAGGAGCTGGAACGTTTTCTCCGCCGAACGGAAATCCGGAAAGTTCAGCGCCGTATCCGCGGCGATGACGCCAACCAGGGTTACGTCGGGGAAATCTAGCCCCTTCGCCACCATCTGCGTTCCTAACAGCACATCGCCTTTCTTTTCGCGGAACGCTTGCAGTAGCTTCTCGTGAGCCCCTTTTTCGCTGGTGGTGTCTACGTCCATGCGAATGACGCGGATGCCGGGGAACAGCTTGGCCAATTCCCCTTCGACCCGCTGGGTCCCGGTTCCGAAGTACCGGATATGCTCGCTGCCGCATTCCGGGCAAACGGACGGCGCGACTTCCGCGTAACCGCAGTAATGGCAACGCAGATTGTTCGACTTCTGATGATAAGTCAGCGAAATGTCGCAATCCGGGCACCCGGCTACATAACCGCAGGTCCGACACATCACGAACGTCGAATATCCGCGTCTGTTAAGCAACAGCACGGTTTGTTCGCCGCGCTCCAGCCGGGTTGCAATCCCCTGATGTAGCGCGCGGCTAAACATCGAGCGATTCCCTTCCTTCAGCTCCTCCCGCATGTCGACGATTTGAACGCCCGGCAACTGACTGCCGGAAGGACGCTGCTTCATTTCCAGCAATACAGGCGCAAACTCGCCGTAATCGCCGCCTCCCGAACGCGCCGCATGATAACTTTCCAGCGAAGGCGTGGCCGAACCCAGAATCACGGCTGCCCCATGCTGGCGAGCTCGCATCACCGCCACGTCCCGGGCATGATATTTCGGCGTCTCCTCTTGCTTATAGGAGGTCTCATGCTCTTCGTCCATCACGATCAACCCCAGATGGTTAAACGGAGCAAAGATCGCCGAGCGTGCGCCGATGGCCACCTCCACGCGACCCTCGCGAATTTTACGCCATTCGTCGTAACGTTCGCCGGTGGACAAGCGGCTGTGCATCACCGCTACCTTCGCGCCGAAACGCCCCTTAAACCGTTCGACCATCTGCGGGGTTAGCGAAATTTCCGGCACCAGCACAATCGCCTGCCGGCCCGACGCGATGCAGCGTTCGATCGTCTGCAAATACACCTCGGTTTTACCGCTGCCCGTGACGCCATGCAGCAGGAATACTTCATGCCGCTCCGCGTCCAGCGATTCCGCCAGACGGTGGTAGACCCGCTCTTGCTCCGGCGTTCGCGTCAGCGGTTCGCTATGTTGAAAGCGCCGACCTTGGTACGGATCGCGAAACACCTCAACGTCCTCAATGACAGCAAAGCCCTTTTCCGCCAGCTTTTTGACCGTTCCGGCCGTTACCTGTAGCGTCGACAATACTTCCTGCAGCGACATCGGCAAACCCAGCTCCAGCAGAAACTCCAGTACTTCCTTTTGACGGCGCGCCTGCGGACCAAACGAAGCTAACGCTTCCTGTGCTGCTTGGCCGCTAACTGAGGCAGACACGGTTTTGACCGTCTTCTTGCGCACCTTGTCCTTAATCGCTTGGCTTTCCGTCAGCACCCCCCGGGCCAGCATATCTTTGATCAAGCTGGCTGCGTCCGGGTATCTTGCGCCCAACTGGGTCATCGTTACCGAGTCGGAGGCCCGGACAAAGCCCAGAATCTCCTCTTCTTCCGGCGTAACGAGACGCGGCAACGTAAATAGGCGGTCTATGCTATCCGACGATCCCTCTTCGACCGTGACATCGGCGCCCGCCACGCGGATATACCGCTCGGCCTTGCCCTTTAAAGCCGCCGGAATCATCGCCTGCAACGCCGCAATCAGGCTGCAAGCGTACTTACGGCTCATCCACTCCGCCAATTCAACGAGATCCGGCGGCATCGGCGGCGTCATGTCGAGCAATTCCTGAATCGGTTTCATCCGTGCCCGGTCCATCTCCGGCTGTTCGTGCAGGGAAACAACAAACCCCTGAACCGTACGACGCCCGAACGGAACGCCAACCCGGCTGCCCACCTCGATCCAGCCGGCCATCGATTCAGGGATTATATAGTCAAAAGGCCGGTCGGTTTCCCGGCTCGGCACATCAACAATTACTTTGGCCATACGGTAGGTCATCGGTTCGTTCCCGCCAAACGCTCGCTGGCCAGCTCCAGAATTCGAAGCGCCACTTCGTCCTTGGCCATTTGCGGCACGGACAGAACCAAGCCGGACAAATCGTAAATGTTCACGATGTTGGTTTCGGAACCGAACCCCGCTCCCTGCGCGGTAACGTCGTTCGCGACCAGGAGATCGCAGTTTTTGCGTTTCAGCTTATCCATGGCGTGCTGCTCCACGTTCTCCGTTTCAGCTGCAAATCCGATCAGGAACTGCGTCGTTTTCTGCTTACCCAGCGTTTCTAGGATATCGATGTTTTTCACCAGCTCCAGCACGAGAGAATCATCGCTTTTTTTGATTTTTTGGACAGCGGTTTCCTTCGGCCGATAATCCGCTACGGCCGCCGCCTTGACCAGAATATCCGTATCCGCCCATTCCGCCCGTACCGCCTCGTACATGTCTTGAGCCGAGAGTACACGGGTGACCGGGATGCCGGTCGGCGGCTCCACCTGGGTATGCCCCGCAATCAGCACGACCTCCGCACCGAGGCGCTGTGCCGCTTTGGCGATGGCGAACCCCATTTTTCCCGAGGAATCGTTGGTGATATAGCGGACCGGGTCGATCCGTTCCACCGTACCGCCTGCGGTGATAACAACCTTCTTGCCGCTCAAAGGCTTTTGCGAAATACGGGCTTCCCGGGCATAATAGTCGTTAACAACCTGGACGATCGACTCCGGCTCCTCCATTCGCCCTTTCCCGGTATATCCGCACGCCAGCAGACCTTCCCCGGGTTCGATCATCAAGACGCCTCGCGCCGCCAGCTCCGCTAAATTGCGGGTGACCGCCGGATGCTCATACATGTGCACATTCATCGCCGGCGCAAGCATGATCGGAGCCTGGGTCGCCAGCAGCGTGGTCGACAGCATATCGTCAGCGATCCCTGCCGCCATTTTTCCGATGATATTCGCCGTTGCCGGCGCTACCAATACCAGATCCGCCCAATCGGCTAAATGAATGTGTGCGATCGATTCGGCATGCTTCTCGTCAAAGGTGTCGGTGTATACGAAATTTTTCGATAACGCCTGCATCGTCAGCTCTGTGATGAATTGGGTCGCAGAATCGGTCATGATCACGCGGACCTCCGCGCCTTCCTTCACCAGCTTGCTGCATAAGGACGCCGCTTTAAACGCGGCAATGCCGCCGGTCACGCCTAATAGAATCTTTTTGCCGGTTAACATCGCTACCCCTCGCTTTCCCCAAACGAAAAAAATAACAACCTCGCGGTTGTCGTAAAAAGAAGCCCGGAGGCCTTTCGTATATGTCTATAAGTTATCTAGTCTTTGGTATTCTCGACGATCTCTCCGATTTGGGGTTTCAGCTTGATGTAGTCGCCATAGATCTCTTCAAGGGCGATGCCCACTTGTTTATGCGATCTTGGCTGCTTCAATTCGCTTTTCTCCCCTTCGCGCAGCTGTCTGGCACGCCGGGAGGCGGCGACAACTAAAGAGTACTTGCTTCCGACTATTCCGAGCATTTTGTCAATCGATGGATACAGCATGTTCAAAACACCTCTTCTTATTTGGACTCATCACTCTATGAACGTTGGACTTTAGCACGACTTTCTAATTTTGCAATGTTCGGCGATGATAATGGATTGTATTCTTTGGCAGGCCAAATCGATCTCGTCATTCACGACGGCGTAATCATAATTCTCCATCAATCCGATCTCGTGGGCCGCCACACTCATGCGGTGATCGATCGTGGCCTGATTCTCCGTGCCCCGGCCTTGAATACGGCCTTTCAGCTCATCAAGTGAAGGAGGAAGCAGGAACACGAACACGCCTTCGGGGAATTTCTCCTTAACCTTGAGCGCCCCTTGAACCTCGATTTCCAAAATGATATCCTTCCCGCCAGCCAGCGTCTCTTCCACGAAATCGCGGGGAGTTCCGTAATAATTGCCGACGTATTCCGCATACTCCAAGAGCTGGTCATTTTCGATCATTCCCAAAAACTGCTCCCGGCTTTTGAAAAAATAGTTAATGCCGTTTTCTTCCCCCAACCGGGGTTGCCGCGTGGTGGCTGATACGGAATAAACCAGCTCCGGCATCCGTTTGCGCAGCTCGGTGCATACCGTGCCTTTGCCAACGCCAGACGGCCCGGACAATACGATAAGTAACCCTTTAGACATATCTCTCTCCATTTTATTCGTCGTTGTCTTCATCTTTGGTGGACAAACGGTGAGCGACGGTTTCCGGCTGCACCGCCGACAATATCACATGATCGCTGTCCGTGATGATCACGGCACGCGTCCGTCGCCCATATGTAGCGTCGATCAACATATGGCGATCCCTCGCCTCCTGAATGATCCGCTTGATCGGCGCGGACTCAGGGCTGACGATCGAAATAATCCGGTTGGCCGATACGATATTTCCGAAGCCGATATTAATAAGTTTGATTGCCATGTTCAGGTAGTTCCCCCTAATTTGCTTGACTCACCTGGTGCCGATGGGATGGCTTATTCGAGATTCGCCGCCTGTTCGCGGATCTTCTCCAATTCCGCCTTCATCTCGACGACCAGGTTGACTAGAGCCAAATGATTGGCTTTAGATCCGATCGTATTGGTTTCCCGGTTCATTTCCTGTATAAGAAAATCCAGCTTGCGGCCTACCGGTTCATATGCCTGAAGCAGGCTGCGGCACTGCTCGA
Organism: Paenibacillus sp. J53TS2; assembly: GCF_018403305.1. Classification (NCBI taxonomy): domain Bacteria; kingdom Bacillati; phylum Bacillota; class Bacilli; order Caryophanales; family Paenibacillaceae; genus Paenibacillus; species Paenibacillus sp. J53TS2. The sequence goes on from NZ_BOSK01000003.1 coordinate 47,392, forward strand.
AGTGGCTCTTCAGACGAATCAGCTCTTCGTCAATGTTGGACCGGTCTGCAAACACGGCCACTTCCATCGCAAATCGCTGTTCATCATAATTCCCATCCAGCAATTCGGCAAGCCGCCCTTTCAGACGGCTCCGGTATTCACTCACGACTTCCGGAGCCAACCGGACTAACTCACCGTGAATCGCCTCCAACCGCTGCAGGCGTTGACCCAAATCCGCGGCCAGATGCTTCCCTTCCCGCTCCCGCATGCCCAGAAGCCCAATCAGCGCTTCCTCCAAGCCTTCGGTCAATATCTGTTCCCAGTCAGACTCGGCACTGCCGGCCGGTGTTACTTCCGCAGGTGCCGTCAAAGCGTCCGGCAGGGACAAGAGATCCCTGGCGCTAAGCTTCGCATCAACGCTATAGTGTCGGGCGAGCTCATCAGCAGCCTTTAGATACGCTTCGACGGCCGGCCGGTTCAACACATAAGGAAGGGTGCCGGATTCATCGCGTTCTTTACTGATGTACACATCAATACGTCCCCGTTTGATATGGCGCTGAACCAGACGCCTAAGTCCGTCTTCATAGCACGTCCATTCCCGCGGCATCCGCAGGACGACCTCGGCGTACCGGTGGTTGACGGACTTGATTTCAAATTGGACGACGTAACCGCCATACGATCTGACGGCCCCACCGTACCCTGTCATACTGTGCGACACAGGCATCACATCCGTTACCCTATTGTAATTGATTATGTGAACCGAGACAAGTGGGCCGAGCTCGGTTTGGACTTCTCGCGAACATAATTCATCAAGGCGACATTCATTTCGTAGAACATAAACGGGGTCATGAGATAAATTCCGTTAAAATGCTCCATCGCCGTATCGAGCAATTCTTTGGCGATTTCGACCCCCATCGCCCGCCCCTCTTCGCCTTGAAGTCCTTCCATCCGTTTGCGGACGTCATCCGACAGCTGGATTCCCGGGACTTCGTTGTGCAGATATTCGGCGTTCTTTCCGCTAGCCAGCGGCATAATGCCGATGAATATCGGCACGTCCAGGTGCGCCGTCGCCTGCTTGATCGCCACGATCAGCTCGCGATCGTAGACCGGCTGGGTCATGATGTAATCGGCACCGGAGGCGATTTTCTTCTCCAGCCGTTCCACCGCTTTGTGAAGATGCTTCACATTGGGGTTAAACGCTGCGCCAACGACGAATTTGGCTTTTTGCTTCAAAGGTTTCCCTGAGAAGGAGATCCCGTCGTTCAACTGCTTGATCATCCGAATGATCTCGAACGACGTCAAGTCATACACCGAGCTGGCTCCCGGCAAATCGCCGAAACGGGCAGGATCGCCTGTCACGGCCAGGACGTGGTCGATCCCAAGCGCATCGAAGCCCATCATGTGCGACTGCGTACCGATGAGATTGCGGTCGCGGCAAGCGATATGCACCAGCGGTCTCAAGCCAAGCTGAGACTGGACCAGATGCCCCAGCGCCATGTTGCTCATCCGCGTTACGGCAAGCGAGTTATCCGCTAGCGTGAGCGCGTCGACGCCTGCTTCTTTCAAAGCCGCTGCACCTTCCATGAATTTGCCGATGTCCAGGTCACGCGGAGGGTCCAGCTCCACAATGACGGTATGACGCTGCTTCACGAGCTCGGTCAAGCTCGAAAGATCACGATCCTCGCCATCGATGCCGGCAGTTGCAGTAGTCGGCCGCTCTTTCAGCGTTACGGCAACGGACGAACGCGGCTCGGGCAGCTTCGTCTCGTTCGCCAGCGGCGCAACGGCATATCCCTCAAGTGCGGTCGCCATGGCGGCAATATGCTCCGGCGTCGTCCCGCAGCAGCCGCCGATCAATCTCGCGCCCAAATCCGCGAAGGAGCGGGCACATTCCCCAAAATATTCCGGCGTCGCTCCATATACATACTCTCCATCGATGTAGTCTGCCAAACCTGCATTCGGGAAGACGGACATCGGTACTTCGAGAGGACCGCCCACCCCGGCCATTACAGCCATAATGCCTTTTGGCCCGGAGTGGCAATTAAAGCCAAGCACGTCGGCCCCTTCCTGCACCAGCGCCCCGAAGGCCTCCGGAATCGTAAATCCATCCAGCGTACGTCCGATTTGATCGACGGCGAACTGGCAAATGACCGGAATGTCCGTCAGCTTGCGGGCTCTCCCCAAGGCAATCCGCATTTCTTCCAGGTCGTAAAACGTCTCGAACAGCAGCGCATCCACCCCTTCGGTCAGCAAGGCGGCAATATGCTGCTCGAAGTAACTCCCGAGCTCTTGGGCAGTGACGTTCGCCCGCTTGCCCCCGCGGATGGAACCGACCGCACCCGCAACGTATGCGCGGTCTCCCGCCGCCTGTTTGGCGATCCGTACCGCGGCCCGATTGATGTCTTCTACCTTGGCCTCCAGCCCGAATTTAGACAATTTATAGTAATTCGCCGAAAACGTATTGGTTTCCAACAGCCGAGCACCGGCATCGAGATAGCGGCGATGAATGTCGCCAATCACGTCCGGGCGCAGCAAATTAAATTCTTCATATGAAATGCCGACCGGAAAACCCAGCTGATACAAGTAAGTACCCATGGCTCCGTCGCCAACGAGAATTTCGCGTTTCCATGTCGTACGCAAATCCGGTTTCATGCTTCTGCCCCCTGACTGCCGTGATGTCTGATTCGCCTCATGATCAACCCGGCGCAAACTATTATCATATTAATTTAGCATAAATCGCTCAGAATGATAAGGTATCCTTCCACATCTCCTGCAAGGTTCGTCACAAAAAAGCCGGACCCCCGCTAAGGAGAGCCCGGCTTACTTGCAACAAGAATTAACGGAATGTTACATTTCGATGCTACCTTTATATACCTCTTCCGCCGGACCCGTCATGTATACGTGATTGTCGCGTTCACTCCATTCGATGAACAGGTCGCCGCCCTTAAGTCCGATCCAGGCGGCTCGATCCGTTAATCCGTTCAACACCGAGGAAACCAACGTGGCGCATGCGCCTGTGCCGCAAGCCAGCGTTGGGCCCGCACCGCGCTCCCAAACGCGCATCTCGACCCGCTGACGGTTCGTCACGGTGGCGAATTCGACGTTGATCTTACGCGGGAAGAACGGGTGCACCTCCAGCTTCGGGCCCCATGTTGCCAAATCAAAGTTTGGCGCATCGTTGACGTAAATGACGCAGTGCGGATTGCCCATAGAAACCGCCGTAAAAGTAAATTCCCGGCCGCTCGTCTCGATCGGCTGACTTAGCACCGGTTGTTGATCCAACGTCGTCGGCACGGCCAGACCGTCCAAGATCGGCTGACCCATATCTACCCGGACCGTCTTAACGGCTCCGTCTTCAACCTGCAAGGTCACCTGCTGAACGCCTGCACCTAACGTTTCGATCGTTACGTCCGTCTTATCCACTAAACGATGGTCGTATAGGTATTTGGACACGCAGCGGATCGCGTTCCCGCATTGCTCGGCTTCCGTGCCGTCCGAATTGATGATGCGCATTCGAAAATCCGCTTTCTCCGACGGGAGTATGAACACCAATCCGTCCCCGCCAACCCCAAAATATCGGTCACACCATTGAATTGCCAGCTCAGATACGTTGTCCGGCAGTTGTTGTTCACCGTAAAATACTAAGAAATCATTGCCTAGTCCGTGCATTTTCGTAAATTCCATGCTAACCCACTCCTGCATCGTTAAATGATAGGGTTAGTCTATCTTTTGCCCGGGGCAAAAGGTATTGATTTTATGCACGAATATTTGTACTTTTCGCGGTGACGAACGGGCGAGGCCCGCTGCTACGCCGGTTTCGTTTGCTGGACCAAACGCTGCCCGCACCCATCAGGAAGGTCGGAATGCCTGCGGCTACCAATGTGATCGCCCACTCCCGCATGCCAAGCGGTACCGTTTTGAAGATCGGTTGCAGCGGTTCGATGTACATGACTCCTAGCAACAGCGCGATCGACGACAGAACGGCGGCTACCAGATATTTATTTTGCAAAATGTTGCGGTGGAAAATCGAACGCGAGCTGCGGCAATCGAACACATGGATCAGCTGTGCCATGACCAGGGTGGCGAAAGCGACCGATTGCGCTTTGATCAACTGCGCCGGATCGCTTGGCGCGACCCGAAGTGTCAGCCAGAAGGCACCTAGCGTGCAAAGGCCGATGAGCACCCCTCGGCTGATGATCTTCCAGCCCAAACGCCGTGCAAAGATATTCTCGTTTGCGCCGCGCGGTTTGTGCTCCATCAGATCCTTCTCTGGCTGGTCGACACCCAACGCCATCGCTGGCAAACCGTCGGTCACGAGGTTGACCCATAAAATCTGGATCGGCAAGAGCGGCAGCGGCAAGCCGGCCAGCATGGCGAAGAACATCGTTAAAATCTCACCGACATTGGAAGCCAGCAAATAACGAATGAATTTACGGATGTTCTCGTAAATACTGCGGCCTTCTTCAATCGCAGCCACGATGGATGTGAAGTTATCGTCGCTTAGGATCAGCGAGGACGCTTCCTTCGACACGTCGGTGCCCGTTATGCCCATGGCGATGCCGATATCGGCCGCCTTGATCGCCGGCGCGTCGTTCACACCGTCGCCCGTCATCGCCACGACATGCCCATTCCGCTGCAGCGCCTTAACGATCCGCAGCTTATGCTCCGGGGATACCCGGGAGTACACGTAAATGTTCTCGACTTGCTTCTCCAGTTCTTCGTCACTAAGCATCTCCAGCTGTTGGCCCGACATCGAGGTACCACCTCGCGGCAAAATGCCGAGATCCGCTGCGATCGCCTCCGCCGTTAATCCGTGGTCGCCGGTGATCATCACCGTCTTGATGCCGGCCCGGCGGCAGACCGTGATGGCATCCCGTGCTTCGCGGCGCGGCGGATCGATCATCCCGGTCAAGCCGACGAAGATCAGCTGCGATTCCACATGATCCTCGTGATCCGACCCTTCCGCTGGTTTTAAGTCGCGGTAAGCCATCCCGAGCACGCGCAGCGCGCTGCGCGCCATTTGTTCATTGGCCGCTTGCACTTTCTGCCGGAACGTGCCGGTGAAGGGGACGACTTTGCCTTCCCACAAAATATAGGAACATCGCTCCAGCAGCATGTCCGGCGCGCCTTTGACCAGCGCCATTTTGCCACCTTGATGGGAGACGATCACGGACATCCGCTTGCGCTTAGAATCGAAAGGAAACTCCTGATCGCGGGCATACATCCCGCTTAAGGTTACGGGCGACAAGCCCATTTTGGAAGCTAGCGTGACCAATGCTCCCTCAGTGGGGTCGCCCTTTAGCTTCCAGAGCGGGCCGACTTGGGCAGCCTCTTCCTTCGTCTTGCGGCGGCCACGCTTCTCCGGGTCGTCCTCATAGATGACCGCGTTGCTGCACAAGGCGCTGATTTGCAGCAGCCGGCGCAGGCTTTGGTCCTTGCGCAAATCGACGGGCATGCCTTGATCGAGAATGTTCCCTACAGGCTCGTACCCTTCGCCCGTCACTTCCAGCGACCGTCCTTCCAACCACACCCGGGTAACGGTCATTTTGTTCTGGGTCAGCGTGCCGGTCTTATCCGAACAGATGACCGAGGCGCAGCCCAGGGTCTCCACCGACGGCAGCTTGCGGACGATCGCCTTGCGCTTGATCATACGCTGCACGCCCAACGCCAATGCGATCGTCACGATGGCCGGCAAACCTTCCGGAATAGCCGCAACGGCCAGACTGACCCCGGCAAAGAACATGCTGTTTGCCGGCTGTCCTTGCAGGATCCCCAGCAGCACCACAACAACGGTCAAGCCAAGCGCCATGTAAATCAGAATTTTGCCGAGCTGCTCCAGACGCCGCTGCAGCGGGGTTTCTTGGACCTCGGTATTTTGGATCAAATCGGCGATTTTTCCCATCTCGGTGTCCATACCCGTGCGAATGACGACTCCTCGACCCGTACCGCGCGTGATCATCGTGCCCATGAAGCCGATATTCTTCTGGTCACCCAGCGGAACATCGCTTTCGCTAAGCACTCCCGCATGTTTACCCACCGGATGGGATTCGCCGGTCAATGCGGATTCTTCCACGTCCAGGCTATTTGTGGCTAACCAACGGATATCCGCAGGAATCCGGTCCCCGCTTTCCAGCAGAACGATATCTCCCGGAACAAGCTCTCTAGCCGGTATGTTCTTGACGACACCATGGCGTAGTACGTTAGCATGGGGCGCGGACAGCTCTTTCAGCGCCCGTAGGGAACGTTCCGCGCGGAATTCCTGGATGAATCCAAGCACCCCGTTCAGAATAACGATGGCGATGATCGTGATGGCATCCAGATATTCGCCGAGAAAACCAGAAATCAGCGTGGCGCCCATCAGCACCAGCATCATAAAATCCTTAAACTGGTTCAGAAACAGCAGGATCGGGGAGATACGTTCTCCCTCCTGCAGTTCGTTCCAGCCGGACTCCTCGCGTCTCTTCAGCGCTTCTTCATCGGTCAGGCCCTGTTCACGCGTGACGCCGAAGCGTTCCAGAAGCGCTTCACTGCTCCACTGGTGCCAGAATTTTTGTTCCATCCTCCTTATTCCCCTTCCGTTTATTATGCAGTATCGGCGTGAAGGCTTTTCCACCTAGGGTAAATGTATTCCGGCCAGTCCCAAATTATCACAGAGGAGCCCTTAAGTTTTTGCCCGAAGTATGGCATCATAGAGGAAGGCTCCATCGCTGAACAACCTCTTTCATTTATAAGAAAAGAATAGGAGAATCTCATAAAATGGCACTCGACGGTATCGTAACTCGAGCGATCGTACACGAACTGCAAGTTTGCATCGGCGGTCGCATCAATAAAATACATCAGCCTGCAGGGAGCGATCTCGTCTTTCACCTGCGCACGCAGGCTGGCAACAAACGACTCTTGCTGTCGGCAAACCCGACGTATCCGCGGGTTCATTTCACGGAAGCGTCATTTCCCAATCCGCTAGAGGCGCCGATGTTTTGCATGCTGCTGCGCAAGTACTGCGAAGGTGGCAGCATTGAAGCCGTGACCCAGGTCGGCATGGAACGGATCATCCATATCGACGTTCGTACGCGCGACGAGCTCGGCGACTTATCCATCAAACGAATCATCGTCGAATTGATGGGACGACACAGCAACATCATTCTGGTCGATCCGGCCACCGGGACCCAGTTGGACGGAATTCATCACGTAACGCCGGCGATTTCCGGCTACCGGGTCGTCATGCCCGGGTTCGCCTATACGGCGCCGCCGGAGCAGCATAAGCGCAATCCGCTTGAAGCGGATCGCGAGTCCTTTATGGCTGCTTGGCGAGCGGCAACGGCCGAAGGCAAAGGCACTGGCAGCGGATGGCTGGTCGACGCCTTTGGCGGACTAAGTCCGCTGATGGCCGGCGAAATCTACGCTCGTGCCGGAGTTGGCGTTGCCGCGATGGAGATCGGGCTGAACCCGGAGGAGGCGGAGCGGTTGTGGCAGGCTTCTTCCGAATTAATGGAGGAGGTTCGCGGCCAACAATACGCCCCCATGACCGGCGAGAACGCAAAGGGGAAGAGCATCTTCTCCGCTATTCGGCTCACAAGCGCCTGCGGGGAAATTCGCACCTACCCTTCGATCAGCGAATGCATGGAGGACTACTACGGGGATAAAGCACTGCGGGATACGGTCAAGCAAAAGACGAGCGACCTGCTACGTTTCCTGCAGAACGAGCGGAACAAAAATGTAAAGAAGCTGACCAACTTGGAGCAAGACTTGAACGAAGCGGAGGACGCCGAACGTTACCGCATCTGGGGTGAGTTGCTCCTTCCTTCGCTACATGCGATCCATAAAGGCGACACCTCCGCTGAACTGGTCAACTATTACGATGAAGAGCAGAAGATGGAGACGATTCCGTTGGATCCGCTGCTGACGCCTTCGGAGAACGCCCAGCGTTATTTTAAGAAATACAACAAGTTCAAGAACAGCCTCGCTGTCATCGACGAGCAAATGGTACTAGCCAAGGGGGAAGTCGCCTATCTCGAAGGCTTGCTGCAGCAGTTGAATGACGCGACGTTAAGCGATATCGACGAGATCCGCGAGGAGCTGACCCAGCAAGGGTACTTACGGGATCGGGCCAAACGGGGGAAGAAGAAGAAAAAAGGCGATCGTCCGACGCTGCATGTCTATACCTCGTCGGAGGGCATCGAAATTTACGTCGGCAAAAACAACCTGCAAAACGAATACGTCACGAATCGGCTCGGCAAACCCAACGATACTTGGCTGCACACCAAAGACATTCCAGGTTCGCACGTGCTGATCCGCAGCGAGTCGTATGGTGACGCGACGCTGAATGAAGCCGCGCAGCTCGCCGCCTATTTCAGCCAGGCGAAGCAATCGAGCAGCGTCCCAGTCGACTGCACGTTGATCCGTCACGTCCGCAAACCAAGCGGTGCCAAACCCGGCTTCGTGATTTACGACCATCAGCGGACGTTATTCGTCACGCCGGAGGAGCAGATGATTAAGACATTGCCGAATACGGTGAAAAACGGCTGATGACCGAGGCTCGCGTGGGAAGGACCGCCCGCCCATATGAAGGTCCAAATGCAAAAGTGCAGTTGAACTCTTCCGAAACTGCTGCACTTTTGCATTTGCTCCATAAATAAACGGTGCTCCAAAGGGATTCAAGATTCATAACCCCTTCGGAACACCGTTTTTTCAGTTCTCTTCTGCCCATGCAGCTGCCGCCGTCTGCCTCAGCCGTTCAACCGTCCCTGGCGGAGCCGTGCGTCCGCCCAAATCCCCATGGAATACGACGCCCTGCCGCACGCCGTGGTAATCGGACCCACCGGTGACGATGAGCCCATACTTCTCAGCCATCGCAGCATAACGGAGCTCCTCCTCCGGCCCGTGGTCGGAGTGGTACACCTCGATCCCGGCCGGCTTCCCGCGCTCTACGATCGACCGTACCAAATCATCATCGCTGTATAGACCTGGATGAGCCAGCACCGGCACTCCGCCCGCCTCACGGATCCAGGCGATTGCCTCCTCCGGGGCGATGCGCGGCAACGAGGCGTATCCCGGTTTGCCTTCGGCCAAATACCGATCAAAGGCATCCCGCATATCGGACACATACCCTTTGCGGACGAGGGTATCGGCGATATGGGGTCGACCGAGGCTTTCATCCGGACGCAGCGGTCGGGATAGCCCCGCCTTCACCTCCTCCAGTGTAATCGAAAGGCCTAATTGCTGGAGCTTAGCGATAATCAACCCATTCCGCTCTTCTCGCACCAAGCGCAGCCGGGCTAACCGCTCCTTAAACCGGTTATCCTCCGGATCTACAAAGTACCCCAGTACATGAATATCTTTTTCTCCGACCCGGGTACTGATTTCGATGCCGGGGACGACGTCCAATCCAAGCTCTTTCCCGGCCAGCAGTGCCTCCGCGATCCCGGCAACGGTATCATGGTCCGTGATGGCCAAGCCCGTTAGCCCTTTCTCTTTGGCCATCCTCACATTTTCCGCCGGTTGATTCATCCCGTCCGAAGCTTGAGTGTGCGTATGTAGGTCATAACGTTCCATTGCTGTCTGCTTTTCCATGTCCATCCCCTCCTTAAGGTGAGCTATGCCCTGAAGTCGTTTGCGGATATTCCCGCAAGAAGGTTAAAAATGTCACCGCGGTAACCGGTAGCAGCGTCGATTTCAAATGAATCGAATAAAACATTCGTTTAAATGACAGCCCTTCAATATCCAGCACCTCCAGCAGTCCCAGCGCCTGCTCATGCTTCACGGAAGAAGGCGAAATGATCGTGATGCCGATTCCGGCCTCCACCGCCGATTTCACCGCCCCGGTGCTTCCGAGTTCCATAACGGTGTGAATTCGGCTGATATCGACCCCTCGCCTGCGCATTTCATCCTCCATCACCTGGCGGGTGCCGGAGCCTTTCTCTCTCAGCACGAATGGGTAATGAACCGCTTCCTCCATCGTGACGGATTTTCTCCCCGACAACGGGTGACCGGCAGGAACGATCAGCTTGAGTTCGTCTTCCATGACGGGCTCGGATACCATATCCGGATGCTGAACCGGGGCTTCGACCAATCCGAAATTAAGCTGGTGATTCATGATTTCATCGATGATTTGCGTCGTATTGATCACCTTCATAACGATCGAAATATGCGGATACCGTTGGCCGAATGGCCCTAGTAACCGGGGCAGGACGTATTCCCCGATCGTCAAGCTGGAACCGAGTTGTAACCGCCCTTCCAACATGGAGGTATGCCGCGACATCGCCTGTTCCGTTTCGCGGATCAATTCCACGCTTTGGCGAGCGAACGGAAGCAGCGTATGCCCGGCTTCGGTTAATTCGATCTTTTTCGTGGACCGGACCAGCAGCTTGGTGCCAAAGTAATCTTCGAGCGATTGGATTTGCATCGTGACCGCAGGCTGCGTCATATGCAGCGCCTGGGCGGCTGCAGAGAAGCTGCCCCGTTGCGCCACCGTATAGAAAATATGGAGCTGGTGGTAGTTCAACGCCATCGTCCGGCACTCCCCTTTCTCGTTCTTTCCCCTACAATAGCATGCCCGGACCAACAAAAAAAGCATGCCGTCACCCAGCATGCTTGATTCCATAGCCTCTTCATCATCTACTTTCCACCGTAACCATCCTATCGGCGCTTGCGGCTATTCTTCATCAACGTCATTCGCCGGGAATGGCGCAACCAGGAATAATAAGATTTCAAATCGCGCAGTTCGATGGTTTCCGACATCCGTCCCAGGAAGGTTACAATGATCATGCGGTGCATCGGGCGTCCGGAGAGATCAAATTCGCCCGGAATTTCCGCAAATTCAGCGACCATCACAAGATCGTCATCAATCAGGTAGACGTCCTCTTCCTTCCGATAGTACGGCGTAATCCGGCCCTGCTTCAGACATTCCCATGCCCATCCGGCAATCTGTTCAAACCCGATATTGTCCCGATCGATTCTGTCCTGATATCTGAGTTTGGCATGATTCGTCACTACGATATCGGCAACTCTCTTGTCCCCTAGCGCAATATGGAAGGATTCATAGGTTCTCCAGCGTTCCGTTGCCCGGTCTCTCATGCCGCACCTCGCATTAAATAGGTCTGTAAAAATAGAAGACGATTGAATTAGGTCTTTTTAACTAAGCACTTTCGCCTATTATATTACAACAAACCCTATTTTTCTACAAGGTCAAAGCTCTCTTTTCCCAAGAAAAAGGAGTATTTAGAACTTTAGTCTCATCAACCTATGCAGGTCATCCGTCCTACGGCGATTTTCGGCAAAAAAATACCGCGCAACGAAGGTGTTCGCTGCACGGCACTGACGCCCCTTAAATGGGGAAGGTTACAATCCATAGAAGCGGGTTTTATCCGGGACGTCTTTGGTGTATTCCGTTTTAATTTCTCCGCGGTAAGACCGCTCAATCTTGCGAACATAAGAAAGCTTGCGGATATTCCGCATCGTTTCCTCCGCCCGATCGGTGTTTACATACATCACCACATAATGCATCCGGCGGGACAAATAATGCACGCTTCCGTATTTATCCAAGTTCCTTGCCGCTTTTAAGTCGCTGACCCAAATGATATAGCCTGTACGCTCCGGAAACATGACTTTCTCCCTCCCGTTCCTCAACTATTGAAAATTCCGGAAAGTCAGCGACTCCGCCGCTTCTTCCGGAATTCTCGGCTGCCTATTTGCATTAGCCGCAGCCGCAACTTCCGCCGCTGCCGCAGCCGCCTTTTGGGTTCGGATCATTGCTTGGCACCTTGATCGTAGTTGAAACCGCATAAGCGATCATTTCCGACATTTGGTGAAGAATATCGTCCAGCTCGTTCTCGGCCGCTTTGAATTTGCGGACCGCCTCGAAGCGTTCCAATTCCCGCTCTACCTCAGCCACTTTGTCCTTCGCTTCGTGATAGTTGGGGTGGAAGTGTCCGAAACGCTCGGTCTCCCGGAACAGCTCCTTCTGAGCCTCCAGTTTCTTGACCCATGCCTGAATTTCGCTATCCTCCTCCACGCGCTGCTTCCAATATAAGTATTCGGATACGGCGGCGGATTGATTTATCATATCGCCCAATTCATAGGCGTTTGTCAGCACTTCGGCCATGTCGACCGTGTTCTTCTCGATTACGCTCATGAATTTTCATCTCGCTTTGATGTGAAATGTTCCACCCTGAGGTAGACGACATTATCATACCACAATCCTTTAGCGAGCAGAAGAGGTTCATCCTTCCTAATCTCCCGTATAGCGTAAACCTGCGGGGAGAATGAGGCGAATTGCTTGCCAGTCCCCGGGGGAAAGAACGGTCTCCTTTGACGGTTCTTCGGAAGAAGGGAGCGTCCGCACCTTAACTCTCCAATCCGCTTCACCTTCCACGGTAAGCGGTACGTAAAGAATAGCCTCCCCACCGATTTGCACCATCAGTTTGGCTTGCCAGGCCAAGGCTCGTTGCACGAGTTCTCGTGCGGTCGATGCGTGATACTTCCTCAATTCTCTCCACCACATGGCTGGCAATTCCGTCCATCCCGGGAACAACTCCTCGATGTCTGGCGGATCAAGATCCGGTTCGTAAAAATGCAAGTCCGCTCCTTTGTAAATCCACCCTTGGTTTTCCTGAGGTTGCCGATTCTCGCCATTCGGATTTGACATCTCCGTCAACTTCGGATACATCGGTTCGTCCGGATCTTGCGAAGCCCGGTTGACGGGAGCCAAACGTTCTCCGTCCAAGATCTTCAGAACTTCCACCTCGCAACCCGGATTCATGAGAAAATGGAGCGGGCCAATCCGCTCTAGCTTATCGGCCAATAGCGGCAGGCTGCCGATACGATCTGCGGCTTCCTCATCGGCGCAGCTCAGCAACTTCGCTTCAGCCAGCGTTGTCCGACCGATTTCTCGTCCCCACTGAAGGAGCGCCTCGCGAACCGGCTCCGGTATGCCGGCAGAACACGCCTCCAGATGCCGCAGGATGTCTTGTGGGGTACGGCCCTTGCGGCAAGCCTGCTCCAGCCCCGCACGCGTCAGTCGATAGATGCTCATCATGCCGGACGAAGCCAACTCGGCATAAGCCTCCAGTTCGAAACGGACTGTAAAGGGCACGTCTGGCGGAACGAGTAGCTCGAAATCGGGTTGTACAATCAGCTTTCCTTCAGCGGCTTGAGATGTCACAGACGAAGAAGGGCTCCGTTCGATCAGCCAACGGAACATTGCACCGTCCTCAGGATGGCTTGCGAGCTCCATCCAGCCACAGCCGCAAAGGGTGTCCAACCAACCTTGGATCCAGACTTCGCGCTCCGTGGACGGATTGCTGTCCGGTCCCAGCAGCCCCTGATCTTGGAGCGAACCGAGTAATTCCTCGAGCGAATACCAAACGCCGGTTCTCAGATCCGCCGCCGTCATTCGCAAAACAACATGCTGTAACGCGGCATCTGCCGGTACATAGCGCTGCAGCATTTCGTGCATCAGGACGACGTTCATTGCCTGCAGGTCAAAGGATAGCCACGCCGCCAATCCCGGCGGATGAACCCGCCATAACGCCCGTTCCTTGACGATCAACCCCAACGCCAGCATTAGATCCAGCGCGACGGCAAGCGCGGGTGAATACACGTCCGGATGCGGATAGTTTAGCTTTAGATCGGCAACGTCCTCCGCTTTCAACGCGATCCGCGCTTCCAGCTTGCCGCGTTCCTTCTGATGAATTGTCCCTTTTGCCGTCATTCGCAGCCCATTTCCTGCGATCCAGGTTAAGGCGCGGAATAGATCCATCGCTAAGCCCGGTTTCGCCTCCCGCTGCAGACTAACCCGCGTAGAGTACTGCTCTCGCAGCTCCGCGTACCCCCACGCGTCCCCTATTCCCAGCAGCCGGTCCAGCGGCAGGTAATACAGCTTCTCGCCCCAAGCTTTGCGCACCGCGGCGAGGTCTCCGGAGCGCAGCAACGCCGGAAGCGCTGCGCGTATGTCCGCTCCGCTTACGTCTCCGGCCGCAGCGGCGTTGGCCTGTTCCAGCTTAAACGGCTGACCGGCAAAGCGGCGAAACAGGAGCTGAAGCGCCTGCATTTCGGCTTCATTCAACGAGTTCGCATTCCGCATCTCCTTCAAAGGAAGCTCGCCTTCATAAGCCGGCATACTTGATCCCCTGCTCATGCTTCAACCCCCTCCCGATCTCTCAGCACGGCATATTCATAACCTTGCTCCAGCAAAAACAACTGCCGCCGTAAAGCAAACTCTTGCTCCCGGGTGTTCTCCGAAACAAGCGTATAAAAATAGGCTCGGCTGCCGTCCCGCTTCGGCCGCAAGATCCGGCCCAGACGCTGGGCCTCCTCTTGGCGTGAGCCAAAACTGCCGGATATTTGAATGGCCACCGAAGCATCTGGTAAATCTACCGCGAAATTGGCGACTTTCGAAACCACCAGGACCTGCAGTTCCCCATCGCGGAAAGCCTGAAACAGTTTGCCACGCTCCGCCTGGGGTGTACTTCCGGTGATGAGCGGGACTTGAAGCTCCCTTGCCATGCACTGCAGTTGGTCCAAATACTGTCCGATAACCAGCACCTGACGATCCCGATGCCGATCCAAAAGCCGCCGTACAATCTCGTTTTTGTATGGATTTTCCGCAGCGATGCGAAACTTCTCCCGTCCTTCGGCTTGAACGTATTTGTCCTGCTGGGGTTCAGGCATCGCCACCCGGATCTCCTGACAATCAACCTGTGCGATAAACCCGCTTTCTTCCAGGGTTCTCCACGGAACATCGTACCGCTTCGGTCCGATCAGGGAGAAGACATCCCGCTCGCAGCCGTCCTCTCGAACCAGCGTGGCGGTCAAGCCGAGGCGTCTCGTCGCTTGGATGTCGGCCGTTGCGCGAAAGATCGGTGCCGGAAGTAGATGCACTTCATCGTATATGATCAGCCCCCAATCACGTTCATTAAACAAAGACATATGCTTGAAGCCTTCCTCTTTCCGCGAGCGGTGCGTCAATATTTGATACGTAGATACGGTAACCGGCTTGACCTGTTTCTTCTCGCCCGAATACTCCCCGATCGCCTCGGCAGGCAGCGTTGTTTTCGAATTTAACTCGGCAATCCATTGGCGCACCGAAGTCACATTGGAAGTCAGAATTAACGTCTCGCATTGAAACCTTTCCATTGCCGCAAGACCAACCACAGTTTTGCCCGCACCGCAGGGGAGCACCACGACACCGCTGCCGCCGTCGCCCGTCTCGCTGGCAAATCCAGCGACGGCTTCCCGCTGATACGGTCTGAGCAGGAACGGATGCCCCTCGTCCAGCTCCTGCCGAAGTACGATCTCGAGGGTGCGGCCTTGATGATACCCTGCTTCGTCCAGCACGGGATAGCCCAGCCGGGCAAGCTCCTGCTTTAAGGAGCCGCGGCACGAGGCTGGCAAATGGAGGCGTCGCTCGTCCACCAGGCACCATGTCCCCGCCGGCAAAGCCAGTTGGCCGGCTATATGCTCCAGGAAGCCGGCTTCAACGGTATCGTCGCACTCCAATTCCAGCCGGTCCGATTCCCCAGGAATCGGACGCAGCTTTAATTGCCCATACCGGCCCATCCAGCGTCGGATGTCTTCGGCAGCACCACTCGGCAGCCCGTACCGGGCCAAGGACGCAAGTTGATCCAGCACTTGGTCCGCGTCGATTCCACAGGAAGCGGCGTGCCATAAAGTGAGTGGGGTGATTCGATATGTATGATAGAAAGCCGGGCTCTTCACCAACTCGGCGTAATGGGATAACTGCTCCCGTGCCGTATCGAAGCCGGGATGCTCCTTCTCCAGCAGCACCGTCAAATCTCTTTGAACGATGCATGCTCCCGTTTCATTCATCGGTTTGCCCTCCTTTAGTTCAGTTCGCCGCAATCAGCAAAAAGGAGAAGTCCGCCGCACTGGCCGCGGACCTCTCCCGCTTGTTTCCATCTCCTAATGCACCTGCTCCGAGATTTCGGACAAAGCTTCTCCCGCATTGTCGGCAAAGATGTTACGCACGGCCATATCGCCGATCGAAACGATTCCGATCAAGCGATCCCCTTCGCATACCGGAAGCCGGCGAATTTGCTGCTGGGCCATCAGTTCAGCCGCCTCATCCACCGACATGTCGCGGGAAGCGGTTTTGATCCCTTTGGTCATCACTTCATCGACCGCGGTAGAGCCGGGCCGCTTCTCAGCGATCCCGCGAATGACCAAATCCCGGTCGGTGATAACGCCGATCAGCTTATCCCCGCCTTCGACCACCGGAATAAACCCCGTGTCGTTTTCTTTCATCTTTACCGCCACTTCATAGACATTATCTTGTGGGGTCACAGTCACGATGTCATCGGTCATGATTTCGCTAACTTTTTTCAACATATATCCCTCCTTCGGACATAGCGTGCCAAAGAAGGAAGCGGTTTATGCGTGTTCGTCCTGATAGGATTCCGCCATCGCGGCCAGCAGACCCGCCGCATGCAGCATGGCGTCCTCGTCGATGTCGAATTTCGGATGGTGATGCGGGTAAATCGCGCCTTTGTCGGGGTTTCCGGCCCCGACGAACATAAAGCAGCCCGGCACTTGCTGTAAATAGTAAGCGAAATCCTCCGCCGGCATAATCTTCGGCGACAACTCGGCCCGAAGCCCGAATACACCGGGAGCCACTTTCATAAATCGGCGGTATTCACCTTCGTCGTTCACCAAGCTCGGGTAACCCATCATATAGTTGATTTGGGCTTCCGCGCCGTACGCCTCTGCCGTATTTTTAGCCATAACATGGATTCGCTCGCGAATCAGCTCTCTTGTCTCCTCACGGAAGCAACGAACCGTACCGGACAGCCTGCAGCGGTCAGCGATGATGTTCTGCGCCGTGCCGCCCTGGATGGAGCCAATCGTGACGACGGCCGGATCCAGCGGATCAACCGAACGGCTCACAACGCTTTGAAGCTGCAGCACCAGTGCCGAAGCGGCTACTACACTGTCCACCGTTTTGTGCGGCATGCCGCCGTGTCCCCCACGCCCCTGCACATCGATGAAAAATTCATCGGTCGAGGCCATCAGCGGTCCCGGGGCGCTCGCCACGATGCCGACGGGAATGGGTGTCCACAAGTGAACTCCGTAAATGACGTCTACCCCGTCCAGCGCCCCTTCCTCGATCATCGATTTTGCCCCGCCAGGGCACACTTCTTCCGCCGGCTGGAAGAGCAGTCGGATTTCTCCGCGCAGCTTCGCTTGGGTCCGGCTGTAGTATTCGGCCAGCGCCAGCAACGTAGCCGTATGGCCATCATGCCCGCAGGCGTGCATCACGCCGGGGTGCAAAGAGGCGTACTCGCACGTTTTCTCGTCCTGGATCGGCAGCGCGTCCATGTCGGCTCGAAGCGCTATCGTTTTGCCGGGAAGCTCCCCCCGAATTTTGGCCACGAGTCCAAAGCCGCCGACGTTGGCTACTGTATCGATGCCTAGCCCCCGCAAGATTCCGGCGATCTGCGCCGAAGTCTCTTTCTCCATGAAGGAAAGCTCCGGATGACGGTGTAAGTGCCGCCGCCGTTCCACCATGGATGGAAACAAATCGCTTAATCGCTTCTCCTCCATCGTCCCACTCCTCTTTTCTTTCACGATCTCATTTAGCTTATTGTAGCAGAAAACGGGTTCATGGATCAGGTCAACCTTGCGAGAAATCGCCGATTTGCGAGGTTTTCCTATGCTTGCACAACCGATGGAAACATAATATCATGAGGATAAGTGTGATAAGTTTGATGAAAGTTCACAATTTGAACAGCGAACTTTTGGACCAATATTTTTAAGGGGGCACTCTTTACAATGATCGTAGAAAATACCGGATTGGACGGACTGCAAAGCGATTTGGCATACTTGGACGAAGCTGCGGAGAAGGTGGGCTTCGTACGCTGGCAATGGGAATACTATCGCGCTACATACGATTTTAAAATCGAATACAATAACAGTGACTACTACCTCCGTATCAACACGCGGGCAGTAGAAGGCAAACTGGAACGTCCGGACACGGTACTGGCGATCGAAGCGGTCTATATGGGGCGGGCCACTTTTCCGCATGGATTAGAGTATGAATCGGAGATTCCCGCAATGGTAATGAAGACCGCCAATCATAAATTGACGGAATTGAAGGAACTTCTTGAGGCCTAAGCGGACACGGCGATGAAAGAAGGCACAGAGAAACCAAGACGCGGAGCCCCCGATTTTCAATTGCTCATCTTGACCTTACTGATGGTCGGTTTCGGAATCGTCATGGTATTCAGCTCCAGCTCCAGCATCACGCTGGTCAACGAAAATTTCGGATATGACCCGATGTATTTTACCAAACGGCAAATGATATTCGGCCTGATCGGGCTTGTCGGTATGTTCGTGACGATGAATATCCCTTACGAGAAATATAAGAAGCTGTTTATACCCATTTTTATTCTGGCCATCATCATGCTGTTGCTCGTCCCTTTCATCGGTGGGCGCATCAATGGCGCGACCAGTTGGTTTACTATCGGCACGCTGGGGATTCAACCAACGGAGCTGGCCAAAATCACGACGATCTTGTACTTATCGGCCCTCATTTCCAAGAAAGGCGAGCGATTTCGGGATTTAAGAACCGGGTATATCCCGGTTATGGTGATCGTCGGCTTCGTTGCCGGCTTGATCATGCTCCAGCCAGACCTTGGTTCCTGTCTGATTCTCGTCGCTACGGCTGGGCTCATTATTTTCGCCGGCGGCGCTAATTTGAAGCATATTCTCGGTTCGATCGCGCTACTCGTGCTTGGCGCAAGCATCGTGCTTGGTGTCGGAGCGTTGTGGGACAAAATCAACCCTCCCGATCCGACCGTTGCTGCGGGTGGCGATTATCGGATGGGCCGGATCGAGGCCTTCCTGGATCCTTGGCATGATACGCAAGGAACCGGCTATAACCTGATTCAATCGCTCACCGCAATCGGTCATGGCGGACTCACCGGCACCGGATTCGGACAAGGGATTCAGAAACTGCACTATTTGCCGAATGCGTATAATGACTTCATCTTCTCCGTCATCGGCGAAGAGTTTGGCTTTATCGGGACTTTGATCTTCTTGCTATTTTATATTTACTTCATTTGGCGCGGGCTGCTGGTATCGCTTCGCTGTCAAAGCACGTTTGGCACGCTCGCTGGGGTCGGAATCATGGGATTAATCGCGATTCAGGCCTTCGTTAACATCGGCGGCGTCACCAACACCATTCCGGTGACCGGCGTCACGTTGCCCTTCATCAGTTACGGCGGCTCTTCGCTGCTCGTCACGATGGTGTCAATGGGGATCGTGCTTAGTATATCGCGCGAATCGTCTCTGCCGGTGAAGCAGGAACGCACCAAGTCGGTGGTGATTCGTGAATCAACGCCGTTTGAAATGCGAAGCCAGACACGGCGCGGATAATAGTCCTAATCGCAAAGAAGACTACGGAAGCAATCGCTCCGTAGTCTTCTTTGTGTTTGTTGCTTATGCCAGCAATCCGGTCATTCGAGGCCGAAAGCGAAACTCTATATGCTGCAGAAGGTCAAGGTAGGATCGATCAGATCTCATCGTCCTTAAACGCGACGCCCTCGACTTTCACGTTCACTTCTACAATTTTAAGCCCCGTCATGCTCTCTACCGCTTCTCGAACATTTTGCTGAAGCATCCGGCAAACCTCGTGGATCGGTGTCTCGTACAACACGATAATCCGCAAGTCGATGGCCGCCTCCAATTGACCGACTTCGACCGTCACGCCCTTTTGCACATTTTTGCCGCTTAACCGTTTCGCCCAGCCTTCGGACAGCCCTCCGGACATCGCGGCAATCCCCGGTGTCTCCAGAGCGGCCATTCCGGCGATTTTCGCAACGACATCGTCTGAAATCCGAATCAGCCCATTATCCAACTGCAGTTGTTCGGTCATGGTCATTCCTCCTTCAACCTCATTAGTTTCATTGTAAATCGGAAGTCGATTTAAAGCAAATGTAGACCTTCAGCTTATTTTTGAGTAAAATTGTTACATTCGGCTTTTGCCAAAAAATGACTAACACGAGGTGTTCCATGAAAAAGTATATTTCACCTGCATTGCTGCTGATTTTCTTTGCACTTAGTGCCATCGGGCATTACGCGCATTGGTCAGCAACTTTGGAATTTATCATCTCCGCGATCGCCGTGGTTCTGGTGGCCGGCTTTCTCGGCCGGGCGACGGAAAGTGTAGCGCATTACGCGGGGCAACGGCTGGGCGGCTTCCTCAATGCGACCTTCGGTAATGCCGCCGAATTAATTATCGCCATCATGCTCGTCCGGGAAGGACTATTCGATATGGTGAAGGCCAGCATTACCGGCTCCATCATCGGAAACCTGCTGCTCGTCCTCGGACTCAGCTTGTTTGCCGGGGGTCTGAAGCACAAGGTGCAAAAATATAACGTCGCCCTGGCTGGCATGAACGGCTCGCTCATGATCGTGGCGATCATCGCCTTGTTCGTCCCGGCGATATTTCTGCAAACCCATGTTCTCCATGAGGCTGACCGTTCTACGCTCAGCCTGGTCGTCGCCGGGATCCTGATCGTCGCTTACTTGCTGTGGCTGATCTTCTCCATGGTCACGCATAAGAATTACCTTGCCGACATCAGTGAGAAAGACGCAGAGGAGTTGCCGCACGAGCATGCTCCGGCCTGGTCAAAAGGTCAATCCATTCTCTACCTGGTGATCGCCACCGTTATGGTTGCTTTCGTCAGCGAATGGCTTGTACATACGCTTGACACGTTTACCGCTGAATTCGGGCTGAGCGAACTCTTCGTCGGGGCCTTTGTCGTAGCTATCGTCGGCAATGCCGCCGAACACAGCGCAGCCATCATGCTGGCCTTGAAGAACAAAATCGGAGCAGCCGTAGAGATCGCCGTTGGCTCCAGCTTGCAGATCGCTTTGTTCGTCGCTCCGGTGCTGATCTTCGTCAGCCATCTATTCGGCAAACCAATGGATATCGTCTTTACCGTGATCGAGTTGGCCGCGATTGGCGTCTCGGTGTTCATCGCCAAGTCGATCACCCAAGACGGTCAAACAAACTGGTATGAGGGTTTACTGCTTCTGGCGGTTTATGCCATACTCGGCGTTTCGTTCTACCTGGTATAACCTCAATAAGAAAAAACAAACAAGCGTATGCTCCCGGAAGCTTTCCGTAAGCATACGCTTGTATCATTTAGCGGCAAATTACGTTTACTGCTGTTTATTGTTCATGGCTTCATACAGTGTAGCCAAATTCCGTTCCAATCTGCTGATGATTTGCTTGCCTATCGTTTCTTGAATAAGTCCGACGCGAATCGCGTAATCTACTTGTCTGGAGAATCCATACATCTGGGTATCCAACACTTCCTCATAGAGAGGGCAGTAACGTGTGGCCAAGTTCTCCATCTGTACTTCGATCAGCTTCTCAATTTTATCTGCATCTTCTTTCAGAAGATTAAGTGCTTTCAGGTTAAGTTGCTCCTGCAACTCAGATGAAGTCATGCTTCTTCCCCCCTATGTCCAAAATCGCCTACCAATCTGCTCTAATCTTAATATTAGACGAAATCGAAGGCCAATACAAGAACCTCCTCAAATTAACCTAAACACAAGAAAACGCCGAGTGTCGCCATTCGAAGGCATTAAAAAACGCCCCCGCTTCAAGCGGGAGCGTTTCTTTCGTTTCGTTATTCAGCGACGACTTTGACATCCAAACCGTGCTTGGCGAACACTTCGGTTACGGCTTTCTTTGCTTCATCCGCATCCGGTCCGTGAACGTGAAGCTCATAGCTCTTCGTGTTTACGAGTGTGGTGAAGAGGCCGAGGATACTTTTTACATCGATGTACTTGTTGTCCGCTTGGAGCACAATGGAAGAAGTGAATTTGCCTGCAGTTTGGGCAATTTCGACTACCGCTTCATTGTTCGTGGCCATAGGGATCCCTCCGTCTTTAACTTTGGAAATTACATACTTTAATCATACATTGAATCCGCTTTCCTAGCAAGGAAATTTCTTCTTATTTCAAGTTTTCCGGATTCAATCCCGCAAGCTCAGGGATCACGAAAATCCCGTCTTTACGGATCAGCACGTCGTCGAAATAAATTTCTCCGCCGCCGTAATCCGGGCGCTGGATCAGCACAAGATCCCAGTGGATCGAAGAACGATTGCCGTTATCGGCTTCCTCGTACGCTTGCCCCGGCGTAAAGTGCAGGCTGCCGGCGATCTTCTCGTCGAACAAGATGTCCTTCATGGGATGCAAGATGTACGGATTGAAGCCAATGGCAAACTCGCCGATGTATCTAGCCCCTTCGTCCGAATCCAGGATTTCATTCATGCGTTTTGTATCGTTGCTTGTCGCTTCGACGATTTTGCCGTTCTCGAAGCGGAACTTGATATTCTCGAACGTGATCCCATTATACAGTGTTGCCGCATTGTAGCTGATCGTACCGTTTACAGTATTGCGAACCGGAGCGGTATAGACCTCGCCGTCAGGAATATTCTTCTGTCCGGAGCATTTGATGGCCGGAATGTCCTTGATCGAGAAGTTCAGGTCCGTGCCCGGTGCGACAATCCGAACTCTGTCCGTCTTGTTCATCAACTCGGCCAAGGCGTCCTGCGCCCGGTCCATTTTGGCATAATCCAGGTTGCATACATCGAAGTAGAAATCCTCGAAAGCTTCGGTGCTCGTGTTGGCCAATTGGGCCATGCTGGCATTCGGATAACGGAGCACGACCCATTTCGTGCGTTTTACCCGCTGTTCGCTATGTACGAGATGGGAATAAAGCGAGTTGTACAACTTCATCTTGTCTTCAGGTACGTCGGACATGTCATTGACGTTAGAACCGGCGCGAATGCCGATGTAGCAGTCCATCATCTGCATCCGTTTCAAATCGTATTCCGCCCAGGTCTTCATGCCCTCTTCGGTCGCGTATTTTAATTGCGCACGCTGCACGGTGCGGTCGGTAATCTCGACGAAGGCATTGCCGCCCTTCTTCCCAACCTCTTCCACCACGGCTTTCAGCAAATCGCGTTCATCACCGATCATTTCGACCAGGACGTTCTCTCCCGGCTGTACATCTACGGAATAACCGACCAGGTTCTCCGCCAGCTTCTGAACTCTAGGATCTCGCATCTGGCTCACTCTCCTCCAAAATTCGTAGCGGGACTTTTGTTGGGCAACCCGTGCCGTTCAAACGTCCCGCGTTGTTTAACCATTGGTTAATTCTTCTGTTATTGTAGCACGATGGGGGCGGAAAGTCAGCCTAACCCAGGATGTCACGACTACTTATAGCTCTCGAATCGATTATCAGTGCGCAGCACCTCTCGTTGCGGTACGCCCTTGGTTGACAGGTAAGTTAACGTTGTTTCCGAGGTTAGCCTGGCGGGAAGTCCGGATTTGCGATCAATCGTCAAGTGATAAACAACGGTCGCGTTCAACTGCTCGAGCATGGCCGACAACTGATCGTTCCCCGCCGTCCAAATCTTCGATAACTCGCCGCGCAGCGACTCCTGAAGCGGAGCCGGAACACTCGCGAGCCGTTCCATGCCCCCTTCGCGTGTAAGCTCCATTTCGGACAGCAGACGATCCTTTAATCTGATGCTGGCTTCCGCCGGGTCCATCACGATCCGGAGTACCTTCGTCCCCCGTGCGGCGCCACTTTCGGAGGTGATGGTTTTCTTTGCTGCCATGCGGATTTCCTCAAGCTGATCCAAGGGATTTAACCGCACAACCCCTTGCAGCAAGGCATCGTGGTTGTCAGACTGTACCAGCCAGTTTCCGTTTTCTAAGCGCAGCTTGGCTTCCCATCCGCTTGGCTTCGCTAATCCCGTCATCTGCAGTCGGCTGCCGAGGTTGCCATTGCGGTTGTTTGCCGGCTCAGTTCGGATGCTCAGTTCTCGGTGATTCTGTAAGCGACCCGTATAATTTAGACTCTCCTCCAGCCCATGCTCGTTTCCGCGCTGCAAGGTAGCTAAACCGCGGAACGATAAAGTGTCGCTACCCGCGAGCCCTGACCAAGTGAAATCGAACCATTGCTCCGGCGTCTTTGCTTCGTTCATCCCACAGGACGCCAACATCAGTGTCAACAGCAACCCGTTTACAATGACGGCTAACCGGTATCTCAGCCCTCTCTGTGTCATCCCTCTCATACGCAAGCCCCCGCCTTTAATAATGCACCAGTTCTCCACCGGACTGTTCTCCTTACCTCATCTAGCAGTATCCTGCCACGGGAACGGCTGCTCTATTCGCCGAAGCGGATCGCGCAATAAAGAACGCTCCGAGGCCCAAAGTAGGGCTCGGAGCGTCCAAAACCAACAGGAACATCCGAATGAATGTTTACGGAGCTTGGGCATCGTCACTGGAACCGATTTGCGTTTGATTCCGCCCGCTGTTCTTGGCTTTATATAAAGCCATGTCCGCCTGATAGAACAGCGATTCCACACTAAGCTTATCGTCGCTCCGAATCCACTCGGCGATGCCGCACGATACGGTGACCGGTGGATCGGTATCCATGGCAACGCGCAGCCGGATCGTTTCCGCGATTTGATAGCTGTTATCGGCGCTTGCCCCTGGCAAATACACAGCCAACTCCTCGCCTCCCCACCGGGCGGCGATATCCGTTTTGCGAATCGAGCTCTTGACGATCGCGCACACCTGCTTCAGGATTTTATCCCCGGTTTGGTGGCCATACGTATCGTTGACCTGCTTGAACTGGTCAATGTCAACGATAATCAAGGAGCCGTTCGTATCTTTCTTCTGGAACTCTTGAATCGCATCATCGACATAGTGGCGAGCATAAAGTCCGGTCAGCATATCGCGATTGGCCATACGGCGAACCTCCGCATGCAGCGATGCGTTGGCAATCGCCAAGCCGATGTGCGAGGACAGGACCTGAAGGAGCTTGTAGTTGTCATAGGAGAAGAAGCGGGTCTTACGGTGTGCCAGCATAATGACCCCGTTGACCTCTCCCCGAACGATCAAGGGTGCGGTGATCAGTGAACGGGAATCCGTCTCCTCCATAAATCTCGAGGATACTTTACCATATGCCTGAAAGTCCGAGAGAATGATCGGCTCCTGCGTGGAATAGACAAGTCCACTGAACCCGTAGCTTTTCGAAAAATGCTCCTTCGACAGCCCCGGCACGTTGCTAGACATAATTTCAAACGTTTCCCGTTCTTTATTCAGTTGGGAGATGCAGCAATATTCCGCTTTGAAAATCGACAACAGCTCTTCGGTAGCAAACTTGAACACTTCCTTCAGCCGCAGGCTTTGATTCAGCCGTTTGGTGAGCTCATTGATCAGTCTCAGTTCATTAATTAACAAATTGGACTGTTCATACAGCTTGGCATTCTCGAACGCCGTGCCAGCCGTATCCGCCAGCATACCGATCAGTTGCAGATCCACATCATCGATCTTTTCCCGCTGAATTTGCAAATGAAAAACACCATAGACCCCCTGTTTCCCACTGAGGGGCACCGCAATTTCCAGCCTTCTCTCGCCGCCTTCTTCGGGACCTGGACCTGTGGATTCCCTGACCTGCATCCGCCCTTCCATGAACGCCCTCATAAGCAGCTCATCGCCTTGTCCATGCAACTGCAGCGATTTGACCCGCGGATCGCGGCTTAAGTGATCCTGGGACATCAACAGCTCCAACTTGGCTGCAGGATACATTCCAGAAACCCGTTCAAACACTTCGGTCAGGACCGAATCCACATCAATCTTATCATGGAGCTTTTGCACGACTTGAAAAAGCTTGGAACGGCGCTGCTCTTCGCGTTTGGCCTGCTGCTGAACGCGCAGCAGATCGGAAACGAACAAGCCTTCAAAACACTTATAAAAGCAAGATTGAAATAGTTGTGCCGCCATTTTGGCGAACAGAACAGCCGCCGTAGCGCCGCAATCATGCAAGCAGCAACCAAATGAAGCGAACAAATCGCCATGAATGCGGGAAAACACCGGCACGGCAACATAAACACCGTCCGCTGTTTCGGCTGTGACCGCTCTATGCTCGCGAAGGCTTTGCAGGATCGCCTCTTCCATTGGCTTGGGCCAGGTCGGGCTGATTGGCCCTCCCGGATCAAGCGAATCGGCAAGCAGCACTTCGCCGCGACTGCCGGAAATGAAAAAGTCGGCCTTACCAAGTTCCGGCATTGCACTTACCAGCTTTCGCCACTCCGCGTACCCCTGTTTTAAGATAGACTCAATGTAGGGGAAATCATGGACAGTGATATCAAGCTGCCGCAGCCAATCCGTATAATTGTCGCCATCATCGAGCCGCTGCAGGCCAGAAGCGTGATTCAGGTTCAGCATCGGCTGACCCATGGATTGATCGGCCATAAAAAAAGCTCCTTTTATATGCTGCGTTGGATTTTAGCCCTTCAACTTACGATAAACACCAAACGGACAAGCTTCCTTCCCTGAAGTTCAAGCTTGTCCATCTCCGCCGGATCCGTTCATGTCTGTTAACTCTATTTTACTATCTTCCTTAGGGTTTTGCATTATAATTCCTAAGGTTCATGGCATTTTTTTAGGCCAAAAGCCCTATCGACAAAATACCTCCTTTCCCAACAAAAACACTTATTGACTTTACCCCCTAAATTCATATAATATATATTGTTGATGAAGACTGGATAGAGTCTTGCTTAGGGCGTAACGCATGCGAGCACCCTCTCGGTTTTTGTTGCTGACAGGACAGCGGCTGAACTTTCCTGTTAGGGAGCGTATTTTTTATCTATCCTTCGCTCGTCCAAACAAAACCCGCGCAAGTAGAACCCTATACGAAATTTAACTAACAAAGGAGTCTACCTATACAATGGCACGTTACACTGGTCCTAAATTTAAACTCAGCCGCCGTCTTGGCATTTCCTTGAGCGGTACAGGCAAAGATTTGAAGCGTCCGTTCCCTCCGGGTCAACACGGCGCTAACCAACGCAGAAAAGTAAGTAACTACGGAGCACAGTTGCTCGAAAAACAAAAATTGCGCCACATGTACGGCTTGGGCGAGAAGCAATTCCGCACGCTGTTCGAAAAAGCGCAGCATATGCCTGGTATCGCGGGCGAAACGTTCATGTTCTTGCTTGAAAGCCGTTTGGACAACCTCGTTTACCGTCTGGGCTTCGCGAACTCCCGCGCTGGCGCGCGTCAGCTCGTATCCCATGGCCACGTAACCGTGAACGGCAAGAAAGTGGACATCGCTTCTTACCGTGTAAACCTTGGCGACGTGATCAGTCTTCGTGAAAGAAGCCGCGGCCTTTCCTCTGTGAAGGAAGCTCTGGAAAACCGTTCGCATCTTCCAGCTTACCTGGAATTCAACGACACGGCTCTGGAAGGCAGATACATTCGTTTGCCAGAACGTTCCGAACTGTCGCAAGACATCGACGAGAAACAAATCGTCGAATTCTACAACCGTTAAGATTTCAACAGCGCAAACCGGCCCAAGTCGTTATCGACCTGGGCCGGTTTTTTCGTGGCGATAACAAGAACCCCGAATCCTCCTTGAAGGTTCGGGGTTCTTGTTATTACTTGACTAGCAGCTTGGCAAACTTGCGCTTCCCGACTTGAATGATCTCTCCACCTGCCAGCTCTACTTCGGCGTTCGGATCGCTGATTTTCTCTTCGTTCAGCTTGACCGCGCCTTGCTGGATGCTGCGTTTGGCTTCTCCGTTGGAGGCCGCAAACTCGATCAAGGTCAGCAACTTGATCAAGCGGATTTTCCCATTCTCCAGCTCGGCGGCAGGAACTTCCTTCTCCTCGATATCCTCCGGCAGCGCCCGTTGCTGGAACACGGTTACGAAATGCTCCTGAGCCGCATCAGCCGCTTCCTGACCATGGTACATCCGCACCAGCGTGTGGGCGAGTCTCATCTTGGCATCGCGCGGGTGTACCTCCCCCGACTTGAGACCTTCACGGAGAGCGGCAAACTCTTCTAGAGACAGGTCTGTCACGAGTTCGTAGTATTTCGTCATCAGCTCGTCCGGCACAGACATCGCCTTGCCGTAAATTTCGTTTGGCGCCTCATCGATACCGATATAGTTGCCAAGGCTCTTACTCATCTTCTGCACGCCGTCCAGACCTTCGATGATCGGGGTCATGATGGCGACTTGCGTGTCTTTGCCGTATTCTTTCTGCAGCGTCCGACCCATGAGCAGGTTAAACTTCTGGTCTGTTCCCCCAAGCTCGATATCACTCTCCAGCGCTACCGAATCCATCCCCTGCATCAGCGGGTAGAAGAATTCGTGGATGCTGATCGGTTGCCCTGTGGTGTACCGCTTCGTGAAATCGTCACGTTCGAGCATACGCGCTACGGTGACTTTGGCGGACAACTTGACGACATCAGCGAACGTCATCGGCGCCAGCCATTCGGAGTTGAAGTTGACCTGGGTTTTGTCCGGGTCCAAAATTTTGAAAATTTGTTGGCGGTACGTTTCCGCATTCCGCTGCACATCTTCTTCTGTCAACTGTTTACGGGTTTCCGATTTACCGGTCGGGTCCCCGATCCGTCCTGTGAAGTCCCCGATAATCAACTGCACCTGATGCCCCAGCTCCTGAAACTGGCGAAGCTTCTGCATCACCACGGTATGGCCGACGTGAATGTCCGGCGCGGAAGGATCCAGCCCCAGCTTCACCTTCAGCGGCTTGCCAGTCACCACAGACTTGATCACTTTCTGTTTCAGTTCATCCTCGGGTACAATTTCCACCACACCGCGTGAAATCACCTGAAGCTGTCGTTCCACCTCGGCCTGCTGTGCCGCGTTTAATTCTTCCCACTTCATTGCTCCTACCTCCATCTAATTTGTAAAATAACCGCTTATGAAAATAAACACAAAAAAGCCCCTTCTCATCCCAAGGGACGAGAAGGAGCGCTCGCGTTACCACCCTAATTAAAACCGCTGCTCGGATCGCGCAAGGTTACGAACGAACTGTTCGCGGTTTTCACTTCATTCACATAACGGGATCCCCCGGTACCGGACTACTGGCGCTTCTAATCGTTCACGCGCGTTCCCCCGGACGGCTCCAGACGGTATTTCAAAAGGGATCCGCCCATTCGGTTCGCAGCAACCACCGATTCTCTGAGCAGCGGGATTCCGCCTTCTACTGAGTCTTTCCAAGCCTTTTGTCGATATGCGATTTAAAATAATATATATCATAGATGCATTCCCAAAGTCAAACCTACGAAAGCTAGGTCATAAGCACGAATAAGGCGTCATAGCGCGCCAAAATACGCTGAAAAAACATCCAAATCCCCTTTTTTATGCTATAATGTTGCTGTTTATAAAGGAGGATCATGCATGGATCATGAGAACGACAAAAACTCCGGCAAGCTGCGGCGCAATACCCGGAGCGAAAAACCCGCTAAACCCGCCCGGAAGCGCAAAAAAGGCCGGATTGCTTGGGCGATATTGGGTTGGCTCGTTCTGTTTGGATTAGCCGGCGCTCTGTTTGCCGGGGGGGCCGTATTCGGATACGTATCCTCCATCGTCAAGGACGATCCGGTGCGGTCGCGTGCCGACATTGAAGCGAAAATCAATCATAATGAAATGACGGGCTTCGCCTATTTCCGTGACGGCCAACCTATTGGCCAGCTTCGTTCGGAAGAGGACCGCCGCCCCGTCACTTACAAGGAGATCCCGCAAACGGTGCTGGATGCGGTGATCGCCATCGAGGACAATCATTTCGAGGAACACATCGGCATCGATTTTAAAGGCACGCTGCGGGCCGTCAAGCAGCGCCTGCTCCATGAGGACGTGCAGACCGGCGGCAGTACGCTGACGCAGCAACTGGCACGTCGCGTGTTCCTGAACCTGGATAAGACCGAGGACCGGAAGGTTAAGGAAATGCTGCTTGCGCTTCGGCTGGAGCGTTTTTTATCCAAGGAAGAAATCATTACGGCTTATTTGAATAAGGTTCCTTTCGGCAATGGTTCGAACGGATATCAGGTCTACGGCATCAAAGCCGCGGCCAAGGGTCTTTTTAACGTCAGCAATCTGGCGGACCTGAATGTTGCCCAAGCGGCTTATTTGGCCGGTTTGCCGCAGCTTCCTTCGACGTATTCCGCTTTTAACGGTAAAGGGGAATTCAACGAGGAGGCGTTCGGTCGGGCGGTCAAACGACAACAACTGGTGCTGCAGCGCATGCTCGAGGAGAGCAAAATCACACAGGCGCAGTATGACGAAGCGCTGGCCTTCGACATCAAGGGTTCGCTGGCCAAACCAACGAAGAAGGCTTACGATACCTTCCCTTATCTGATGTTGGAGACGGAACGTCAGGGCGCGATCGCGATCGCGATGCTGAACAATCCGGAGATGACCAAAGAGGAGGTTGCTGCAAATACGCAAATCCTCGAGGAAGCTCGACAGGAGCTGCTGACCGGGGGGTATCGGGTGTATACGACCATCGATAAGAAGGTCTACAACTCCATGCACAAGGTGTCGGACAACGCCGACAATTTCTCGCCACCGAGCGAGAAGAAAGGCCTGGAGCAAGTCGCTTCGATGATGATTGATAACAAGACCGGCGCGATCCTTGGGATGATCGAAGGACGCGACTTCTACACGGAGCAAATGAACTATGCTACGCAAATGAAACGGCAGCCAGGCTCGACGATGAAGCCGATCGCCGCTTATTTGCCGGCCCTCGATGCCGGGCTCGTACAGCCGGCCAGCATCATCGACGACTCACCGATTATTTTGAAGGATTATCAAAAAGGCTTCCACATCCCGGTGAACTCCAGCGGCGGCTATAAAGGCCTCGTGACGGCGCGGACCGCGCTGAATGAATCCCGGAACATCCCGGCACTTCGCGTGTTTAACAACATCGTTGGCATCGACAAAGCCTGGGACTTCGCTAAGAAGCTGGGAATCACGACGTTGGAGGACGAGGACTACAGCGCCCAAACCGGCGTGCTCGGCGGCTTGAAATATGGCGTTACCGTCGAGGAACTGACCAACGCGTACAGTGCCATCGCTAACGGCGGAAAGTTCACCGATGCTTACATGATCGAGAAAATCGCCGACGCCAAAGGGAATATCGTCTATAAGCACGAGGTCGAGCCGCAGCAAGTATTTTCCGAGCAAACGGCTTACCTGATGACCGATATGCTGCGCACCGTCATTAAGGACGGAACCGGCAAATCGATCAAAAGTGACTTCAAGAACTACGGTAAAATCCCGGTCGTCGGGAAAACCGGTACAACGCAAAACTACGCCGACGTCTGGTTCATGGGCTACTCGCCGGACGTTACACTGGGCGTATGGATCGGGTACCGCGAGCCGGTGAACACGCTGTCGGATGCCGGCAAATCGCGGGCGCGCAAAATTTGGGCGCTTGTCATGAACGAAGTGACTGAAAATGAACCAGATTTGTTCGCGACCGAAGCCTTCACCAAACCGGACGGCATCGTGTCAAAAACGGTGTCCGGGTATAGCGGCAAACTGCCGACCCAATTAACGCAGCAGGCCGGCAAACTGGTTACGGATATTTTCAACGCCAAGTATGTGCCGACAGAGCCGGACGACGTGCTGATCCGGGCCAAATACGTCACGTATGAAGGAATTAACTATGTACCGCTCGAAACGACGCCTTCCGATATGCTGCGGGAGAAGGTCGTAGTAAAACGCGAGACGCCGATCGAATTGCTCAAGGAACAGCTGGAGCAAGCATTCGCCGGCATGTCCGGCGGCCACAAGCCGCTGAGTTTCTACCTGCCGAAGGATGCCGGTGAAGACGCGCCTTACAAACCGGATCCGCGGGTTGACGACGGCCAAGCGCCGGCGCCCCCGGCGAATGTCGCCATTTCTGGCGGCGGAGAGGCGGCCACGATCACATTTAGCGAAAATACGGAGAAAGACGTCGTCGGTTACCGATTGTACCGTGCAGATGACGGCGTGACCTTCCAGTACGCCGGGAAAGCGGCGCTGGTTGGAGATCCAGCCGCGATAACGGACGGCGGCTCAGCCGGCTTCACAACGGCGTACTACGTCACGGCAGTCGACGTGGCCGGCAAGGAATCGGCGCCAAGCGCGATCGTTAGCGCCTTTGGCGGCGGCGTGTTCCCGGACGGCGGTTCGACGCCGGATCCAAGCGGTGAAACGCCGGGCGGCAGCAACGACGGTACGATCGGTGACAATGGTGAAGGCGGTCCGCTCCCCGCTTCGCCTGCTAAGGTGAGCGTCAAGAAGGACGACCGCGGGTTCACCGTTAGCTGGGACGCGAACGGCGCCCTCGACCTCGTGACGAGCTACAACGTCTACGTGTCCGATGCCCAAGGCGGCTCCTACACGAAGGTAGGTTCCACTTCGGACGCGCATTTCTCGTTCAAAACCGATTCCAGCTCCGTCTGGATCCAGGTCACCGCCGTCAACGTGCTGGGCGAATCCCCGCCGTCGGCGCCGGTGCAGTATAGTAAGTAAGCAGCAAAAAGCAGCAGGTGTGAGCCTGCTGCTTTTTTGTGGTTTAAATAGTGTCATTAAACTGAAAAATCAATCCACCTCCTCCATCCAGCGAATGTATATGATTTTTCGAACATAATTCGCTGCGCCCCCCCGTCTGGAGGAAATATATTCGATTTTTCATATACAATCTCGAGGTTGGGCTTCAAAGGGATGATTATATATGAAATTTCATATCTATTGGGAGGAATCCACCTGATTTGAGCGATTATATATGATTTTTCGAACATAATTCACAGCCAACCACCGGTTTAGCGGTAATATGATTGATTTTTCATATAAAATCTTGAGATTGGCGCTCCAAAGGGACAATAATGTATGAAATTTCATATATATTGAGAGAAATCCGCCTGAATTGAGCGAATATGTTCGGTTTTTCGAAGATAATCTCGATTCGGCTACAGAGATCGCTTTCCCGCAAAAAAAAGAGTCCCCCCAAGCCTTCGCTTGAGGGGACTCCTGCTATAGATCAACCGACTTCAATCCTCGATCGTCGACAAGTCGCCGGCTGGGAGGTTGAGCTCCCAGGCTTTGAGCACGCGGCGCATGATTTTGCCGGAGCGGGTCTTGGGCAGCTTATCTTTGAACTCGATTTCGCGCGGAGCGGCGTGAGCGGACAGCCCTTCCTTGACGAATTTGGCGATCTCCGCCTTCAACTCCTCGGACGGCGTAAAGCCTTCACGCAGCGAGATGAACGCTTTGATGATCTCCCCGCGCACGGGATCCGGCTTGCCGATCACCCCGGCTTCCGCGACGGCCGGATGCTCAACGAGCTTGCTCTCGACCTCGAACGGTCCAATCCGTTCGCCTGAGGAATTGATCACGTCGTCGATCCGGCCCTGGAACCAGAAGTAGCCGTCCTCGTCCATGTAAGCCGTATCGCCGGAAATGTACCATCCCGGGATGCGGAAATACTCCTCGTATTTCGGCGCGTTGTTCCAAATTAGCCGCATGACCGACGGCCACGGCGTGCGGATGGCCAAGTTACCCATCCGGTACGGCGGCAGCTCCTTGCCGTTCTCGTCGATGATCGCCGCCTCAATGCCGGGCACCGGTTTACCCATGGAACCGGGTTTAATTGGCATCGACGGATAGTTGCAGATGAGCTGACCGCCTGTCTCCGTCATCCACCACGTGTCGTGAATCCGATGATTGTACACCTTCATCCCCCAGCGCACTACCTCAGGGTTCAGCGGTTCACCAACGGACATGACATGGCGGAGTGACGACAGATCATATTGCTTAATAACGTCCTGTCCCGCACCCATCAGCATCCGAAATGCCGTAGGTGCGCTGTACCAGACCGTTACCTTGTTCTTTTGGATCGTTTCATACCAGTCGGCCGGGCTGAAGCGCCCGCCGCGGACAACGTTGGTCACGCCATGCAGCCACGGAGCAAAGATGCCATAGGACGTCCCGGTGACCCATCCCGGGTCCGCCGTACACCAATAGACGTCCCCTTCCTTCAGGTCCAGCACAACGTTGCCGGTATGATAGTGCTGAATCATAGCGTTATGCACATGGTAAACGCCTTTCGGTTTGCCGGTCGAACCCGACGTATAATGCAAAATCAGGCCATCCTCGCGATTCACCCACTCGATCTCGGTCTCAGAGGATGCGGCTTCCATCTCCGCTTTATAATCGACGATTCCGTCCCCGGCCGCCACCTCGTCACCTACAACGATGATGGTCCGCAGCGTCGGCAGCTCCTCGCGCTTCACCCGATGCAGCAACGCCGGCGTCGTGACCAGCGCAACCGCCCCGCTGTCCTCCAGGCGATCCTTAACTGCCGTTTCCATAAACGCCTCGAACAGCGGTCCCACGACCGCGCCGACCTTAAGCGTGCCCAGCACACTCACGTAGAGCTCCGGCGTCCGCGGCATAAAGACGAATACCCGATCGCCTTTCGTGATACCGTATTTACGCAGCACGTTGGCAAACCGATTCGTCAGCCCCTGCATGTCCTCGTACGTATACGACTCCTCGCGCGAGGGATCGCTGAATTGAAGCGCCACACGCGCCCCTTTGCCTGCATCAACGTGGCGGTCGATCGCTTCATAGGCCATGTTGACTTTGCCTGTGACGTACCAGGAGAACTGCTTTTCGACATCCTCCCATTGAAAATTCTTATACGCCTCTTCGTAGCTGCCCATGTTGGACGACGGAACGCCCGGTGAAATAACTTCCCCTTGCAGTTGACTCATCGTTTCATCCTCCCTTAATCTTTGGAAATCTCCAAGCAATAGATCAAAGTTTATGAAAACGGATACATAGCAGCGTAAGTTGAGAGCTTCATTCAGCGTCATGGGTGAGGGCATCCGTTTTGATCGAAAAAGCAACGACAGAACTCAAGCGATTTGAGGCGGTATTTCGAGTACAACGATCACACGCACGGCCTGAAAATGTGAATAATTTATGTCGGAGAACATTATAGCACACGTTTTCGCGCACAGGCTACACTTTTCAAATTTTCATTTTTCTGTTATAAGTGAGGGGAACGAGCAAAGGAGGCGGTTCCATGGAACACCAAAAAACGTATATCCGCCACACCCTGCCCCATCAGAATCGTGAAATCGTTGTGGAAGGACCTGTATCCCCTTCCCATCTCCAAACCTTAAAGATGCACCCCGATCTGGATGCGTTCCGCAAGCCGGCAGATCAACACGCCGCACTAGTCGAAATCGCCGGTCTA
The DNA here is from genome assembly GCF_018403305.1 of Paenibacillus sp. J53TS2. NCBI lineage: Bacteria > Bacillati > Bacillota > Bacilli > Caryophanales > Paenibacillaceae > Paenibacillus > Paenibacillus sp. J53TS2. The sequence continues at coordinate 82,474 of NZ_BOSK01000003.1, forward strand.
CCGGAAGGACGCATTATACTGGCCCGCGAGGATTCGACCATCGTCGGGTATGTCACCTTTCATTATCCCGACGAAATGGAACGATGGTCGCAAGGCCACATGCCCGATCTCATCGAGCTCGGAGCGGTCGAAGTTGCTGATGATTACCGTTCTCTCGGGCTCGGATCGAAGATGATCCGCACGGCGTTCGAGGACGGTCAGATGGAGAAATACATTGTCTTTACGACCGAATATTATTGGCATTGGGATTTGAAAAAGAGCGGCCTCTCCGTTTGGGATTACCGCACCATGATGGAGCGGCTGATGAAGACGGTCGACATGGTCTGGTACGCCACCGACGACCCGGAAATTTGCTCCCATCCGGCCAACTGCCTGATGGTTCGCATCGGCAAAGAAGTTCCCTTGTCCTCCGAGGAGCAGTTTGACCGGATTCGTTTTCAGCAGCGTTTTATGTACTGACAGTATACAGGAAGGCGTGATGAATCCATGCCTGGAAGCGCTTTATTTGTCCACCATGAACAGGCGATGAACTACCGGTTTCACGATGGCCATCCGTTCCATCCGATCCGGCTGGAATTGACGATGGATTTGCTGCAGGAGATCGGCGCACTGACGCCGCAGCAAATGCGCCTGTCGAGGCCGGCGACCGACGAAGAGCTGCTCTGGATCCATCAGCCGGCATATGTTGAAGCCGTTAAGCAGTTGAGCCGCCCGACCCCCACAGCGGACTGGATTTCGCGCGGCGAGCAGTTTGGGCTGCTGGACGAAGACACGCCGTATTTTCCCGGCATGCACGAAGCGGCCGCCTGGGTTACCGGAGGGACAATTACGGCCGTGGAGGCCGTACTCTCCGGCTCCAGTCCGCATGCGCTGCATCTCGGCGGCGGCCTGCATCACGCCCTGTCGGCCAAAGCGGCTGGCTTCTGCGTTTATAACGACGCTGCGGTGGCCATCGACTATGCCCGACGCAATTACGGCGCACGCGTTCTGTACGTCGATACGGATGTCCATCACGGAGACGGGGTCCAATGGAGCTTCTATTCAGACCCTGACGTGTGCACCTACTCTATCCATGAGACGGGGAAATACTTGTTCCCGGGTACCGGTTTCCTGCCGGAGCGCGGCGAACATCAAGGCTACGGCGCTTGCATGAATCTGCCGCTTCAGCCTTATACCGAAGACGCCTCGTGGATGGAATGCTTCGAGGAGTCCATCCGGCGGCTAACCGCTCATTACCAGCCGGATCTGATCGTCAGCCTGCACGGCTGCGACGCCCATGCGCTGGATCCGCTGTCGCACATGCACTGCAGCATGTCGATCTACCGGGATATGCCGGCGATCCTGCATGAGCTGGCCCATACGTATTGCGAGGGCCGCTGGGTCGCCATGGGCGGCGGCGGTTACGATTTCTGGCGGGTCGTTCCCCGCGCCTGGAGCTTACTGTGGCTGGAGATGAGCGATCATCCGCTAACTGCCGCCCTGCGCCAAGACCCGCTGCTCCCGCTGCCGCAAGCCTGGATGGATCGCTGGCAGCCGCAGACTCCATTCGAGCTTCCCGTCGCTTGGCTTGATGACCTGTCCCATTGGGAGGGCATCCCCCGCCGAACGGAAATCATGACAAAAAACCGCGAGACTCTCGCGGTCGCTTTACAGGATTATCCCTAAGACTTTGGGTGAGGTTGCTTACTCACCCAAAGTCTTTTCATTTTAACTCGCCGGCATGCTCTACCATATCGTTTAGAATGGCAAACGAACGCCGGGCGGCCAGTGCGGTAAACTCGGCAAAATTCACGTCGGCGGAGCCGTCCGCCTTATCCGAGATAGAGCGAAGTACAATAAATGGCACCCCGTTCCGATGGCATACCTGTGCGAGCGCCGCCCCTTCCATTTCGACGCAAACGCCGTCCAGCTCCTTGTACAGAACAGAGCCAACGAATTCCGGATCCGCGATGAACTGGTCACCGGACAGCACCCGTCCCACCCGGTAATGATGATCCGTGCACTGACGGGCGCAGGCGTCTTCTGCCAAGCGGATCAAGGCAGGGTCAGCGGGAAAGTCGGAGACGTCCTGGTACGGCGTAATACCGCGCTTATAGCCGAGCGGCCGAACATCCATATCATGCTGCAAGCAAGTCGACGAAATGACGATATCGCCAACGTTCAAATTCGGGTGCACCGCGCCGGCCACTCCGGTAAACCAGACCGTTTCCGCTCCAAAGCGATCGATCAGGATTTGCGTTGTGGTTGCGGCATTGACTTTGCCGACGCCGGATTTACACACGACAACATCCCGTCCGTGCAGTACGCCCTTGACGAAAGTGGCTCCTGCGGCGTCAACCTTTTCCTGACGCTCTACCTTTTCGAGAAGCAATGCGATTTCTTCATCCATGGCCCCCATCAGGCCTATCGTTTGATTCATGTCAGCCTCTCCCTCCTGTTCTCCCGTCCATCGTGCGGGCAGAATTATTGTCCCCGAATACTCAAAAAAGCTCCTTAAAATAAGGAGCTTTTTTATCCGTAGTTAACCTTTTTCATATATATTTTCTATGTGTAGCTTATCTCTCTATACCCAGCGTTGCAAGATACCCGAAGCGAGGCCCTTAGACGTGGCTAACGGACAACCGCAAAATCGTTTCGTGCGGCAAAATCACCCGTGGGTTCTCAACCGTTTCCTTCTTCATCAGCTTGGTCAATAAACGCATCGCTACCGCACCGAGGTCGTACATCGGTTGAGCGACCGTCGTCAACTGAGGGCGAACCATCGAAGCCATACGGATATTGTCAACGCTGATGATCGAGAAGTCGTCCGGCACCTTCAAGCCTTCGTCCTGAATGCTGTGAATCGCGCCAATCGCCATTTCGTCCGTTGCCGCAAAGATCGCTGTCGGCCGCTTCTTCAACCCGAGGAAATACTTCATCGCTTCCACACCGGATTCATAACGATAGTTGCCAATCCGCACCAGATCCTCTTGGTACTGAATGCCCGCCGTCTCCAACGCGCGCTTGTACCCTTGGAATCTCGCATAACCGTTCGCCGGATCCTGCAACGTTCCGCTGATCATCGCAATCTCGCGATGTCCATGACGGATCAGCGTGCTGACCGCGTCAAAAGCCGCCGCTTCGTGGTCGATATCCACGGAAGGATACAATCCGTTCTCGTCGCTCGTTGCGCAAAGCACGATTGGCACCGCGGACGTCTGGAACGCTTGAATATGTTCCTCCGTTACGGTTCCGCCCATGAAGAGGAGCCCGTCCACTTGCTTCTCGAGCAACGTGTTGATGACGCGAATCTCCTTCTCTTTGCGCTTGTCGGCATTACACAAAATAATGTTATAGTGATACATGTTTGCAATATCTTCGATGCCCCGAGCGATTTCCGCAAAGATCGAATTCGAAATATCGGGGATGACCACACCTACAGTGGTGGTCTTCTTGCTGGCAAGACCCCTCGCTACGGCATTGGGCCGGTAGCCTAACCGTTCTATCGCTTCGTAAACCTTTTTCCGGGTCTGCGGCTTCACATTCGGATTATTGTTGACAACCCGGGAAACCGTGGCCATCGAGACGCCTGCTTCACGTGCCACATCGTAAATGGTAACCGTCACATTCTTCTCTCCATTGCCAATAGATTTTCACTCGTTCATCCGGTAAAGTTCCAGAGCTTCAATTAAATTTATGATACGACAAAATACTACTTTATGCAATGATAACGCTTCACTCAGCGTAAAATCTCCTGCAGCGCGGTCTCCGTGATCTTAGAATGAGACGTGTGCCAGACGGCTTGTCCCTCCTTGATCAGGATGGCTTGAGGGGATTCATGCTTGACGCCAAGCCGTTCGGCTGCTTCGTTCGATACGTCCCGGTTCTCAATGACGTAAATCAGCCCGTATGTAACGTCTTCGCGCGGAGTCCCGTTCAAATACGCCTCCGCTTCCTTATGTGCCCCGGCACTGATCGGGCAGCGGGTACTGTGCTTAAACAGCAGCAGCGGCTGGCTTGAGGAGCGTACCAAAGCATCATTCAGCTCCTGGATCGATTGTATTCTCATCCATGTGGACATAACATTTCATCCCCTTTTGTGCGAATAAGAATCTCCAGATGTTCTGTTGATATCTTAACAAAAAGAGAAATGAAAATACAACATCATTTACAAAATGATTTGCAAAAATCGAGCAAAATCGTCAATTGGCTCTGGAAAGTTGTCGATTCTTGACATATTTAGATAATTGAGAGAGGCGTTTAGAGATCTCGTTCATCCAATCCAAATCGCCGATGTTCTTGGCCCCGCCGTACAAGTCCAGCAGGAGATTGATTCGTTCCTCGCATTGCTGCTCCAACAGACTCTCGAAGGAAGCGTTCTCGGTTCGATTCCACTGACGGTAGATGGCGAAAATCAGGTCAGCCAGCTCGTTCATCTCGGTAAAATACACGCGGCCGTTAGGCTGCTCTTTTTTGAGTTCGGCCAACAAGTCCGTCAGATCCGACTTCACCTCCGGAAGCACCTCATAATAGCTGCAATCCTCGCACTCGTAAATGGGAACGCGGTCGATTTCATAGATTCCTTCAAAAATGACCAGCCTGAAGCCTAGGTTCATCATTTGCCCGCAATGACAGTGCTTTCGCACAGTACCACCTCATCTTAGTCCTTTGCATTTTTTTGATTCGATAAATTTTATGAATAATGATCTTATTCGACCCGCTTGCGAGAATCTCCTTCTGTTGGCGAAAGATACTTTAAATTGCCATAATTGGAAAGGTTTCAGAAACCGCCGGGCATAGTAATAGTTATCATTTTTGATACAATTAAAATATTGAATCGAGTTTTCGTCAAGTACCATAAAAGACAGGAGGAGTTGGATTTGAGATTAACTGGCAAAAGAATTATTGCCCTGGTGGATGAGGAATTTGAAGATTTGGAGCTATGGTACCCGATCTACCGCGTTCGCGAAGAGGGGGCTGAGGTGCATTTAGCCGGCCCGGTGAAAGGGAAAAAATACATCGGCAAATACGGCGTCCCCGCCGAGGCGGAATTTGCCTTTGAGGAAATCGATGCCAGCGCGTATGACGGGATTCTTGTCCCCGGCGGCTGGGCGCCAGACAAGCTTCGGCGTTACGACAAGGTGCTGCAGCTCGTCCGTGAGCTGCACCAAGCGAAGAAGCCGATCGGGCAAATCTGCCACGCCGGCTGGGTACTCATCTCCGCCGGGATCTTGAAGGGCGTGACCTTAACGTCTACGCCGGGCATCCGCGACGATATGCAGAACGCCGGCGCGATCTGGCTCGACGAGCCCGTCGTCGTGGACGGGCACATCATCTCGGCCCGCCGTCCGCCGGACCTGCCGGCTTACGGCAAAGCGTTCGTGGATGCGGTGGCTGATCTGCGTTAGTCGTCTCGTCCCGACTCCGCTCTGCCATGAAATGGCGTGACATGATTTGGACATGACTTACGACGCACCGGACAAGGTTCCCCGCGCCGTTCCTGCTCCCGCCAAATGTAAAAGTGCAGGTCTGAAACGCAACAAGCCGTCCCTGGTGTCACTCACTCTTGACCCCAGGGACGGCTTATGTTGTTATTTGCCCAACCGTTCTTGTTCCAGCTCATGCGCATAACGTACCAGCTCGGATTCGACCTGATCGCTGGTCGATAAGCGATAGCAGGCAGCGCCCACTTCCTTGCTCTCCCGCGAATCGGAGTTCAAGACGCGGTGCTTCACTCGCAGCAGGGCCTGCGGCGACATGCTCAGGTCGGTGACGCCGAGATGCAGCCATAACGGCACCGCTTTCTCGTCCCCGGCCATCTCGCCGCAGACGCTGACGGTGATGCCCGCCTCTTTGGCCGATTGCACTGTTTGTCGCAGCAGACGCAATACCGCCGGATGGAACGGGTGGTACATATGGGCGATCTTCTCGTTCATCCGGTCGACGGCCAGCACGTACTGGACCAGGTCGTTGGTGCCGATGCTGAAGAAGTCCACTTCCTGCGCCAACAGATCGGCAATCGCCGCCGCGGCCGGAATTTCAATCATAATGCCAACCTGAATTTCCGGATCATAGGCGAGTCCGCGCCGGGTCAAATCCTGCTTGGCTTCCTCCAGAATCGCATTCGCCCCGCGGACTTCCTCCAGCGAAGAGATCATCGGATACAGGATCTTCATTTTGCCGTAGGCACTGGCGCGCAAAACGGCGGCAAGCTGCGTCCGAAACAGCTCGCGGCTGTCCAGGCTGATGCGGATCCCCCGGTAGCCCAGCACCGGATTCTCCTCTTCCTGAAGCTCGAAGTATTCCAACTGCTTGTCGCCGCCGATGTCCAGCGTCCGGATGACGACCGGATGCGGCCCGGCTTTCTCCGCGACCTGTTTATACACCTCAAACTGCTCGTCTTCGCCAGGGAAAGTGGACCGGTCCATATACAAAAATTCCGTACGGAACAAGCCAACGCCTTCCGCACCGTGCTTCAAAGCCAGCTCCAAATCCTTGACGGAGCTGATATTCCCGGCGAGCCGCATGCGTACGCCATCTTTGGTTATCGCTTCAACCGCAGCTAACAGCTGCAGTTGCTCCTTGCGGCGGCGTTGTTTCTCCGCCAGCTCCGTAAAGCGCGTCACGATCGCCGGTTCGGGATTGAGATACACCCATCCCTCGTCCCCGTCGATCACCAACATGTCGCCGGTTTGCAGCGGCTCAACCAACTTGTTCTCCAGACCTGAAACTAGCGGAATCCCCAGCGCCCGAGCCATAATCGCCGAATGCGAAGTTTTGCCGCCAGCCATCGTGACCATACCCAGCACGTTGTCCGGATTCAAATGGACCAGTTGGGAGGGTGAAAGCTCTTTGGCCACCAAAATGTACGGCTGTGTATCCGCCGGCAGCGTGATGTCCGGCGTCCCGAGCAGATGCTTGAGCAGACGGTTGCCGACATCCTTGATGTCGAGCGCCCGTTCTTTCATATATTCGTCGTCCAGCAGGTCAAACATCGTTACAAAATGGTCGATCGCTTCCTTAACAGCAACCTCCGCCGCCTTGTACTGGCGTTCGATGATCCCCCGGATCTCGCTCATAAAGACGGGATCCTCCAGGATAGCCAGGTGAGCGTCAAAGATGCCGGATTCCTCCGCACCCACCGTCTCTTTAATCTCGTTCTTCATCACTTCGATTTCGGTTTTAGACGTGCGAATGCCTTCGTACAACCGCTCGAATTCTTTAGCGAGATCCACCTTTTCCATCCGGCGATCCGGTACGTCCCATTCCCAGGCGGGCAGCACGAAAGCTTTGCCGATGGCGACGCCAGCTGCTGCTCCGATCCCCTGTATCATGTAGTGACCCCCTAGTCCTGCTTGTAAGTTCCTGTTCAAGGCACATTAAAATAGAGTTCAAAAATCAACTTTGATGATTTTTGAACTTCCTCTATAGGATGCCCTCTATCTATTTCATTATGGTAATCCTAGCCCCTCAAATTTGTCAAAGGAAAAACGAGAAGCCAAAAAAGGGCCCTCCGATTGCGGACGGGTCCTATTGGCCTCGCTACATTTAACTTCGTTTTCCGATCAAGATGCTGTCCTCAACCTTGATACAGCGATCCATAATCACGGTCAGACCGCCTTTCGAGGCGATTTCGTACGCTTCCTCGCTCACAATCCCCAACTGCAGCCAAAGCACGCGGGCGCCGATTTTCACGGCTTCCTCCGCCACCGGCGGCGTCTGCTCGCTGCGGCGGAACACGTTTACGATATCCACGGGTTCGGGGATGTCCGACAAACTCGGATACACCTTCTCACCCAGGATTTCGCCGCTTACCGTCGGATTAACCGGGATGATGCGGTAGCCGTTATTTTGCAGCGCTTGGGCTACCATATATGAGGTTCGGTCGGTTTTGTCCGACAGTCCCACAACCGCAATGTTCCCGGCGCTCAGTAGAATTTCTTTGATTTCCTCACGGCTTGGATTGTCAAATGCCATTTGAAATGCCTCCTTTGCCGGCGCCGGTCCCAAACCAGCGCCTTGCGTCTTAGTTCAAGTTTATTCTACCCGTTCCACGGATGCGCCAAGCGAGACGATATGTTCAAAAAATTGCGGATACGATTTGGCCACGTGATGCGCATCCTTAATCACCAGCGGTTGACGGCAGCGCAGGCCTACGATGGTCAGCGCCATAATGACGCGATGGTCGTAATGTGCATTGATCGTCACGCCGCCCTCCAGTCCGGACGGGCGGCCATGCACGATAATTTCGGCCTGGCGTTCCTCCACGTTCGCTCCCGCTTTTTTCAGCTCGGTCAAAAAATCAGTAATCCGGTCGCACTCCTTATAACGCAAATTTTCCACGTTATAGAAACGGGACGTTCCTTCGGCAAACACCGCAGCCGCTACCATCGCCAGCACGGCATCGGTCGCTGCATCACCGTCGAATTCCACCGGCCGAAGACGGCCGTTACCTTGAATGTGCACCGTACCGTCCTGATGGGATAACGGCACGTCCATCATCTGCAGGACGTCCACGACGGCACGTTCGCCTTGCTTACTGCGTTCCGCAAGACGGTGGACCTTAACGTCCGACTTCGTCACCGCGGCTGCAGCCAAGATCGCCGCCGAACCGGGGTAATCGCCCTGCACCGTATACGTCTTCGCCTGGTAGCTTTGCCCACCGGGTACGCGGAAATGCATGTAATCATCGCTGGCATGAATGACAATCCCGGCCTGCTCCAACACCTCTAGCGTTTGCCCAATGACCACCTTCGATTTCAGGTCGTTCAGCACTTCGATTTCACTGTCTTCAGCAAGCAGCGGAGTCAGGAATAACAAAGCGCTCAAATATTGGGAGCTGACCGAACCGGACACGCGGATTTTCCCACCTTTCGGCGTTCCTCCGCTAATCGTGATCGGTAGCCGGCCTTCATTATGGCTAACCTCCACGCCCAGTTGCCCCAGCGCGTCGATGAGGTCGTCATGCGGACGTTTCCCCAGCGAATCCGGGTAGGTGTTCACGAACGTCACCTCTGGACACAACGCCGCAATCGCCATAAGGAATCGCAGCACCGCACCGGCGTTGCCGACATTCAACTCCTTGACGTCCTTCGGCCGACGCCCAAAACCGGTAATGACGATCTTCTCCTCGTCCTCTTCCAATACCGCGCCCAAATCGGCGATGCAGCGGCGCATGGCGTCGCTGTCCTCGCTATGCGCCGGATAATAAACGGTGCTTGTCCCTTCCGCCAGAGCGGCAACCAGCAAGTAACGGGTCGTATAATTTTTGGAAGATAATGCTCCGATTTCGCCCTTTAACTCCGGCGTTGGCTTTACGATAACGTCCATATGGTTCACATTCCCCTTTATTGTGATTGATCAAGAACCGCGGTAATGCGTTAAAATCTCATCCGATACTTGTTCCGCACTTTTCCCCGATGTATCGACGGTCAGATGGGCAAAAGCATAAGCGTCTTTCCGTTCCTCCAGAAGAGCGATCACCCGCTCCTTCGCGCCTCCAGCCAGCAGCGGTCGACCTGGATCTTCTCCGACCCGCGCGACAATCTCCTCCGCGGTTGCTTGGAGCGCGACCACAAGGCCACCTTCCCGCATCACGAGGCGGTTCTCCTCGCGAAGTACGGCGCCGCCGCCGGTCGCCAGCACAATGCCACGTTCCTGCAGCGTACTCCGCAAGATCGCGGATTCCAGCTCGCGAAAATAAGCTTCCCCTTCGGCTGCGAAAATGTCCGGGATCGTCCGTCCGGCTTCCTCGACAATCCGCTGGTCGAGATCGACGAGCGCAAGGCCGGTTTCGGCCGCCAACAACGAACCCACGGTCGACTTCCCCGTGCCCATCATGCCGATCAGCACGATATTATTTAGCGGTTGATTCATGTGTTCGTTCACCTACTTGCTCTGTTCAGCTTGTTGAGAACTCGCTCAGAGTAAACTTTTTCATATCATAACACAGGCCGATCCATTTTCAACACAAAAAGAAGCCGGCAGAGACGTTCCCGTCCCTCCGGCTTCCTCGTGATCCGTTCTTCGGCTTAGAACCACTGATGGTGGAAGACGCCTTCCTTGTCGACACGTTTGAACGTGTGGGCCCCGAAGTAATCGCGCTGCGCTTGCAGCAGGTTGGCCGGCAGGCGTTCCGTGCGGTAGCTGTCGTAGTAGGACAGCGCGCTCGCAAAACCCGGCACCGGAATCCCGTTCGCCACAGCCGCGGATACCACATTACGCCATGCGTCTTGGTAGCTCTCCACGACATTTTTGAAGTAAGGGTCAAGCAGCAGGTTCTTCAACGCAGGATCGCGATCGTAAGCATCCTTGATGTTGTGAAGGAATTGGGAGCGGATGATGCAGCCGCCGCGGAAAATCATCGCGATGTTGCCATATTTCAAATCCCATCCGTATTCGTCCGAAGCGGAACGCATTTGCGCAAATCCTTGGGCATACGAGACGATCTTCGAAGCGAACAGTGCCTTGCGGACGTTCTCGATAAACTCCTTCTTATCGCCGTTAAACGCCTTCTTCGCCGGTCCGTTCAGAATTTTACTGGCCGCAACACGTTCTTCCTTCATTGCCGAGAGGAAACGGGAGAAGACCGATTCGGTGATCATGGACAGCGGTACGCCTAAATCAAGCGCGCTTTGGCTTGTCCATTTCCCAGTACCCTTCTGACCGGCAGCGTCCAGGATGACGTCTACCATCGGTTTGCCGGTTTCCTCATCGTATTGCGAGAAGATGTCGGCGGTAATTTCGATCAGGTAGCTGTCCAGCTCGCCCTTGTTCCATTCGCTGAAAATCTCGTGCAGTTCTTTCGCATCAACATCCAGCACGTCTTTCAACAGATGGTAGGCTTCGCCAATCAGCTGCATATCGCCATATTCGATGCCGTTATGCACCATTTTCACGTAATGTCCGGCTCCGTCCGGACCAATATATGTACAGCAAGGATCGCCGTTCACTTTTGCGGAAATTGCCGTCAAAATAGGTTCAACCAGCTTATAAGCGGATTCTTGGCCACCCGGCATGATGGCTGGTCCTTTCAAGGCGCCTTCTTCACCGCCAGATACCCCTGTACCGATAAAGCGGAATCCTTTAGCTTCCAGTTCTTTGCTGCGGCGCTGCGTATCCGGGAAGTGTGCGTTACCCCCATCGATGATAATGTCCCCTTGATCCAGGTATGGCAGCAATTGTTCGATCGTGCTGTCTGTGGCCGGACCGGCTTGTACCATGATAAGAATTTTGCGCGGCGTTTCCAGCGAGTTCACGAACTCTTCGACGGAAAACGTGCCGACCAGGTTCTTGCCTTTGGCTTCGTTATCGAGCAGGTCATGCGTTTTTTCCGGGGAGCGGTTAAATACCGACACGGTAAAGCCCCGGCTTTCAATATTAAGGGCTAAATTCTTGCCCATGACGGCCAGGCCGATGACGCCGATTTGTTGTTTTGACATGGTCTCCATCCTTTGCACACTATATTTTTTTCAATAGTATCATTTTAACTCTTTTGTGTACAGAAGTGAACCCTGCGCCGTTTCGCTCAAAAAACAACCCCCAACGCCGTGGGAGCCAAGGACTTGCCTTTCAATTTTCTCGTATGGGTTGTGCCGACAGCGAGGCAGGTAATCACTCCTCTAGGATGGGCGGATTTGGCGCTTACCATTCAAGACGGAGCAATTCGAGCCGTAGCTTGCGCAGCCTCTCCTTGCAAGCCTCGGAGGTTTCGGCATCTCCTTGCTGGATCGCTTCGAACAACCGTTCCAGCTCGGCATCCAATTCCTCCTGGAGATGGGCCAACTGCTGTTCCGCAGATTCGGAAGCGTACATTTCGGCCATCTGCGCCGTGTCGAGGACCGGTCCCTTTTGATAGATGACGCGATGTTCCATCCCCGAGATTTCGACAAGGCGAATGACTTCACCAAACAAAATATTTTCGACCAAGATTTGACGATCCTTGAACCGCTTGACCACCGCATGGCCGCGTAGATCCCCAATCAGCTTCTCCAGCCATTCGGCCAGCTTGGCATCCCGGATCAAGTAATCACCCACCAGCTTGTATCCTTTGGGAAGACGCTGAAACCGCAGCTTGGTCAGCTTACGTCCGGTACGGACCGAGATGATAAAGAGAGTTTCGTTTTCGCTCCAATATAAAGAATACCCGTCTTGGATCAAGTCGCGGATCAATTGTTGAATGTGCCGGCGGTCGAATCGGAGTTCCAGGTTGCAGTATTCCACTTCGTAACTTTTGTTCACGGCACTCCCTCCTAACGGTTTACCTTATCTTATACTCCATCTTATGTAATGGAACTTGGTTTATTGATTATTTTTACCCTGAACGGGCCGCGGATGACGCGCAAATTTATGATATACTGGTACCGTTACAAACCAAACACACCAGAGTCAGATTCATGCTCGAGTTGGAGGTATTCATCGATGTCCTTTGAAGGATTTACGACACCAGATTTCGACGCCTTAACCGTCCCCGGCCTGGAGCCCCGGATGGAAGCGATCATAAGCCGCATCAGACCGAAGCTGGAGACGCTGGGCACGGAGCTGGCTCCCTTCTTGTCCGCATTATGCGGAGAAGAGATGTTCCCGCATGTCGCCAAGCATGCCCGCCGGACGGTGAACCCGCCGAATGACACCTGGGTCGCCTGGGCGGCCAGCAAACGCGGGTATAAAGCGTTGCCGCATTTCCAAGTGGGGATGTTCTCCACTCACTTATTTATTATTTTCGCCGTCATCTACGAAAGCCCAAATAAATCGGTGTTCGCAAACTATTTGGACAAGCAGGCGGCCCAGATCAAGAAGACGATTCCGGACGGCTTCTACTGGTCCTTAGACCATATGAGCCCGGGCGGTACGTTGCACCAGGAAGCCGACGCCAATCAATTGAAAGCCTGGGCCGAGCAACTGAAGACGGTGAAAAAATCCGAAGCGTTGTGCGGGCTGCGACTCGACCGGAACGACCCTCTTGTGTCCGACGGGACCCAACTGATACGCACGGTCCAAGAGACGTTTCAGACGCTGCTTCCGCTTTATAAGAACGCGTTTTAAAGCTCGGCTACGTGCCTGGCCATTACTGCGCATTTAGCCTCCCCGATCTATATCTTCGGGGAGGCTTTTTGCGTGCGCACAAGGCCGATATGCAGGAAGAAGAGCAGTGCCATCATCGCCGAGCTGGCCAGAAACGGGGCAGTCGGGCCGATCAGGTCCCACATTTTGCCGGAGATGATCGGCCCAGCGACCATGCCCGAGCCCTGAATCGTCAGGAACAGGCCCCAGACCGTCCCCTTCTCGCCGCTGGGAAGCATATGCGAGATCATCGTATCCCAAGTCGGGAGGATAAATGCATAGCTGCAACCGATCAGGATGACAAACAGCCAAACGAGCGATACCTCCCGCGACAGGGCAAACAAGCCGATCGAGGCCGCCGCCAGGGCGAAACCGATATGCAAAAACCAGCGCGTCCCCAAGCGATCGACCAATTTGCCGATCGGAATCAGCCCCAAGACGGTGATCCCGCCCCCGATGACAAGCATAGCGCTGAAGGTCTCCGGAGACAGCCCGAGCTCGGTGCGGACGTACAGCGTGATGACCGGCGTCAACAGCCCGACGGCGAACGATTGAAGGAACAGCGCCGGGTACAACAGCGGGCTGACGTTCAAGTGCGTGCGAATATGGCGAATGGAGGCACGCATTTGGCTCCACACCCCCCCGCGCTTGGCGAAGGGGGATGCCTCCCCGGGGATGGCGGATTTCGCCGTTCCCGCGGCGGTGGAACCGCCCGTTTTTCCCGGCAACAACAACGATACTAGAACGACAAACGCAATACATCCAAGTAGGAACCAAAAGACCGGCCGATAGGAATCATGTAAAAAAAAGTTGATGATAACGGGACCGAGTCCGGTTCCGCCGAGGCTGGAAATCTGAATGACGCCCATCGCCGTCGCGAAATTGTTATTCTCCTCCGTGACCGCGGTAATCCCCATCAATACGCAAGGCCAAAGCGGGCTGGTACCGATGCCTAACAGTGCGCAGCCAAGCACCAGAAACCCCATGGTGGGCAGGAACGCGATCACCGCCACGGCGCCGAGCGTGATGCATAGCCCCAAGCTCATCGTTCGGCGAAAGCCGATCCGTTCGATCAGCCAGCCTGCCGGGCTGCGAAACAAATTATCCCCGATATACTGCATCGAAAAAGACAAACCAATCGCAAACGCGCTCAGGCTCAGGACATCCCCCATATAGACCGGAAGGATGGATACGATCAGTGCCCCCTTGACAAATTCCACCAAAAACATGATGAGCCACAGGCTGGCGAACGTGGGATTCAGCAGTTTTTTTCGCGCGATTCCGCTTGTCAGTTCCACGAAAAGTCCCCCTCTCCTAGTTTCCGATCACGGCTTCCTTCTTCATTCTGTCCGTTTTCGCCGGCAAATTAACCCGCATAACGTCAATTTTGCGTAAAACCGTCGTCATTCGCTTGCATTCCGGGCGCATTTTGCTATACTCAAGCTTGTTTGAAAATTATGTAGACGAAAGGCAGGGATGGCCCGTATGGATCATCAAAGCACGCCGCTCTTCACTGCGCTCAAAAAGCACGCGGCCGGCAATCCCGTTCAGTTTCATATTCCCGGGCATAAAAAAGGGCTCGGCACCGATAAAGAATTCCGCGAGTTCATTGGCGATAACGCCTTGTCCATCGACTTGATCAACATCGCTCCCCTGGACGACCTGCACCAGCCTACCGGCGTCATCGAAGAGGCGCAGAAGCTGGCGGCCGACGCCTTTGGCGCCGACTATACCTACTTCTCGGTACAGGGGACCAGCGGGGCCATCATGACCATGATACTATCCGTTTGTTCTCCGGGTGATAAAATTATCGTCCCGAGAAATATTCATAAATCCGTAATGTCGGCAATTATTTTCGCCGGAGCGAAGCCGGTCTTTGTCTCGCCGGCACAGGACGCCAATCTGGGGATCGACCACGGGATTACGACTTCCTCGGTCCGCCGCGCCCTGCAGCGCCATCCCGATGCCAAAGCGGTCGTGGTGATCAACCCGACGTACTTTGGCGTATGCGCGAACCTGAAGGAAATCGTCGATCTGGCCCATAGTTTCCACGTACCGGTGTTGGTCGATGAAGCGCATGGGGTGCATATTCACTTTCATGAGAAGTTACCGATGTCGGCCATGCAGGCGGGCGCCGATATGGCGGCCACCAGCGTGCATAAGCTCGGCGGCTCGATGACGCAAAGTTCGATTCTCAACCTCAATACGAAGAATGGCTACGTCAACCCGCAACGCGTGCAGACGATCATCAGCATGCTGACGACCACCTCAACATCCTATCTGCTGCTGGCTTCCCTTGACACGTCGCGCCGTAATTTGGCGCTGCACGGGCGAGAAATGGCCGAACAAGCGATGGAGTTGGCGCATTATCTACGGTCGGAAATCAACCAAATCGAAGGCTTGTACTGCTTCGGGCGGGAGATTCTGGGCGGGGAAGCGACTTATGACCACGATCCGACCAAGTTGACGATCCACGTCCGTCACTTGGGGATTACCGGTTATGAAACGGAGAATTGGCTGCGTGAGCACTACAACATCGAAGTGGAGCTCAGCGACATGTATAACATCCTATGCCTGATTACGCCGGGGGATACGCAGGAAACCGCCGATATTTTACTGACGGCTCTACGCGAATTGTCTAAGACCTATTATAAGGAAAATAACGCCAACGAGCTGATCGTCAAAGTCCCGGAAATTCCGCATCTCTCCCTCATTCCACGGGATGCTTTCTATGCGGATACCGAGGTCATTCCGTTTAAGGAATCAGCCGGACGAATCATTGCCGAATTTATTTATGTATACCCGCCGGGGATTCCAATTTTGCTCCCGGGTGAGGTCATTTCCCAGGACAATATCGACTACATCGTGGATCATGTCGAAGTCGGACTGCCGGTCAAAGGACCGGAGGATCGATATATCGATAAGGTTAAGGTGATCGTTGAAGCTGACCCGATATTCTGATTCAACCCAAATCAAAAAGCTCCCCGCTTCCGGGGAGCTTTTATCTTATAAACCAGGGGACTAAACTCGGATCAGGCTTCATCCATTTGGGCGACAAGCTCGTTATAAACTTCTTCCACCTGTTTCCATTCCTGTTCGTCTTCGATATTGTAAAGCACCATTTCTTCGTTCTCTTCTTCCATGCGGAGAATGATGCCGTCCGCTTCCGGATTGTTGCGCTCAAGCAGCAACGCGTACACTTTCTCGCCAACGTCGAAGGTCTCGACAAGAACCATCTCTACGTCTTTCCCCTCTTCGTCAGTCAGCGTCAACACAAACTCTTCATGCTCATGATCATGGTCATGATCGTGGCCGCAGCCGCATGCTTCGCCGTGTTCGTGATTGTGGTCGCTCATGAAATTACCTCGCTTTAAGTATGTTTTAATGGAGTGAAGAAGAATCCCTTGCTTCATTCCCCCCGTATCGTAACACTTTTGGGTGGGACAGGTCAATTTTCGTAAGTACTGTCGAGTGTAAAGCTAAACTTGCGATTATTTCAAGACGTTAATGCCTTTCTCCGAGATCAGCACGAAGTCCGTTCCGTTCGACGGCTGCATGTAGAACCCTACGACATAGCGGCCTGACGATTTGAAATCATAGGTAATGTCCTTCGTCCGGAACCAGAAGTTATCCCGCTGCTCTTTGATCTCATCCGTCTGAATCTCCTTGGAAGTTCCGTCAGGGGCCGTGATCGAAACCCGCACTGCAGCGATATCCGTACGTAAATTATCGATTTGTGAAAATACGTTGAACTTCAGCTTCCCCGTCTTCTTCACGTCGCCAAACACCGCATCATCTGTGAACAAAAACATATGAACGTTGGGTTTATAATAATTCACCGTTTTGGTGCTGTCATTGTATTCGACCAATCCTTCGAGATTGCGTACGGGCACATAGGTTTTCCCGTCTACGATATATCCGCCATCCTCCAGCTCGTGGCCGTTCAGCATCAGCTTTACCTTTTGGCTAGCGGCATCGGCAAACAGCAGGGAACCTCCCATTAGGGAGAAAGCAACCACCAATAATGCAACTCTTCTCCATTTCATGAATTTGACCCTCCATTTGATTCCTGTTGATGTAATGTTATACTCCTCGATTTCGGTCAAGTTGCGGTGGTTATGGTAAAAGGCGGCACTTTTTTTGGCGAGAGATGCCAGTCTTTTGTTTCTAATGGAAATTGTGTACATTTAAGGGGTGATCCATACTTTACTTAAGGGGGATTCCTCATGCCATTACGTCTGCAAATGCTGGGTACGGGCGGGGCGTTTGCCAAACGATATTTCAATAATAATGCGCTTCTCTATGCTGGAGATTTCACCTTGCTGATCGACTGCGGAATCACCGCCCCCATGGCGCTGCACGCAATCGGTAAACCGGTGGAGGACATCGACGCCGTGCTGATCACCCATATCCATGGAGATCATGTGGGCGGACTGGAGGAACTAGCCTTCCGTCGAAAGTTCGGGTCTGGGCGGAAACCGATCCTTTATGTCGCCGAGAACCTGGTAGAGCCGTTATGGGAAAATACGCTGAAAGGCGGGCTAAGCCAGGATGGGGTGATCGCCTCGTTGCACGACGTGTTTGACGTGCGTCTGCTAGCGGAAGACCGGCCAATGCAGCTTGCGCCTGAATTGAAGGTGGAGATTATCCGAACACCGCATATCCCGGGTAAACCGAGCTATTCGCTTTATTTCAACGACGAGATCTTTTACAGTGCGGACAAAACGTTTCAGCCGGAGCTCCTCGAGAAGCTGGTGCGCGAACGTGGCTGCCAACGAATCCTGCATGAAGTCCAGTTAACCGGGCGGGGCGAAGTTCATACGACATTGGAAGAATTGTTAACTCTGCCTTCCGAAATTCAGAGCCAAACCCTGCTGATGCATTATGGGGATGAAATGGAGACGTTCCTCGGGGCTATCGGGGAGATGGAGTTCCTCCGTCAACATGAAGTATATACGCTGTAACGAAAACAACCCTGCGGGCATTTACGCCCGCAGGGTTCATTCGTTTATGGTTAGGAGCAACGTTATTCGAAACCAGGCAAGTTGTCGAGGTTATTGGACGGGTCTCCGTCGGCATCGCCACGGATATACATTTCTCCGTCCCGCCCCTTAAACACGTTGACGCCGGCGATCGCACCGGCCTTAATTTCCTGTAGGGCTTGCTGGTAATCAAGCACGCGTCCGCTGGACGTTTTAAATGCCTCCAAATCCCCGTCTCCGTTCTTTCGCACGGCAATAAACGTTTCTCTGGTATTCAGGGCCATTGGCTAGCTCATCTCCTCTTCATTCAAGTTAGATTTAGCTTGCCCCGAAACCTCAAAACCTATGATTATTACGATTTCAACGGTTTGACCATCCGGACGTGCGGAATCCCGGCGTCATCGAAGGGCTCGGTCGAGATCGTCTCATAACCAAGTTTGGCATAAAACCCTTCGGCATGGCACTGTGCGTCCAGGACCGATTTTGTGAGGCCCAGCTCCCGAGCCAGCTCCTCCAAGGCAAGCAGCAGGATTTTGCCCACGCCCTTTGAGCGAAATTCTTGGCGTACGGCGATCCGCTGCATTTTGGCCGCATTGTCTTTATAGTAAATCAGCCTGCCCGTCGCGGCATAGGCTCCTTCCATTTCGATCAGCACATGATGCACATCTGGATCGATCTTGTCGTATTCGTCAATCTCCAAATCGATGGGGACCTTCTGTTCCTCGACGAACACCTCTTTACGGATGTCCAGGCATCTTTGAAGTTGTTCCTCGTTATCTACATGAATGATTGTTGCAGCCGACACTTCGTTCCCCTCCCAGCATTCCTTGTCCATTGGTTTGTTTAAACTGCATCATTATACAAAAAAATCATTTTCATGTATAGTTATTCTAAATGGATATCGGCTGAAAGGAGCTGGCAAAAGGGTTATGGTCATGGGCATAACGATAACCGCTGCGGTGTTGATCGCGGTTTTGTTGATCGTCTCCATGTTTTATGTGACGAAGAAAGGCTATTCCCGCAAGTGGGACGAGGAATAAAGCTTGTTATTCCGTAGAATAAACGTCCTCCACAATCGTCGGTGAATAAACGCCATCCGATACCGAAGGCCCAAACGGCCAGGGAAAGGCGCGAGCCTGCCGGTTCATCGTCTCCGTGTCGGGTGCCAGACGGCAAGCGCTGGTTAAGGCCAGCAGGAGGACGGCTCCCGCCACGGCTACCCATAGGGGCCAGGGCCGTTTCGTCCCGTTGGGTCGTGACGGGTTATGATGGTGGTCATGGGGATTACGGTGGGTTTGATGCATCTGAACATCTTCCTTTCCAAGCTTGGTGCGTTTCTGACGTCATACGTATCCTGACCGGAATTACGCTCCTCCTCCATTGTTGGCAGGGTCCCGGCCCCTTATACTTCAAGGAAGTATTGACAAGAACCCTGCTGCCTGATAAGATAAATTTTGTCTTCACTATAATTTTGATCTGCTAGCTCAGCTGGGAGAGCACCATCTTGACAGGGTGGGGGTCAGTGGTTCGAGCCCACTGCAGATCATCGCAAAAATCCCTTGAAGCGTAAGGCTTCAGGGGATTTTTATTTCTTAGGTCTGAATTGGCCTATGATACGAATTTCATAGTCCAAAGAGTTTCTTTTGGGAGCGTCTCCGTCGTCGTGACCCCATATGATTGTAGCCAGCGGGCAGGCGGCCAAGATATTCCCTGATCGGCGCTCTGGATCACCAGCAACCACAAGTGGGCGATCCTGATACTCCCCCTCGATACATATGAAAAAAGACCACTGAGGCTTATGCCCTGGTGGTCTTATGCTCATTCTATTGCTTCGTCTTTTTCGAGGTATCTGCATCAGCAAATTCCGCATTCAGATTTGGTACCCCTAATTTCTTTTTTACTTGCTTGGAGCTGTGCTTCGCATCATTCTTCTTGTTCAACTCACAATACACCTCCTGTAGGTCGTATTATGCGGCGAGCAACTTCGCTCTATGCGTTGGGTGGTCGCGGATAATGACTCGCCCATAACTTACCGCCCCTTTACCGCTTAGCGGTGGAATTGCGGGGGGCTTCCTATATAGTCAGAACAAAAGGGCTAACGACTCCACGGCTCTTCAACCCCCTCGACCTAATCCAGGTATCTCCAATGTCCCAGTCGTTTCGTTGCTCCCAAACTTCTAACGGACCGTAGCGACCTTATTTGTATACTTCCCGGTGATTTCCCGGGCTAACGGACTGGTGCGACCTTATTTGACCCTTTAGGCGATCATTTCACCTCCATTCACCCAAATAAGGTCTCTGAGGTCCGTTAGAATGGGGAGGGCAACATCAGAACCCAAATAGCGGCTCTGGTGTCCGTTAGCACAGCACCGCTACCAGCAAACAGCAAACGGGCTCGCTGCTCGTTGCGCGTTGCTTGTTGCTTGTTGCATCGCTCTAGCTCGCCATTGCACCGCACGCCAAAAACGCGCGCCAAAACTGGCACGCGTTCCCATTAAAGTGTCCTGCTCGTCTCCACGTCGGACCGATCTTCTACTAGCCTCGCGGGTAATCCACCCGAAACTGCGCCGCCTCCACCCATTCGCCGCGGGTAAAGTCCCGGCCACGCACGAGGACATGGTCGCGGTAAACCTCTACGTAGAAGCCTTGGCTGCCATCCTTGTGTTCGTCTTCATCGGTCCACAGGTAAGCAACCGAAGCGGCATTGAACATCGCTGGCCCTTCGCCTCGAACGCCAAAAGAAGTGTTAGGTGCATCCAACTCCCAATGGGTATGCCCCGTGAACAGGATCGCCTGCGGATGACGGGCGAGTACGGCAAGTAGTTCGGCGTCCTGCACGACGCCATACCAGCGTTGTGCTTCATAAGAGCCGGCCACCGTGTTCATTAGCGGCTGATGCAGGAATACAAATACTGGACGGTCCGCCGCAGCGCTCTCCCCCAGCTTATCGTCCAACCAGGCCAGCTGCTTTTCTGATAAGGAGCTAAATAACTCCAGCCCCTCCTCCGTTCCGAGGAAGACGAAATGATAGCCGTCAATCCAATGATCATGATAGATGCCCTCCGTGCCGGTACCACGCAAAAACTGCCCCAAACGCGCCTCCCAGTTCCCCAACGCGACATCGTGGTTGCCCATCGTCACATACAGCGGAGGTAATGTCCCACCAAACTGCTCCCAGATTCGGTTCCAGGCTTCATACTCCTCCGGGAATCCATGATCGGTCACGTCTCCCGCATGCATGATTCCGGCGCTTCCGGCACCATTCTCCGCGATATCCCGTAAAGCCTGTTCCAGGTTAACATTATGCGTATGCTGCCCATCTGTCCGGACATGCGTATCGGTGATCACCTGAAAAGTTAGCAAAATCCCTTCGTCCCGCTGACCTTTCCCTACCTGCAACTCATTTCGATCCACCATTTCTTTAACCTCCCTTGCCGCTCAAATTCAACCCGATGACGCCGAGAACGATCACCCCGATCCACAAGATCGAGGGTACCGACAATTTCTCCTGAAACAGAATTCCGCCCGCGACAGAGATCAACACGATCCCGATTCCCGACCAAACCGCGTAAACGGTGCTCACCTTCATATACCCCAGCGCAAAATTCAAGCAGGTAAAACTGGCCCCGTAAAAAAGAAACATCAGTACCGAGGGAACCAACCGGGTAAAGCTATCCGACAGCTTCATCGATACCGTGCCGGACAACTCCAGCACGATGGCTAGAGCCAGGAATAACCAACCCATTTCTTCTTCCACCTTTCCGGAATTACCGAACTTCCCCGAGCCGGAGCTCGCGATAACTGGTCATCACGACATCCGCCGACGGGAAGCCCTCCTTCCCCGATGTATGACCCTCATCCAAGGCGATGGCCGCAGCCGCCCCGGCGGAGCGAGCCATCTGCATATCGCCGTCCGTATCGCCAATGACGGCTACCCGAGCCGCCTCCACACCAAGTTCACGGCAAGCTAACTCCACCATGTCCGGAAAAGGCTTCCCCCAGTTCACCCGATCCGCGCCAACACATACGGAGAAATAGGGGCGAATCCCGAGCCATTCCAGATGTTTCTCCGCCGCCGCCGTTTCATCGGAGGTGACAATCCCAAGGCGGAGCCCCGCCTGACCGCATTGCTCCAAGAACGGCAGCACTTCTGGAAGTAGCCGAGCCGTGCGAGAACCCTCCAGTGCTTCGTCCGCGGCCACGCGACTCTGCGCCGCCAGCACCTTTGCTTCCGCCCAGGAGAGGCCTGCCTTGTAACCTTCCATTGCCAGCAGCGTCAGCAGATCATCCACCGTGCCCATCGACAACGGACTGTTCCGATCATACCCGGAGATCTGCCCTTCCGCGTCGTAGCTGATTCCCCAGACCTGCAACTGATCGGCAGGTAGCGGCGATCGTTGCCGTTTCATCAATTCGGAGGAAAAATGGGCGAGCAACCGCTCGCCCCACCTTCCCCACGTATAGATAAAATCCATCAACGTTCCGTCTTTATCGAACAAAATTGCATCGACCCTAAACTTGATTCCTGCGACATCTAATGTTGCCGCGGAGGTACGATTATTTCCGAATTCGGTCGAGTTCACGCTGCGCCGTCTCCTTCGCTTCCTTCAGCGCTTCGGCTGCCGGAGTATTGCTGATCTGTACCTTGTCGGCAGCGATTTTCAGCGCGTCCGTAATCTTCCCGCCCGTTGGATCCTGGAACGGTTTCGAGGCATGCGTCGCCTGCTTCAGCGGCACGGTCGCCTGCGGGTTTTGCTCGCTGTAGGCTACGAACTCCGGATCGTTCAGCGCGGATTGACGGACCGCGATATAACCGGTGTTCATCGACCAGAATGCGGTATTCTCCGGGCTCATAAAGAAGCTGTACCACTTCATCGCTGCTTGTTGCTGCTCGGGGCTGGCGGCTGCCGGAATACCTGCCATGATCGCCTGGGCGACTGGCTTTCCTGCACCGATCCCTTCCCAGCCCGGCTGTTCCATAGCCGCCACGATATTAAAATCGAGGTCACCTTGGTCGCCGCTGGAACCGGTATACCCCGCCGCTTGGCCTTTCATCACGTCGTCGATCGTTTTGTACCAATACTCCCAGCCTTGACCGCCAGAATGGATACGCATGATTTTATCTTCATGGATCCATTTACGGAATAACTCCCAGGTATCCACCCATTCCGGAGAATCAATCAGTACCGTGTTGCCGTCATCACTGAGGATTTTACCGCCTTTGCCGTATACGGCATCCATCATGTTCTCCGCGCCCCACATCGGCTCCCAGCCGTAGAACACGGTTTTGCCGCCTTCTTTAACCGTCATTTTCGCCGCTGCATCGGCAAGCGCCTCCCAGGTGGTCAAATCTTCGGCTTTAAGGCCGCTCTTCTCGAGGGCATCCTTCCGGTAATACATCACTTGCGTCGTGCCGTACATCGGCAGGAAAAATTGTTGGCCGTCGACTTTCCCTTGCTCCAGGAACGTCTGCACGACATCCTCCGGATGGAAATCCGGCGAAGCGGCGATCAACTCGTCCAGCGGTGCGTAATACCCTTTGCGTGCCCAGTCTACGTTAGAGGATAGAACGGCGGCCGGCACGGTGCCGGCGGCGATGGCCGCTTGCAGCTTTTGTTCCGTTTCGCTGTAATCGGCTTGCACGACCGGCTTCACGATGACATTTTGCTGCGAGCTGTTGAACTTGTCAATGAGGGCTTGCATATTTTCGCCTAGCTTGCCGCCAAGACCATACCAAAACTCGATCGTTACCGGTTCTACCGATTGCGCTTGGTCTCCGGCATTCGCCGCATTCCCCGCCGGCGCAGCCTGAGCGGGATCGGCCGTATTCCCCGCCGCACCGGAACCCCCGCCGCAAGCACTGATTACGAGGAAGATACAAGTCATTAACAATCCGAACCACGATTTTTTCCAATTCGACATTTCATAACCTCCATAAATGGTTTTCAGTTTTGTTCTCTCATCCTTTACTAGCACCTGCGGACAAATTGACGCTTTGCATGATCGTTTTCTGGGTCAGCACGAACAACGCAAGCAAAGGCGCGATCGTGAAGGCGCTGGCGGCCATGATCAACGGCCACTTCAGCCCGTAAGCACCCCCTTCCACTAAGAAGCTGCGCAGACCGGCCGAAACAAGCTGGAGGTGTTGGCTTTTGGTGATCAGCATCGGCCAGAAGTAGTTGTTGTACTGCTCGATAAAGGTAATCAGTCCGAGTACCGCAAAGGAGGAGCGTGTCAACGGCAGCAGAATCGTCCAAAGGATACGGAAATGCGACGCCCCGTCAATTTGCCCGGCCTCCACCAGCTCATGCGAGATTTGCAGGAAAGATTGCCGGATCAAGAAGATTGAAAACACGCTCACGCAGTTGGAGAAGATCAACCCGGCATAGGAATCCAGCAAGCCCAGCCGGCCCAAGACGATATAACCCGGGAGGTACACCGCGGTGCTCGGCACCATGTACCCGACCAGAACCAATGCGGTAAACGCCCCTTTCAGGCGAAATTTCATATGGGTCAGGGCGTAGGCCATCATTCCTGAATTCACAACCTGGATGGCTACGATGGCCGCAGCGACGAAGATACTATTGTACATGTACCGCTCAAATGGAGCGGCGACCCAAGCCTCGGCGAATTGTCCCCATTTCGGACTGTGCGGCCAGAGCGTCGGTGGAAACTGCCAGATCTCATCATTGCTCTTCAACGCGCTGGTCGCCATCCAGTAGAACGGAAACGCCATGATCAGCGATACCGCCGCCAACAAGACATGGCGAATGGCGGTGCCCCATTTTTCGATCCCTTGCATGGTTTAGTCCCCTTTCTTCTATGAAGAGTAATGAACGGTACGCCGCCCTACCCAGAACGACAGCAGCGATAATCCAACGCACCCGACGATAAGCGTGATCGCCACCGAAGAGGCTTGCCCGATTTGAAACGCGTCGAAGGCGGACTGATAATAGAGGTAGAGTAACGTGCGTGTCGAACCGGCCGGCCCGCCTTGCGTCAGCACATTGATTTGGTCGTACGCCTGCAGAGCCTGAATCAGTTGAACAATCACCAGGAAAAAGGTTGTCGGCGAAATCAGCGGCCATGTCACGTTCCAGAACTTGTGCCAGCGGCTTGCGCCGTCGAGCTCGGCCGCTTGCAGCAGCTCTGTGGGCACGCTGCGCAGCGCCACGAGATAGAAGATCATCCCCCAACCGGCCGATTTCCAGACGGTAACGAGTAGGACACCCACGAGCGCCCAGTTCGGATCCTCCAGCCAACGAATACCTTCGATCCCGAAACTTTTCAGCAACGTATTGGCTAGGCCCACCTCGGGCTCAAAAATCCAGGACCAAACAATCGAAACAGCCACTGTCGGCGTCACCCAAGGGGAGAACATCAGCATCCGGTAGACGGATCCGCCCTTCATATTCCGGTTGAGCAGCAAGGCCAGCCCTAAGCCGAACACAACGACGGGCAGTACGCTGCCTGCGCAAAATAACGCAGTGACCCGGAGCGACTGATAAAACGACGGATCCGTAAACAGGTCGCGATAATTTTGCAGTCCGACGAACAACTTATCGGGGCTCATGAAATCCCATTCCGTGAAACTGAGATAGATGATGTACCCCAACGGATAAAACCAAAACAACGTCAGCGGAACCATCGCCGGGAGCGTAAACAACAAGGCCCGGACATCTTCCACCCAAAGCGAACGTTTCATGGATCCTCCTTTTGTTCCATTCAGTAATCATTGAATATTTGTTATAATGGTAGATAAATCACGTTAATAATCTCTTGTGTTCAATATTTATTGTACGTTCGTTTTGCGTTTATTGGGTTATCTCTGCGTGAAGCGGCGATTAATTTTGTGTAAAATTTTTCGAGGCAGGTAGGTGTGAAGGTGAAGAAGCCAACGTCGGGGAAAATGCCGGAACCGCAAAATTTCCGGGAAGTGCTTCGCGCCAAGGTCATTGATGCGATTGCGCAAACGATGGACCTCTACGGCGTAAATTACTCCTATGGGCAGCTGTACGGCATCCTATTTTTTGAGGATCGGCCCATGACGCTAGAGGAAATGCAACAGAGCATGAACATGAGCAAAAGCAATATGAGCTATGCCGTCCGCTCACTTGTCGATTCGAAGATGGTGAGCAAATTGGACGAAAAAGACGCCCGCAAAGATCTGTATGCCGCGGAAACCGATTTTTTCAAAGCGTTTCAGGCCTTTTTTGCGACGAAGCTGCAACGAGAAATCGATGTCATGCGCGGAGCTCTCGACTCCGTCATTCCGTCGCTCTCGGAGACCATTCTGGATATGGAGACCTCCGAGGAAGAGCGGAAGCGGTGCCTGGAGGATCTGCACAAGCTGAAGCATGCCACAAGCTATTACGAGTGGCTGCAGCAGTTCGTCGACCGACTGCAGAGCGGCGATTTTTTTGAAAGAGAGGACGATTCTCCCGTACAAGGATAAAAGTGCCGGAGATCAGCCACACTAAACGGACAGCGCCGACCGCCGGGAATAAGAGTTTTCTTGCTGGCTGGGCTGGACAATCTCTTTAAGTTTAGTTGATGGAGGCACGCAGAAACGATGTTAAAAAACAAACTGGGGGCAGCGCTCGCTATCGCCCTCTCGGCTTCGCTTCTCACCCCTGCCGTGGAGGCATCTTCCCCGGCCCAGGGCAAGGAAAGGAGCTACTACGAGGAACGCGGGGACATTGTTTGGGAAGTGCCAATGCAGGAAAAATACATCGCCTTGACGTTTGACGACGGGCCGGATGAGCATCAAACCCCGAAAATCCTTGAACTTCTGGAGCAGTACCAAGCGAAAGCGACCTTTTTCGTCGTTGGCGACCGCGTCAAACGTTTCCCCGAAATCGTTAGATTGGAACAAGCCGGGGGGCATGAAATCGGCAACCACTCCTATCACCATCCTTCCTTTCACCGGTTGGCTTTAAAGACCTTAACGGAAGAGATGGCGATGACCCAGCAGGCCGTATTAGAGACAACCGGAAGCAAACCGGTCCTCTTCCGTCCACCAGGCGGTTACTATAATGAAGCCATCGTCGAGTTAACCAAAGATAACGACCTGAAGATGATCCTCTGGTCTTGGCATCAAGATACAAAGGATTGGGCAACGCCCGGCGTTTACAAGATCGTTCGCAAGGTACTAAATAACGCACGAAACGGCGACATTATCCTCATGCATGATTACGTGCATAACAGTACGCAAACCATCGAGGCGCTAAAGGTGATTTTGCCTGAACTCCAAAGCCGGGGATATCGGTTCGTTACCGTCTCTGAACTGCTGACCCATAAGGTCACGCCGGATCATCATATCAAGGTCAATCATTAGCTTGGAAAACGAGCCGTTTGCGATCCTATCCTAATTCAGAAAGGAGCAAGAACGAGTGGACAAGATGCAGGAACAGGACACCCTGCCGCCTGGAAAAGGTTCCGGTGTCGATCCGATTCCCGTACCCAAACACCCCACCTCAGCTACGGAGAACCTCGAGGATCTCGTTGGCGAAATGATGGAGGAATGGTCGGAGACGCTGACAGGCAAGGATCCGGGCAAAGAACAAGCCAAATAACGAACGTACGAATTCGCAGCAAGGTGGGAGCAAATCCACCTTGCTGTTTTATTTAAATTTTATTTTCTCAATTTTTAATATATGTGATTTAAATCACATATATAGTGAAAAAAATCACATATAATAAAGACATCAAAGATGATCATCCGAAAAACAAAATCGAACGACAAACCAAAGGAGTGGGAATCATGTTTAACAATTTCCTTAGAACAAACAAAGTGGCAATGTGGCTCTTGACCGTCATCCGCGTTTACCTCGGCTATCAATGGATCGAAGCCGGCTATCATAAACTGACCGGCGGCTTCGACGCCGCAGGCTTCCTGACCGGAGCGATTGCGAACAGCACCGGTGACCATCCCGCCGTGCAAGGCTGGTGGGCAACCTTCCTGCAACACTTCGCCCTGCCGAACGTCGACCTCTTCAACGTGATGGTGCCTTACGGCGAATTCCTGGTCGGCATCGGGCTCATTCTCGGTACCTTCACCACCTTCGCCGTGTTGATGGGCTTCGTGATGAACGCCGCGTTCCTCTTCTCGGGTACGGTAAGCACCAACGCGCAAATGTTGATTCTTGAAGTGCTGGTCCTCGTCGCCGCCGCCAACGCCGGCAAAATCGGCCTCGACACCTACGTACTTCCTTACCTCCGCAAACTGTTTCATAAGAAAGACGATGCCGGTACGCAAACCCCGGCGCCTAAACAACCGCTGAACGCAAAACGCACGGCATAATAGCCGCGTGAATGAAAGAGGGCCTTCCAAATGGAAGGCCCTCTTCTTTATTTGCGGCGCCGCCGTACGGCCCCCCATGAGCAAACCTCGGCAATCACCGCTCCTGCCAGGAAGCCGCCGACGATATCGCTGGCATAATGTACGCCTAAATACAAGCGACTGACCCCGATCAGTAAAATGATCAGCAGCACGATAACTGCCCATACGCGGTTCCCCGCCCTGCCGGAGCGCAGCAGCAACAGGGCGATCAGCCCGAAGAAAGCCGCGGAGATCATCGCATTTCCGCTGGGAAAGCTGTACCCGTCCGGCACGACAAGATAGTCCCACAAGTCCGGACGTTCACGAGAGTACAAGGCTTTCAATCCTTTGTTGAGTAACCACCCACCCACCAAACTGACCGTCAGCCAAACTGCATAACGTCCGTTACGCAAGTATACCAGGGTCCAGACGAGAGTGAGCAACAGCACCACAACGAAACCGGTCGTCGTCCCCAGCTCAGCAAGAGCTTTCACCGCAGGAGTCAAGCTATCGCTTCGCAGCCCATAGAAGAAATCCCCAATACTACGGTCAATGGAGCGCAGCCCCTCCGTATGGATGAACCCGCTCAGCACCGTAAACAAGACGGCCAGAAGGACCGGCCAAAACCATTTTTTCAAACCCGACTCTCCCCTCTCTCCAAACATTCACCCGAATCCAAGTTATTTTACCGGGAATCTTGATTTGTCGGCAACCCTTATTTCAAATTTAATTCATTCTAGGGTCTGCAAGGAAAGAATATCCGCTAGACCTGCATTAATATACTTACTATACTTATATATTGACTAAGTTGGGAACCTTGAACTACAATGCAGTAGAATTCAACATAGAATAGATGGGTGATTAAATTAATGGAGCCACACGCTTACCGCGTATTATTATTTTATAAGTTTGTCCGGATCGAGGATCCTGCCGCCTTCACGGCCGAGCATCTGCAATACTGCAAAGAACTGGGCCTCAAGGGACGCATCCTGATCGCCGCCGAGGGCATTAACGGAACATTGTCCGGTACGGTGGAGCAAACCGAGAAGTATATGAACGACCTCAGAACCAACCCGCTGTTCGCCGATATCGTGTTCAAGATCGACGAAGCGGAAGGCCATACTTTTAAGAAAATGTTCGTTCGCCATAAAGAAGAGCTGGTCACCTTCCGTTACGAGGAGGAGCTTGACCCGAACGTCATCAGCGGCAAACGCCTCTCCCCTGCCGAATTTTACGAGCAACTGCAACAAGATGATGTGATCGTTCTGGACGGGCGCAACGATTATGAATACGACATCGGCCATTTTCGCGGAGCGATTCGGCCAGAGATCGATTCCTTCCGCGAGTTTCCGGAATGGATCCGGCAGAATCTTGGCGATCACAAAGATAAGAAGATTTTGACTTACTGCACCGGGGGCATCCGCTGCGAGAAGCTGACCGGCTTCCTGTTAAATGAAGGTTTTAACGACGTCGCCCAACTGGAGGGCGGGATTGTGACTTACGGTAAAGACCCGCAGGTCAACGGACGTTTGTTTGACGGCAAATGTTATGTCTTTGACGAACGAATCTCCGTGCCGATCAACCGCACAGACGAGGATATCGTAATCGCCAGCTGTTTCCACTGCGGCATAACGCATGACCGGTACATTAACTGTCCTGTGTGCAACCTTCAGTATGTATGCTGCGAGGATTGCGAAGACGAGCATCACGGCTTCTGTTCGGATGCATGCCGGGAGGCAGCCCTCGCCGTCCCGCAAAGCTAAGAATTGCCGGAACCTATCACCCGAGAGGGAGTGTCACGCATGAACACGAACAAAGACCTTTCTACCCGCGAGCGGATTCTTCATCTAATGAAAACCGCCGGACCTCTTAGCGCGAAAGAGCTCACGACAGAGCTGCAGATTACGGAAATGGCCGTACGCCGGCATCTCGGAACGATGGAGCGCGACGGGCTGATCGAGTCGAAGATGATCCGGCAAACGCAGGGCCGGCCAACGGCGGTGTATGGATTAACAGAGCTGGCCGAGGGGATTTTTCCAAAAAAATATCATTCGCTCACCCTGGACCTGCTGGATGAACTGGCCGAGGAAAGCGGCGAAGGAATGGTGGATCGCCTATTTGACCGGCGCAAGGAGAAGCTGAGCCGTAAATACATGGCCGACATGCAAGGCAAATCGCTAACCGAAAAAGTGCGCACGCTCTCGGAAATCCAAAATGATAACGGCTATATGACGGAGCTTGAACAGAACGATCGCGGCGAATACGTGCTCATGGAGCATAACTGCCCGATCTCACAAATCGCCAATCGTTACAACCATGCCTGCGACTGCGAGCTGAATTTGTTCGAATCCTTGCTGGACGCCGACGTCGAGCGCACGGAATGCTTGGCCCAGCAAGGGAAGAAATGCGTATATGTAATCCGTCAGCGAAACCGCGAATAGAAAAAAAGCAGCCCTTGGGCTGCTTTTTCTACGTTATATGTCATAGACGTTTAATTCGTCCTCAATGGCTTGCTTAACGAGCCGGATACATTCCTCCGTTGTCTTGGCGGCAACCCGTTTGCCGTTAACTAGCGCATACGGTCTAAGCTTGCATAAGCCGCATAAACTAAGACAGTCCTGGCGCATCACGGCAATTTCCGGATAATCCTCCTCCAGTTGCTCCAGCTCAAGCGCGCTCATCAGGTTGCTATCGCACACTTCAACGATCACAATGCCCAAACCCATGACGTCTTTCACCCCAAACTTGTCGATAACTCTGCTTGAACCATCATTATGAGGATACCAAAATCATTTGTCAATGCTTGCGAATCATTTAACATACTTAACATACATTTATGTTGACTAAGTTGGCGTCCAGATCTATAATTAAATTTGTCGGAATTACTATTACATATCGGAGAAGAAAGGATTGATTTGGAATGGCACATCAATTGCCTGCTTTGCCTTACCCGAACAATGCACTTGAGCCTCATATTGATGAAACAACGATGATGATTCACCATGATCGTCACCATAATACGTACGTTACGAACCTGAATGCAGCTTTGGAGTCCGCTCCGGAACTGCAATCCAAATCCGTTGAAGAGCTGATCGCTGATCTGGACAGCGTTCCGGAAGGCATCCGCACCGCAGTTCGCAACAATGGCGGCGGTCACGCGAACCACTCCCTGTTCTGGGAAACGATCGGACCTAACGGCGGCGGCCAACCTTCTGGCAAGCTGGCTGAAGCGATCAACGGCGAGCTCGGCGGCTTCGACAAATTTAAGGAAGACTTCTCCAAAGCTGCGACAACTCGTTTCGGCAGCGGCTGGGCGTTCCTGGCTGTAGACGGCAGCGGTAAATTGTCCGTATACAGCTTGCCGAACCAAGACTCCCCGATCATGGAAGGCAAAACGCCAATCCTTGGCTTGGACGTATGGGAGCACGCTTATTATCTGAAATATCAAAACAAACGTCCTGACTACATCGCCGCTTTCTTTAACGTTATCAACTGGTCTGAAGTAGAGAAACGTTACGAAGCAGCGTTGAACAAATAAGTTGGAATGTGGGTTAAGCGCCTGCGTGACTAAGAAAGGGTGTCCCGATGGACCGGTTAACCGGCTCCCTGGGGCACCCTTTTTTTTATCCATCGACTCCATGCCTGCTCCCGGCTCCTCATGACCTCCAGACCACCGACTCGCGCACCACCAACGTCGGCTGGACCTGCCAATGAATCGCTTCCCGGGTACGGCCAAGCTCCGACAAGAGCAGACTGATCGCCGCG
The DNA here is from genome assembly GCF_018403305.1 of Paenibacillus sp. J53TS2. NCBI lineage: Bacteria > Bacillati > Bacillota > Bacilli > Caryophanales > Paenibacillaceae > Paenibacillus > Paenibacillus sp. J53TS2. The sequence continues at coordinate 114,583 of NZ_BOSK01000003.1, forward strand.
TCGCACATACGCTCCTTCTCCACCCGCATCGTCGTCATGTTGAGCCCTTCGCCGTTCACGTAAGGCAAATCGTCAAACCCGGCGATCGAAACGTCCTCCGGCAATCGCTGGTTTCTCTCCTTCAACAAGCCCGCAAGCAAATAAGCAATCCGGTCATTGCTGCAAAAGAACGCCGTCGGCCATTCGCCGAGCCCCTCCAAAAAGGCATCCATTTCCGCCGTGGTGTAATCATACCCCCGAGAGATCGTTAAGCAATCCGCGTCTCGGATAGCAAGCCCCTGCTCCTTCATTGCCTTCTCATACCCAAACCAGCGCTCCTCATGACTGGTCGACAAGTTCGTTGGCCCGATGAAGCCGATTCGCTTGTGACCGGCTTCAATCAAATGTGTTACCGCAGCGTGAGCTCCTTCCAGATTGGCCGAAGTGACCGCCGGACAAGGCAGGTCGCGGTAATAGGAATCCATCAGCACGAGCGGTGTATCCATTTCCCAAATACGCCCGGCATAAGCCCGATCCGTGATACCAAATAAAATTACCCCACGATACGGAATATCGGCAAACGTTCCAGGCAAAGAAAGCGACGTTTCCGTCTCGCGATCAAGTGGAGTTATGACGGCGTTAAAGCCTTTTTTACGGGCACTCCGTTCCAAACCCCAGATCATATCGTGAAAAAACTGAAAGTGATCATTATCCTGATAACTCATGATTCGCTCGGGAACGAGCACCAGAATGTTGGCCTTTCCGCTTTCTTGGGGAGCATAGGGTCCATAGCCCATCTCCCTGGCGGTTTGCTGCACGAGGCGGCGCATCTCTTCGCTGACCCCCTTTTTATTCATCAGCGCAAGCGACACCGCATTTTTGGAAATCTGGAGGCGGTCAGCGATATCCTGCATGGATATTTTCTTTTTGCGGCCCATTCTTTTCATTCCTTTCGAATCATGCTACACTTAGCCTACATCCTACTTTACAAATACGGTTTTTGTCAAGTTTGTCAAGTTGTTAATGAATCTTCACTTCCACAGGAGGTATGAACGTTGAGTTATGCAATAGGTATCGACATCGGCGGCACCAAAACCGCCATCGGGCTTGTTGGCGCAGACGGCGAGGTTCGCGCCAAGGTTTCCTTGCCGACCGATCAGACAGTAACGCCGGAGGTGATGGTCGACCGAATGGCTGCTGCCATCCAGGACATCCTTACCGCACAAGGTATTACGGAAGCCGAGCTCTTGGGAATCGGGGTTGGGGCCCCAGGACCGCTGAACACGAAGGAAGGGAAGATAGCCGAACCGCCGAATTTGCGAAGCTGGTGGAACTTCCCTGTCGTCGCCTCGCTGGCGCGCCATTTCAGCCGGCCGATCCGGCTGGAGAATGACGCTACTGCCGCTGCTTTGGCCGAGAAATGGCTGGGAGCTGCTAAGGATGCCGAACACTTCGTATTTATCACGATCAGCACGGGGATCGGCGCCGGGATCTACTCCCACGGCAAACTCATTACCGGCGCTTCCGGCAATGCCGGCGACGTCGGGCATTTCGTCGTTGATCCCTCGGCCGGCACCTGTGTATGCGGGCAAAAAGGATGCTGGGAATACGTCGCCTCCGGCACGGCGGTCGCGAGACAAGCCTCGGCCTTGCTCGGCCGGGAAGTTTCCTCGAAGGAAGCTTTTGATTTGGCGGCGGCCGGGAATACTTCGATTCAGGAGCTCGTCGCCAAGGTGTTTGAGAACATCGGCGTAGGCTGCGTAACTCTGATCAACACCTTTGATCCAGAGAAGCTGGTCATTGGCGGCGGCGTCTCTCAAGTCGGTGCTCCAATGTTTGACGCGGTGCGGGACTATGTGTCCAAGTACGCGCTGAACCCTTCGGGTCGTCAAACACCTATCGTCCCTGCCGCGCTGCACCAAGATGCCGGCTTAATTGGCGCCGCTGCATTAGTTCACATTTCATATTGATCTATAGATAAAGGAGTGCGAAATCCATGAATGAACCGATTTTTCTACAGCCGATTTTTCAAGAACGCATTTGGGGCGGAACGAAATTAAGAGACCTGTTCGGCTACGACATCCCAAATGACCGTACCGGCGAATGCTGGGCCGTATCCGCTCATCCCAACGGACAAAGCGTTGTTCAGAACGGACCACACCAAGGCATGAAGCTGGGGGATTTGTGGACCTCGCATCCGGAGCTGTTCCGCTCCACGTCCAACGTATTCCCGCTCCTGACGAAGCTGCTTGACGCCTCCGACGATTTGTCGGTACAGGTACATCCGGACGACGAATATGCCGGCCAACACGAAAACGGCGAGCTCGGCAAAACCGAATGCTGGTACATCGTGGATGCCGAACCGGGATCTGTGATCATTTACGGTCATGAGGCAAAAACGAAAGAAGAACTCGTCACGATGATCGAAAACGGCGACTGGGAACATTTCCTGACCAAAGTACCGGTAAAGCCGGGCGACTTCTTCTACGTCCCTAGCGGTACTCTACACGCGCTTGGCAAAGGCATCGTGGTGCTCGAAACGCAGCAAAGCTCGGATACGACATACCGCGTTTATGATTACGATCGCCGCGATAAGAACGGCAACACCCGCGAGCTGCATCTGGAGAAAGCGATTGATGTCACCACCGTACCGCAAGCCTATGTTCCGGCATCCTACGCAACCTCAACTAATGGCGCGCTGACGGTCACCTCCTTCGTCTCCAACTCTTTCTTTACCGTGGAAAAATGGAACGTTTCCGGCGGGGAAACCGAAGTTCAAGCAAACGAGAAATATACGATCTTCAGCGTACTCGCTGGCAGCGGTACGTTGACAGCAGGCGGACAAAGCTACGACTTGGCCAAAGGCGAGCACTTCATCCTGCCAGCCGGCTTTGGCCCCTACCGCTTAAGCGGAGAGCTGGAAATGATCATGTCCCACGAATAATCCCGATTCAAAACAAACGGACGGAAGCTACCATCCTCAGGATGGCTGATCCCGTCCGTTTTTGCGTTTAGGTCCGCCTGTTTAAGCTTGGGCTTGGGTATAGCGTTCGCTCAAAATCCGTGTATGGTGCTGTGCATGCCCCGCGAGAATGTAGGCGAAGGCACGAGCGGAGGCAGGTCCGCCGGCGGCGGTTCCCGTGCGGGCCCATGCAGCGTCGTACAACTGGCGAGCCAATACCAGCGTGGCTTCCCGCACGATCTCAAAGCCGCGCAGCAGTTCCTCTAGAGACAGCCGATCAAACCCGGCATGACGGGCGTACAATTCCTCGTCGAATCCTGCAAGCGGCGTCGTGTCGCCGCGAGCGATCCGCAGCATTCGATAACTCATGATCCGCTCCGTATCGGCCATGTGGCCCAGCACTTCCTTGACGCTCCATTTCCCTTCGGCGTACCGATAGTTGGCCTGCGTCTCGCTGGCTCCGCCCCATTCCTCGCGCAATTGCTTCGTCTGCGACTCCAGGAAGGCAAGCAGATCGCCTTCTGGCACTTCGTTAATGTAGGGTGCAAAATGCTCCGCGTATTCCCCTGTTTGCGGTCTAGTCAACATTTACTTCATTCCTCCTCTTATTTTAAGATTACTGGTAAAGATTAAGCGTTATTCTTCTTCCCACACTTCTTCCATTAAGGCGTGGATTTGGCGGGTCCTCCGCTCGGTTTCCTGCTTGTTGGGAACCCATTTCTCTCCATCCCATTCCACAACGTCTCCCGGCTTGGCTGAAGGATCAACCTGGGACCGCGGGATGTTCCGGAGGTTCCCGCCCGACTCCAGGATGCAGGCTTCACCTTCAAAACCTTCAACGATATGGACCATCCCCATTCCTACCTTTCCGTTATAATTTGATATTCTTTACCATCACTGACGATCTCCACAGTACCCTGTTGATCGTTGCGATACACTTCCACCTTCTGTTTGGCTAGTCGGTCCAAAATCGTCTTCGTCGGATGCCCATAGGAATTCTCGCCCACTTGGATCACCGCGTACTTTGGTTTAACCGCGTTCAAGAACCGTGCCGTGGTTGACGATTTTGAGCCATGGTGACCTACTAGCAGGACATCGGCGTGAAGGTTCGCTCCTGATTCGAGCATCGCCCGTTCGCTTTCGGATTCCGCATCTCCGGTCAGTAGAAACGAGGTATCGCCATAGGTCACCTTAACGACAGCGCTCATATTGTTGTTGTCGTCGGTTGACGTTGCCGGGGCGAGCATCTTCACTTGTACCTGTTCGTCCCATGCCAGATCCAATCCGGCCTTGGCCGTCTTGACCTTCAATCCTTTGTTGCGAATCGAAATCAACAACGATTCAAACGTCTTCGTGTTGGACTGAACCTTCGGCATATACACCTGGCCAATGTCCACGCGATCAATCACCCGATCCAAACCGCCAATATGATCCGCATCCGGATGCGTCCCGATCACGAGATCCAGGTGGCGTACCCCATAAGCCTGCAGATAGCCTAGCATCTCATCTTCCTTGTCATTGTTGCCGGCATCGATGAGCATCGTGTGCCCGGAGGGGCTGATCAGCAACTGTGAAGCGCCTTGTCCGACATCCAGGAATAGGACGCGAAGTTGACCTTCGTCCTGCTCTTTGGAAATCCATGACGCGTTCTCCCCCGGTTGTCCCCCAGCCGCCTCCCAGCCTCCCAGCGAGCAACCCGTAATCAGAACGCAGAACCAAAGCAGGTATCCCCAAACTAACGTCCTTCTTGTCTTCTGTCTAATCATAGATGATCGTCCTCTTCCCAGAACATTTGTTCCAATTATAGGGGAAGCCCTAGCCTAAAATCAACCAAAACTTGCTAACTCGCAAAAAAAGAGCCCACCTTTACGAAGGCAGACTCTTGGAAAAAACGATCTACATTACTTTACCGAAACGCTAACCGTCACCGTTTTGCCGTCGTATTGCGCTTTGATGGAAGCAGAGCCTTTCGCTACCGCTTCAATCTTGCCGGCCGACACTTTGGCAACATTCGTCTTCGAGCTCGTCCAGTTGGCGCTGCCGGTCACGGAGACTACTTTACCGTTATCATAAGTAGCCGTGAGCACGAGCGTTTTAGCCGATCCTGGAGCCAACTGCAGTTTTTTCTCGCTAACCTCCAGTTTCATCAGCTTCGGAATCACGTTCACCTTCACGGTTACCGTTTGGCCTTGGTAAGAGCCGGTCAATGTCACCGAACCCTCAGCAATGGCCTTCACCGAAGAGGAAGAAACCGTAGCGATATTCTCGTCGGAGGAAACCCAGCCCATTTTGGAGGAGAGGGTTACCTTTTTGCCGTCCGTGTAATACCCCGTTACCTTAATCGATTTCGATTTCTTGATATTCAGCTCGAACGATTGTGGCTCCACAACAATCTTGGTAATTTTCGGTTCGATGGTCACGGAAAAGCTGACCGTTTTGTTCTCAAAAGTCGCTTTCAGCGTAGCGGAGCCTTTGCTGAGACCTTTGAGCTTCTTCCCGTCTACCGTCGTCTTCAACACTGCATTGGAACCCGATACCGTCCACTCTACACCCGTCGGGTTCGCTTGCTCTACCCCGTTTTCGTAGACAGCCGTGATTTGCGGCAGAGCGGTTTCCGTCCCGATGACGATACTCAAAGAATCTTCCGAAGCGAGCAAGGTTAATACCTTCTCCTTTACGCTCACCTTAACCTCGACGGTCGTCCCCCGAATCGGGAAGCTCGCGTTTGGCGTCAGTCCTGTTCCAGCTTCCGTAAGCTTCCCGGTTAACGTTACCTCGGCGGATACTACCGAATCATCCAATTCTTTCGTAACGATTTTCCCGTCTTCCACAATCGCGATATTCTCTTGACTTGAGGTCCAAGCGATTGCATTGCTTAGATCAACGGTTTCTCCGTCCAACTTCGTGCCCGTGACTTTCGGCAAGCTGGCAGATCCCCCTAGATAAACGTCCAGTTGGTCTTTCTCGACTTCTAGTTTGGTCACTGTAGGGAGTACCGTTAATTTCATACTCTTGCTTACGCCTTGGTAGCTGGCTTTAATCGTGGTCGTCCCCGTTGACTTGGCTGAAATTACGCCTTTGTCGTCCACGGTGGCGATTAATTTATTGGAAGAAGACCAATCAGCGACATCGCTAACGTCCTGCGTTTCGTTCGCTTTGACGCGCACGCCGGCATCCATGGCCAGCGCTTCGCCGATAAACATCATTTGATCGCCGGATGGCGTCAACAGGATCGCCTCATAAGGAGCGCGCACATAAATATCAACTTTGACTTGCTCCCCCAGATACGATGCCGTAATCGTTGCTTTCCCCGTGGATACGATCTTAACCGTTCCATCTTCCACCGTAGCTACGCCGTTGTCCGTCGAAGCCCAAGTCGCTTTATCCGAGACGTCGCTATTGGTGGTAGAATCGCTAGCCAACACTGTTTTGACCCGAAGCTTCACTTCCTTGTCGGCCATGATCAACTCAAGGTCTTCCTTCTCCTGAATCTCGGTGTCGGTCGTTCCAACCGTCTGATACAATTTCAAACCGGAGTACGGCGAAGTTACCTTAGCTTTAAAAGAAGCAGTCAGTCCGGCATATTTGGCCGTAATCGTGGCTTCCCCTGAACCGGTTAACGTTATTTGGCCTTTCTCAACGGTTAAAACCCCAGCATTGGAGGAGGTCCATTCCGCATCGGCCGTAACATCCTTTGGTTCGATCGAGGCGTTGTCCACCTTCGCCTTAGCCGTAACGGTTAGATCCGATGCGGAACTGTCCAGGCTATATTTCCCGTCCAGTTTGTAATCCAAGGTTAACGCGGTGTAGGTGTCCGTAACCTTAATCGTGATCAACGATTTGGAACCGACTTGCGTTGACGGATTATTATAAGACGCCGTAACGGTAGCTGTGCCGCTCTTGAGCGCTGTCACCAAACCTTCGTCAACCTTGACGATACTCGCGTCGGAAGTGGTCCAAACCACGGTGCTGGTCACGTCCTTCTTTGAGGTGGACCCCTCTACCGAAGCCGAAACCTTGAGCTGTTTCGTTTTACCCACGCCAAGTTCGATGGTCGTATTTTCTCCATCGATCGCAATGGAGTTGATGTCCCCCGTTGCCGCAAACACGCCCGTCGGAACCATTACCGAAAGGAGCAGCGTCAAGACGAGCATCCAATACGTCATTTTCCTGTTAGCAATCATTGATTTCTCTCCTTTATCTTCATTGCTAAATTACCGGAACCTTTTTCCAGCCCTCTGGGTTTTATATCGACATTTGGTACATATTTCGTAACGTTTTTTGGCGAAAATAATCCTTTTTTCCTATAAAAAAAGAGCGCATTCGTTTATCGAATACGCTCTTTCTTGTTCTAGATGCCGAGGACGGGGGTCGAACCCGTACGATGGTCACCCATCGCAGGATTTTAAGTCCTGTGCGTCTGCCTATTCCGCCACCCCGGCACGTCAAGAAAAATCCCGTATTTATGATTATATACAGATTTCGAATCAAATTCAACCAAAAATCTGGACCAGACTTTTCCGATAAACTATTCGATTGGGATTTATGATAAGTTAGTTGTAGCACGTTGATCGGCTCGAATTTCAGGAAAGGTGAGGTTTGGTTTCATGCATGAATTAAAAATGGCGGTTACTCTCGGCCATCAAGTGGTCGTTCAGCTCCAAGATGGACAAATGATGACGGGACTGCCTAAATGGGGTTCCGCACCAGACAAAGTACAGCTGCGAACAACAGAAGGAGCTGTGTGGGTTCAGCTTGACGAAATCAATCATGTGACGCGAATCATCCCGTTTGGAAAATCTTTCGGATAGTTTGCAACATTTTCAGTAAGCTCTCGTCTAGTAGTTGTCAAAAATAACAAGACGAGGTGATGACCCCATGTTTAAACGTAATTTAGCCCTGTTGTCCGCCACTGCCATTCTGAGTCTGTCGCTTGCCGGAGAAAGCTTTGCCGCCGCAGGCGCCTTTAAAGACGTAAGCCACTCCACCGCCAAAGATAGTATATCTGTACTGCAGGCCAAAGGAATCGTTCGCGGCGTCGGCGCCGACAGTTTTCTGCCGGACGACCAATTGACCACCAGCCAAGGCGTTCAGCTCATCGTTAACCTGCTGGGGTTGGAGCTCAAAACGGAGGTCAACCAGGGAGCAAGCGACTACTTTACTAACGTCAAGGAAGATGCTTGGTATGCCCCGGCGTTCGTGATCGCGAAAAATAGCGGTTTTGATCTGGAAGCAGCCGTGAACCCGGACAAGCCGATGACGCGTGAGGAATTTACCCATCAGCTGATTTTGGCGATGGAGGAGCATGGCGATTTGCCAAAGATCAATATTAAACCGATCGAATTTACCGATGACGACCAGCTCACCGTTTCGTATCAGGGAACCGTTCAGCGTGCGCTCGTGCTGGGGATCGCCAAGCTGGATGAGAACAAGCAATTCCATCCGGGGGATCAAATCACCCGGGCCGAGGCCGCCGTACTGACTTACAACGCGGTCGAATATTTGGCTGCGCACCCTGCGCCGACTCAAGATAGCAAATAATCGCGTCGCTTTCGCCGATAAAGGACCGCCCACCCGCGGTCCTTTTCTGCCTTTCGAAAAACCTTCAATTTTAATAAAATTCACTGAATCGACAGTTTTTTGCATATTATCTCAGGATTTAGGGAGGATTTACAAAAACGGACATAGAAAGTATAGTTACCACTTTAGCCTGGTGCGGACAGATATAAAGTGGGATCCGCAGGACGGTCGCCAGTGCACAGCGGACGTATACAATAGATACTTCAATTCTGGGAGTTGTTCGCCTTGGATCTTATCCTCAAAATTGAAGAGCTCCGGATGGAACTAAACAGACTCGCCGGAAGCAAACGTCTGGTCGATAGGGAACTGGTCATGGTAAGTCAACGACTGGACGAGTTACTCAACGAATACCATCGATTGGTGATCCAACAGCAAGTCAAATGATTCAGGGAGCCGCGAGAGCGGCTCCTTTTTTCATCAGGATGTGTTCTGGCGAATGGATGAGGCTTGGAAAGTTAGAGGTAGCGCGGAACCTAGCGAGTCCTATCTGGAATCCATGAGATTCAAGGGGTTCGTTTCTCTGATCATCGGAGGGTATTTTCTAACTTGGGCACTGCTAGTGATCTTTCTATAATACTGGATGGGTCTTATCGTTATGCAAACCTCAGCGCCGCATGGTAACATGAAGAAAAAAGCACACGGGAGTAGCGGAATGATTCAAAAAATTAGGACGTGGGCAAGAAAACTAAAAAAAAAGATCTTCTTGCTTTATTTTGCCTATCAGGATCGTCGGACGCCTTGGTATGCCAAAATTTTTGCCGTTTGCGTCGTCGCCTATGCCTTCAGTCCAATTGATTTGATACCCGATTTTATCCCTGTATTAGGGTATCTGGATGATGTGATACTCATTCCGCTCGGTATTGCGATCGCTTTAAGAATGATCCCCGAGTCCGTGATCCGAGAATATGAAGCCATTGCCGAAGAACGATTGAAGAAGGGCAAACCCAGAAACTGGTTCGCAGGAAGTCTCATCCTACTCGTATGGATCGTTGCGATCATTTGGATGATTTGTCTTGTTTATCGTCATTAGAGGTTAATATATTCCACGACAATCCAAAACATCTATATACATACCTTCCTTATTATGTTATGGTAAATTAAGGTTGGCCAACCTATTTTTTTGATAATATATGTTCCAAATTTCACATTCGAAGAGGAGGTTTTTCAATGAAAAAGATAGGAACAATGATCATTTTATCCATGTTCTTGCTTTTCCTTTCACCTTCTATCGCGCCCGTCCAACAAGCTCACGCCAGTGATGAGTGGACTGCGGTGGTAACAACCGATGGATCGAACTTGAATGTACGCAGCGGTCCAGGAACTAATTATTCCATAATAGGTAAATTCGCGAATGGAACTGTCGTCAATTATGGCGCTATAGACCCTATACCTTCTGCAGATTGGACTTATGTATGGGGCAAAGATATAAATGGCAAGTCAATATCAGGCTATTGTCACAATGACTATCTTCGTTGATTGAGCGAAAATGAAAGCCCCACTAACTTGAGTGTTAGTGGGGCTTTCATTTTTCCGACGGATCCGAGCCGGTGACGTTTCATCGAATATTCCCCAATCTTAATAACCACATAAAAAGAAACCCCCTTGATGATCAAGGGGGTTTCGCACGTATGGGCCCTACAGGACTCGAACCTGTGACCAATCGGTTATGAGCCGACCGCTCTAACCAACTGAGCTAAGGGCCCGGGGAAGCTTGGATTGCGGGGGCAGGATTTGAACCTGCGGCCTTCGGGTTATGAGCCCGACGAGCTACCGGGCTGCTCCACCCCGCGTCAATAAATAGCGACAATTAATAATATACACGATTCCTGCGGGGCACGTCAAGCAATACATTATGGAATGAAGCGTACGCCGTATTTGCCCTTGCGCGAGCGAAAAATTTCAATTTGCCGCATGTCGTCGAAACCGTAGATCCAGCCGTCTTGCTCCAATCGTCGAGCCAGGCATCCGGCTTGGAATTTCGTTCTGTACAATTTATTGAAATAGATCCACCGCATGACTTTTTCGTCCATCCTTTCTTCAACTAGAGCAAATTGTCCTTGCCTATAGAATACCCAACCTTAACAAAAAAAGCCGCCGGATTCTGCCCGGCGGCCTCGGATTGCTCTGGTAATTTCTGTTTTTTCCTGAAACTGCGGATTAACCTTTAATAATGGTTCCGTCAGCGGCAGCTCCTTCTTGCGGAACGAATGGCGTACCATCCTCCTGGAATTGGGTCTTCGGATTGTTCTTAATCTCCTGCAGCATCTTGTTGCCCTTTTCTTCCCATTCCTTGAGCGCCTCTGCCGGCGTTTTCTTGTTCTCCAGGACCTCCTGGAAGAACTTACGCCCACTGTCCGTCACGCTGTAAAGCCCCGGTTTCTCGCTCATCAGCTTATCCTGCTTCGGATCGTTAGGAGGTGTTGGCTTCAGCAAATAAAACGCCTGGATATTGTAATCGAGCCCGGATTTCGGCTTGATATACGATTTACGGGCCAGCATCTCATACGAGTTGCTGCGCGATTTCAATTTCGCCCAATCTTCTCCATTAATGAATTTGATAAAGTCCCAGGCCGTATCCGCATTCGGAGCCGCGCTGTTAATTGCGAACGTATTGCTGAGCCAAATGTTGCCGCCAACGCCCGGCTTCTCTGGATGAGACGGCAAAGTCACGACATCCCAATCTACGGGCTTGAAGTTTTTGATTTTCGAAGCATTGTTATTGGCATCGGAAATTTCATTGATGTAGTAGCTCTCGCCTATGGTCATGGCGACTTTCCCAGATAGGAACAGATCGCTGCTGATCGAAGACCAATCGCTACCGTCCATCGGATTGCTGGTGTTGTCCGGAATTACTTTGTCTTTCGATAGCTTGCTGATCGTTTCCCAAACCTTGGTCCACTGCGGCGTGTTGACCGTCATCGTTTCGGCTTTGTCGTCGTACGTCTTCAACTGCAGCGAGTTGACGTAGCTGTATTGCATATCCCAGAACGGGTCATTGCCTACATAACGGTTGAAGGAGAATCCGTAAACTCGGTCTTTACCTTCCCCTTTAGCCACCCGCCGTGCCAGGTTAAACACGTCATCCCAAGTCATGTTATCGGTTGGCGGCTCTACGCCGGCATCCGTGAACATCTTTTTATTGTAGAACAGGGCCGAAGAAGAGAAGCTAGGCGTTAAGGCGTACAAGCTGCCTTCCCCGAGATCCTTAATTCCGTCAATGACTGCCGGGACATAGTCGGACGTATCGAATTTGTCTTCCTGGATCAAGGGATCCAGCTGCTTCACCATATTTTCCTTGATCAGTTGGTTCAGCACCGATGTGTCGGTTACGACAACGTCGACCGGATTGCTACCCGTCATAATTTTCTTCATATTATCCAGATAATCGGGTTGCACGTAAGGCTGCGAGTTATCTTGATAACGGTATTGCGACTGGTCGATGGCAGGCACAACCTCGATACGTACGTTTTGATGCGTAAACTCATAGACATCGGTATATTGCTGCCGGAAATAAGAATCGTCGTAACTGCCATAAAGCACGCCGATACGCAGTACTTTCTCCTGTTCAGGGTCCGCTGCCTTGCTGCCGTTGCAGCCAGCCAGCAGGCCTAATGCCAGCGTTGCCGCTAGCGAAACGGATAATAATTTTTTCAACCTCATGATGGATCCCCCTCCAATGATTTAGGTGCGGTAATAATGATTTTCTCCCCGTCAAATTCCATGCTCGCCCGGCCGCTGATCCCGACGGATTCCAAATATTCCTTCGGAACCTGCAAGCGCCCCACGCGGTCGACAACGACGAAGGCTTCGTGAACTTCCTGAAGTCCGCCCGCACCGAGTTCCGCTGCCGCCAAATCGAGATTCGGATTCCGCTTCAAGAATTCAGTGCTCGTCAATCCGTCGCGGATAGCGACCACGCGGTCCACTTTCCCTGCGAGCGTTAAATCGTGCGTGACGATGACAACCGTGATTCCAAGCTCCCGATTCACCTCGCGAAAGATCTGCATGATCTGATCGGAGGTTGCCGTGTCGACCGAACCCGTCGGTTCGTCGGCCAACAGCAACTTCGGCCGGTTGGATAGCGAGATGGCAATCGCGACCCGCTGCTGTTCCCCGCCGGAGAGCTGATGCAGCTTGTTATGCATTCGGTCTTTCAGACCCACTCGTTCCAGCAGTTCTCTTGCATAAGCCCGATCCAGCTTGCCGGTGAGCAGCATCGGCATTTCCACGTTCTCCAGTGCGGTCAAATAAGGAAGCAGGTTGCGAGCGTTATTTTGCCAAACAAAGCCCACCGTATTCCGTTTATACTCCACCAACTGGTCATCGCGGATCTTGAGCAAATCCCAACCTCCGACCGTAACCTGACCTGCCGACGGGCGATCCAAACCGCCGAGGATGTTCAAGAGCGTCGATTTGCCGCTACCGCTATTGCCGATGATCGCCATCATCTCGCCCTGTTCTACGGTTAAGTTCAGGCCTTGGAGCGCAACAACTTCGATATCTTCGGATTTAAAAATTTTGACAAGTCCTTCGCAATGAATCATCCCTTAGCGCTCCTCTCCCATTTTTACCGCCTGATGCACGCGCAGTCGCCGGATTTGCCAGAAGAGCAGGCCGGCTCCCATCAACAGCATCACGAACACGACGACGTACAACTGTAGGGTGTCTTGGGAATCGAACACGATCCGAAACGGAGGCACTTGCGTTGTCACGTTGTCTGCCGTTTGCAGGAATGGCAAGTACAGCTTGCCGGCGATTTTCCCGATGACGATCCCAAGCACGATCGACAGGCCTGCGGTTAGGATTTGTTCAGCCAGCAGCATAAACGTCAACTGCTTACGAGATAAGCCCATTGCCCGCAAGATCCCGAATTGGACGACCCGGCCCGACAAATTGAAAAACCAGTAAAGCACATACCCAATCAACGAAACGATCACCGAGACGAGAAAGCCGAGGCTTAATATCCCGAATACGCCGCCCCGAGTCGGGTGCTTGCTCTGGGCCGCTAATTCGCTGCGTACATCGTCAACCGAATAAAGTTCGATCCCTTCGTTCGCCAGCTTGGTAATCAACGGCGCAACCTTGGCTCCCGGCTTCATTTTGAGCCATACCTCATACGGAATGAGGGGAACCTGGTCGTAGATATAATCCAAATTCGCGATAATAAACGGCGTTTGGTCCGGGTATTGGCTAGGCCAATATGGCAAGATTCCATAAACGGCAAATTCCACCGTCTGCTCACCCAAGGCCACCGTAAACACGTCGCCCGGCTTCAATTTGTATTTCTCCGCCAAGGTAGACGGTACCAAAGCCGCGCTTTCATTCATGCCGAGAAAATTCAAATAGTTGAATGGGTGCGTCGGAAACAGATCGTTCCGGAACCAAGCCACCTGGGCGAAATCAACATTGTCGATCCCCATCACGTTGCCTTGGCCCGCCGAACGGCCGGAGACGATGATATTCCCTTTCGTCTGCAGCACGCGCGCCGCATGCTCGACCCCATCCAGTTTTCGGAAGACCTCGAACGGGGGCTCGGAATAATTCACCTTTGTCGGAGTGGGGTTCTGCCCACCGCCGCCCGGTCCGCCACCCGGTCTTCCTCCCGGGTTCCCGCCGCCGCCTGAACCTCCAGAGCCCCCGCCTTGACCTTGGCCGGAGCCTCCTTGGGAAGGGCGAGTAATCTCAGGCGTGCCTTCCCATACCGTCCGCATGATCACGTCCGCTCCGTATTTATACAGCGTCCGCTCCGTCGAATTCAGGTCGATCGTCCGGGCTGCCGAGGCGTTATATACCCCTAGTCCCAGCGTTAACACGAGCAGGATCATCAACGGATAATAGGAGGAAGACGACCTGGATAATTGGGTCAAGCTTAGGTAGTACGGAACCGGCAACCACTTCTTGCCAATCCAGCCGATCAACTTCAGCAACCACGGGAATACCCGCAGGAAAAATAGCCCGATCGAGAAAATCGCCAACGCCGGAACGAAGAACAAAAACGGCTGTACTTGCAACTCATCCGTCGTCATCCCCGTCTGGAACGTCAACATCTGGCGCTGATTAAACATGTAATAGCCGTAACCCGAAATCCCCATCAGGACGATATCCAGGAACCACCGCTGCCAGAACGGAGCCCGATCGGAGCGGGCTTGCTTCTGCTTGGTCTTGACGATCGAAGATCGGGCGAACGAGACCGCAGGCAGCAAAGTAGCCAGGATGGCGATAATGACCGCCGCCGCGCCTAATGCCAGAGCGTCGAAATTGAATCCGACCGGAATGGACTTTCGATTCACGAAGGTCAGGAAGCCGTCCGCCGATCCGATGCTCTTCGACATAAACCAACCAAGCAATGGGCCCGCGATCAACGCGACCGCACCCAGAATCAAGCTTTCAAATAAATAGATCAAGATAATCTGCTTCGTGGAAGCTCCGCGGCTTCGCAGCACGGCGATATCGCTCTGCTGCTTGTCGAGGGCTTGGCGGGCGTTCATGACGATATAATAGAACACCATAGCAATCATCGGTGCCGCCAGCGTAAACAACAGGGTCTGCATCTGCAAGCTTTGCTTGCGGAAATCATTCAACAGACTGCCGAAGGAAACGTCCACCTTTGTGTCTTTCAGCTTCTGGTACAACTCCACATTCAGTCGGTCCAACGTGTCCGACAATGGAGACAGCTGACTCGTTTTGATCTCACCGAGATCGAAAGCGTAATACCAGCTGGAATTATGCAACGGAATCGATAAACGATTCAGCAAGTTTTCGTTAAACACTTGATCCGGGACGTAGAAGTTGTTCATCATCCCTTCAAAACCCTGGTACCAATACGGATCATTTTCATTAGTCAACTGGAAGGTGCCGACGATCTTGACTTTCAGCGTCACGTCAACACCGCTGTACACAGGATACTCCATCACGTCGCCAACGTGCAGGTCCTGGCGGTACATCGCCTCCTCCAGCATCAGAGCCTCAAGCGTATCGCCGTCGGCTCGATCTGAGTACAGCTGGCCGCCGGATAGGGAAATATGATCCTGCAATCCGCTCATAGACACAATCGACATCGTCCGGGTACGGCTTGCATCCACTTTGGTTGGATCCTCCGGGAATACCTCCGTGCTCCGGATCGACCGCGTATTGACGTAGGCGTCATGAGGGAAGCCGATCTCTTTCGGCACCTCGTCGACGATATATTGATTAACGGCCGCAAGAGCAGCGGGATCCGTCTTCGTGCCGCCCGAAGCCTGATAGCTCATGATCAGCGAACCCGCAGGAAGCCCTTCGCTTTCGGCTTTCAGGGTGGTCGCGACGACCCGTTTCAACGACCCGTCGGAATACATCGGAATGCTGACCGTAAACGAGACGGCGACGATCAGGCCCAGTAAAGTACTTAACGTCAGCCATTTCGTGTTCCACATTTTGCGGAACAGCAATCGTAATAAAGGTACTCCCATTAACGACCCACTACTTTCTGTCCCGGCGTGAGTCCTTTAACGATTTCCACGTCGGTCGAGGTTTGAATGCCTACCTCGACATCGGCTTCGCGTTTCGTGCCGTCCTCCTCTACGACCTGGACGTAAGTGCGCGAGCCGATCGTCCGCAGGGAGGAAATCGGAATCAATATGGCGTTTTCCTTGCGTTCCGTCACGATGGACACGCTAAGCGGACGGCCGCGTTCAATGCCCGCCGGCCATTTATCGAGTTGAACGACCAGATATTTATCGATCGTATCTTTCTCTGGAGGAGTGGCTCCACCCCCGCCGCCGTTACCGTTTCCGTTATCGGATGAACCGGTATCGACCGGCATCACTTTTACTTTACCGTCGAATACGCCGGCCGCATTGATGTCGACCTTCGCCTTCATGCCAACGGCGACCTTCGCCAAATCTTCCTTGGCAAACTGAGCCGCTACCACCAGTGACGATGTATCGGACAACACCGCTACCGTGTCGTAAGCTTTAATCGCCGCACCCTTCTGGGCGGAGACGGAAACTACCGTGCCGGAGAACGGCGCCCGCAAGGTACCGTCCGCAATCGTTTTCTCCAAATCCTCCAGCGCTTGGCGCTGTTCCTCAAAAACGATAGAGGCTTCCTCGAATTCGATCGGGTCCTTCTCATCCTTCGTACGCAGCAGCTCCTTCATGGAGATCTCCTGCTTGCGGAATTCCAGCTTCTTCTTGCGCAAGTCCTTCTGCAGGTCTTCTACGTCCAGTTGAATCAGAGCGTCGCCCTGCTTGACCTTATCTCCCGCCTTGACCATGACTTCCTTCACGTGGAGATTATCCTCCGTAAAAAATAACGGCTCCTCCCGCTGGCTCATGATCTTGCCAACCGCACTGACTTTGAGCTCTATCGTCTCCGTGCGTACCTCATACTCCGGTTTCTTCGAGATCGTCGGCGGCGTGATGACCGGCAGGTCCTCCTCCGCTTCTTCGTTCGGAAGCAAGGCACAGCCCGTGGATGCCACCAAAGACAAGCTTAGGGATAAAATCCCCAGCATTCGAAATAGCCCCGATTTCCCTCCTTTACCCGATAAATTTGCCATCCACCATTTCGTAAACATGGTCCGCTACCTCCAGGATTGTAGGATCGTGTGTGGTCATACAGATTGTTACGTGTTCGGTCTGTATGATGTTCTTGAATACTGCCATGACTTGTGCTCCCATTTGCGAATCGAGATTGGCCGTCGGTTCATCCGCCAACAGTAGCTTTGGACGGTGAGCGATCGCTTTGGCGATCGCCACCCGCTGCTGTTCCCCCCCGGACAGTTCGAACGGGCGGTGGAACATCCGCTTGCCCAGCCCTACGAGCTCCAAGCAGTGGGTTACGCGCCGCTTCCATTCTTGGGGCGGAACTCCCGCCATTCGGAGCGACAGCTCGACATTCTCCCAGGCAGACAGCAACGGAAGCAAAGCATACGCTTGGAAAATAAAGCCGATCTGATCCCGGCGCAGCAGCGTCCGTTTATCGTCGTTCAACTCATGAAGCGGCTGGCCTCGGAACCAAATTTCGCCCGACGTCGGCTGATCCAATCCGCCGAGCATATTGAGCAGCGTCGTTTTGCCCGAGCCGGAACGCCCTTTAAGCATCACCAACTGACCGGAAAGCACCTCCATGTTGATCCCTTTCAAAACCTGGATTTCTCCTCCGCCAACCGGAAAAGAACGCCGAACTTCTCTGACCGACAAGATGGGTCCGGTCTCTTTCTCCGGTTCTTCTTCTAGCGCACGAGTTGCAATGACCTCGGCGGTTGCATCCTCTATGGCCGTCTCCTCCGAGGCGATAGCGACTTCCGCTTCCGCCTGCGGGACCGGAGAGTCCGCTCCGGACTGAACTTCGACTTTTTCTGGTTTACGAAGCCATCGCATCATCGTGTATCGTTCTCCCATTTTCCTAATTTGTGATTCTGCCTCGTCTTGCTCTTCTTGACCTTGTCTAGCAATTCATTTACGTCTTGCATTATAAACGAAATACTATGGCAAAAAGTTACAACGAAATGAACGAACGGGAACATTTTTCTTCCAGATTTTAAGCGCTGATGCTAGGTTACAATCCTGTTAGAATTAAGGAGAATTCTACTAGAATCGGCAAGGAGAACTACTTCATGAAAAAATTGATTCCCCCTTTGCTTGCAGTGACGTTATTGCTTACCGCCGCTGTTTTCCGCCTGCAGCCGGCAGCTGCCGACAAACTCCCGTATACGGATATATCGGCCAGCTATGCCAAAGATGCGATCATTCGATTACATGCCAATAACGTGATGAAAGGAACATCCGAGTCTTTGTTTTCCCCTACCCGCTCGATAACTCGGGCGGAATTCATGACGACACTAACGCGGATCTTCCAAGTCAATCCGGCGGAATCCGCCGTTCCGGCCTATCGCGACGTTCCGAAGAGCGCTTGGTATTACGGTACGATCCAGGCTGCAACCGAGCTTGGCCTGACGGAGGGTATGGGCGACGGCATTTTCCAGCCCGAACAGCCGCTGACCCGCCAGGAGGCCGCGGCTTGGCTAGTTCGCGCGCTGAAGCAAACAGGGTCGTCGGCTAACGCACCGACCAACTACAAGGACGAAACGTCGATCGCCGTCTGGGCCAAACCGTATATCGGCTCGATTTCGCAGTTGGGACTGATGCAGGGCAGCGGCGGAATGTTCTACCCGGCGCAGGCGATCACCCGTCAGGAGACTGCGGTCATCCTGGACCGGTTGCTGCAGGACAAGCGCTGGACCGATGCGATTGCAACGAATAGTAATCCGGGGATTCGCATCGGCTGGCAATATGGACAATCCACTGAAGCTTATAAGAAGTCGGTTCTGCAATCGAACGTAAACGTGCTTGCGCCTAGGTGGTATTTTCTCGAAAGCACCGGCAAAATCTCCGATTCCAGCGTTCCTCCCCTAGTAACCTGGGCCAAAAGTAACGGCAAACAGGTATGGGCCATGGTCGGCAACCGGTTTGATCAGGAAACGACGCACAAGATGCTCGCTTCCAGCTCGTTGTCTTCGGATGCGATTCAGAGTTTGAAGTCCTATGTACAAAAATACGGGTTGAACGGCATTAACGTGGATTTCGAGAATATTGCGGCCTCCGACCGGAGCTTGTTTACATCATTTATCAGCAAGCTAGCCCAGGAGCTTCACTCCGTTTCCGCCGTATTGTCCGTCGATCTTCCGCCTGATCTTGGCACCGACTGGTCGGATGCTTACAATTACGCCGAATTGGCCAAGAGCGCCGATTACCTGGTCGTCATGGCCTATGACGAGCACTGGAGCGGAGCTTCGGCCGGTTCGGTCGCTTCGCTCGGCTGGGTACAAAAGCACATCGATAAACTGCTCGCCAAAGTACCCGCCGACCAGCTCGTCCTTGGGATGCCGCTATACACGCGGGATTGGAGCCTGAGTGGCAATGGGGCTACGTTGTCATCGGAGGACATTTCCCTCCCCGAGCAAAATAACCGGGTCAGCCAATATGGAGTAAAGCCGAAATGGAACGCGGCGGCAGGCCAGTATACCGTGGAATATCGGAAGAACGGCACGCTGCACAAAATATGGCTGGAGGACGCCCGTTCTCTATCCGAGAAATACCGGTTAGGGGCGAAATACGGCATCGCCGGGTATGCCTACTGGCATATCGGCGGAGACTCGCCGGACGTATGGACCAGCCTGAAGAATGCGGAGAAATACGAGGGATTTTCGTTTAAGTAAAAAAAGGCCACCCGTGAGATAAGCGAATGCGCGCTTCTCAGGGGTGGTTCTTTTCTGTATAACAATAGTCTGATTCACACGTCTATTCCGCGTTACCGAAAGAAGCGGGGTCCTTCCGCCAAGACTGGAGGAGTTCCAGATCTTCCGACTGGATGTCGCCGCGCTTCACGGCAACGTCAATCAGCGCCGTATAGTTGGACAGGGTTTGCAGCGGGAAGCCCGCATCGGCAAAGGCCTGCACGGCTTTGTCCAACTGATAGCTGAAGATCGCCAATACGGCCAACGGCTCCGCCCCGGCGTCGCGAACGGCTTGCGCCGCCTTAATCGAGCTGCCGCCGGTGGAGATCAAATCCTCGATGACGACAACCTTTTGCCCCGGTTTGATCAAACCTTCGATTTGATTCTCTTTGCCGTGCCCTTTGGCCTTATCGCGAATGTAGGCCATCGGCAGGCCCAGCTTCTGCGAAGCGAACGCCGCGTGCGGGATGCCGGCCGTTGCCGTTCCGGCGATCACCTCGGCATCCGGGTACGTTTCGCGAATCATGGCTGCAAACGATTCAGCGATCAAGTCGCGGATTTCAGGGTACGACATCGTAAGCCGGTTGTCGCAATAAATCGGCGACTTGATACCTGAGGTCCAAGTGAACGGCTGATGCGGACGGAGCGCCACCGCCCCGATGTCCAGCAGACTTCCGGCGATTTGCGCTTCTACCGATTGAGTGTTAGTCATGACAACATCATCTCCTTAATGATCGATTCCGCCGCTTCACGCGGATTTGGGGCAGCAATGATCGGCCGCGCAACGACGATGTAATCCGTGCCTTGGGCCATCGCCTCGCCTGGTGTCAAAGTGCGCGACTGATCGCCTTGCGGGCTGTTCGCCGGACGAATTCCCGGCGTCACGGTCAGGAAGGCTTGTCCGCATTGCGCTTTGATCGCCGTCACCTCAAGAGGCGAAGCGACAACGCCGTCCAGCCCGGCTTGGCGGGCCAATTCCGCGTAATGCACAACAGCTCGCTCCACTTCGCCCGGAATGCCGATTTCCTCGTTCATCACTTGGCGGCTCGTGCTCGTCAGTTGCGTGACCGCGATGATCTTCGGCATCGTCAGCGAACGGTCGCTCTCCAGCGCGGCCAAAGCCCCCTCCCGAGCCGATTTCATCATGTCCAGCCCGCCACCGGCATGCACGTTAAACAGATCCACGCCTAGCTTCGTGACACTGTTTGCCCCGCCCTTGACCGTGTTCGGGATGTCATGCATTTTCACGTCTAGAAAAACGGAGTACCCCCGCTGCTTCAATTCGCGGATCAATTCTGGACCAGCCGCGTAAAACAACTGCAGCCCCACCTTCATGTAACAAGGGATCCCCTCCAGCTCCTTCAGCAGCTTCCGCGCCTGATCCGCATCGGGGAAGTCCAGGCCGACGATCAGTTTCCCTGCCGCATCTTCAAACGATCGCAAATCCGCTCTCCTCCATTCATGCTTGCGGCTCCGAAGCATGATGCTTCCGAGCCGCCGCTTAATGTTTCGTTTTACCCAGCTTCGTGATCAAAAGTCGATTTTTGAACTTCCTCTTTAAAGCGTAGGCATGGCTTGGGAGGAGAAGTTGATCGTCTCCAACATCTCCAGCAGTGCCCGGACCGTATCCAGCGAGGTCATGCAGACGACGCCGTTCTCCACCGCTTCCCGGCGGATGCGGAAGCCGTCGCGTTCCGGCTCTTTACCTTTGGTCAGCGTATTGATGACAAAGTGAGCTTCGCCGTTTCGGATCAGATCCAGGATGTTCGGCACCCCTTCCGACAGCTTGTAGACGGTCGTTACGTGGATGCCTGCCTCAATCAGCGCGGAAGCCGTGCCGTCCGTAGCGATGATCTTGTAGCCCAGGCGGTAGAAGCCGCGCAGCAAGTCAACCGCTTCCTGCTTATCTTTATCGGCTACCGTGGCGATGATCGCTCCGGTAGCAGGGATCTTCATGCCCGCGCCAATCAAACCTTTATACAGCGCTTTGGCATATTGCGGATCGCGGCCCATCACCTCGCCGGTCGATTTCATTTCCGGTCCAAGTGTCGGCTCAACACGGCGCAGCTTGGCGAAGGAGAACACGGGAACCTTGACCGCAACCTGGGTGCTTTCCGGCCACAGGCCGTTTTGGTAGCCAAGATTGCTAAGCTTCGTACCGAGGATACATTGGGTGGCCACGTTCGCCATCGGAATGTTCGTCACTTTGCTCAGGAACGGTACCGTCCGCGACGAGCGCGGGTTGACTTCGATGACGTACACTTCGTTTTTGTAGATGACGAATTGGATGTTGACCAAGCCAATCGTCTTCAGCTCACGGGCGATCTTCATCGTGATCTCGGCGATTTTACCCTTCAATTCCTCGGACAAATGCTGCGGTGGGTAAACCGCAATCGAGTCGCCCGAGTGTACCCCAGCGCGTTCGATATGCTCCATGATCCCCGGGATGAGCACCGTCTCCCCGTCACAGATGGCGTCAACTTCCACTTCCTTGCCCAGCATGTAGCGGTCGATCAGTACCGGATGCTGCGGGTTAATGTTCACCGCTTCCTCCATGTAGCGGAGCAGTTCCTCATCGGAGTAGACAATTTCCATCGCCCGGCCCCCGAGTACATACGACGGTCTGACTAGCACCGGATAACCAAGGGACTGTGCCGTCCCCACGGCTTCTTCCACAGAAGTGACCGTGCTGCCCTTCGGTTGCGCGATGTCGAGCTTCGATAAGAGAGCTTCGAACTTCTTCCGATCCTCGGCTTCGTCAATGCTCTCGAGGGAGGTGCCGAGAATGCGCACGCCCTCCGCTTGTAGCGGCGCCGCCAGGTTGATCGCCGTTTGGCCGCCGAATTGCACGATGACGCCCACCGGCTTCTCCTCTTCGATTACGTTCATCACGTCCTCGAAGAATAACGGCTCGAAGTACAGGCGATCCGACGTGTTAAAGTCAGTGGATACCGTCTCCGGATTGTTGTTGATGATGACGGCTTCGTAACCGGCTTTTTGAATCGCCCATACCGCATGTACCGTCGAGTAGTCAAATTCAATCCCTTGCCCGATCCGGATCGGTCCGGAGCCAAGCACGACGATCTTTTCTTTGTCGGTTTGGAGGACTTCATTTTCCGTTTCATAGGTCGAGTAGTAGTAAGGCGTGGAGGCCTCAAACTCGGCTGCACACGTGTCGACCATTTTGTAAACCGGCTTCAACCCGTGCTCTTTGCGGAAGCTTCTTACTTCAGCTTCGGTCCGGTGCGTGCCTGATGGCTGCCCGGCAGTACGCAGCTCGGCGATCGCCCGGTCGGTAAACCCTAAGCGCTTCGCTTCGTACAGCGTATCATAGGAAAAGAACTCTTCCCCCGCAATTTGCTTCTCGAATTCCACCAAGCGTTCGATTTTGTCGAGGAACCACCAGTCGATTCCGGTTAATTCCTGGATTTGCTGCAGCTTGTAGCCCCGGCGGAATGCTTCGGCGATCAAGAATAGCCGCTCGTCGTCCGCCTTGATCAGACGGTTGTTTAACGTCTCTTCGTCGATTTTCTCCGCGCCTTTCAGGTACAGGCGATGCGTGCCGATCTCGAGCGACCGGACCGCTTTATGAATGGACTCCTCAAATGTGCGGCCGATGGCCATCACTTCGCCGGTCGCCTTCATCTGCGTACCTAGCTTACGGTTCGCGTGGATGAATTTATCGAACGGCCAGCGTGGGATTTTGCTGACGATGTAATCAAGCGTCGGCTCGAAGCAAGCGTAGGTCTGCCCTGTGACCGGGTTGACGATTTCGTCGAGCGTGTAACCCATCGCGATTTTAGCCGCCATTTTAGCGATCGGGTAGCCTGTCGCTTTAGACGCAAGCGCCGAAGAACGGCTGACCCGCGGATTTACTTCGATGACATAGTATTGGAAGCTCTGCGGATCCAGCGCAAACTGCACGTTGCAGCCGCCTTCGATGTTCAGCGCCCGGATGATCTTAAGCGAGGCCGAACGCAGCATCTGATATTCACGGTCGGAGAGCGTTTGGCTCGGCGCGACAACGATGCTGTCCCCGGTATGTACGCCCACCGGATCAAAGTTCTCCATGTTGCAGACCACGATGCAGTTGTCGTTGGCGTCGCGCATGACTTCGTATTCGACTTCCTTCATGCCGGCGATCGATTTCTCGATCAAGCATTGACCGATCGGGCTGTAGCGAATGCCTGAAGCTACCGTCTCGCGGAGTTCCTCTTCCGTGGCACAGATCCCGCCGCCGGTACCTCCAAGCGTATACGCCGGACGGACAATGACCGGGTAGCCGATCTCATCAGCGAATTGCAGCGCTTCATCCACTGTGGTGATAATAGAGCTTTCCGGCACCGGTTGCTCCAGTTCACGCATCAGCTCGCGGAACAAGTCGCGGTCCTCCGCTTTTTCGATCGAAGTCAGCTGCGTGCCGAGGAGCTTCACATTTTCGCGTTCCAGTACACCTGCGCGGGCCAGCTCAACCGCCATGTTCAGGCCGGTTTGCCCGCCAAGCGTTGGAAGCAAGCCGTCAGGCCGCTCCTGACGAATGATTTGCGTTACGAATTCCAGGGTGATGGGTTCGATGTAAACCTTGTCGGCCATGTTCGTATCGGTCATGATCGTCGCCGGGTTGCTGTTGATCAGCACCACCTCGACGCCTTCTTCTTTCAGCGCCTGACAGGCTTGCGTTCCGGCGTAATCGAACTCGGCTGCCTGGCCGATCACGATCGGTCCAGAGCCGATGACGAGTATTTTCTTAAGGTCTTTGTTGATCGGCATAGGTTTACAGTTCTCCTTTCGCAGCGGCCATCAGTTTGGCTTGGCGGGGCTTTTGCGGGTTCTGCCGCTTATGTTCGCGGATCATCTCAATGAACCGGTCGAACAAGTAGCTGTTGTCGTAAGGTCCCGGAGCCGCCTCCGGATGATATTGGACAGAAAAGGCCGGATATTTCTTATGCTTAAGTCCTTCGATCGTTTTGTCATTATTGTTGATATGCGTCACTTCCAGCTCCGTGCCGGCAATGGACGCTTCGTTTACGGTGTAGCCGTGGTTTTGCGACGTAATGTAG
The DNA here is from genome assembly GCF_018403305.1 of Paenibacillus sp. J53TS2. Lineage (NCBI taxonomy): Bacteria > Bacillati > Bacillota > Bacilli > Caryophanales > Paenibacillaceae > Paenibacillus > Paenibacillus sp. J53TS2. The sequence continues at coordinate 139,382 of NZ_BOSK01000003.1, forward strand.
CAGCGGCCGGACTCCAGCTCCTTGACGGGATGGTTACCGCCGCGATGGCCGAATTTCAGCTTCTCCGTATCGGCGCCGCAAGCCAAGGCGAACAGCTGGTGGCCCAGGCAAATCCCAAAAATCGGATACTCACCGAGCAGCTCGGCGATCATCTCCGCGGCGTAAGGAACGTCTTTCGGGTCCCCAGGTCCGTTGGACAGTTGGATGCCGTCCGGGTGAAGGCGGCGGATTTCGTCCGCGGTCGTGTTATGCGGCACGATCACTACATCGCAATCGCGTTTGTTCAGCTCGCGCAGAATCCCGCTTTTTGCGCCGAAGTCGACCAGCACGATCCGTTCCTTGGATCCCGGACTACTGTATACATGATGCGTTGAAGTTTGCGCGACTTGATTGCGCAACTCGGCAATGCTGGTGGCCAGCATCATTTCCTTTAACTCGTCGATCGATTTCGCCGAGGTGGTCAGAATTCCTCTCATCGTTCCCTGATGGCGGATAAGGCGCGTCAGCATGCGCGTATCGATGTCGGTAATGCCGGGAATGCCGTATTCCTTGAGCAGGTCACCCAAATTGTATTGGGCCCGCCAGTTGCTTGGGGTCGGTTCATAGCGGCGAACCACAAAGCCGTGAATCGATGGTGCAACGGATTCAAAGTCGTCGCGCGAAATGCCATAGTTCCCGATCAGCGGATACGTCATCGTGACGATTTGCCCGCAGTAAGAAGGATCGGACAGCACCTCTTGGTACCCCGTAATTCCCGTATTAAAAACGACCTCCCCCGTCTTTTCCCCTTCCGCTCCAAATGAGGTTCCGGTAAACAGCGTGCCGTCTTCCAACAATAGTCTTGCCTGCATCCTGCAGCACTCCTTTATCCATAAGCTGAATTACTATATTCACATCCGCCCATTAACGGGCTAGTTCGAGCGCGTCGTTCCATACCAGCTTCCCTTTGACGATCGTTGCGACAGGCCAGCCTTTTAGATCCCACCCCGTAAATGGGGTGTTCCGCCCTTTCGAGGCAAAAGCCGCCGGATCAACCGTTCGTTCCGCGTTCAGATCCACGATCGTCAGGTCGGCTGGAGCTCCCGATACCAACCGTCCCGCTTCCAAGCCGAACACACGGGCCGGATCCGCCGTCATCCGCTGCACCAGCATCGCCAGGCTCCAGCGACCCGTGGCCACGAACTTCGTGTACAGCAGCGGAAAGGCCGTCTCGAAACCAACGATGCCAAACGGCGCTTGCTGCATGCCTTTCGCTTTCTCCTCTTCGCTATGCGGGGCATGGTCGGTTACGACAATATCGAGCGTGCCGTCTTCCAACGCAGCGATGCACGCTTCGACATCTCGGCGCGAACGCAGCGGTGGATTCATTTTCCAGTTGGCATCAAGGCCCGGAATATCCTCTTCGGACAAAATCAGATGGTGAGGGCATACCTCCGCAGTGACGTTGATGCCGATTTGCTTCGCTTGGCGGATCAGCCGAATCGACTGCTCTGTGCTTACGTGGCACACATGGTAGTGAACCCCGGTCGCTTCCGCGAGCAAAATATCCCGCCCGACATGAATCGCCTCCGATTCATTCGGAATTCCCTTTAGACCATGCTTTCGGGCGAATTCCCCTTCAGCCACCGGTGCTCCTTCCACAAGCGAATTGTCTTCGCAGTGGGCGATCACGGGCATCCCCAGTGAGGCTGCCTGCCGCATTGCATCCTTCATCATCTGTGCATTTTGCACGCCGACGCCGTCGTCGGTAAAGCCGATGGCCCCGGCGTCTTTCAAGGCCGCGAAGTCGGTCAGCTCCCGGCCAAGCTCGCTTTTGGTGATGGCCGCATAAGGCAGCACATTCACCAATCCGGCTTCTGTGGCCTTCTGTAACACAAACCGTACGGTATCCGGGTTGTCAGTCACCGGCCGAGTGTTCGGCATACAGGCGATCGTGGTAAATCCGCCTTGAGCTGCTGACCTTGAGCCGGTTTCGATCGTCTCTTTATGCTCGAACCCCGGTTCACGCAAATGAACGTGCATATCGATAAATCCCGGAGTGACCAGTCTGCCGCCGGCATCGATGACCTGGGTCCCGGCTTCTGCGTTTGCCTGACCAAGTTGCCCTGCTTTCTCAACCTTGGCGATGACTCCGTCTTCGATCGTGATTTGAGATAACTCTTGCTCCCCTAGTTCGTTTAAGATGTTGGCATTGATAATGACAAGCCGCATGCTTTAATCCCCCCGCTGATTTGAGTACGTACCGAAAAACGTCCATCGACCGTCTTGCAGCCTCTACTACTCCGCTATCGCTTACAGCAAAGCGCGTTCCATAACCGCCATGCGAATCGGAACCCCGTTTTGCATCTGCTTAAAAATTCGGGATTGCGGATGTTCCACCACCGCATCGTCGATCTCCACGCCCCGGTTCACCGGAGCTGGATGCATGATCAGCGCATGCGGCGCAAGCGCTGCGGCCCGTTCTTCCGTCAAGCCGTATTGCAAGCGGTATTCTTCGGCCGACTTGATCAGCCCGTCTGTATGGCGTTCCAACTGTACTCGCAGCATCATGACCACATCGGCACAAAGCGCTTCGTCCATCGGAATGTAAGATGCGTGCGTACTCAGTTCCGGCGCTTGCATATTCTCCGGCGCGCAGAGCTTCACTTCGGCGCCGAATTTCTGCAACGCCCACAAATTGGAGCGAGCGACCCGGCTATGCTTGATATCTCCGACAATCGACACTTTTAGTCCGCTGAGTTCTCCGAAGTGTTGTTTCATCGTATATAGATCCAGCAACGCTTGCGTCGGATGCTCGTTATTGCCGTCGCCGGCATTGACCAGCGGCACCGATACCCGCTTGGCTAGTTCCTCCAGCATACCGATGGGCTTCAGCCGGATCACGCCGGCGTCGATCCCCATGGATTCCAGCGTGCGGACGGTATCGTATATCGATTCGCCCTTCTCCACGCTGGAAGCGGCTGCCGCGAAGTTGAGCACCTGAGCGCCTAACCGTTTCTCCGCCATCTCGAAGGAGAAGCGGGTGCGCGTACTATTTTCAAAAAACATATTTGCGACGAAATGATCCTTCAGCACCGGGATCATCTTCTCTTCCTTTGCATCCCAGTAGGCCGCTCGGTCGAGGATCGCGGAAATTTCCGCCGCGCTGAAATCCTTTAGTCCGAGAAGGCTACGTTCCTTCACAGCGGTTGCCGTCAGCGCCATCCTAGTTCCCCTCCCGTGCCTGCAGGATCTGAACCAGATCGGTGCCGTCATGCTCCGTCAGGAGAACTTCGATTTCTTCCGCCCGCGAGGTCGGCACGTTCTTACCGATGTAGTCAGCACGGATCGGAAGTTCTCGGTGCCCCCGGTCGGCGAGTACCGCCAGTTGGATCGACTCGGGACGACCGCAATCCATGATCGCATCCATCGCTGCCCGAATCGTACGGCCAGTGTACAGCACATCGTCGAACAGGATCACTTTCTTGCCTTGAATCGATACCGGGAAAGTTGCTTTGCCAGACCCCAGAGCGGATTCCTCTTTATCGTCACGGTAGTTCGTTACGTCGAGCTCACCCCATGGAATAGCTGTTCCTTCGATGCTCTCTAGGCGTTCAGCCAGTCGTTTCGCGAGGTAGACACCTCTTGTTTTGATGCCGGCCAGTACACATCCCTCAATGCCTTTGTTTCTTTCCAAAATTTCATGTGCAATTCTTGTCAGTGCCCTCCGAATCGCCGTTTCGTCCATTATGATATGACTTTCGTTGCTCACAGCCTGCGACCTCCTTAAGGGATAGGGTCACCTTGCATCGTCCGTGATAGGCGCATAAAAAAACTCCTTGCCGGAAATCCAGGCAAGGAGTCTTTAGCCACAGTTATACTATGACTGTCATGTAGGTCTTGGGTATATGGTTCCGCCACAAAGAAGCGAAGTCCGCCCAATTCCCCATTCACGTTACCTTGCCAGCCTCACGGGACTGAATTAAAGGTGCTTATGGTTTACATGAATTATGACAGAATGAGGCTAGCCTGTCAAGACACCCAACCCAGTTCATACATCCCCAATGCTGAGGTTTATTCCAACTCCCTTTGAAAGCCTGCTGTGTTGATGATTGTTTATAATTATACATAGTATGTTATATTTATTCAACCCTGAGTTTTGTCGGCTTATCCGCATTGAATCGCTATATTCCCTTTAGTATTCGCCTGATCATTTTGTATGTTTCTATTGTTAACACGCATATTTAACCAATATGTCAGGTAAAGATTAGGCAGCAGCAGATCAGTACAACCTAAACTCGATTGGCGAGACATCTTGTACTAATACCTTTTTCTCTTCCTCGTCACCAACTTCAGCCACTGAACGAAAGGGATAATCGTGAAAAGGTGGCAACAAGGACAACCCCGGCAATTCGGCGGGCAATTAGACAAAACAGAAAAACCGCCCCTCGGGCATAAAACCCTTGGAGCGGCTTGGTTAGTATAAGTCGTCGGTTAGAATATGAACTTCAAGTCGCCGAGGCGGCGTTTGATTTCGGAAATAACGCGATGCTCTTCGTCCTCGCCGTCGGCGATGAACGTGACGGAGAAACGGACGTAATGCCCCGCATCGTCCCACGGCACAGTGGAAATCAGCTTCTCACGGATCAAAAACTGCGAAAAATCTTCGGCCGTCGCAAATGTCGGTCCGCCTTCCACGCCTTTCGGCACTTCAACGTAGAGGAAAAACGATCCCTTTGGCTTCTTCGCGTTGAAGCCCAAATCATTCAGCGCGCTCACCAGCAGTTCGTGACGGCGCGAGTATTTGGCAGCGATCCGCTCCGTAATCTCCGGATGGGCAAGCCCATAAGCGGCTGCTTTTTGAATCGCAATGAATTGACCCGAATCGTTGTTGTCCTTCACGTCGCTGAACGCCTTAACAACCAGCGGGTTCCCGGCCACAAATCCGATTCTCCACCCCGTCATGTTGTACGACTTGGACAACGAGTGCAGCTCGACGCCCACATCCTTCGCACCTGGGACGGAAAGGAAACTTAGCGGCTTCAGCCCATCATAGGTTAATGCCGCATAAGGCGCGTCATGTACGATGACAACTTGATATTTCTTCGCCCAATCCACCACTTTGGCAAAAAACTCTCTTGTCGCGCTCGCACCCGTCGGATTGTTCGGATAATTCAAATACAGCAGTTTGGCCTTACGGGCGATCTCTTCCGGAATCGCATCCAGATCCGGCAGGAAATCGTTCTCTTCGGTCAACTGCACCGTATAAACCTCGCCGCCGAGGTACTTCGTATGCGTTCCAATGATCGGGTAACCCGGTACGGTCATAATCGTGATATCGCCGGGATTGATGAAGCAGGAAGGCAGCATGGCAATCGCCGGTTTTGAGCCGATCGAGTGTACGACCTCTGCGACGGGATCAATGCCTTCGACGCCAAATACATCATGGAGGTACTTCGCTGCCGCCTCCTTGAACTCAGCAATCCCGTTGTCGGCGTAACCACGGTTCTCGCGTTTGGCCGCTTCCTCCGCCAGCTTGGCCACGATACCGGCATCGGCCATGTCATCCGGCTCACCGACGCCCATATCGATCAGCTCGACCTCGGGGAAATCCTTTTTCGCCGCCGCTTTAGCCCGTTTGATTTTCTCAAATTTATAAATAGCGGTGTCTTTGCCGTAATTCGCCCCGCCAATGCGCTCCGCAAATTGTTGTTGAATATAGGTTTCTTGTCCGTTCAGCGTACTCATATCAGACGTCCATCTCCTTTGTATACATTAAAAAATCCATTCTCAAATGGTTCGAACTCGCACTTTAAATATGCAGGAATTCGGCCCATTTAGAGAATGGATTAATCACCTGATCGTTTGTACTTTTTGATCAAGCTGTCTCCTGGAGGTGAACAATTGAATGGTTGCTTAACGGTTTCGGAGCGATTGCAGCACCGCTTCCATATCTGCAGGAATTGGAGCGCTGAATTCTAAATAACGCCCATCGTCAGGGTGTTCAAACCCTAATACGGCGGCGTGCAACGCTTGTCCGTCCATCTTGATTCCTTTGCTGCGGCCATATAGCGGGTCTCCCACCAACGGATGGCCAATGAACTTCATATGAACCCGAATTTGATGCGTTCGACCGGTTTCCAGCTTGAGCTCAAGCAGTGTATAGTCCCCGAACCGTTCAACGACTTGAAAATGCGTCACCGCCTGTTTGCTGTTCCGTTCGATCACCGTGTACATTTTGCGGTCATGGGGATCGCGGCCGATCGGTGCATCCACCGTTCCTTGATCATGGCTGACATTGCCGTGCACCAGGGCATAATATTTCCGTGTCACGCTGTGTGCTTTGAGCTGAGCTGCCAACGAGGCATGCGCCTTATCGTTCTTGGCTGCCATAATCAGCCCTGACGTGTCCTTATCGATACGATGCACGATACCGGGCCGGAGCTCTCCATTGATCCCCGATAAGTCCTTGCAGTGGTACATCAAGGCGTTGACGAGTGTGCCGGAAGAATGACCCGGCGCAGGATGCACAACCATACCTCGCGGCTTGTTAACGACGATGGCATCCCTGTCTTCATAATAAATATCGAGCGGAATGTTCTCCGGCTCGATTTCCGCAGGTTCTGCCTCGGGTATGGTCAATTCCACTCGATCGCCTTCTGCCAGCTTGTAATTCGCTTTGACCGGCGCATCGTTTACGACCAGATTCCCCGCTTCAATCCACAATTGAATCTGGCTGCGGGAGACGTCCTCTCCCAGCTGCGTTTTTGCATATTTATCGATTCGCTCTTTCGCGTCGGCCGATCCAGCCACCCACTCGAGCTTCTCTTCTTCGAATTCCTCTGATTTGTTCAAACTCATACGTTTTCCTCATGCTCCTGATGGGCTGCGGCTTGCTTCTCTCGACGGATTTCCAACAGCGAATCCAAAATGATCAGGGCAACACCGACAACAATGCAGGAATCCGCAACATTAAAAATCGGAAAGGTATACGTCCCGAAATTGAACATCAGAAAATCGACGACTTCCCCACTGACAGCACGATCCAGGAAGTTGCCGATCGCCCCGCCGAGGACCAGGGACAATGCAACCGGCAGAAGCTTGTTTGGTTGTTTTCTTACTTTAAGCAAATACCAGACAATCCCTACTACCACAACCGTGGTCACCACGATAAAAAACCAGCGTTGATCCTGCAAAATGCCAAACGCTGCGCCGCGGTTCCGATGGGAGGTAATGATAAAGAAGTCGCCGATCACCGGAATCTGTTCCCCGATCGTAAGTCCAGTCGCAATCCAATATTTCGTGCCTTGATCCACCAGAAAAACGATTAATGCAATCAAAAAATATACCACGCGGTCAGTCACCTCGTTTTTCATTTCCTGCCCGCAACTAAGCGGCAGGATATCCCTCTTCTAAGCCTTGTTTATTGTAGCACAGCCGGAAATGACCCGTCCATGCGCGAAAGGATTTTCCTTAGGTATTTCGTCATGGTTCTGCACAAAATACCGCTAGAGGAGACGTTTCAAACAACCGCTCTAGACACAGAAAGGAAGGAGCAACCTTATGCCGCATTTGACGAAAACCCAGCTGGCGGAACTCACCGCAAAGCTGAAGGAAACTCAGTCAGCCTTAGTCGAACAATTGTCGGATAATGATCACTATGGAATGAATGAATCGATGCGCGATAATACGAATGAGCTCAGCCCGATCGATAATCATCCCGGAGACCTTGGTTCAGAAGTATATGAACGGGGAAAAGACCTGGCGCTCGCCGAGCATCATGAACTTCACCTGGCTCGGGTAGAAGATGCGCTTGAACGGATCGAGGAAGGCAGCTACGGTTACTGCGCGACCTGCGGCAAACCAATCAGCTTCGAACGGCTCAGCGCTATCCCTGAAACGGCGTACTGTAAGGATCACAGCCCGCAAACGTTCGTTTCCGCCAAACGACCGATCGAAGAGATCTTCTTGTCTCCTCCGTTCGGACGAACGAGCTTGGATGAACGCGACGACCAAAACGGGTTCGACGGAGAGGATGCCTGGCAGATCGTCGAGAGCTTCGGGACCTCGAATTCGCCGGCAATGGCCGAGGATTCAGAAATCGATGATTACAATGACATGGAAATCGAAGCGTCCGAAGAGCTGGACGGATTTGTCGAGCCTTATGAATCGTTCATTGCTACCGATATCTATGGCCAAAACGTTTGCTTTTTCCGTAACGGGGTCTACCGGAAACATATGAGTGCCACGGAGCATTTGGAAAGCGAGGACTCGCTGGGAACCGGCTCTAATAAGTATTAAGCTCAAGCTGTCTTTGCACGATGCGCACGATGTCCGCGATATAATCGCCGATGATCGGCAAGTTCAACGCCCCAAGTACCTGCAGAACGTAAATGATCGTTGCCGCAAAAAAGGTAAAACCGATCGCGACGCCAACCCCACGGGCCGTACCGGACAACACATTCAACCAAATAAGACGCCAGGGTCGATTCAACAATTCGGTGTATTCGGCAATGCGCGATCTCTCCAGTTGCCTGGTCCAGTTCAAGGTTAGGCGATATACGGCATTCATTTGTTCCTCCGGCGTGCCCGGTATAGGCTCCACCGTGGATTCGGGCGCCGGTTTATGACGAGTCATTTACACCCCATCCTTTGCTCCCCAAAGTATCCTAAAACACAAACGAGCCCGGTCTTCCTAGAAGGAGACCGCAGGCTCGTTTGCTTCAATTGCTATTATTATGGCCTTGATGGAAAAGCTCCATTCAAGCGTTTAGGCGTCAATCGCAATCCCGATCGATTTGCTGCCGAGATCCACCGTTTCAACAGAGCCCTGCGGCTTGCCAAAGGCGACGTTCGTAACCAGTACGTTTTCGCGCAGCACATGCTCAAACGCGGTGATGGCAGCTTTCAATTCGTCGTCAACGTCCAGGGTGAGGTGCACCCGCTTCTCGATCGGCAGATCCAGCTTCTTGCGGGTATCTTGAACGGCGCGCACGACTTCGCGTACCCATCCCTCTTGCTCCAGCTCCGGTGTGATATCCGTATTCAGCGCTACAGTCAACCCGTAACCGGAAGCGGAAGCGTATCCCGGCTTCGCCTGCTTCTCAACGAGCAGTTCATCCGCGGTTACAACCAGTTCTTCGCCTTCCGGAGAAGTTACGGTGAATTGACCTTGCTCTACGATCGTACGGGTTTGCTCCGCCGCAAGGTTCTTCAGGTATCCTTGCAGGAAACCGATGTTTTTACCGTATTTCTTGCCGGCCACTTTCAGGTTCATTTTCAAGGTGAAATCAACGATGCCGCTGTCGCTGGTTTCGATGTCGATCGCCTTGACGTTAATCTCTTCCTTGATGATGTCTTCATATTCGCTAACTGCAAACTCGCGATCCATGGAAACGATCAGGCTAGACAACGGTTGACGCGTCTTGATGCCACTCTCGTTGCGAACATTACGAGCCAGCTCGACGATTTGACGTGCGCTTTCCATGTCTTTTTCCAGATCCAGATCGATCAGCGATTCATCCGCCTGCGGATAGTCGGCCAAGTGAACGCTCTCCCCGCCGCCCAGGTTGGTGTAAATATCCTCGGCGATCATTGGCGCAAATGGCGCGATTAGCTTGGATACTGTAAGAAGCACGTGGGTCAGCGTCTGGTAGGCGGACAATTTGTCCTCCGTCAAGCCGCTGTCCCAGAAGCGGTCGCGAGAACGACGGATATACCAGTTGCTCAGCTCGTCGATAAACCCTTCAATCGCTTGCGAGGAGTTGACGAAATCATTAACCGCCAATCCTTTGTCAACGACTGGAATCAAGCTGTTCAGACGGGACAGGACCCAGCGATCCAGCTTATTCTCCGAAGGCCGGTATGCATGCTCCTCGGGATTGTAGCCGTCGATGCCGGCGTACAGCGTCAAGAACGCATGGGTGTTTACGAGCGTGTCGACCACTTTGGACTTAGCTTCAGCAACGATTCCTTTGGAGAACCGTTTGCTGTTCCAAGGCGCACTGTCGGACAGGAGGGCCCAACGGAAGGCATCCGTGCCGAACTCTTTGATGATTTCCCAAGGATCGATAACGTTGCCTTTGGATTTGGACATCTTCTGCCCGTTTTCGTCCAGCACGTGACCGGTGGCGATGACCGCTTTGTACGGCGCTTTACCGGTGAACAGCGTGGACACGGCCAGCAAGCTGTAAAACCAGCCGCGCGTTTGGTCGATCCCTTCGCAGATCATGTCCGCCGGGAATTGATCGCCAAATGTCTCCTGGTTCTCGAACGGATAATGATGTTGTGCAAACGGCATCGAACCGCTGTCGAACCACACATCGATCACTTCGCTCGTCCGTTCCATCACTCCGCCTTCGCAGTGCGGGCAATGGACCTTCACTTCATCCACATACGGTTTATGCAGCTCAAGATCTTCACTGACATGACCTACCGCATGTTCCCGCAGCTCGGCGATGCTGTGCGGCGCAAACTGCCCGCCGCAGTCTGGGCAAACCCACACGTTCAGCGGCGTGCCCCAATAGCGGTTCCGGCTGATGTTCCAATCGACCAGTTCTTCGAGGAACTTGCCGAAGCGGCCTTCACGGACATGCCCTGGATACCATTCAACCGAATTGTTGTTGGCGATCAGTTGATCCTTCACCGCAGTCGTTTCGATAAACCAGCTCTCCATTGCATAGTAGAGCAGCGGCGATTTACAACGCCAGCAGAACGGATAGCTATGCTCGTATTTCTCTTTGCTGTACAGGGTCCCTTGCTCGGACAGCATCTTAACGATGTCGAGGTCACAATCCTTTACGAAACGGCCGGCAAAATCGGTCACCACGTCGGTATAACGCCCTTGGCCATTAACAACACTGACAAAGCTGATGCCGTTCTCGCGGCAGACGCGGTAGTCGTCTTCGCCATGTGCCGGAGCCATGTGTACGATCCCCGTACCGCTGGCGTCGGTAACGAACGATGCGCCTACGATCACGTTGATGTTCTCGGCTTGAATGTAGGTGAACGGCGGCGTATAGGATTTGCCCACGAATTCCGAACCTTTATGCGTCGACAATACCGTGTAATCGCCTTTCATGACTTTCTCGACCAAGTTCTTGGCGACGATGTATACGCCGTCCTCCTGTTTTACTCGGGCGTATTCCATGTCCGGATTCATAGCGAGGGCCACGTGGGATGGCAGCGTCCAAGGCGTAGTCGTCCAGGCTAACACATATTCGCCGGAGTCATTCAGCTTGAACTTAGCCGTGGCGCTGAGGTCTTTCACGTCTTCATAACCTTGCGCCACTTCGTGGGAGCTCAGCGACGTTTGGCAGCAAGGGCAATACGGGCTGACGCGGTGTCCGCGGTACAGCAAACCCTTGTCGTGGATCGTCGCCAGGATGTTCCAGACGCTTTCGATGTAGCTGTTATTCAGGGTGATATACGGATCATCCAAGTCGACCCAATAAGCAATCGCTTCGGTAAATTCGCGCCATTGCTTCTCATAACCGAAGACGCTGTCTTTACATTTTTTCACGAATTCCTCAATGCCGTATTTCTCGATCTCTTGCTTGCCGGAGATGCCCAGCTCCTTCTCCACGCCCAGTTCAACCGGCAATCCGTGCGTATCCCAGCCCGCTTTGCGGACGACGCGGTAGCCCTTCATCGTTTGATAGCGGCCAACGAAGTCCTTGATGACGCGCCCCAGCACGTGCCCGATATGCGGCAAGCCGTTGGCGGTTGGCGGTCCTTCGAAGAAGACGTAGTTTGGCCGACCCGCCCGATTTTCGATACTCCGTTTAAACGTATTTTCGCGGCTCCATTTGTCCAGAATCCGCAAGTCGCGCGAACGCGCATTTTCTTTGACGTCGACTTTCTTCATGTTTCTCTTCCTTTCTTCAATTCAGCCTGGAAAATCAAAAAAGCCCCGTCCCTAGAAGGGACGAGACGTTTGCTCGCGTTACCACCCTTGTTTCATGCTCTGAAAGCAGCCGCCGTCTGGACGAGGCCGCAAAAGGACATGACACCTTGATCCCATACGCTTCATATGGGGTTGGTATAACGGCCAACAACCGGCAAAGCTTACTGAATCGGATTTTGATCACGAAGCAGATCAAGTAGATAATTCGACGTCGAATCTTGAATTCAACCGGGCCTTCCGTTGCTCACGTAGCTTCCAGCTACGCTCCGCTACTCAGTCCCTAGTTTCATCCAACCTTCTCGGTGCTGAAAATCCGACTAAGAAGAGTTCAGCCTTGCTTCTCCGGGATGATTTTCCGTCCGCGCTTTGAACGTTGGCTTTCAGCAGGATGCCAACTCTCTGGAGAACAAAATCGCAGCGTACTGGTTCCCATCATCGAATGATTCCATTATGCAAGTACAATATGTAATTAGTTATATCGTATTGCCTCCCCCATGTCAACATCATCGGATTTAGATCTCGAAGCAGACCCAGTGGACGACCCGGCATCGAATCATGAATTCTGAAATGTCCGTTTTCCCCCTCACGGGTACGGTTTCCCCCTCCTCTGTTCCAGCCACTCCTCTTTTATAATGAAAGGGATATGATTTGACGCGAAAAGGAGCGAGTAAATTGATGGAAACCCTCTGGCAAGCCAAATGGATCTGGCACCCCGGCGAGGCTAGCCCACGTAACGATTGGAGTTGTTTTCGCAAAACATTTGCGTGGCCGGATGAGGAGAACGGGCGGCGAGTAAGTCTAAAATTGACGGCTGACTCCAGATATGTGCTATATGTCAATGGACACCGGGTCGGGCAAGGCCCCCCGCGGTCCTGGCCGTTCAGATTAGCCTATGACGAATACGAGATCAGCCATCTGCTGAAACCGGGACAGACCAATGCCATAGCTGTAATGGTGATGCATTTTGGCATCAGTAACTTCTATTATCTGCGGGGGCGCGGTGGGCTGCTTGCCCAATTGGAGGTCGAAAGCAACTCGCCTCTTCAAGGCGAAGGGCAACCCCATGTGATGGCCGTAACCGACGACACGTGGTTAACCGTAACTCACCCGGGTCATGACCGTCGTTCTCCCAGAATGTCCTGCCAGCACGCTTTTGCCGAGAAAATCGATGCCCGACTTTGGGACGAAGCCTGGACGGAGTCGGATTACAAACCCGGTTCGGAGTGGCATGCTGCTGCCGTAATTGGGCCAGTGGGATGCGAGCCTTGGGGAATACCGGTATCGAGGGACATTCCTTATTTGACGGAGGAGCCCGTCTATCCTCGGCGCGTCGAACGTTTGGGCAAGGTCAAGCCGGTCCAGTTTACCGCGGCGATCGACCTGCGCAACCATTTTTACGCAGAGAGCACGAATACGGCTAACCCTGCGGAATTTCTCGGCATGCTGGCAACGGTCGTACGCTGTAAACAACATTGCAAGGCCACGCTAGCGCTTATCGATGTTGGGGGGACTTTTCGGGGTTGCAGCCTGGACGGAGTTCATTACGATGAGTCCTCATTAACGGGAGAAGCCCCAGAACGCTTTATTCACTTTGACCTTGAGCCTGGCGATCATTTTCTGCTGATCGATGTAAGTGGAGGTACGCACGGAGGCGGATATCATTTTGCGATGGATGCGGAAGAGACGTTAGAGTTCCTGTCTCCCCTTACGTTCCTTCCGGCTGGCAACCTCACCCAAGAAGACGATAAAACCGCCTTTGTGACCCTAGGCCCCTTCGACGGCGGCATCCGTTACGATCATCTGCCTAGCCCGCCGATGGATGAGGAGCACCCGGATTATTTACGGGCCAAAGAGATCTCGGATGTAGCCGGTCTTCTACCGTTTGCCTCTTGGGTCCGGTCCGTCCCCGAAGCGCTGGTCAGCCGGGAGGATGTCTTTATCCTCTCCGTATGGAAAAGGCATGAAGTCCCCTTGTCCATTCCCGGCACCTTGCAGAATGCGGTCATTCCTGGACCGGAGCCTGCTGAAGTCCCCTGGTTTCCTGACGCGGATACTGAGCTGGTGATTGATTTTGGTAAAGAGCTGTCAGGGTATTTGGAGTTTGAGGTGGAAGCGCCGGAAGGGGCAGTTCTTGATTTCTATGGATTTGAATTTATGCATGAGGGTCAACACCAGGATACCTATGGATTGGATCACACGCTTCGATACATCTGCGCGGGCGGACGCCGTCGCTACACTTCTCCGGTAAGAAGAGGTTTGCGTTACTGTCAGGTTACGGTACGAAACGCGGTTGCCCCCGTTCGCATCTATTACCTTCGGATGCTGCAAAGCAACTACCCCATCGCCGAGATCGGGCAGTTCCAGTCTTCGGATCCACGCTTAAATGAGATTTGGCAAATCAGTCAACATACGACCCGGCTCTGCATGGAGGATACTTTCGTCGACTGTCCGATGTACGAGCAGACCTTCTGGGTTGGCGATGCCCGAAATGAGGCGCTCATCAATTATTATTTATTTGGAGCTGACCGGATCGTGGAACGATGCCTACGATTAGTCCCCGGCTCAAAATTCCAAACCCCGTTATACGCGAACCAAGTGCCAAGCGGATGGAACAGCGTGATTCCAAACTGGACCTTCTTCTGGGTTATCGCTTGCTTGGAGCTCTATCGCCAAAATGGTGACAAATCCTTTGCCGCGGACATTTTCCCGCATATTGAGTACACGCTGAAGCATTATTTAAGCCGGCTGAACGACCAGGGACTGCTTCAGATTCGCAGTTGGAACCTGCTCGACTGGGCTCCGATCGACCAACCGAACGAAGGCATCGTTTCGCACCAGAACATGTTCCTTGTCAAAGCGTTGTCGGCCGCCGCCGCTTTCGCTACGGTCCTTGGCAATGTCGAAGCCGAAGCGTTCTACTCCGTCCAGGCAAGCCGCTTATCAGCCGCCATCAATGCGCATTTATGGTCGGATGAGCGCCAGGCTTATCTCGACTGCATCCATGCGGATGGACGCCCCTCCGACATCTTCAGCGTTCAAACGCAAGTGGTGGCACTGTTGTGCGGCATTCCCGAGCAAGCCGATTCCAAAACGAGCAGGCTCGCGACCATCGAAAGCCACATCCGGCGGCAACCTAGCTCCTTCGTGCAAATCGGCAGCCCATTTATGTCCTTCTTCTATTACGAAGCGCTAGCCAAGTTGGGCGAATGGGAGGTCTTGATCGAAGACATCCGCCACCAGTACGGGCAGATGATCGATTGGGGGGCCACAACCTGCTGGGAGATGTATCCGCATTTCTCCGAAAATCGGGCGAACCCGGACCTGTTGACCCGAAGCCATTGCCATGCCTGGTCCGCAGGACCGGCTTACTTCCTGGGCGCCTACGTTCTCGGGGTGCGCAGTCTTGAGCCTGGTTGGAGCCGGGTCCTCATCGCACCCCAGCCTTGCGGCGGATTATCTTGGGCACGTGGCACAGTTCCCGTTCCGGGTGGCGGTCGAATCGACGTCTCCTGGCGGCTGGAGTCGCCGAATTCCACCGGCGTGACAGCGGGTCAAGAACATACGCCAACCATTCCCGTCCGGATGCATCTGCGCATCGTTTCCCCAGAGGCGGTTCATATCGAGGTTCAACCTCCGGGAGAGGTGGAGGTCGTCATCGAGCATATTCGTGTAGCCTTATGCTCCGATCCGATGCAAGAAACTCGGCCTTAATTGACCCCTGCCGAGGCCGACGCCTATAATAGGGGCAACCGCAGCGAAGGAGGGATCCAGGTTGTCTTTATACCGAGGGGAGAGGGTATTGGACGGGACTGCCTTTTTTACAGATACGTTGCCCTTTTACTTTAACCGGGCCGAGGAGACATTTGATCTGCAGATGCACAGCCATCGATTTGTGGAGATCGTGCTCGTGAACGATGGAGAAGGGTTTCACTTTATCGACGATGAGGTCGTACGCGTCGCCAAAAACGATTTGTTCCTGCTCCCAGCCGGAGCAAAGCATGTATTTCGCCCTGGCCACACGGGCCCGCATCGGCCGCTGACCGTATACAATTGCTTGTATGAGCCGAGCAAACTTCGGTCCTGTCTGCAGCACCTCCCAGGCTTTGAGGAACTGGGCCGCTCCAGTCTCTGTCTGTTCGGGGAGGATGCTGCAGTTCTGCCGGGGCCGGGGTGGCTCCATTTGAGAGATAGCGACGGCCAATGGAATGCTTGGTTCCGAACCGCCTACCGCGAATTTACAGATAGAGCCCCCGGCTATCTCATCAAGCTGTACAGTCTGTTCATCGAGCTAGCCGTCATGCTGGAACGCCAGCTAGAGTTCGGGGAGTCCAGTCCTCCCGCTGCACAAGACAATCAGGTCATCAAGGAAGTCGTTCGCCAGATCAATACGTCCTTTCAGAACCCCTTAACTGCCCGCAACCTTGCCGCCGCCAGCCATTTAAGCGAACGCCATTTTCATCGCTTATTCCGGCAATACGTTGGCTGCACATTTAACGATTACGTACAGAAGAAAAGGATCGAAAGGAGCTGCGAGCTGCTGACCTCCACCAGGCTGCCCGTGAACGAGATCATGCGGAATGTCGGATATGCGGACAGAAAGCATTTTTTGACCCTTTTCAAGCAAACCACCGGCCTCTCTCCTTCGGTATATCGCCGGCAAACCCGCCAAACCGACTGGCTTAACGGGGGGATATAAAAAACGCCATTTGGCGCTCCTTACTAGGAAGCCAAATGGCGTTTTTTGATTAATACAACTCTTGCACCTCTTGCCCTTTTTCGGTAGCGCGTTCGCGGGTCTCCAGCGTATCCCAGCCGTCGCTTCCGAGCAAATCCAACTGCGCTTCCACCAGCGTACGGAACCGCGCCCGGTAGATAGAAGCCTGTTTCTTGAGCTCTTCCACTTCCATGGCGATTTTACGTGATTTCGAGAGCGATTCGTTGACGATTCGATCCGCGTTCTTCTCCGCTTCCTTCACGATCAACTGCGCTTCCTTCTTCGCATTGTTCTTCACTTCATCGGCCGCTTCCTGCGCAACGATAATCGTTTTGCTCAGCGTATCCTCAATATTCGCAAAATGATCCAGTTTCTCTTGCAAAGTCATCAACTGGTTGTGAAGCTCTTTGTTCTCCCGGATCACGATCTCATAGTCTTTGATCACTTGGTCGAGAAACTCGTTGACTTCATCTTCGTCGTAACCGCGAATACGTCTGGAGAACTCTTTGTTATGTATATCCAGCGGCGTTAATGGCATGATCCCCACCTCCTAGAAATTTCGAAACTTCCCTTAAAGTAGTTGTTCAAAAAGTCAACTTTTGATCACGAGGTAACTCGAGAAGCGAATTCGACATCGAATCTTGAATTGCTGAAAACCTGACTTTTTTGAACTCGCACTTCAGCGGGAAGACGTGGTCAATACAGTTACGAGAACCCTTCATAACAGTTCGAACTATCTTATTCGACAAGAATCCGCCATCTCCTGCAATAGACCTCACACAAATTTACCGATTTTGACACGATGTCTGCCTTTTTTGGTCAGGCCGCCTGCCTCGAGCACTTTAAACCGCCCAAAGCCTTGCAAGGCGATTACGTCACCGGCCTTCAGCGGTGTAGAGGGATCCTCCTCCGTTCTCCAGTTCACCCGGCAACGCCCCGCTTTGATCGGAATTAGCACTTTACTGCGACTTAAGCGGAACACATCGCTGACAATGCCATCCAGTCGCAAAGAAGCCACCGTCAATTCCAGCGGCTCAAGCTCTTTCTCCATCGTTCTCAATTCGCTAAGGTTCAGCACCTCTGTAAAAACGCTAACGCGATGCACCTGATGAAGGTTCAGTTGCAGGAATGGTGCAATCTCTTCGGCGATCACCACATGGCATCCGTCCTCGCGGACATGAATATCGCCGATTTTATCGCGCTTGAGGCCCAATCCCAGAATTGCTCCCAAATAATCGCCGTGCTGAAGGGTAAGAAACTTCTGGTCTCCCGACGAGATATCGAGCACCTTCATTTCCATCGGTTCCTCGCTTAGGTCCCGGTAATCCGGAGCAATGAGTGCACGACGCCGTTCCGCGCCTTCATAACCGCCGTCCAGCCGGATGATCGCGTCTGGATGACGATTGGCCAAAGACTCCAGAATATAACACTGCCGCGGATCCAGGAAGTCACTTAGCTTGACCTCATGGTAATCCCCGGCATTCACGACCCATTCCCAGGCCCGGTCGACGAACGGCCGTTCCTCCGGTTTAAAATGTTCATAAACATCCGCTTTCATCTCAATACCCGAAGATATAGTGCAGAACGCTGATCAATCCGAAGGCAGCTAAGCGGAGTACGAACAAGGCAATAATCGGAGATATGTCGATCATCCCCATGATCGGAGGAATAAACCGCCGGAAAGGAGCCAAATAAGGTTCAACAAGCTTGCCGAGCAGCTCGCCGATGAAACTCTCACGGACATTAGGTACCCAAGACATCAAAATGTAAACCAGGATCATATAAAAATAAATATTGTATAGCAGCCCAACAATAGAATCGATATAGCCTACCAAGCTGTCATCACCTCATTCTGTTGTAATCGGAATCCTCCGATAAAATCTCGGTTATAGATCCCTGAATCTCTACGGTATCCGGCGTGCATAGAAAAATATTCGCCCCGACTTTGGATATACTGCCGCTCAGCGCGTAAATCGTTCCGCTCAAAAAATCGATGATGCGCATCGCCTGATCATTGCGAACCCGCTGCAGATTAACCACGACCGACCGATGGGAACGCAAATGATCAGCGATTTCCTGCGCCTCTTCATAAGAGCGAGGTTCATACAGGATTACCTTGACGTTCTTCTGGGAGTGAATGCTGACCACGTTGTTTCCTCTCTGATTTTTACGGGATTCAAAGCTGGGGGTTTCAATTTCCGTGTCCTCTTGGCCGGAAAACCGTTCGCGCTCCACAATCTCTTCTTCTTCCTGCAAGCCCAGAAAGTTCATGAACCGGTTCATTACTCCCATTACGTCAATTCCCCTTTCCCCACTAAAAGCGTTCCAAGGCGCACCCAGGTCGCCCCTTCTTCAATCGCCACTTCAAAATCTCCCGACATCCCCATCGATAATTCTGTCAATGGCTCCGCAGTAATCGACAAGGCGTTCAGTTGATCACGCAGCTCGCGCAGCCGGCGAAAGACCGGTCTTGTCCGCTCTGGATCATCCTCAATCGGAGCCATCGTCATCAGCCCGGCGATACGAATATGCTTCAATTCAGCGGTTTCCCTGAGAAAGTCGGCCGCCGTATCCGGCGTAATTCCCTGCTTCGACTCCTCACCTGATACATTCACCTGCAAGAATGCAGTCACGTTCGTTCCCAGCGCCGCGGCCCGCTTCTCCAATTCCCGGGCTAGCGACAGCCGGTCCAACGAATGAATATATTGAAATTTACCGATGACGTCCTTGACCTTATTGCTCTGCAGATGGCCGATAAAATGCCAAGTCCCTTGCCCATTGAGGGCTTCCCATTTGGGGACGGCGATTTGCGGACGATTCTCGCCGATATGCTCAATTCCCTCCGCCAGAACTTCACGGGTGGCTTCAGTCGACACATATTTGGTAACGGCGACGACATGAACCTCCTCGCGCTTTCTTCCGCTCCGCTCGCAGGCAGCTTTAATCCGCTCTTCCACGTGCTGTATTCGTTCCTTCAGCGACACGGGAAGGATCACCTCTCTTTTATGCCTATCCAGCTTGCCATTCTTCCTGTGACGCCACCTTGCGCCCGGTAGGAGTAAAAATACTCCGGATGACAGCTTGTACACCACCTTGTACATTCGATATGAGTCGGCAATATTCCTGCTTTAATCATAATGATTCGATTCAATTCTTTCAAGTTCAGCATCGTTTTCCCTGCATGGTCTGACGCCGAAGCATAGGGCTTCTCCTTCGCAGAGCCTCCCTCATCGGGCAGTGCCTCGCGGACTTTCTCCATCACCGCTTCATCCACCTCGTAGCAGCATCCACCGATGCTGGGGCCGATCGCGGTGCGAATCTCGCTGCGCTGACTGCCAAACTTACGTTCCATTGTCTCGATCATTTCCGCGGCAATGTGGCGGACGGTGCCCTTCCAGCCCGCATGGGCCAAACCGACGACCCTCTGCACAGGATCGACAAAATAAAGCGGTACGCAATCCGCATAAAACGAAGTCAGCAGGATTCCCGGCACGTTCGTCACCAGCCCGTCCGTTTCCTGGAAAGCGCTGCTGCGATCCAGATACCCCTTGCCGCGATCTTCGGCTCGGACCACGGCAACGGCGCTGCCGTGGACCTGCTCGCCGCAGGTCCAGCCTTCAGGCGAGAAACCCAGGGCCTCGGATAACCGGCGCCGGTTCTCCAGGACATGCAACGGTTCGTCGCCGACATGATATGCGAGATTCAAGCGATCGTACGGCGGCTCGCTGACCCCGCCTGACCGGCCGGTAAAACCGACGCTGATCCCCGGGATCAGGTCCAACCACGGAGCCAACTCGAACCGTTCCACTTGTTTATCTTTAGCATTCCTTACAAACGGTTCCATCATCCATCTCCTTAAGGTAATTAATCAGTGCCAGAATAACGCCTCTGAGGTTCGTAAAATTTCAAGTCACTCACACTGCTTTTCCTTCAAGTCTACCACAAACAAGCCTGGCGCCGCTTGCGGTTTCTAGCTCCGCCGCTCTGCCCGTCCGTCCCGGTCGATGTACACGGTCGTATCGTAGGTCGTCTGCGTTCTGGATTCGCGTAATTCCTCCATTTTAACCAGAACGACGTCGGATCCGATCTTCACGATATTTTTCCAAGGGATGATCAAATCGCTGCCGCCGCCGAACAACCCCATAAATTTCGCCCCGACGGGCACGACGATCGCCTCGATAACCCCTTGCCGAAGATCCAGCTCCAGGTCGCTGATATGCCCGAGCCGCTTCCCGTCCACGACATTGATGACGTCTTTTGTCTGGAAATCGGATATTTTCATACTCGCCCTCACCACATTGTCCATGGTTTTACCGCCCCCATCCCGTCTGTTTCACTCCGTCCCTTTACTATATGTGCGAGGAATTCGGCGCATGCGCCCTTGGCCACGGGAAAAGAGACGCTCCGGCAATGCAAAAAAGGACTGCCCCTCCGGAATCGTTTGATACCGGAAGAAGCCGTCCTTTGATCAGTCACGTTCTATCTTTTTCTATTTTTTGCCCAGCGCCCCGGCAGCCGCGTTTTCGCCGCCCAGACGTCCGGAAGTGAACGAATAGCCAATGCCTACGCCATTGCCGACGTAAGTGTCATTAAACAGCACACCTTCGGATTCAAGCCCGACGGCATAAAGTCCTTTCACCGGCACGCGTTTGTCGTTCAGCACTTGGAATTTAGGGTTTACGAGCAAGCCGCCAACCGAACCCAGGTTGTTGATCTCGGCAATGATCGCGTAGTATGGGCCTTCGCCCATTGGCAGTAAATAATCTTTGGTTTTGCCAAATTCTGTGTCTACGCCAGTTTTGGTTGCTTGGGTGTATTTATTAAATGCATCCTTGAACACTTCTACGTCCATTCCGGCGTTTTTGGCTAATTCCTCGATCGTGTTGCCTTTATAGCCGTCTCCGTTTTTCACCATCGTATCGAATACGGATACGACGTTTTTCCAAGGGGTGTCCAGCTTGAACTCATCCTTGAAATCCGCATAAAATTCGGGAGGAAGTCCAGGTAACTTCGACGCGTTAACGCCGTTCATGCCCTTCGATTCCAAAGCTTTCAGCTGTGATTGTGAAACGACCACCAGATGGTAAGGCCCGTTAAAGGCGCTTGTATTGGCTGCCGCAACCGCCGTTAGGGTAGCCGTCTCGTCTCTGAACCGGGCTCCCGAAGGACCGACGTTCATCAAAGTAGGCAGATAACTCAACATCATTGGATAGGTCGCTTCAAAAGACGTATACTGCTTCTTCAAATCTCCGGTCGCTCTGGCCAACGTCTGGTGCAGCATTTGCCCGCCGAAGTTATCCGGGACCTTCGCGCCTGCCGCCCAGGACATTTTCAGACCTTCGCCAATGTTCTGCGCGAGTCCGCCGTTAACGCCCTCAAAGCCAAAGGCTTCCTTCACCATTTCTTTATTGCCAGCGTATCCGCCCGTCGCCATGACGACGCTTTTTGCGCTGATTTCCAGCGTTGTTCCGTCCGCCTTCTCCGCTACGACGCCGGTTACGGTTCCTTTCGCGTCGGTCATCAGTTTCTTCGCGGTCGTTTCGGTAATGACCTTGCCGCCGTTCTTCTCTACGGAAGCTGCCAGCATCTTGCGAAGCGTCTGTTCGCGGGTGTTATAAGCCGGAAGCAGATGAAGCTGTTCTCCGCCAAAGTTCATAAAGGTCGTAACGTAACCTTTGCTCTTCAGCCAATCGTAAGTGTCCCCGGATTTCGTGACGTATTGGCGGACAGCCGCCGCATCCACTCTCCAGTGGTTATTGACGATCCAGTTGGAGATTTCCTGTTCCACGTTCACCTTTAACCCGCTGTCAACCGCGGCGGAAGAGTTATAGAATTTACCTGCCCAAGACAGGTTGCTGGCACCGCCGATCACACCGGTCTTTTCGATGATCACGACTTTGGCCCCTTTGTCCGCTGCCGTCACCGCTGCCGATACGCCGGAAGCACCAGCGCCAACGACAACGACGTCCGCTTGGAGCTTCTCCGTCTTGCCTACGCCAGGTTTCTTGACGCTAACCGATTTCAAAGCGTTCACATCGCCGCCTGCTTTCTTCACGGCGTTCTCTACCGCTTTCAGCATGGCATCGCTCGATACGCTTGCACCGCTTACCGCGTCAATGGCCAGCGATTGGTTAGCCAGGATTTGCTCCTTGACTTTGTTTAGCGCCGAATCGCCCAGACCTTCGGTTTCGGTTTGACTGAGGATTTTGATATCTTTGATCCGATCCGCTTGCTCCATCGTCACTTGCACCTTGATCACGCCGTCTTTGCCTTCGGCTTCTCCGGTATACGTCCCGGCTTTAAATGCCGAGGCCGCCGCCGCTGTTGAAGGGCTGTTTACCAGCTTCCCGGATTGCCACCCCCAGCCGAACATCGATGCGACCAATACGATGCAGATGGAAAACATGAGCATTTTGTTAAAACGATTGCTGCGCATTCCCTCTTCTCCCCTTACTGCATATTGAAGCCTTTTGTGATTGTTTTCACATAAACGGATGAACTAAGGCTTCTCTACAAGCATAAACCTTGGTGCGGCACCAAGGTCAATAGGATTCCTCTATGGGGATATGTATTTCCAAGAACGATCGTTTCTGGCCTTCATGATTTTCGGTCAACATCAACCGTCCGGTTGTCGCGCCGGAAATTACATATTGATGTTCAACCATGTAATCCAGCATAAATCGGAATGCCTCTATGGAAAGGTGCTCGCTCTGCGGCGACAAAATCACCGAAGATACACAACGGGACGGAGGAATATGCTCCAGATGCTCGTCTAATCCAATCCCAAGCTCACGCACGTCTTCATCCGAGATTGACAAGCCCCAGCTGTAATCCAAAAGCTCCTCCTCCGATTTGATGGAGTTCTGCTCGATGCGGAAGCAATAAAAAGAGTAAGGCAACAGTTCCATCAAAGTGTTTATAGTGCCTTCCAAACCCTTCGTGTTCAGCAGGTTGTTTTTATCTGTTTGCTTTAATCGATAAAGTCCCGGCCTTTCCACAAGCGTGCATTGGTATAGCCGATTCTCCATACTCTGAACTTCTCGGCTCAATTCGTTTAGCTTATGCAGCAACATTGTGCTTTTGCGAATCTCTTCCGTCAGCTCCTGCTTGCTGTTCTCCATCTTATCGAGAATGTCGTCAAGCGAGGCGTTTTGAATGAGTTCAGCTACGTCCTGCAGCGGAATCTGCAGACTTCGATACCAACGGCTCATCAATAGATCCCGAGCATCAAGGTCGTTGAAATAGCGGTAACTGTTGTGACGATCCTTCATCGGCTTGACGATGTCATGCTTTTCATACAACCTTAGCGTATCCCGGGTGATACCCAGCAGCGAGGAAAACTCGCCAATGCAATATTTCATGTTCCTTCCCTCCTAGCGTATCTCACGTCCGCAAGCCTATCGCACCACTTCTATGATACCGAAGGAGAAGAGAATCGAGATATGGGAATGTTCACATTAAAAAAGGTCCCCGCAGGGACCGGACTTACGACTTCACATGCTTTTGCATTTGTAAAATGGCGGATTTCTCGAGCCTGGACACTTGAGCCTGGGAGATCCCTATTTCGTCGGCAACCTCCATTTGCGTTTTTCCTTCAAAGAAACGCATGGACAAGATCATTTTCTCGCGGCGGCCCAACCGCTGCATCGCTTCGCGCAGGGCGATCTCCTCGATCCAGGAAACGTCCTTGTTCTTGTCATCGCTGATTTGATCCATCACGTAGATCGGGTCACCGCCATCATGGTAGATCGGTTCGAACAAGGAGACCGGATCTTGGATGGCGTCGAGGGCAAAGACAACGTCTTCCTTCGGCAAGCCTAATGCCTCTGAGATTTCAAAAATCGTGGGCTCGCGCGAGTTCTGGTTGGTCAGGTTGTCCCGCATTTGCAGCGCCTTATAGGCGATGTCTCGCAGACTGCGAGAGACGCGGATCGGGTTGTTGTCCCGAAGGTAACGCCGGATTTCCCCAATAATCATCGGCACGGCGTAAGTAGAGAATTTGACGTTTTGCGATAAATCGAAATTATCGATGGCTTTCATGAGTCCGATGCAGCCAACCTGGAACAGGTCGTCCACATACTCCCCCCGATTGTTGAACCGTTGGATGACGCTCAGCACGAGTCTCAGATTGCCATTTACTAACTTTTCTCTGGCTGATCTTACGTGGTCCTGCTGCAACGAGTGGAACAATTCACGCATTTCCGCATTGGTTAGAACGGGCAATTTTGCGGTATCGACACCGCAAATTTCGACTTTGTTTCGGGTCATCGTGTCTAAACCTCCCAAGGAGAAACTAATGAACAGTATCTCCCGGGACTGCATTTTTATTCCGCAGCCATCTTTCCATGACCAAGCAAAATCTCGAAGCCGATTCGACGTCGAATCATGAATTCAGCCGAGCCTTCCGTTGCTCACGTACCCCCATGTACGCTCCGCTACTCAGTCCCTAACTTCATCCAACCTGCTCAGTCCTGTAAACCTGACGGTTTGAATACCGCATTTAGACCATCTTGTTAAATTCCTTGCGCAGCCGTTTTATGATACGTTTCTCCAAGCGCGAAATGTACGATTGCGAGATGCCTAGCAGATCGGCCACATCCTTTTGCGTCTTTTCGTCTCCGTCGACCAGACCGAACCGCAGCTCCATGATCATGCGTTCCCGCTCGGTCAATTTGTCGAGCGCTTTGTGCAGCAGCTTGCGGTCTACCTGCTCTTCGATATTACGATAGATCGTATCGTTCTCCGTGCCTAAGACGTCGGAGAGCAGCAGCTCGTTGCCGTCCCAATCGATGTTAAGCGGCTCATCAAAGCTCACCTCGGTGCGAATTTTGCTGTTCCGGCGCAAATACATCAGAATTTCGTTCTCGATGCATCGAGAAGCGTAGGTGGCCAGCTTGATCTTCTTCTCAGGGTCAAAAGTGTTGACCGCCTTGATCAACCCGATCGCACCGATGGATACCAAGTCCTCAATGTTAATTCCCGTATTCTCGAACTTCCGGGCGATATATACGACGAGTCGCAGGTTGCGCTCGATCAACATGGCCCGAATCGCCGAATCGCCGCTAGGCAGTCGCTGAAGCAAGTATTCTTCCTCTTCGCGCGTTAAGGGAGGTGGCAGCGCTTCGCTACCCCCGATATAATAGATTTCTTCGCTTTTTAGCCCAAAAAGAAACAGCAGCCGGTAATACTGGAGCCGCAGCATCATTTTCCACTTAACATGCATGGTTTCATGTCCTCCTAAGTTACGTTCCCGTTTTACTGATGGTGTCTGGGTTATCCTTCGTCTCCGCTGACTCAATCAGGGCGGGATGAACGATCGCCCGGTAAGTCCCTTCCGTCGATAATCGCCCCCCGTCCAAGCCGATCAGCACCCGAGTCGTACGATGTTCCCGTCCTTCCAGACGCACCGTCACCTCATCAGGTTTGAGCGCCAGCATAAATTGCGTGCCTTTGTTGATGCCCCGATAAGGAACCAGCCGCAACCGCTCCGGCCAAGGAAAATCACCGGCTTCCGTCAACTCCAGGATGAGGTTGTCCGCACGCTCGTCAGCCAGCTTCCCCCGATACGATGGGGGGAGAACCCGCTCCCAAAGCGAAGCTTCCATCACCGTTACCGGAAGCCGGCTGAGCGGATCCGTTAACTGATTGCCTGTGTCGATCAATCCCGTGCAGGCAATCGTCGTATCTCCGATACGCACCTCCATCTCGGCCAAAAAGGAGTGAATCCGCTCCTGACGCTGGCGTGCAGCGATCACCCGTTTAAACCAAAACAAAACGACAAAAAAACATACCAGGATAAAGAACGCTCCGATTTTGATCGAAAACGAAAGCCCGCCGGACGCCGAATACCAAATCCCACTCCAGATTTCACCAGAGTCCTGCAGCAAATAATGCACTCCCAGTATCCCGCCGGCCGCCGCAAAATTGACAATATAAAAAGCTCCCATATTCCTTAAGTAATTTTGCAAACTTCCAAATCCGAATGCGAGCCAAAGCATCACGACAGAGAATAGAAACTTCACCAGAAACGTGTACAAAAACGAGAGCTCCGGCAAAAACATCATCACGACGTACATCGCTCCAACGCCTGCCGACAAGGCCAGACGCCAGAAGATGATTTTTTGCTTTCGCATCCAAGCCGTGACCAGGAGTAAGCTTGCATCGATCAATAGGTTCATGAGGAATAGGAGATCGATATAGACAATCAACGGCATTCACCTGCCTGGGTAGATGGTTATCAGTATAAAGAGAACGAACGAGAAAGTCTGTCTAAAATTGAAAGTAGAATGCCACTATTTTTGTCGACATAACCGAAGAGATTCGCATCATCGGGGCGTAGAAAAAAGACCTTGTCCAACTTCGGGACAAGGTCTTGGGGAAGACATCTAAAGATTGATAACCTATTCGTTATTGTTCCGCGAACGGTTACGGAGAAACGTCGGAATATCCAGTTGGTCGCCGCTAGGCTGGTTGCCAAAAGGTCTCAGCGTGGAAGCTTGACGGGAATCCTGCGGTTCTGGCGCGCCAGGAGCGGATGCCGCCGGCTTGCGGTTAGGCAGCGGCTTGTTCTCAAACCCCGTGGCGATCACCGTCACTTTGATCTCTTCCTTCATGTTCTCGTCAATGATCGCACCAAAGATCATGTTCACTTCTGGATCGGAAGCGGAAATTACGATCTCGGCGGCTTCATTCACCTCGTACAGTGACAAGTTGCCCCCGCCGGTAATGTTCATAATGACACCGCGCGCGCCTTCGATCGAAGTCTCGAGCAGCGGACTCATGATCGCTTTACGCGCAGCTTCAGCTGCACGGTTCTCGCCGGTCGCAAGACCGATACCCATCAAGGCGGAGCCGCGTTCGGTCATGATCGTCTTCACGTCGGCAAAGTCGAGGTTGATCAGACCCGGCACAGCGATCAGGTCGGAAATCCCTTGAACCGCCTGACGCAATACGTTGTCCGCTTCGCGGAACGCTTCCAGCATCGGCGTTTTCTTATCCACAATCTCAAGCAAACGGTCGTTCGGAATCACGATCAGGGTATCGACCTTCTCTTTCAAGGCTTCGATACCGAGTTCTGCTTGCGAAGAGCGCTTACGGCCCTCAAAGGTAAACGGACGGGTTACGACGCCAACCGTCAGCGCGCCGCATTCTCTGGCGATCTCGGCGATGACCGGTGCAGCACCGGTCCCGGTTCCGCCGCCCATGCCAGCGGTTACGAACACCATGTCCGCGCCCTTTAACGTATTGGCGATCAAATCGCGGGATTCTTCCGCCGCTTTCTTACCGACATCCGGATTAGCACCGGCGCCTAGACCGCGGGTAAGCTTGTCCCCGATTTGCAATTTATGCTCAGACTTGGCCAAATGCAGCGCTTGAGCGTCCGTGTTGACCGTAATAAATTCCACGCCCTGCACACCGTTCTCGATCATCCGGTTCACGGCGTTGCTACCGCCGCCGCCAACCCCGATTACCTTGATCTGTGCCAAGCTCTCCATTTCGAAATCAAATTCCAACATACTCTTCCATCTCCCCCTCAATATGCATGGATGGCCCGTGCATCATTCCTAAACCACTATATAAATTCGCTAAACAAGTTCTTAAGTCGTTCCATCAAGCCCGTCTTCCGAGCGGTTTCCTGCGGTCCCGGAGCCTTGCTCCGGTTCGCGTTCTTCTTGGGACTTGCGCTGCTGCGGACACGTATGTTCTTGATGACCTTATGCAAAATCCCTACCCCGCCGGTAAAAGCCGGATCGCGAACGCCGATGAAATCGGGCACGGCAATCCGTACGGAAGCTTCCAGCTCCTGCTGGGCAATCTTGAGCAGTCCCGGCATAGATACGGTTCCGCCGATGAGGATATATCCCCCCGGCTGCTCGCTGTAGCCAAGACGTTTCACTTCCTGACGAATCAGTTGGAAAATCTCCTGTACACGTGGCTCCGCAATAGCGGCCAGATCCTCCTGCGTAAACTCCTTGTCCACATTGCTTCCGATCCGCGTCACCTTGAAAGTCACGTCCGACGCCGCGTCCTCGATTGCAGCGCAACCGTATTTCAGCTTCGCTTTTTCCGCGTGGTCCGTTAACGTCCGGAGTCCGTAAGCAATGTCGTTCGTTATAAATTCTCCCCCAATCGGAAGCGTGGATGTCGCTACGATCGTGCCGCTTTCGAATACAGCGATCGTTGTGGAACCCGCACCGATGTCCACCAGGACGGATCCCATCGTTTTTTCGTCCTTTGACAACGCCAATTGTCCCGATGCTAACGACAGCAAAACCAGATCGCGAATCTTAAGTCCGGCCTTCTCCACACAGCGAAGCAAGTTATGAATCGCCGTTTTGGATCCCGTGACAATCGTCGCTTCAACTTCCAGTCGCACGCCGATCATACCGCGCGGATCCGAAATGCCTTCCAACCCGTCTACGATATACTGTTTGGCTACAACATCGATGATTTCGCGTTCCGGCGGCAGCGCAATAACTTCGGCTGCCTTCAGGACACGTTCAATGTCCTCTTCACCGATCTCTCGGTCTTCGTTTTGTACGGCTACTACCCCGTGGCTCGTTTGGAGTCCGATGTGATTTCCCGAAATGCCGACATACACTTCCGATATCTGAATATCTACCATCCGTTCCGCATGATCCACAGCGCTGCGAATCGACTGCACCGTCTGGTCAATATCTACAATCGCGCCTTTTCGTATTCCTTCCGAGTCGGCAGATCCAACCCCAATAATATTAAAGGTTCCATTACTAATTTCCCCAATAATAGCACGAACTTTGGATGTACCGATGTCCAAACTAACAATGATGTCATTGTTGCTCAAGCCCCTGGCACCTCCTATTTCCCCATCAAATATACTTACCGTGTTAGATTCACTATCTACTTAATTCAACGCCATTTAACCTTTCCCTCTTTTTTCTACAAATTTTTTGACTTCCAAGTTTTACATCCAATAGGCGGAAGTTCGATGATCCTACGGAATAGGATCCTGGCCATATCTGCAAAATTAGAAGAAAAAAGAGGGAGAACGTCAACTAGCCCATAAAATGTATTTTAACATTGTTTTTCAATCATGAGTAGTATCATTTTGTCCATCGTTCTCGTTCTCCGCCGTGGAGTAGGGAACATAGGAATCGGCATCGAGCATCGTCAGCTTACCGGGGTCCTGGGTTTGCAGAATCTCGTTCATGTATTCCGCTTTTTTAGCCAGAAGCGAAGTAGCCGAGATGATTTCAAATTTGGACCTCGTATAGAGCTTAATCCGGTCCGGATAGGATAACGTAGGCGATGGGACAATCTCGGAAATATCGGCGGTCAGCTCGTCCGGAATTTGCGACAACGTTCGGCAAAGTTTGACCAGACTCTCGTCATCCGCCTTCCAACCGGTCAAGATTGGCTTGTCCACCGGCATCGATCCGTCCTTGAGTTCGATTCGCGTCCCATTGGCGAGTAACCCCTGCAGTTTACCTTCTCCGGTCAATGCATAGGCCGCGATTGGATATTCCTCGATACGAATATTCACGCTGCCGGGAAACGTCTTGTCCACTGTCGCCTGCTTCACCGAGGAAACGTCTTCCAGCTTGCGGGCGATATGATCCGCGCTGACAGCAAAGAACGGGGAACCGACCTGAAGGCCGGTAACGCCTAGGAGTTCCGCTTCGGTCGTATACGTATTGCCTTCAAACGTAATTGCGGAAATTTTGCTAAGAGATGAACGAAAGAAAAGGACGCACAGCAGGGCGAGGAACAGCAAGATGAGAATCGTTTTGATTTTCCGGCCGCTTTTCTTCTTAGGCGCGGGTTCTTTTAGGACGGGTACATTTGCTTTTGGCATGTCATTTCTCCGCAACTTTCTGAATAAGTATTACAAAGCCTATTATCCCCTCCAGGGGAGGGGACAAAAGTTTTGGGCTATCACCAATGAAGGTTCGCGAAAACAGAAAGCCTTTCAGCTTAGGCCAAATCCAACTGCCGCATGGCAGGAGACTCTCGGCGCACTACGCCACCTAAACGCTGAAACATCGTTTCAATCCGATCGTAGCCGCGGTCAATATGATGAACTTGCTCAACCACCGTTTGCCCTTGGGCTGCCAAACCAGCGATGACCAGCGCCGCACCTGCTCGCAAATCGGTCGCTTCCACGGTCGCGCCGTAAAGCCGGGGAACCCCGCGAATGAACGCAGAATTCAAGTCCACCGTAATATCGGCCCCCATGCGGACAAGCTCGTCGACATGCTTGAACCGGCCTTCGAACACGGTCTCCTTCATGACGCTCAAACCATCTGCTAAAGATAACAGCACCATCACCTGAGACTGTAGATCGGTAGGAAATGAAGGGTAAGGTGATGTGACGATCCGCTCAACCGCTTTGGGGCGGCCCGCGCTGCTCAACGTTATTATATCATCCGTCACTCCGATTTGAACACCAGCCCGCTTCAGCACATGCAGCAGGGATACCAGATGCGAAGGGTTGCTATGGGTGAGGGTCACGCTGCCGCGGGTTGCGGCGACGGCAATCAATGCCGTTCCTGCAACGATACGGTCTGGGATAATCTCGTAATCGCAAGGGAGAAGTCGTTCCACCCCTTTGACCGTAATCGTGTCGGTCCCGGCGCCGATAATGCTTGCGCCCATGGCATTCAAAAAGTTCTGCAAATCTTGAATCTCCGGCTCCCGCGCCGCATTGGTTATAATGGTGGTTCCTTCGGCCAGCGCAGCAGCCATCATGATGTTCTCGGTCGCACCTACGCTGGGAAAATCCAAATGGATATCCGTACCGATCAGTTTTCCGGCTCTGCACCAAATTTGCTGATCGTACTCCTCAATCTTCGCCCCTAAAGCTTCAAGTCCCTTCAAATGCAGATCGATTTTCCTTTCTCCGATCGCACAGCCTCCCGGTTGATAAATGCACACTTCCCCGAACCGCGCGAGGAGCGGCCCCATCAAAAAAATGGAAGAGCGCATCTGTTTCATCAAATCTTCCGGCACATGGCTGGAGTCCGCTCCTGACGTATCTACGGTCACCGTATCTCCCAAATGGACGGCTCTGCAGCCCAATCGGCCGAGGATACCTAACATGACATCAATATCGAGCAGGCGGGGGACATTTCGAAGTTGTACTTTGCCTTCCGCCAACAGCGATGCGGCCAGAATCGGCAGTGCGGCATTTTTCGCTCCATGGATACGAATGGTTCCTGATAGGGGTTTCCCGCCTTCGATCACCAATTTGTCCAATGTATCACCTCCGAGTTTACCGTTCACCCACGAAGAAGACCTCCGGCACCAGCGCCACGTCGAACTTGCCTTGGACGGTGGCCTTGACTTGCTCCATGAGCGCAAGAACGTCCTCTGCTGTCGCTTGCCCGGTATTGACGATGAAATTGGCGTGCAGCGTGGATACTTCGGCCCCGCCGACTTTCGTCCCTTTGAGTCCCGCCGCTTCGACCAGCCTCGCGGCATGATCTCCGGGGGGATTGCGAAATACGCTGCCTGCGCAAGGCTGCGTCAGCGGCTGCGTTTTACGGCGACGGTCCTTATAGGCCGCCATAGCCGCCGCGACTTCCAGCCGATCGCCCACGGCAAGCGAAAAACATGCCTGTGCCACGATCCCTCGTTGTTCATGCAGGACGGAATGCCGGTAGGCAAACTTCATATCCTCCGCTGTGTATGTGACCAATTCACCTGTCTCCAGAACAATGTCAGCGGATTTAAATATACGTGACACATCGGACCCGTGGGCACCAGCATTCATGTAGACGGCGCCGCCGACCGTTCCCGGGATTCCTCCGGCAAATTCCAGCCCGGTTAACCCCTCTTTGCCCGCCATGATGCTGAGTCTGACGACGGACGCCCCGCCTCCAGCGCAGACTTCCGTGCCGGTGAAAGCAATCTGTTCCAGCCCTGCTCCCAACCGAATGACACAGCCTCGGATTCCCTTGTCAGAAACAAGGAGATTGGAGCCTTTTCCGATGATCATCCACGGAATCCCCTCCGCATAGAGTAGACGCATCAGCTCAGCAAGCTGTTGGGAATTCTCCGGAACGACCATCGCATCCGCCGGTCCGCCGATTTTCCATGTTGTGTACTTTGACATTGGCTCATTCGGCAAGACCTCTAAGGCTTCCAGCCTGGTCAAATGTGATATCCACTGCTGCATCGTATAACCCTCCTTGACTTGTATGGCGGATTCCTTCGGCGTCAAACGCCGGGTGCCGCTGTTCCAAATCGGCAGTCAACGACTGCCGGAGCCCGGGTCCCGCGGAGGGGGATAGCCCTCCCCGCTTGGTTGTCACGATTTATAGAGTATCTTATGCCTCCCTCACGGAGAGTGTGACAATCGCCCAGACCATGGGAACCAGGCTGTCCGCCGCTAGCTGCTTTGACGGTTTTGCGACAGTCTCCGCATCTGCTCTACAACGAGATGGGCGGAATCCGGCTTGCCTAGCGCACGAGAGGCGGTTGACATGGCGGTATGCCGTGGCAGATCGTTCATCACGCGCTCTATAGATGCATACAAGCTGCCCCCCGTCAGTTCCGGCTCCAGAATCACCTCCGCCGCGCCAGAGCTCTCCAGCGTGCGGGCGTTTTCCTCCTGGTGGTTGTTTGTGACGTTCGGCGAAGGAATCAGGATAGCTGGAATGCCCAGCGCCGTAATTTCCGCCAAAAAAGAAGCCCCGGCGCGGTTTACGATCAACGAAGTGCAGGCCAGGACCTCCGGCATGTTGTGTACATAAGGAAGGACTTGCAAATTGGCGGGCAATTCACCGGTCTTCGCCTTGATCGCTTCCACCGTCGAGGTATAGTAGCTGTCCCCGGTCACATAAACGAATTGTAAATGCTCCGATTGCTTCAACAACGGTGCCATCTCTACCATCGCTTCATTGATCGCTTTGGCGCCGCGACTGCCACCGACGACCAGCACGACAAAGCTGGATTCCGGTAGCCCAAGAGTTGCGAAGCCCTTTCGTTTATCCGCTGCGTAAACGGTAGTTGCTCGCGGATTCCCCGTGTATACGACATGTCGGGCCGAAGGAAATGCGGAACCCGATCCCTCGAAGCTGACGGCAACCGTCGATACGTATTTGCTCAAGAACCGGTTCGTCAAACCCGGGATGGCATTCTGTTCATGGATGATGCTAGGGATACCCAGCTTGGCCGCGGCATAAACGACCGGACCACAGACATAACCGCCTGTTCCGATGACTACGTCGGGCTTAAACTCTCTAAGTAGCTTCTTGGACGTCTGCACTCCCTTGAGAAAACGCATGATCGTTCTCACATTATCGAACGACAGCTTCCGACGGAAGCCGGTAATATCAATCGCTTCAAACGGAATTCCCTGCTTGGGGACCAGCGAGCTTTCCAACCCGCGCTTGCCTCCAATGTACAAAAACTCGGATCCGGGAAATTCCTCGGCGCATTGGCTGGCGACGGCTAGTGCCGGGTAGATGTGACCCCCGGTTCCGCCGCCGCTAAGTACGACGCGCATATCCTCACCTCGCGTAACGGGATAAATTAAGTAAAATGCCTAGCGCGGTCAGCATCAGCGTAAGCGACGACCCCCCGTAACTGATCAGCGGCAGCGTTATGCCGGTGACCGGCATGAGGCCGATAACGACGCCGATGTTGATCACGACCTGTACGCCGACCATCCCGACAATACCGACAGCCAGCAAGCTGCCAAAGGTATCCTCGATCGTCATTGCCACGCGCATGCCGCGCCACACCAAAATCAAAAACAACAACAGGACTAAGAGTCCGCCAATAAAGCCCAACTCCTCGGCTAGGATGGAGAAAATAAAATCCGTTTGCGGCTCCGGCACATAACTGTATTTCTGCCGGCTCATTCCGAGCCCCAACCCGGCCAAACCTCCCGGTCCGATCGCGTACAGCGACTGAATGATCTGATAACCCGCGCCCAATGGATCCGACCACGGGTCCAGGAAGGCGGTGATGCGTTTCAGCCGGTAAGGCGCTGCCAGGATCAAGCCAACGAAACCTAACCCGCCCACCGCAGCCAAGCCGGCCAAATGCCGAATGCGAGCGCCTGCGGTAAACACAATTAACAGGGACGCGCCCAGCATCACCGTGCCTGTCCCCAAATCGGGCTGCAGCATAATCAAGCCGAAGGCGAGTCCGATGATGCCAAGCGGCGGCAGCAAACCTCGGGTAAAATGCGTGATCTTGTAATCTTCTTTGCTGAGCCAGTAGGATAGAAACAAAATCATCCCCAGCTTCATGAACTCGGACGGCTGGATGCCAAACGAGCTGATCCCCAGCCAGCTGCGCGCCCCTCCGCGCACGACCCCGATACCGGGAATCAGCACGATGACGAGCAGGGCAAAACAGAGAACCAGCCCGATTTTGGCGTATTTCCGCAGCAAGCGGTAGTCCAGATTCATCATCAGAACCATCGCGATTAATCCGAGCACGGCAAACAACAGCTGTCTTTTGACAAAATAAAATGAATCGCCGTAATCATGGAAAGCGAGTACCGAACCCGCGCTGTATACCATCACGATTCCGATCGCCAGCAGTCCTAGAATGCTGGCCGCCAGCCAAAAGTCCGGCGCAGTACGGCTCTTGCCCATCGTGGATGCCACCTCTTGACAGAAAGTAGGGGCTTTTCCACCCCCCTACTTAAAGGGTATGCACCGCCTCTTTAAAAATGCGTCCACGCTCTTCATAGGAAGGGAACATATCCCAGCTGGCACATGCCGGCGAGAGTAGAACCACATCTCCCTGCTCCGCCAGGCCGGACGCTTCCTTCAGCGCGGTACGCAGCGTTTCCGCGGCGCTGTCCACAGTATCGACCAGCACGATGTTCGCTAGACCCGCCAGCTCGGCAACTCTAGCGATTTTTTCCTTCGTCTGGCCGAGGGTAACGACGGCTTTCACCTTCTCTTTGAAAACCGGCAGCAGTTCCATATAATCGGAACCCCGATCCAAACCGCCGGCGATCAATACGATCGGTGCTTGCAACGCGCCCAGGGCCATGACCGTCGCCTTCGAATTGGTCGCTTTGGAGTTGTTATAGTACGCGACGCCCTGCTTCTCGTCCACGTACTCCAAGCGATGCTCCACGCCGCGGAAGGTCCGTAGCGGCTCAGCTAGCGCCTCGGGCGCAGCTCCTGCGGCAATCGACGCCGCAACGGCCGCCAGCGCGTTCTCGACGTTAAAGCGCCCCGGCAAGGCGATATCGGCGATATCGACGATACTGCGCACCTCGCCGTCGGCTCCTCGATACATGATGCGACGGACCAACCCATCCTCTACGTCCGGTATGTACGCCGGCTGGACATAGACGCCCTCCGATTTCAATTCCTCGGCCATCGAGAAGGGAATCAGCTGCGCGTGAATATAGGGCACAAGCTCCCGGCACACAGGGTCGTCCCAATTGATGACGGCGCGGTCGGTTTTTCGTTGGTTCGCGAACAGCTTGGCTTTGGACGAGATGTAATCCTCCATCGTTCCGTGGTAATCCAGATGCGTTTCCGCGACATTCAATAGGCAAGCTACTTCAGGTCGAAACTCCCTCGTGCCCTTCAACTGAAAACTGCTCAGCTCGGCGACAAGCCAGTTGCCTGCATCCGCCTCCTCCGCAGCCTCACACAGTGGAGTTCCGATATTTCCGGCGACAATCGGTCTCATCCCAGCGGCCTCCAGCATGTTGCCGATCCAGGTTGTCGTCGTCGTCTTCCCGTTGGAACCGGTGATGCCGAGGATTGGTGCCGGGCTAAGCAAATAGGCTACCTCGACCTCCGTTACTACCTCGATGCCAAGCTCGAGCGCGCGGGCCACAGGAGGAGCGGTGTATGGGATTCCAGGGTTTTTGACAACCAGCGAAATCCCTTCATGGATCAACCCCTCCGGGTGACCGCCGCATACAACAGAAATTCCCAAAGCCTCCAATTCGGATGCTTCGGGACACTGATCTCTTTCCTTTTTATCGTTGACCGTAATGAGGGCGCCATAGTTGTGCAGGGTTTTGGCGACCTGAACGCCACTTCTCGCCAAACCGAGAACGACGACTTGACGCCCCCGGTAATCTTCTGGATGATTCATCTTTTACAACCCCTTGTTCAAGTAAAGTCCAATGATCGCCAACACCAGTCCAACCGACCAAAACGTAACGACGACACGCCATTCCGACCATCCGGATAACTCGAAGTGATGGTGGATCGGGCTCATTTTAAATACCCGTTTGCCGCGCGTCTTAAATGAGACCACTTGAATGACGACGGACAGCATTTCGATCACGAAGATTCCGCCGATCACCAGGAACAGCAGCTCGGTTTTGGTAACGATGGCAATCGCTCCGATCGCCCCGCCGATGC
Organism: Paenibacillus sp. J53TS2; assembly: GCF_018403305.1. Taxonomy (NCBI): domain Bacteria; kingdom Bacillati; phylum Bacillota; class Bacilli; order Caryophanales; family Paenibacillaceae; genus Paenibacillus; species Paenibacillus sp. J53TS2. The sequence goes on from NZ_BOSK01000003.1 coordinate 176,316, forward strand.
CCAGCGAACCGGTATCGCCCATGAACACCTTGGCCGGGTGGGCGTTAAATACGAGGAAGCCCAACACGGCACCGATCATGGCCGCCGCGCAAACTGCAGCTGGAAGCGAGGTCACCTGCATGGCGATCACCGCAAACGCACCCAATGCAATCGCGCTGACGCCGGACAGCAAGCCGTCAACCCCGTCGGTAAAATTAACCGCGTTGGTCACCGCCATCATCATAATGACAATAAACGGATAATAGAACCACGGCCCCCAATCCAACGCAAACTGCGTTCCCGGAACGCTGATCGCGGTGCTGTGACCTTCCGAGATCAGCAAAACGCACATGATGCCGGAGAATAGCAATTGTCCAATCAATTTCTGTCTGGGCGTGAGACCCAAAGACCGTTTAAACACAATTTTGATGTAATCATCGAGAAACCCAACCAGCCCAAAGCCAAGTGTAGCGACCAAGAGCACATAGAAGTCGGTATTCACGACCGAAAATTTTAGATAGGCCAGCGTAAACGCCAATAGAATGATCATGCCGCCCATCGTTGGCGTTCCGGCCTTTTTCAAGTGACTTTGCGGCCCTTCGCCGCGGATTTGCTGGCCGAATTTGAGCCGTCTCAGCAGCGGAATCACCAGCGGAGCCGAGATGACCGCCAGAATAAAGGATACGCCGATCGTTAACAAGATAAGTCCAAAATCCATGGGATCCCCCCCTTTCGCTGGTATTATGGTGTGAGCTCGCTAGTTTTGATCGCTTCGACGACTTCTTCGAGTTTCATGCCTCGGGAAGCCTTAACCAAGACGACGTCCTGCGGATGCAGCAGTGAAACCAGCTTACGGATCAGTTCAGACTTATCAGTATATGCAAAAATGCAGTCCGGGTCCATCTGTTTCTTGGCTCCTTCGGCGATTTGGCGGGAGAGCGGGCCGTAAGCGAACAGCAGATCCGCCATGCCCGGCGTCAACATTTCTCCGATTCCATGATGGTACTCCAACTCAGAAGCGCCAAGCTCCAGCATATCGCCAAGCACAGCTACCTTCTTGCGGTACCCCTTCATATGATCCAAAACGCCGATTGCCGCCTTCATGGAGGTGGGACTAGCGTTATAGGCGTCATTCAGGATTGTAATGCCGCTGCGGCCGACAACGACCTCGATGCGCATCCCGGTGAGCTCCACGTTGCTGAAGCCTTCGCGGATCGCCGACTCGCTCACCTTGTAGTGACGGGCAATGGTAATTGCGGCGAGCGCGTTGGTTACGTTATGCTCACCTAAGAGCGGCAGCTCAAACGGCGGCTCCCCTTCGCTGCCATGCGGCGTAAACAATGTTCGATTGGCGGTGAAGAGAATGCCGGTTGGATAGGCGTCATTTCCCGGTTGAAGCCCAAACGTTGCTGTTTGCAGCCCTTCCGGCTTCGCAGTGGACGGCTCGGCCAACACCTGAGGGATCAGAGGTTCGTCCCCATTGTATACGAATAGCCCTCCCGCCTTCATGCCCGCCAGGATCTCCAGCTTAGCCCTTGCGATCTCCTCCCGGGAGCCGAGCTGCTGCAGGTGGGATTCACCGATGTTGGTGATCACCGCCGTTTCGGGTTCGCCCAGTTTCGAGAGCAACTCGATTTCATGACGGCCGCTCATGCCCATTTCGAGCACGACGATTTCCGTATCCTCCGGCATGGCCAGAAGTGTCAACGGAAGGCCGATATGGTTGTTAAAGTTCCCTTTGGTTTTATGCACTTTATAGGTAGTAGACAAGAGAGCGTATACCAGGTCTTTGGTTGTCGTCTTCCCATTGCTCCCGGTGATGCCGACCACCTTGGCCCCGGTTTCGGTTAAGTACGATTTGGCCAGCGCCTGCAGCGCGATCAGCGTATCGTCCACGAGTACGGCCGGACCCGGCGGCGTTCCCTTCGATCGAGCCCATAGGCAAGCGCCTGCTCCCGCCTGCAGGCAGTCCGCGGCGAAATCATGGCCGTCGAACCGTTCTCCCGCCAGCGGTACAAACAAACAGCCTTCCGTTATTTGCCGGGAGTCCGTAACCACGCCTCGCACCAGGATGCCGGCATCGCCCGCCTCTCGAATCTGTCCGCCGCACATCGCGGCAATTTCCGCTAAGTTTCTTCTAATCACTTTGCCAAACCCCTTATCGCTTCTTTTGCTACGATTCGATCATCAAAATCGAGCACCTTGGATCCGATCAATTGGTAGGTCTCATGTCCCTTCCCCGCAATCAATACTACATCCTCACGGCTTGCCATTTCAATAGCCTTTTGGATGGCTTCGCGGCGGTCGACGATCAACTCGTAACGCTCTTGATCTACGCTGTCGTCGATGAGTCCCTGCTCGATATCCCGTAGGATCGCATCCGGATCTTCGGTCCGCGGATTGTCGGAGGTGACAATCACCTGCTGCGCGTATTTCGCGGCAATGCGTCCCATAATCGGTCGTTTCGTACGATCCCGGTCCCCGCCGCAGCCAAACACGCAAATGACCCGTCCTTTAGCGAATTCATTTACCGTGCGCAACACATTCTCCAAGCCGTCCGGAGTATGTGCATAATCGACGATCACGGCGAATTCTTGACCTTCGTCGACGGCCTCCACCCGACCCTCTACGCCTTTGACGGATTCGAGGCTAGCTTTGATCTGCTCCAGCGGAATGCCTTCCAGCAAAGCTGCAGAGATGGCCGCCAACGCATTGTAGACATTAAATTTGCCAACCATCCGCAAGGAGATATCCGTGCTGCCGCAGAACGAATCTACATGGAAGGACGTCCCCCGGGCGGTAATGGAGATGTTTGAGGCTCGCACATCCGCTTCTTGCTCCACCCCATACGTGATTACTTCCGCCGCCGTTTGTTTGGCAAAGAAAGCACTTGCCGGGTCGTCGGCGTTCAGCACCGCATAGCTGCGCTCCTCCGGGTTCTCCGCATACGTATTGCCAAGCCGGGAGAAGAACAACGCCTTGGCCCCCCGGTAGTCCTCCATCGTTTTATGATAGTCCAGATGATCCTGGGTCAAGTTCGTGAATACGGCGGTACGGAAGCGAGTGCCTTTGACACGGCCCTGGTCCAGCGCATGGGAGGATACCTCCATCACGCAATACTCTCCGCCGCCTTTGGCCATATCATGCAAATAATTTTGCAGTTCAAGCGATTCCGGCGTTGTTCCCGACATTGGATAGGTTTGCCCGGCAAACCGGCGTTGGATCGTGCCGATCAAGCCCGTTTCCCGGCCCTGATCCTGCAAAATCCGCTCGATCAAATAGGTCGTGGTCGTCTTGCCGTTCGTGCCGGTCACGCCGATCACCTTCAGTCGCGAGCTCGGCGAACCGAAAAACACGCCTCCAAGCACAGCCATCGCCAGTCGGCTGTCCTTCACCTTAAGCTGAGGCAGCCCGGCGTTATCCAGCCAACGTTCCACCACAAGAGCAGTCGCGCCTTGCTCAGCAGCCTGCCGAGCATAATCATGACCATCCACGGTGTGGCCGGGAAGGCAGATAAACAGATCTCCCGGTTCTACCTTGCGCGAATCGATGGCGATCCCTGTGCAGGACGTTTCCCCATCCCCTCTGATCTGCGAAGCCATTAAATAAGTTGCCAGTTCCTTAAGCAGCATAGGATACCCCTCCGTCTTTCAACTACGTGCTCTACACACTCATTCTATATTATCACCAAAAATTGCTCAGTTCAGGAATATTATTCACTTGTGATCGGATTATGATCATGTTGTAGTTCTGCTTCAGCTTCACTGCCCATGTAGATGCGGATGGTAGAGCCCTTCTCCACCCGAGATCCCGCTTTCGGCGCTTGGTTAATGACCACGTTGCCGGCGCCGGATCTAGCTAGATTAAAGTTCATGTTCATATCCTCGTAGATCTCTTGCGTCGTGTGGCCGATAAGGTCAGGCACCGTAACGATCGGGATCTCCCCATATTTGTATTTCTTCGTGACCTGCTGCTGACGCGGCGGAACCTTCATATATTCCAGCGCGTCTTCCATGATGTTACGTACGATCGGCGCTGCCACCACGCCGCCGAACTGGATGCCCTGCGGGTTATCGACTGCGGTATAAACGACGATTTGCGGATCGTCTGCCGGAGCGAAGCCGATAAACGAAACGATATGTTCATTTTGCGAATAACGTCCGTTCACGACCTTTTGCGCCGTCCCCGTTTTACCGCCGACACGGTAACCATCGATAAACGCGTTCCCGCCTGTCCCGTTGGCTACGACGCTTTCCAGCGCCGTGCGGATCTGCTTGGAGGTCTCCTCCGAAATCACCTGCCGCACCAGCTGCGGCTTTGTCTCGGAAACGACCTCGCCCGTATCCGGATTCGTCCACGACTTGGCGACGAAAGGCTTGAACAGCTTGCCGCCGTTAATCGCCGCGGACACTGCGGTAATTTGCTGAATCGGCGTGACCGATACGCCTTGTCCGAACGAGGTTGTCGCCAGTTCGACGGGGCCAACTTGGGGCAGCTTAAACAAAATCCCGTTTTCTTCCCCATTCAGATCAATCCCTGTTTTGCTGCCGAACCCGAAGTTTTTGATATACTGGAACAGCGTTTCTTTACCCAGCCGTTGGCCCAAGGCCACAAATCCAGGGTTGCAGGAATTCTCAACAACTTGAAGGAACGTTTGACTGCCGTGGCCGCCTTTCTTCCAGCAGCGGAGCGTCGCTCCGCCGACCTTGACGTAACCGGGATCGAAGAACCGGTCATTCAGTAGGTCGACCTTCTTCTCTTCCAATGCCGCCGCCAGTGTAATGATCTTGAACGTGGAACCTGGCTCGTAGGTCATCCAGATCGGTAAATTCCGGTTATAAACCGCCGAATCGTATTCCTGGTAGGCTCCCGGCTCGTACCCCGGTCTGGCGGCCATGCCGAGGATTTCGCCCGTCTTCGGATTCATCGCGATCGTCAGCGCCGAATCGGCTTGCAGCCGGTCCATGGCCTGATCCAGCTCGCGTTCGATAATGCTCTGGATCGTTTTGTCGATCGTCAAGTTGAGATTCAAGCCGTCCTTCGGCTCTACATATTTCTCTGAGGAGCCCGGCATTAACCGCCCGCCGGCGTCGGACAAATAAGATACGCTGCCGTTCATCCCGCTAAGCAAGCTGTCGTATTTACTTTCCACACCGGTCAACCCCTGGTTGTACCCGCCGGTAAAGCCCAAAATATGTGCGGCAAGTCCGCCAAATGGGTAGTAGCGCTTATTATCTTCAGCGACAACAATACCCGGAAGAGCCAAATCACGAATTTGCTGCGCTTTTTCCATCGTAATTTTGCGTCCGCCGGGTTGCAGCCTGACTATGGATTGTCTCTTGGTAATCGACTTCAGAACCGATTCCTCGGTCATCCCTAGGAGCGGCGCCAGACTCTTGGCCGTCTGTTCCGGATTCTTGATCTGCACCGGAATAGCCATCACCGTTGGCGTCGTAATATTATAAGCGAGCACGTTGCCGTTACGGTCGCTGATTTCGCCACGTTTTGCCGAATAGGGAATGTTTCGGCGCCAGGAATCCTCCGCTTTGGCAGACAATTCGGCGCCTTTTCCGATTTGAACGTAGGCAAGACGTACGGCCAGAGCCGCAAACAGCAAACACAACACCATTAACAGCCAGAACAATCTTCGTCTGACGGTAAACTTGGATACTTTCACAGGTCGCCCTCCTAACCCATCCTGAAACCTCATCATGAGTGTACTCATCACATGACTATTCAGGACAACCAGGGGTTAGAACAAGCTATGGCGAGTCCTGGACCGCATTTCCGCCCGTACCATCGCCTTCTCCGCCATCGGTGCCGGTATCTTCCGTCTGTCCGCCGTCGGTAGATACTTCCTCTTTGTCAGGAGGTTCCAGTGTAAGAATGACACGTCTCCCTCCGTTTTCATTAACGACCTCCTGTGAAACGACATACCCTTCACCTTCCGCTGTGACCGGGATCTGCAGCACGGACAGCAATTCCATCGCATCGCGCAGCGATTCGCCTTGCAGGTTCGGCACGTTGATATCCGACCCTTTCTCCGTGAGCAGGTAAACGAATTGTCCGGTTTTCAGCGTACTTCCCGCCTTAGGGAATTGGGAAATAATTTCCGTCCCTTTCCCATAAGTGGCATAGGAAATGCCGCTTGCCGTCAGCTTATCTTTCGCCTGCTGGACCGCAAGACCGCCCACGTCAGGCACCTTCGGCCCCGTAACGCTGGTCTTCAACTGCGCATCGGCCGCGCCTTCCAATTTTTTCGGAACTCCCATGTACTGCAGCGTTTGATTCACGATCTTCTTGAATACCGGAGCCGCTGCGGTTCCCCCGCCCAGCTCGGAATCCTTCGGTTCGTCGATCAAAACGATGACCGCAATTTTCGGATCGTCCACCGGCGCGTAGCCAATAAACGACACGACCTGCTTCGTATAGTCGTATTGTCCATTCACAACTTTTACCGCGGTCCCGGTCTTGCCGGCAATCCGGTAGCCGTCAATGTAGGCGTGGCGTCCGGTCCCGATCTTTTGGTCCGAGACGACCTGTTCCAAATAGGTTCCGACTTCTTTAGCCTTTTCCGGCGTGAGGATCTGTTGAACGACCTTGGGTTTGGTGTCCTGCGCTTCACCGGTTTGCGGATCCGTAATCGACTTCACGATATGGGGCTCCATCAGCTTTCCGCCGTTGGCGATCGCCGATACCGCTACGATTTGCTGCAGCGGCGTGACGAGCAGCTTGCCGTGACCGTATGCCATCGCAGCAAAGTCGGCTTGCTGTACCGGATCCACGATCCCTTTGGATTCGCCCGGAAGCTCGATGCCCGTCTTTTTGCCGAATCCAAATTGGTCAACGTAAGTTTTCAGCCTTTCCGGTCCCAGCATCTCGTAACCGAGTTTGACGAAAGCAACGTTACTGGAGCGCTTGACGCCCTCCAAATAAGTGATCTCGCCCCAACCGGATCGCTTCAAGTCATGGATGGTTTGTCCCGGTACCCGGATGCTCCCGGACATGTACGTTGCGTTCGGATTGAACAAGCCGTCCTGTACCGCTCCTGCCAAGGTCACGATTTTAAATGTGGAGCCCGGCTCGTAGACCGACTTGATCGCATGGTTGTAAAAATTCTTCTGATCGACGTCCGCCCAATACTCGTTTGGGTTATATGTAGGCATATTGGCCATGCCGAGAATTTCCATCGTGTTCGGATCGGCTGCGATCACCGTCATACTGATTGGTTGCAGCTGAGCGTAAGCTTCTATCATCGCCTGCTCGATATAATATTGAATGGTATAATCGATCGTTAACTTCAGATTATCCCCGTTTTTCGCCGGCGTATAAATCTCACTCGCCTTCGGAATTTCGATTCCGCGACCATCGCGCTTGTATTCGATCGAACCGTCAACGCCTTTCAACTGCTCGTCGTAAAAAGCTTCGAGTCCGGATACCGCCTTACCTTCACGGTCGAGATAACCCAAAACGTGGGAAGCTAAGCTTTGCTTCGGATAATAGCGTTTTTGATCCTTGATGATATAAATGCCGACGTCTTGCATGTCTTGATGTTTTTCTTTCAACTCGCCGATGAAGGCTTGTACCTGGTCTCTTAAGTCCTGGTCAATTTTCCAACCTTCATTCCGAACTTCGCGTTGCGTAAAATACTCGCCGGATTCTTTCTTGGCGTTTACGATGTCCCGCAACTCGTTCTCGTCTTTCCCGAGGACTTTGCCAAGTCCTTCAACCACCTCGTCCTGAAGGTCGTATTTGTTTAAGAGTTCAGGATTCACGGCCACCGTATAGGCCGGAGCGTCCACCGCCAAAACATCGCCGTTTCGATCGGTGATCGTTCCCCGTGTCGCCGGCAGCGGCTTTTTGGTTGACCAGAGTTCCTCTGCATGCGCCTGCCAAAAATCAGCCTGCACAACCTGCAACCAGAACGCTCTACCCATCAATACAGCAAAAAAGAGGGTAATACATCCCCCTATCAGCAGTGTTCGAAGCTTTATTCGCTTGATCATGGCAAAACCTCTTTAGACTTTATTTCTTGGCCGTAGCCACGCCATCTGCCGCAGCCGCCGTTTCGGTGCCCGCGTTGACGCCGTTATTCTCGTCAGTTCCCGTAGGAACTTGGACGTGGAAACCTTCCACCTCAGGCTGTACATAACCGAGCTCATTCGCCTTCAACGGAATCTGCTCCTCCAGCTTTTCCTTCTGGATCGTCAATTCCTTCACTTCGGCGTTAATGGTTTGAATGTCCGTATTCAAATTAAACATTTGCCGCTTTATGTTGTAAAGTGACACATTTTGCCATAGCAATCCGCCCATGATCGCCACGCAAAACAGGACCGTCATCATATACAAAAGCTTCTCACGAACCGGCAGCGGCGATCGGCGGGTGACCACCTTCGTCGTTTCCCGATAACGCTGCGATTGATAGCTGCGTTCCGTTTGCTTCTCTTTAACTGCCAGATTCCCTCGCGTATAAGCCATTTACGATACCTCCACACCAGTTTGCAATTTCTCCGCCACGCGCAATTTCGCCGAGCGGGCCCGTGGATTATCTGCCAGTTCCCGCTCCGACGGGACTAGCGGTTTCCGATTGATTAATTTCAGTGAACCTTTGCCTCCGCACACACACATCGGAAAGTCGGGTGGGCAAGTACATTTCTCAACATAGCTAGCAAAAATCTGCTTGCAAATTCGGTCCTCAAGCGAATGGAAGGTGATGACCGAAGCCCGGCCTTCCGGCGCTAAACAGCGGATGGCCGCATGCAGCCCTTCCTCGAAGGCTCCCAGCTCGTCGTTCACGGCGATGCGCAGCGCCTGAAAGCTGCGTTTGGCCGGATGTCCGCCCGTCCGCCTTGCCGCCGCAGGGATCCCTTCCTTAATCAGCTCGACAAGCTGCTCCGTCGTTTCGATTGGTTCCTGCTCGCGCCGTTCCACGATGACTCTAGCGATTCGCCTGGAAAATTTCTCTTCGCCGTATTGAAACAAAATACGAGCAATTTCACGTTCCGACCACGAATTGACGATCTCCCGCGCCGTCAGGGACGCGGACTGATCCATCCGCATATCGAGCGGCGCGTCCGCGTTATAGCTAAACCCCCGCTCCCCCTCATCAAATTGGGGAGAGGAAACGCCGAGGTCGAACAAAACGCCATCCACTTGGGGAATCCCGTTTAACTGTGGCACTCCCTCGATCTCCAGCAGTTTTTGCTCGATATAGCGAAAATTGCTTTTTACCAAAGTTAATTTGTCTGCGTAGGCTGTGAGCCGCTCTTTGGCATTGTCCAGCGCCCAGTCATCCTGGTCGAAAGCAATCAGCCTTCCGCCTGGACCCAGCTTGGACAAGATCACAGAGCTGTGACCGCCGCCCCCCAGCGTACAATCCACGTAAATGCCGTCCGGCTTGATGCGTAACCCTTCTGTCGCTTCTTCTTTGAGTACCGTGATGTGATGGAACAAGACTTACGCCCCCAAACCTGAATTCATTTTAAGAGGTTATTCAAAAAGTCATCTTGAAAACCTGACTTTTTGAACACACTTAAAGATCGAAGTTGAAATCGACCAGTTTTTCCGCAATTTCATTGAAAGTATCTTCCGACTGCTGGAAGTACTGCTCCCAAGTGTCTTTACTCCATATTTCTACCCGGTTCGACACGCCGAGAACAACGCAATCCTTCTCCAGCTTGGCATACTGTCTTAAAGTACCTGGCAAGTTTACCCTTCCCTGTTTATCCCATTCGCATTCCGTCGCTCCTGAGAAAAAGAAACGGGTAAATGCGCGGGCGTCGGACTTCATCAACGGCAGTGCCTTCAGCTTCTGCTCCAGGACTTCCCACTCCTGCATCGGATAAACGAAAAGACACTGGTCCAAGCCGCGGGTAACGACGAAAGAGCTGCCGAGGAGATCACGAAACTTAGCCGGTATGATAATCCGGCCTTTATCGTCAATGCTATGTTGGAATTCCCCCATAAACATTGGTGACTCACTCCTTACCTCTTTCCCCCACTTTGCACCACTTTACACCACCGTGATATGTAACTATTCCACATTGGAAGAGAAAATCCTTCTATTGTTCATAATTTTTTTTGAAGTGGCGTTAGCGTGACTATTGAAGGGCGGAGCCAGCGATCGCCAAAACACGACAAAAAGGACGATCCCGGCAGATTCCTCTGCACGAGATCGTCCTAATTCTGAATTAACGGTAATTTGTAGCGTTATTTCTTTCATCATCGCCCGACTTTGCCCAAACCGGTGAATTAGCGGTACGATTTACCGTTAATTATCATCTACCGGCTGAAAAGCAATAATTAGCGGTGCAAAATACCGTTAATTCTCCCCCGATGCGACGCAGCTATAAATTCAACTCCGCTCAAGCCCCAAGGATCAACCGAATTAATGCTCTTGCCAGCTATCCAGGTAAGCGCGCTGCTCGGCGGACAATGTATCGATATTTACGCCAAGGCTTTCCAGCTTGAAGCGGGCAACTTGCTCGTCGAGCTCGTAAGGGACGTTGACGACCGTTTTGCCGATTTCCTTATAGCGGTCGTTTACGTATTTCAGGGACAACGCTTGCAGCGCAAACGTCATGTCCATGATTTCGGCTGGATGTCCGTCACCCGCAGCCAAATTGACCAAACGGCCTTCCGCGAGCAGATACATTTTGCGCCCGTCCTTCAGTTGATATTCCTCGATGTTGCGACGTACGGTGCGGATCGATACGGAACGCTCTTTAAGTTCCGGCTTGTTCACTTCCACGTCAAAATGACCCGCATTGGACAAAATAGCGCCGTCCTTCATGACATCATAGTGCTCGCCGCGGATGACATCTCGGTTACCGGTCACGGTGATGAAGAAATCGCCAACCTTCGCCGCTTCCAGCATTGGCATCACTTGGAAGCCATCCATGACGGCTTCGACCGCTTTGATCGCGTCGATTTCCGTGACGACGACGTTCGCGCCAAGGCCCTTGGCTCGCATCGCTACGCCTTTGCCGCACCAGCCGTAACCGACCACAACGACGGTTTTGCCGGCCACCACCAGATTCGTCGTCCGGTTAATTCCGTCCCACACCGATTGACCGGTTCCGTAGCGGTTGTCGAACAGATATTTGCAATAGGCGTCATTGACCGCCACCATCGGGAATTTGAGTTTTCCTTCTTTGTCCATCGCTTTCAGCCGCAAAATACCGGTCGTCGTCTCCTCAGCGCCGCCCCGTACGTTCTCCAGCAAATCCGTCCGTTCCGAGTGCAAAATCGTGACCAAATCGCCGCCATCGTCGATAATCAAATCCGGTTTTGTTTCAAGCGCTTTGATCAACAACGCCTTATATTCTTCCGGCTCAGGATTATATTTGGCATAAACCGTCACGCCATCTTCAACCAATGCCGCACAGACGTCGTCCTGCGTCGACAGCGGATTACTTCCGGTAATGGTCACCTCAGCACCGCCTGCTTGCACGACCTTGGCCAAATAAGCCGTTTTCGCTTCCAAATGAAGCGAGATCGTGACTTTCAATCCCTTAAATGGTTGCTCGGCCTCGAATTGCTTACGAACCCGGTTCAGCACCGGCATATGGGCTTCCACCCAATCGATTTTCAAATGTCCTTCCGGGGCTAGCTTCAAGTCGGTGATGATACTGTTCTGAATTGCTTCTGAGCTCATATTCGTCTCCTCCTATAAATAAATAATTCGATGTTTGCCAGTCAACTCATAAGGAATATCCAGCAGGTCTTCGATCCAATCCATTCCGAACCGATTCAAAGTATCAAATAGATTGTAAACTCTCTCCTGCGGCTTGTTCAAAGGGAATAACGACAATTGAATCCGGTCAAAATGACGCAGGCCGGTTTCATGGATTTTCTCCATCGCATCCTTCGCCTTGCCGCGTAGGTAATCGATTTGATCGAGAATTTTGTCCCTGTTCACCGTCCCAAGTCGAGACAACCCGCTCTCGACCCCGGCTAGTTCCTCAAGGAGTGGCGCATACAGTTCCCCAAACGCAGCAACAACTTCATCGAACCGTTCGTCGACCTGCATACGCTCCTGAGCAGCGAGCCAAGCGCTCCGTTTGCGATGGAAGACCTCAGGATCCTTTACATCATTCCAGCTAAGCTCGTATTTCTTCATATGCTTCTGTATCGTCCCGTCAATCACGGTAAAAGATTCCCGGGGCAGCAGCATCGGCATTTTCAACCCAAGCTTCTGAAACGCCTTGCGCGTAAGCCCCCAGTAGGCGATCTCGCCGGGGCCCAGCACCGAGCCTAGAACAGGAAGCAGGCTGTCTTGCATCAGCGGGCGAGTCAGTACATTATTACTGAATCGCTCCGGATGTTTCCTTAGCTCCTCCAACAATTCGTCAGCCGTAAAGGTAACCTTGCCCTTGCGGTCTTCAAACCGGTCGTTCCGCTTAAACAACAATAGACGTTCCCGCTCGCTTATGTAGAACAAATTAGCCCCGTTTTCGGCCACTTCCGCGGACGGTTCGTACCCCAACCCTGCCATATCGCGTACCGTCTCATGGTAAGCCGACTCCAGCTCATCATTTTGACGGATCATCCGCTCGAACACCGGCATCTCCAGTCGGCGCAACTCAGGATCCGACGAATCCAGCAGCACCAGGCCATGCTTTCCGAATAAGGCCCCGATCAACTTGGCAAAATGCGCCGTCAAATTATCCGCATCCTCTGAACAACATCGTACCAGTTCCATGATGCCCGCCTTATGCTCGCTGTCCGGAAGCAGCTGCTCCAGTTCTGACACGGCCTTATCCCAAGCTTCGGCCTCCACCTTCGTAAAGCTAACCGGCAGCCGGTCCATCGCCCCACGGTGCATACGAATTCGACGCACTTGCAAATCCGGCGATAACACATAGGTATGATTGACCTCGTCCCAATCGTGATCCTCGCCGGCGATCCAAAATACCGGCACAACCGGGCGGTTTAACCGATCCGAAGCCGCCTTTGCCGCTTTAAGGATCGTCACCGCTTTATAGACGACGAGCAGCGGACCGGTGAATACCCCGCTCTGCTGTCCACCAACAATCACCGCTGTACCGGGCAACTCCAGTTGGCCGATCGCCCATCCAACGGCCGGATCGGGGTTATAACGTCCGTTATATTCACGTAGTCGGGTGGCCAAAGCCTTCCGATCCACGCGTGTATGTTCCGTTTGATCTAACCACACGGCCCGTTCAGTCCAACTTTCGGACTGGCTCGGATCGCTCTCATATAATAGTTCAACCGCGGAGAACTGATTGATATATACCTCAGCCAGCGGCCCCGCGAACGAAAGTTGCTCTTGAACGACATTCATCAGGTAGCGTCCTCCTGTCTGCATCAAAACCTTCCTTGATTGTACCGGATGTCCGGCCGCTCCGTCAAAGAAATCCTTACTTTTGCGAAACTTCTAACTTTCCGTAACCATTAAGCGCAAAAAAACTCCCGCAACCGTCATTTACGGCTGCGGGAGCTCGCAGGTTCAATCAGCCTTTCTTTGGCATGGAGACGAAATGTCCTTTGGACACTTCAACCAGCTCAGAGTTGTCCAAATCGAACAATCCGCCGCCGGATGTGCCTTCTTTGCCGATCGGGCCGCTTGCGGTATCTTCTAACTGGATCCGTTTCTTGTTGGCTTCAATTTCCGGATCCGGGATCGGAATCGCGGACAAGAGCGTTTTCGTATAGGGGTGCATCGGGTTTGCATACAGTTCTTCACTATCTGCAAGTTCCACGATCCGGCCCAGGTACATTACCGCAACCCGGTCACTGATATGTTTGACCATGGACAAGTCATGCGCGATAAACAGATACGTCAATCCCAGGCGATCCTGAAGATCTTCAAGCAGGTTAACGACCTGCGCTTGGATGGATACGTCGAGCGCCGAGATCGGTTCATCGCAGATGATGAACTTCGGATTTACCGCAAGCGCGCGGGCAATCCCGATCCGTTGACGTTGACCCCCGGAGAACTCGTGCGGATAACGCGTTGCATGGTCCGGGTTCAAACCAACCATATCGAGCAACTCTTCGACGCGTTTTTTGCGTTCCGCGTGAGAACCGGCCATCCCGTGGATATCCAACGCTTCGCCGATGATATCCGTAACGGTAAAGCGCGGGTTCAGCGATGCATATGGATCCTGGAAGATCATCTGCATATCGCGACGCATGGCCTTCATCTTCTTTGGCGACAATTGGTTGATATCCACGCCGTTAAAGCGGACACTGCCGGCTGTCGGTTCATACAAACGAAGGATCGTACGGCCTGCGGTCGATTTACCGCAACCCGATTCACCAACGAGGCCAAGCGTTTCGCCTTCAGCGATCGAAAAGCTAATATCGTTGACGGCTTTCAGAACGTTGCCGCCGCCGACATTAAAGTATTTTTTCAAACCTTCAACTTCAATCAAGGTTTTGCCTTTGCTCATGACGACTGTACCTCCTTGGCCATCGGATGAAGATCCCAGCAGCGAGCCGTATGCGTCTCGCTGAATACGGTCGCGCTTGGATCGATGCGTTCGCAAATCTTCATCGCCTGGTCGCAGCGAGCAGCGAAAGGACAACCGATTGGCGGCTTAATCAAATCCGGTGGCGTGCCGATAATTGGAATAAGCGGTTCGCCTTTCTTTTGGTCCAAACGAGGCATCGAACGGAGCAAACCTTTTGTATAAGGATGCTGCGGGTTCTTAAAGATCTCCCATTTCGTCCCGGTTTCCACCACTTCCCCGGCATACATAACGATAACGCGGTCACACATGCCTGCCACGACACCAAGGTCATGGGTGATCAGAATGATGGAAGTTCCAAGCCGGGATTGCATTTCTTTCATCACGTCCATGATTTGGGCCTGGATCGTAACGTCGAGCGCCGTCGTCGGTTCATCCGCGATCAGCAGTGAAGGCCGGCAAGCCAGGGCAATGGCGATCATAACACGCTGCCGCATGCCCCCGGAGAATTCGTGTGGATATTGGTTAAAGCGGGCTTCCGCATTCTTGATGCCAACAAGCTTGAGCATTTCGACAGCCTGTTTCTTCGCTTCGCCCGCTGACATATTCTGATGTTTGATTAATACTTCAGTAATTTGTCGGCCTACTTTGATCGTAGGATTCAAGGAGGTCATCGGGTCCTGAAATATCATGCCAATATCTTTCCCGCGGATCGATTCCATTTGCTTATCGCTTTTCTTCAATAGGTCTTGCCCTTGAAAAACAATTTCACCTTGTTTAATGATGGAAGGAGGGGATGGAATCAGGCGCATAATCGTTTGGGCCGTGACGCTTTTGCCGCTGCCGGATTCGCCGACGATCGCAACCGTTTCACCTTTCCCCACTTCAAAGTTCATGCCGCGGACGGCCTTCACTTCTCCACCTTTGACTTGGAAGGAAACATGCAAATCTTTGACTTGTAAAATCGGCTCCATTCATTCCACCTCCTATTTCTTCAATTTAGGATCCAGCGCGTCGCGAAGACCGTCGCCAAAAATGTTAAACGATAACATGGTCAAGCTGATCAGAATTGCTGGGAACAGCATACGCCATGGGTAGTACAACCAACCGGTCAGCGCATCGTTGATCATCGAACCCAGCGAAGCAACCGGAGCCTGTACGCCCAGACCAAGGAAGCTTAGGAACGCTTCGGCGAAAATCGCGTTTGGCACGGACAACGTGACCGTAACGATGATCGGGCCCACCGCATTCGGCAACAGGTGGCGGAACAACAAGCGTCCATGGCCTGCGCCCATCGAGCGGGAAGCGAGCACGTATTCGCGGTTTTTCAACTGCATAATTTCACCGCGCACGATCCACGACATGTTAATCCAGCCGGTAATCGTTAATGCCAGGATAATTGTCCCCAAACTTGGCTCCATCACTACCAGCAAAAGAATCGTAACGAGCAGGTAAGGAATGGAGTACAAGATTTCAGAAAACTTATTCATAATTTCATCGACACGGCCGCCATAGTAGCCCATGATACCGCCGTAAATGACGCCAATCAACAGGTCGATACAGGCTGCAGCCAAACCGACGATCAGGGAAATGCGCGCCCCCATCCAGGTCCGGATGAACATATCGCGACCGAGGTCGTCCGTTCCAAACCAATGCGTAGCCGAAGGGCCTTTGTTGGTATACAAGAGATCGTTCGAATAATAGTTATAGCCGTAAATCTTGCCGACGAGCCAAGGAGCGATAATCGCGGTTAGCGTAATCAACGCCAAGATGATTAAAGCCGTCATCGCAAGCTTGTTGCTGCGTAACCGTTGCCAAGCGTCGCGCCAGGCGGATATACTTTCGCGTTGGATCACTTCGGCTTCTTTCTCGTCCGTGCCGATTTTGCGAAAATCGTCCGCGGTTAGATCGGCTGGAGTCGGCATCATTTTGATCGGATTCGATTCCATGCGCATTATCCCTCCTTCCCTTTCGAAAGTTTAATTCTTGGATCCACGATCACATAGAGAATATCTGTGATGAAACGAGCCAACATCAGCAATACACCATAGAAGATCGTAATCCCCATAATCAGCGGATAATCGCGGACGCTGATCGCTTGCACGAACTGTTTGCCAATGCCGCCGATCCCAAAGATTTGTTCGATTACCACAGAACCGGTAACAATGTTCGCAGTCATCGGTCCCATATAGGTGATGACCGGCATAATGCCGTTGCGGATCACGTGGCGGAACAGGATAGCCATCCAACCGAGGCCTTTTGCCTTGGCGGTTTTGATATAATCGGCATGCAAGACCTCCAGCATGCTAGAGCGGGTTAACCTCGCGATAAACGCAATCGGTTGCGCGGTTAGGGCCGCCACCGGTAACACGTAATACAACGGTCCCTTAAAGCCCATCGTCGGCAGCCAGTGCAACTTCGAAGCGAATACATATTGCAGCAAAGAAGCGACGACGAAGCTCGGCACCGCGATGCCCAGCACCGCTAACACCATCGCCACATTGTCAATCAATTTGCGATGATACAGCGCTGCCAGCATACCAAGTACCACCCCGACAACTAACGCGACGACGATAGCTACGGCTCCCAGCTTCAAGGACGCTGAAAACGTTTGACCGATAATGTGGGAAACATCCTGGTTGATCTGTTTCATGGAAATTCCCAAATCGCCCTGCGCAATCTCACCCAAATATTTCAGATACTGCTGATAAACGGGCTTATCGAGTCCCAGCTGTTCAACTAGTCGTTCTTTGATTGCCGGTGGCACCTGCTTCTCCGATGTCAGGGGGCTCCCCGGAATGGCTTTCATCAGAAAGAAGGTCGCCGAAATGAGTATAAACAGCGAAACCAACATATAGAAAAACTTATTGGCAATATAACGCACCATGCCCGTTCACACCTCCTTCTTATAAATTTCGACATATATCGATTTTAGGTGAAAAAAACCACTTTGTCTATTCCATATAATTGTATAAGGACGAAATGCTTGGAAGAAATCCGCGCACAAAAAAAACGGGATATATATGGAATACCCACATATATATCCCGAAATTCCTATGAAGTTTGATACTTACCGATTAATGCTCCAACAGGTAAGCGCGGCTGTAATCGATCGCGCCACTGAAGTCCAATACTACGCCTTTCAGGTACGGTTTCGTAGCCGAAACGTTCGTGTAGTAGTAGAGCGGCATCAGGACTTGATTGTCCTTCATCAAGATTTCTTCGGCTCTTGCGAAGTTTGCATCGCGTTTCGCCATATCGTCACTAGTTTTCGCTTCTTGGATCAGCTTGTCATACTCTTCATTCGAGAAACCAGTGTCGTTGTTACCGCCGCCAGTTACCCACATATCCAAGTAAGTCATCGGATCGTTGTAGTCAGCACTCCAACCTGCACGAGCGACTTGGTAGTTCAAGTTTTGACGGTTTTCAATGAATACCGCCCATTCTTGGTTTTCCGATTTCACGTCAACGCCCAGGTTTTTCTTCCACATGTCAGCAACAGCCAACGCGATTTTCTTGTGAGCTTCACTGGAGTTGTAGATCAAAGTGATTTCAGGAAGTTTGGTGTAGCCTTCTTCTTTCATCCCTTGTTCCAAAAGCTTCTTCGCTTCTTCCAGGTTTTCTGTGAAGTAGTCGTCTTTGTGCTCATTACGATATTCATCGTTAACGCCTTTGATACCCGGAGGTACAAAGCCAAACGCCGGTACTTGGCCGCCAAGTGTTACGTTATCAACAATTGCTTGACGATCGACAGCCATCGAGAATGCTCTGCGGATATTCACATTGTCGAACGGTTTAGCTGTTACGTTAAATTCATAGTAGTACGTACTGGAAATACCTTTGATTTCCAATTCATCTTTCAATTGATCCTTCAGGATCGGGATTTGGTCGGTCGGAATTTCACCGTTAGGCGCACCGGCACGATCCAATTCGTTGTTTTGGTAAGATGCCAGCTCAGTCGCGCTGCTGTTTACCAAGGACATCGTAACTTTGCTCAACTTGATGTTGGCTGCATCCCAGTAGCTTTCATTCTTGGCCACTTCAATCGTTTGGCCCTTCACCCAGTTGGTCAAGGTGAACGCACCGTTCACGATCATTTTGCTTTGGTCAACCGCCCATTTCGGGTCATCCTTCACGGATTGGTGAACCGGATACAGCGTATAGAAAGAAGTCAGACCCAAGAAGTACGGTGTCGGAGCTACCAGATCAACTTCCAGCGTGTAGTCGTCAACTGCTTTAACGCCGACTTGGCTGAAATCCGTAACTTTTCCTTCATTATATTCTTGACCATTTTTCAGGTACCACAATTGGTATGCATAAGGTGCAGCCGGATCTGTCTTCGGGCTCAGGACGCGTTCCCATGCGAAGACGAAATCGTTCGCGGTTACAGGGTCGCCATTGCTCCATTTCGCGTCTTTACGCAGGTGGAACGTATACTTCGTACCGTCGATGTCCCAGCTTTCAGCTGCAGCGGGGATGACTTGACCAGATTCGTCCTGGCGCGTAAGTCCTTCGTACATCAACTTCAGAACGGTGTTGGCTTGGCTGTCTTGAGCTTGAGCCGGGTCGAATGTTGGCGGCTCCGCGCTCAGGTTAATTCTAAGCGTTTGATCTGCGGCCAATTTCTCTCCACCGCTGTTGCCACTGTCGGAAGCTGTATTGCCTCCGTTAGCTGCGCCGTTATTGGCAGCGCCATTGTTCCCGCCGTTCGAACCGCATGCGGCAAGCAAAGTGCCGACTGCAAGAACGAGCGTCAGAAGAAGCAAAAGACTTTTACTCTTCTTCATCTAGCAATATCCCCCTTAAAATGTTTTGGTATATGTTTTTAGATTATACAACCAGCGGTCAAAAAAATCCAACATAAATTTAAAGATTTTTCGCGCGATTTGATAAATTCAGCGCTTTTCTTTAACAAAATAGTCCAATATACAATATTGACATTTGTTTTCCTTAACAATTAACCAAAGATGTCATTCATTTATTCGGTATTCACCTGTATCCGTAGTTTGATCTATGCCGCTGTAATATATGTAATGAAGCTAATCAAAAATAACAGGACATAAGCCGCACCGGTTCCCGCAAACGCCAGGCGCCAAACTACGCGAAACAGCTTACGACCGTCAACCTTCCCCTTCAGGCGAGTCTGTGCGCCGCCAATCAACCCTCCGACAACCAGCAGAATGATGAGAATGAGATAGAAGCCAAAGGTTGAATGAAACACGTTATTGAACAACGCGGATACTGAAAAGATCAGAAACAGCGTCGTCACGTCCATAGCTAGCTTCAGCGCCGCTTTTTTATCCCGTCTCACTTGGAAATGAATGAAATAAACCAGCCCAAAAGGAATGATTGGGATCATGGCCAACACGATAAAGGAAGAGACCAACGCTTCCAAAGCCCCACCTCCACATCAATTTGTAATTAAAAAGATGACTTGCCAAGTAAGTAACTATATTTTTATATTCATGTCAGGTTATAATGCGCGGACCAGCCGCCATACCATTTCATGACCGGGGGCTGAAATCCCCTTGGTTTGTGCCATTTCGACCAATCGCCCGTTAATATAATCGATTTCCGTCGGCGTGCCCTGTTGCACATCCTTTAACATCGATGAGATATTGGTGGTTGTTGCCCGGCATACCGCTACGATTTGATCAAACATGTCATTATCGCAGGGAATCCCGTTGGAGTTATAGATTGCAGTACCTTCTTCGCATAACTGCCGCAGCAGGAGGAGTCGCTCCTCTTTTTCAAGCAACTGTCCGTTCGCAACCCTCCATAGAGCTGTTAACGGATTGATGACGGCATTGATCAGTAGCTTCTTATAGATTTCCCTCTCGATGTCTTTCGACAAAAGGGCGGTAAATCCTGCTGTCTCAAGCATTTTTACCAAACTTTCTCCATACCCCACTTGATCGTGCGAGCTACCGCTCTCGCCAATTTGCGTTGTCCCATGGCCGGCCCTGACGACGCTATATTCGTTTATCCGTTTCGCGCCTTCCGTCGTGATCGCCGCATATACCGGTACGCCAGGCAATGCGCTGCGAATCAACTCCATATGTCCTACTCCATTTTGAAAACACACGACCTTCGTCTCCGGACCCGCAAGTTGGCCGACGGAATTCAGCAGCTTGGTATCCAGATGCCGTTGTTTTGTCGTTAGCAGCAGCCAATCGGCTCGTTTGGCGATCTCGATCGAACCGCTTTCTTCCATATAATAAGCTTCGAACTGATTTCCCTCTACGTTGAATGAGGTCCCGTTCGGTTCGTCGAGCCGGATTCCTTCCTGCTTCAGCGAAATGGCTTGCTCGGGAGTCCTTGTCCAAAATCGAACGGACTCGCCGGACGACGCTAGCTTGCCACCAAAAAGCAACCCCAGCGCTCCTGCGCCAATAATATCAAATTGCATTGAAGCTCCACGTCCTTTCTTTCCTCCTATTCCCTTTATACCAAACCCTTCCCCTAAAACACAAAACTCCT
Source organism: Paenibacillus sp. J53TS2 (assembly GCF_018403305.1). Taxonomy (NCBI): domain Bacteria; kingdom Bacillati; phylum Bacillota; class Bacilli; order Caryophanales; family Paenibacillaceae; genus Paenibacillus; species Paenibacillus sp. J53TS2. The sequence continues at coordinate 197,210 of NZ_BOSK01000003.1, forward strand.
GCCGTTTCGGCAGGAGTTTTCTGTCTCGTCCCTCTTATTCGATTCGTTCTAAATTTCCGTTCGCATCCATTTTAAATCGAGATTTACTTTCCTCGTCCTCTTCGTTCAAAAAAGCCAACCGCCGGGCCCGGTCCATAATCTGAATTAACGCCTTATAATCGTCGTTGACGACCCGATAATCGGTCTGTACCTCATTGACCTGCGTCGATAACCGTTCGTTTTCTTCGCGAAGTGCGGCAAGCTCCTCTTCTTTCTCACGCAGCTCCTTCTCCAGCGATTTCATTTGACGGTTCGTCTCCTGAACCGTACTTTTCCATCCGCGCAAAAAACGGATCACCGCATCGATGGATATCGTTTCCTCGGTTACTCCATCACTGCCGCGATAACCGCCGTCGTCCATTTCGACGGAAGCGAGGGAAGCCATGCCGGAACCCGCGATGAGCGGGGTTTGCTTTTTCATATAATTCCGTTTCTGTCTCTGTGCTTTGGCGATGCTGATGGCCGCTTCGTATTTTTTCCGTACGCAGCTATTCCATCGGAAACCGCAGGCCGCCGCCGTTCTGCCAATCCGTTCCCCGACCTCTTCGAAAGCGTTTAATTGGGTGCTGCCCTCCCGTATATGCCGAAGAGTCACCTCGGCCAGAATCAAATCGTCTTCTGCGCTCCATGCATCTTGTCTCACAGCTGTCATGCTATAAAAACCTCCTAACGACATCCTAGTCTAACCGTCTTCCAACCGGCGGTCTCCGGCAGGCGTATGGGTAAAATGCTTCTTACTCCATTTCTATGCCTCTCATAGAGTTCATAGAATCTATTTGATACTAAAATGTATTTCCAAAATCAAGGAACTCCATACATGACGTTCGCGGAAACGAATAACATAAGCATATGACAGTCGATAATACTGTTATATTGCTCACATTGTCATTTGCAGAATCTGGCTAAATATTGACTTTTCGTTTACACTTTTCGGCCTAACGGGTATAATGAGAAAAGAAATGGAAGGTTCGTTGATACATAAGAAAGGGGGATTACCTCGTGGCACGCATGTTCCGCGTCCTTGGCTTCTTCACTTTGGCTATTGGGCTTATGGCCTTTGCGGGCGATATGACGGAAATGGCCTTGCTATTTTTCTTGCAAACCGCCTTTTTCGTACTTTTCGGCTACTTGAAGTTTACCGAGAGAACCTATATCCTGCTGTTTTGGGGATACATGATCGTCGCTTTTACCGGTTTCAGCTACTGGACGATCTTTAAAATGGGTTTGCCCCTCTAATCCCAAGCGTTCATAAGTGTTCCAAAAGGGTGTTTCGGCTGTGGGCCGGAACGCCTTTTTTCGTTGCTTCTGCTATTTCCGAACCTGTTATCATATATATAGTACAACTATTGACGGGAGAGGATCGCTGTTGAAGAAACGCCTCATATCGCTCTGTCTATTGCTCTCATTGACTGCCCTCCATATTACCGGCATGCCTGCCGTTGCCGCACCGCTCACCGCCGAAGAACAACAAATCCTGGAGCAAAGCTTGTCGATTCAGGAAATCGACCGGGAAATCGAACGGATTGAGTCCCGCCAGCAGGAAACAGAATCGGCCATTCGTGATTTGCAGGAACAACTTTCCGATAAGAATCAACAAATTCGCGTCAGCCGGGAGCAAGCCGGCTTAAGGCTGCGTGCTTATTATATGGGAGAACGGGAAAATCTAATGTACGCTTTGCTGAGCGTGAACAACCTTAAGGATTTTTTTACCGTATTGGACTATTACCAACTCATTATGGATCGGGATCGCGTCGTATTAAACCAATACAAGTCGGACTACGCCAAGCTAAAGCGTACAAAGCAGAAACTGGATGATACTTCCATTGAATTGGCTCGCATGAAAGAAGAGCTTCAGCTCCAACGTAGCCGTGTCGCCGCTCTTCAGCAAAGGGTCGATGAAACGCTTGGGCTCAGTACCGACCCCGAAAAGCTCAAAGCGCTGATTCAAGAGCTCACGGCTTATTGGGAGAATGTCGGATTATATGAGTTGCGGAAGTATTTTCAGGCACTCAGTTCCGCCATGTCGCACTTTCCCGACTTCCTGCAGCAAAACGAGAACAGCTTGATTGCCGAAAAAGGCGGTTATCGCCTGGAAATCCGCGAAGAAGAGCTTAATGCCTTTCTATATAGTCAAAACGAGCTGTTGAAAGATATGAGTTTTCGCTTCGAAAAAGATAAGATCGTTGCGCGAGGTAGCCGGGAGGGCTTGAAGCTCGAGGTTGAGGGACATTATACGGTAGAGCAAGAACCGGAGAATTCAATCGTCTTTCACGTTGACCGCCTGTTGTTTAACGGCTTGGCGCTGCCGGATACGACGCGGGCCGAGCTGGAACGGGATTTTGATCTCGGATTTTATCCTAAAAAAATCGTCCCCTTCGTTGAGGCCACCGATGCGGCCATCTCCGAGGGAACGTTGACGGTGAAATTAAAATTGGCTTTGTAAGTAAAGCGGCGTTACTGGCTAAGCTCAGCCAACCGGCCGCGATATTGCTTGGCGGTTATCGCCCCACTCAAATAATCGTAAGTGAGTGTCGCGAACGCTTCAAGTTGTCCTGGCAACGCCGGACTCGCCGGGAGTGCAGCTCCGGCCCCGGCAGCCAATGTAGCGGGAATCCAAGCCGGCAGCTCGTTTCGAGCAGCTTCGTAATAAATGGTTTTCACTACCGGAAGCTGCCCCGATGATTCCTGCCAGCGCATCTGATTTAACGCGGAGGTCATCTCCGAGATCCACAAACCTGCCGCTTCGGGATTGTCCGTTTGGGAGGAGACGGCATAACTACGTCCTCGTATCCAGGATGACGCCAAATTCGGCTGCACCTCCGGCATCCACACTTTCATTTGGGGATGCGTATGCTTCTGGGCGTCAGTTGCCGGGACGATCATCATGGCCAACTCATCGCTATTCAATTTCCCCCACGCATCAGCTCCCGCCGCACCCGAATCCAGTAGCCAAGGTTGAATCTGCTCCATCTGTTGCAGTGAGAACGGCATGTTGCCCTTTACCGCAAAAAACGGCTCGGTCCCCCCCGGCTTCCAGCCTCCCCCGATTTGCCAAAGCAGCGTTGCCGCCGCATATGGATCGCGATAATCCAAGCCCAATAGGTAGGGTTGGGAACGTTGTTTTTTATAAGCGGATAACAAGGCGTTCCAATCGTCCACCGATGCTGGCGGATGCTCCAGGCCCAACTGCTTTAGCTTGGCCGGGTTATAGACCATCACATAGGGGTCTACGTCCAGCGGAACTCCCCAGACATAACCGTTCCATTCGTTAGGAATCAAGGAAGCACTTAACACTTCTCCAGACAATGAACCTGAATAATATCCCTCTGTGGGCAGCAGGTAACCATCCGCAGCAAAGCGGCGAATCCAGACATTGTCCAATAGCAGCACGTCCGGCGAATCCCCTAGCTTCATGAGTTGTCGCTGAAAAGAAGCATAGGTCTCCTCTGCCGGTACATTCACCAGATCGACCTCCACCGGATGGATCACCGTAAACTGCCGGTTCATTTCCTCCAAGCGCCGGAAATCGGACTCGTCCATTTGCACCGCGACTTGAATATGGCCAGTCTCTTGAAGGTTACTCGCTTCGGGCGGTGTAAACGGCAAGGTCTCACCGCGGTCTTCCGGGCGAACCAACGTCGTTTCTTCGCTAGGGGACAGATTGATTAAAGCGAGCAGCAGGATTGCAAAAAGCACCCAATGATTTTTTCGCTTCACGCCTGTTCTTCCTCTCCTCAGTTTAGGAGCGTAAGTCAATAAACATTCCGATACTCCGTATTGTAGCAAATCGTGGAATGGATTGTCCCGTAAAAAATTGTATATGGGGAGGTCGCGGGAGGATTCGGGCGATACAAAGAGTTCAAGAGCGCTAGGGGCCGCCGGGTGAAATGTTCTTACGATCGCTGTTGCTCGCGGATTCCTTTGATTGAACTAATTCAGATGGAGTAGAAATCCGCTCACAAAGGCGAACACAGCCTATGCTTCCGAAGTAGCTTTCTTTCAGAAAGCTTTTAGTTTCTTCAGAATCATTTCCCCCTCTGGCCTTTCGCGCTCTTAATTGAGTTTACCATTCCGGCTCCTCCCGCCGATGGTGTAATAAAGCACGGCGAATCTTAAATAGTGATTCGCCTGCTACTATGTTAGCTTAAGTGCGCCGAGGGAGGCACGCACGCGAAATTTTCTTCTGTAACGGAACGGAGAGCCGCTATTTGTGTATTTCCCGGACATTTCCCGTTCTAACGGAATCACGAGCCGTTATTTAGCCAAAAACGTAACTATTGTCGCCAAAAGTGTCCAAATAAGGTCATCTGGTTACGTTAGACCTCAGAGTCTCCCATTAGCAACCGAATAACGTCTCCCCGTTCCGTTAGCCCTCCTCCATACGGCCAAAATAGCCCGGCGCATCAAGTTATAACGATTCGCCGGACTAAGAAACTAACTAATTTGTGCCTAGGGAGGCTCGCGCGCGATATGTTATTCAGTAACGGAACTGAGAGCCGCTATTTGTGTATTTCCCGGACATTTCCCGTTCTAACGGAATCACGAGCCGCTATTTAGTCAAAAACCTAACTGTAGACGCCAAAAGTGTCCAAATAAGGTCATCTGGTTCCGTTAGAGCTCAGGTTCCCTCATTTGCAACCGAATAACGTCTCTCCGTTCCGTTAGCCCTCCTCCATACGGCCAAAATAGCCCGGCGAATCACGTTATACCGATTCGCCGGGCTTTTACTATTATTTCGCGAAGGACGAGTGGCGAGCACTCGAATAGCACCTTCTCCACTCCAGGAAAGCAAGTAACGAACCAGATGAAGTTTACGTCCGCATTTGGGAGCCGGTTGTCTTCCTTCCATCTCATCATTGGACAACCGGCGGACAAGAGCGGGCCGAAGGCGTTACTTGCTTCCGTTGACTTGGCTACCACGGTTTCCGCCACGGTGACCGGCCGGACGAGTCCGGGAACCAGACGTCCTCCTACAACAAATCCGCCGCCAGCTGCGCCAGCTTCGAGCGTTCGCCTTTCTCCAGCGTGATATGCCCGCTGATGCCTTGGTCGCGGAAACGCTCGACTAAGCTGGTCAAGCCGTTGCTCGTTGCGTCGAGATATGGATGGTCGATTTGCTCCGGATCGCCGACCAGGACGATCTTGCTGCCTTCCCCGACGCGCGACACAATCGTTTTGACTTCATGGCGCGACAGGTTCTGCGCCTCGTCGATAATGATGAACTGCCCCGGGATCGAGCGGCCTCGAATGTACGTGAGCGCCTCCACCTGAATGCTGCCGAGTCCCATCAGGATTTTCTCGATATCGCCGGACTTTTTCGTGTCGAACAAGAACTCCAGGTTATCATAAATCGGTTGCATCCAAGGACGCAGCTTTTCTTCTTTTTCCCCGGGCAGGTAACCTATATCCTTCCCCATCGGAACAACGGGCCTAGCGATGAGCAGCTTCTTGTATTTGTGTTCGTCCTCAACCTTCAGCAGGCCGGCGGCCAAGGCGAGCAACGTCTTCCCGGTACCCGCCTTACCGGTGATGGTAACCAGCGGGATATCATCATTGAGCAGCAGCTCCAAAGCCATACGTTGTTGGGCATTTCGAGCACTGATCCCCCAGATCGGCTCGTTGCTGAGATACAGCGGCTCCATGCGTGTGGCGTCTTCGTTAACCTTTAACAAAGCGGATTTGCCGGTGCCCATTTCATCTTTTAATATTACAAACTCATGAGGGTAAAGGGAATAATTAAGTCCAAGCGGTTTGATCGGCAAAAAACGATACGTATAAAATTCATCAATCACCGACGGGTGAACCTTGAGGGTCGAGTAACCTCCGTACAGATCGCTGGGGCTAACGGTCCGGTCCGACAAGTAATCCTCGGCATGCAGTCCTAGGACATCGGCTTTGATCCGAACGAGTACATCCTTACTCACCAGGATGACCGGACGCGGCGAAGCCAGCTCCGCCTGTTCCAGATGATAGTTCAGGGCAACGGCAAGAATCCGGTTATCGTTGGTGACCTCCCCGAACATTTCCTGGACCTTGACAAAGCTGCGGTGGTTTAATTCCACCTTGATTCGCCCGCCGCCCTCCAGCGGCACGCCGTCGTGCAGATGACCCGTTTCCCGCAATCCGTCAAGCAAGCGCGATACGCCTCGCGCGTTGCGCCCGATCTCGTCAGCATTGCGCTTTTTGGTGTCGATTTCCTCCAGCACGACCGCCGGAATGACCACATCATGCTCGTCAAAAGCGAAAACAGCCCCCGGATCATGCAGCAATACATTCGTATCCAATACAAAGATTTTCTTCACCATTAACCCCTCCAACCGCGGTCATTGCAGCCTTATGTGATTCATACATATTTTTTTCCGCCCAGGGAAATCTAATCTCGATATCTGAACTCCGATAACGAGAGATCAATTCCGAAAGGACGGATCGAACATGCGAATATGGCTGTGTTTGTTAGTGACGGCTTCCCTGCTTACAAGCTGCGGAACTGGTTCTGAAAAGGCATCACCCTCTCCAAGGAATCAAACAGAGAATACGCCCCGAGCGCAAAGCGTGGACCCTTACGCCACAACCGGTACAAACGGCAACAGGGCAATGTCAGACCGTGACAGACAAGTCTATTTGGAGCAGCTTGTGAAAAAGGTTCCCGGCGTCAAAGGCGCACATTGCGTCATTATGGGCAAAACCGCCATCGTGGGCATCGATGTGGATAGCCGCCTCGAGCGCGCAAGGGTTGGGAGCATTAAATATACAGTCGCTGAAGCGCTTCGAAAAGATCCGCACGGAGCTGGCGCCATCGTAACCGCCGATATGGATTTGAACCAACGGATTACCGAGATCGGCAAGAAAATTCGCGAAGGCCATCCGGTTTCCGGTTTCGCCACCGAGCTTGCCGATATCATCGGACGAATCGTTCCTCAGCTCCCGAGCGATACGCGACCTCCCGAAGGCGTGAACCCGAAACAAATGAAAATGGCCCCTGGCGGCGGCACGACGCGGCAAAACTTGCGTTAAGTTTGTCCCAAGATGGAAAAAAAGCCTAGCGATAACCTCGCTAGGCTTTCTTCATGGCGTCAAACACTTGACGATCCAGCATGTCCGCAGCACGCTGGTCGTAAACTTTGGCATATTCCGGCGGCGATACCAGTTGCGCACCATAAAACAACGCATTCCGTACGGCATCGATATGAATATCGAAGCAGCACATATTGAACGGCACGCCGTCTAGGGGATCTTGCACAACGGAAGCACGGCCATTAATCGAGTAAATCGTCTCTTGACCGAATACCGTGACGGTAACTCGCGGATTGGCCTTCAAATTGCCGACCAGCCTGGAGCGATGGTCCAGAGCGAGCCGCAGCTTCGAATGATCGACGGCGTAAACCCAAGAGATCGCGCTGGACGTGGGCCCTCCGGATTCCTGATCCACCGTGTTCAGCAATACAAACGTTTCGGACTGGAAAATCGAATAAAGCGAATCGGACAATTGGGTAACGACTTCGGACATAACGACCAGCCCTCCTGTACGGCATTGCATGAGATTCCACTTAAGACGCTTCAGCTATCCTGTCAGTTAATTGTATTATAACATGTGGCAAAACTTGCATTCAATCGTCAGTTGACCGGCTCGTTTTCCGCTTGCCCGCCATTTCCTTGCTGCGAGTCAGACGTTTTGATGCCGGCAATCTGATTCCTTAAGGCTTGTTTGGCCGCATCCAGTTCATCCTCGTGCAAATAAACGTACGGACTCTTCCAATCACCGGTTACCGGCATGAAATCAACATTTTCCTTGGAAATGCTCCAGTAGGCTTGAATCATATTCTTCATCTGCTGCGATTCCAGATCGGTATCCATATTCTTGCCGACGGACTCGATCACTTTACCTGCGCCCATTACACCATTAAGCGACTTCGCTTGGTCGATTAGGGCATGCAGCACTTCATTCTGCCTGCGGTTGCGGTCAAAGTCATCCGAGCCCTTCGTTCGAGGGCTGCAGTTCGATTTACGGTATCGAACGTAACCAAGCGCATCTTCCCCGTTTAGGTGCTGAGCCCCTTGCTTCAAATTGATATCGGTACCGTCCGCCGTATCGCGGTAACACATATTTGCATCGACATTCACGTCGACGCCACCTAGTGCGTCCACCACATCACGGAATCCTTGAAAATTCAGAACCGTAACATAGTCGATATCGATATCAAAAAACTTGCTCATCATCGTTTTCATTTCCTGCGTGGCGGAAATACCCGTTTTTTTCTCTGCCGCTAGAAAATTGGGATAAAACGCGTTGATCTTGTTTGTCTTATATCCGTCCATCTTCACTCTCGTGTCTCTCGGCAGGGATACGACAGTAGCGGACTTCGTGTCCGGATTCATCGCGATCATCATCATTACGTCGCTAAGATGTGTGCCGGTCTCCGGTCGATAATCCGTGCCGAGCAGCAGCATCGTGATTGGCTTCACCTTAGCGGATTTTCCCGGTGCCACTTTATCCGTGGTCCCGGTCGCATCGATCACCTGATCTGCGGTATAAAACAAATAACCTGCATAAAGGCCAACCCCAACCACCCCGATAATGAGGAGCGTCAGGACAAATTTAAAAAATCGTTTAAAGCCGCTGGACTTCTTTTTTCCGGTGGACCCATTCTTCGCACCTTTTGCCGAGCCTCTTTGGCTATGCCCCCGAGGAGGTAAGCCGCTGCGGTTAGAACTCATGAACTCAAACACCTTATTTCTATAAAAATGTTGTCGCATCCATAAAGACGTACCGGGTTTCGAAAAAGTTACCGAATTTAGGCGGGAGCCAAATTATGCCGATTTATCTCCAGCCGGCGGACCTGCCTTTTTCTCCTTGTTCCGTCGTCCCTCGACAAAATAGCGGATTCGTACCATGAGCATCAGAACAACAGCGACCAGCAAGCATTGAATGATCGGCAGTTTGTCGATTTGAAAAATGAGCAGCAGGAACGAACCCAACGCCATGAGAAGGTAAAGGATGATCTCCTTAAACAGCGGCAGCTTCTGCTGTGCGCGAAATACTTTATTGTAAACGAAAACGATCAGCACGAAGATCAGCACGTAGGAAACGACTGGATGCTCAGCAAACCAGGCCTGCATATCGAACCCCTCCTTCAAATGGCAACGTTACAATTATTATAAGTTGGCTTCCGACATTTTGCGATGTTTTTCCGCCCGTTCACGTTCGCTTTTGTTCAAAATCTTCTTGCGGAGGCGAACCGATTTCGGCGTAATTTCGCAATATTCATCATCATTCAAATATTCCAGCGCTTGTTCCAGCGAGAACAGACGTGGCGTCTTCATCTTCACCGTGTCGTCCTTCGTGGCCGAGCGCACGTTCGTCAACTGCTTCTCTTTACAAATGTTAACGACGATGTCGTTGTCACGGGTATGCTCCCCAACGATCATCCCTTCGTAAATTTCGGTACCAGGCTCCAAGAACAAAATCCCGCGATCCTCGATCGACAAAATCCCGTAAAGCGTCGAAACGCCGTTTTCACTGGATACCAATACCCCTTCATGACGCCCACCTACTTGACCGCCAAGGAATGGACCATAGCTGTCAAAGGCGTGGTTCATTACACCGTAACCGCGAGTCAATGTCAGGAAATGCGTGGTATATCCAATCAAACCGCGAGCCGGAATCAAGAACTCCAAGCGAACTTGACCGGTTCCGTTGTTGATCATGTTGACCATTTCCGCTTTGCGGGAACCTAAACTTTCCATAACCGCACCCATGCTTTCTTCGGGCACGTCGATCAGCAGACGTTCAAGCGGCTCCATCTTGACTCCGTCGATTTCCCGTACGATAACTTCCGGTTTGGATACTTGCAGCTCGTAGCCTTCGCGGCGCATGTTCTCGATCAGGATACCCAGGTGAAGCTCCCCGCGTCCGGATACGATAAAGGCGTCCGGGCTGTCCGTCTCTTCGACGCGCAAGGAAACGTCGGTTTCAAGCTCCTTGAACAGACGCTCGCGCAGTTTGCGGGAGGTCACCCATTTCCCTTCGCGTCCGGCGAACGGGCTGTTATTGACGAGGAACGTCATCTGCAGCGTCGGCTCGTCGATCTTCAATACCGGCAAAGCCTCCGGCTGGTTAGGATCGGCAATCGTTTCGCCAATATTAATGTCCTTGATCCCAGCGATGGCTACGATATCGCCAGCTCCAGCTTCTTCGATTTCCACGCGGCGCAGGCCTTGGAATCCGAACAGCTTCTCGATGCGAGCGGTCTTCTTGCCGCCGTCGCGTGTCATAACCGCCACGGATTGGCCTTGGCGAATGATGCCGCGGTTTACCCGGCCGATGGCGATCCGGCCTAAATATTCGTTATAGTCCATCAACGTAACCAGGAATTGCAGCGGCTCGTCTACCTTCTCCGTAGGCGCCGGAATATGATCGATAATCGTTTCGTACAACGCCATCATATTGTCGTCCTGCTTCTCGGGATCCAGGCTGGATGTGCCGTTCAAAGCCGAAGCATAAACAACCGGGAACTCCAATTGATCGTCGCTGGCTTCCAATTCGATAAACAAGTCCAGTACCTCGTCGATGACTTCGGCCGGGCGTGCAGCCGGACGGTCGATTTTGTTCACGACAACGATCGGCGTCAAGTGATGCTCCAGCGCTTTGCGAAGCACGAATTTGGTTTGCGGCATGCAGCCTTCGTAGGCATCAACAACAAGCAATACACCGTCGACCATTTTCATAATCCGTTCCACTTCTCCGCCAAAGTCGGCGTGTCCCGGGGTATCCACGATGTTGATCAAGTAATCCTTGTACGTAATGGCCGTATTCTTCGCCAAAATGGTAATCCCGCGTTCCCGTTCCAAATCATTAGAGTCCATAGCCCGTTCCTGTACGGCCTCGTTTTCCCGGAAAATCCCGGATTGTTGCAGCAGTTTGTCGACTAGCGTCGTTTTCCCGTGGTCGACGTGGGCAATAATCGCAATATTGCGAATTTCGTTTTCTTCACGCATAGGTTTATCTCCAAATCCTTTCGTCTCTATAGATTATCAAGCAGTTGTCAAGCGTAATGAATTATATATAAAGTTTGCACTTCGAACGGTATTTAATCGACAGGACCAAGTGCAGCCTCATTAACCACAAAACAAAGCGTCGACTAGATGCCGACGCTTGACATATCCCTTATATTATACGTGAAATTTTGAATAATTCAAGAACTAACCCAACATTACCAGGATCTCCGGCGATTGCCGCGGGCGGCGATCAGCCAGATCCCGGCAATAATCAAGAGCGCAGCCAGGAAATATACAATCGAGGAAGCGAACAATGTCCAGCCGAGCAGAAGGATCGAGAAGGCTCCCAGAATCATAGCGGCGATGAATATTCCGTTCTGGCGCTGGGGCGAGAAGTAGCCGTATTCGAACAGGCCGACGGCCAGGCCGAGGAAGAAGAGCGGCCAGGTAAACTTCAGCGTTTGCCATCCGCCAATAACCCCGGTGAAAAACACGAGGCTGTAGACAACCAGAATTGCGCCGGGAAGCAACAGCTCTGCCGGGCCTTTACGCCAAAAATGCCATACATGAAGCACGATCCCCGGAATCAGCAGCAGCAGCGGCCAAAGCGCCTTTCCAAGAAAGCTGAACACCCCTAATTTCCCGAGCAGGATAATCACTCCGGCAGCGAGAATAAAGACGCCAGTCATCAGCTTGTTGTTGTCGGACATATCCATCACACACCTTCCAGAAGACAATGAGGGACAAGACGCAGCAAATTACGACATCCCCTTCCCTTCCAGTTTATATGAAATCTGCCCAAAAAACCACTCGGCCCACGGCCTAGGACGGATGTTTTTTTTCGGATCGTGTGGATGGAACTGCCGAAGCGAGTTACCCGCGTCCAGCGTTATATTTTCGCAGCCAGCCGAACATAATAACGACCGCGGCAGTCACCGCAGGTACGGCATGTGCCAATGCGGGGATGGCAGCTTCCAGGACCGGACCGAGTTGAGGGTCCTGCAGCAGCATATCCCCTGCAGTGTATCCGAGGATACCCGCTCCGGCATAGGTGAGGATCGGCATTCGCTGCAGCCAATCGGCGATCAGGTTGCTGCCCCACACCACGATCGGAATGCTGATGGCGATCCCGATGACAAGGATGGATACGTCGCCTTCCGCCAGCGCGGCGATCGCCAGCACGTTATCCAGGCTCATAATGAAGTCGGCGGCGAGGATCGTCTGCACCGCCTTCCACAATGAGCCTGCGCCGGACACGCGAGAATGCTCCTCCTGAGGGAGCAGCAGCTTAAAGGCAATGGCCGCTAGCAGCACGCCTCCTGCCGCATGAATAAACGGGATTTTCAACAGTAAAACTGCCACCCAGGTCAAAATGCAGCGCAGCAGCACAGCTCCCAGTGCGCCCCACCACACGGCCCGTTTGCGTTGCTTAAGCGGCAAGTTCTTACTGGCCATAGCTATAACAACGGCATTATCGCCGCTTAGCACCAAATTGATGATCAGAATTTCCGACAACAGCAGCAATTGTTCCAAGCTCATCCCTCCCCTACAACTTGTATGAGGAATGGAGCCAAGCTATGCCACTTTACAAAAACAACTCTGGACAAATGAATCCTTTTAGCGATTTAATACGTATATACGTCTATAGAGGAAGTGACATAACGTGGACTTATTTAGTGCTGCTTTTTTTCTCGCCCTGATCAACATTATTTTTATCGATCTTATTTTGGCGGGTGACAATGCAATCGTCATCGGGATGGCGGCAAGAAAGCTGCCCAACTCGGTCCAGAAGAAGGCGATCCTATACGGGACGGCCGGAGCTGTGGTACTGCGAATCGCCGCGACCCTTATTGTCGTCTGGTTATTGCAAATCCCCTGGCTGCTGGCCATCGGCGGTTTGATGTTGGTCTTTATCGCTTACAAGGTGTTAGCGGATGAAGGCGATCATGACAACATCGAAGCCAAGGACAAACTGTGGCCTGCCGTCCGTACCATTATCATTGCCGACGCGGCGATGGGGCTCGACAACGTCATCGCGGTCGCAGGGGCGTCCAAACAACATATGGTTCTGGTCGTAATTGGCCTGCTAATCAGTGTTCCCATCGTCGTATGGGGAAGTACCCTCTTTATTAAATTGCTGGACAAGTTCCCTTGGATTGCTTACCTTGGCTCCGCGGTACTGGCTTACACTGCCGCCAATATGGTTACCGAGGAACGCCATTTCTTGCATTTCTTCGAGGAAAATCCGGTTCTACGCTATCTGCTGATCGCGATTGTGGTCGCCGGCGTGCTGTTGGCCGGTTACATGAAGAAACGCCAGCATCGCAAGGAAACGGATAGCCGTCAGACCCATCCGGCAACCCGTTAAGAGCAGCAAAAACCGCCTCAGCCTTCAAACATGGCTTTGGCGGTTTTTTTGTAGCATTAGAACCAATTTTCCTGGACGACGTCAGCTTCTGTCGATTCCCGCCGCACGATCCTGCGACCAGGCCGAATGACGATGGTTTCCGTGTCCTCCACCGCCTTGGCAATCATCTGGTCCAAATCCTTCAGGGAGTGCTCGACGCTCTCCAGCACATGCAGATTGGGATTGGTTGCCGGTGACTTCGGCACGAACAAGGTACAGCAATCCTCGTAAGGCAAAATCGACAAGTCATACGTGCCGATCTGCTGTGCCATCGCGATAATATCCACCTTATCCGTCATGACCAACGGCCGCAGCAACGGCAGATCGGTCACCCGTCCGATCGCATTCATGCTGGACAACGTTTGGCTGGCCACCTGGCCCAGACTATCTCCCGTTACCAAGGCCAAGGCTCCATTACGTTCAGCCAGCTTGGTGGCGATACGCAGCATCGATCTTCGCATCAGAGTGATGATCAGGTTCTCTTGACCGGATTGCGCCAATGTGGTTTGGATCTCGGTAAAAGGGACGAGATGCATCTTGATCGAGCCTGCAAACCCCGCCAATACGGTGGCCAGGTCGATGACCTTTTGTTCGGCTTTTTTGCTCGTAAACGGATAGCTGTGAAAATGAACGCATTCGATTTCCAAACCACGCCGCAGCGCTGACCAACCGGCGACAGGGCTGTCGATACCGCCGGATAGCAGCAACATCGCTTTACCGTTGGTTCCGAGCGGGAATCCCCCCGCACCGGGAATCACTTCACTGAACAAATAGGTGCCCTGTTCCCGGATTTCCACGCGAAGCTCCAATTCGGGGTCATGTACGTCCACTTTCAGCTCGGGACAGGCGTTTAGGATCGGGCCGCTGACCAGTTTATTCATTTCATGCGTCGAGTGGGGAAATGGCTTCCAGACCCGGCGGGCGCTTACTTTAAATCTCGTGCCAGGCGCGACGCCAAGCTCCTTAACGAAATTTACAGCGGTTGGGATGATATCCTCCAGCCGGGACGGCGTAACCCGGATCGGCGAGATCGAGGTAACGCCGAACACATTCTTCATCGCTGCGACGATTGGCTCTAGCGGCTCTCCTTTTAAGGCAATATAGATCCGTCCATATTCCTTGATGATCTCCGCGCGGGGAAAAGGGTGCAGCAGCGCCTTAACGTGCTTGTGGGCCACCTTCTCGAAACGAGACCGGTTCCGCCCTTTAAGAATAATTTCTCCAAAACGGAGCAACAGCATATCATATTCCAGCATCTTGACATTTCTCTCCTATCGTAAAGCCTGCAGCCGCTTGACCGATTGCTTCAACGCAGCGAGCAAGGCATCTATGTCTCGCTCTTCGTGTTCATCGCCCATACTGATCCGAATGCCCGACGAGGCGATTTCCTTGGATTTACCCATAGCCAGCAGAATGCGGCTTGGTTCACTCCGTTTGGAAGAGCAAGCCGAGCGGGTCGATACGTAAAATCCCTCCTCCTCCAGCATGTGCAGCAACGCTTCCGCTTTCATACCGGGATAAGAAAAATGCACGATGTGCGGAGCTCCCTGTGCAGATGAATTTACCGCTAGCTCCGGGAGCTCCGCAAGCCCTTGGATCAACTGCTCTCGCAAGCGGTACATCACGGTTGCCCGGGCGTCCCGGCCTTCCGCCGCCAAACGCAAAGCTTTGGAGAAGGCCACGATATAAGGAATGTTCTCCGTTCCGGAACGGTAGCCCCCCTCCTGACCTCCGCCTGCCAGCAGCGGTGCAAGCTGTAGTCCCTCGCGAACATACAGCAAACCGACGCCTTTGGGCCCTCTTAGTTTGTGCGCAGATAAGCTGTATAAATCAATGCCGCCATCCGTCAAGGATAACGGCAGTTTGCCAAAGCCTTGAACACCGTCCACATGAAACAGGACTCGGGGCGCCGCGGATTTCAGCAGCCGACCAATGTCTTCCACAGGCTGTACGGCTCCTGTTTCATTGTTGACATGCATCACCGACACAAGAACGGTATCCGGACGCAGCGCTTCCCGCACCTGTTCAGCAGTTACGTTTCCATTCCCGTCAACCGGAAGAACGGTCGCCTCCCAGCCCCAGGACACCAGTTGCTTCACGCTCTCCAGCACGGACGGATGCTCCGTTTCGGTTGTGATCAAATGCTTGCCTCGTCCGGCAAACTGAAGGGCCGCGCCTTTAATCGCCATATTGTTGCTTTCCGTGGCCCCGCCGGTAAATACGATTTCCCGCGGTCGAACTCCCAATGCCGCGGCGCTAACTTCCCTTGCTTTATCCAACAGCTTCGAGCTTTCCTCGCCAAGCCGATGCAGTGACGACGGATTCCCATAATGCCGAGCCATCACTTCCGCTACGGTCTTGGCAACATCCTCATAAGGGGGTGTCGTTGCTGCGTGGTCGAAATAAATCATCTTTTCACCTTCATCTCAAAAAAGACCAAATTGAAAACGCGTATACCCGAAACAACCGCGGTCGGAGCGTTTTCCATTTGATCTTTCTTATCATGTAACGCCATATTCGATAAGCTGCAAACTGCATCAAGCCTCGAACTTTGCCTGTGCTCTCATAATCTTAGCAATATAACCTTGCGTCTCCTGAGGCAACAAATGGAATTTCTCCATCAATTGTTCATCGTTGCCGATCCCAAGTCGTTGCAGTCTTCCAGGTCCGGCATTATATGCCGCAAGGGCTGTTTTAACGTCTCCGCCGTAACGATTGATCTGATACGACAGATATTTGGTGCCCCCGTCTATGTTTTGCGCCGGATTAAATGGATCGCTAACACCTAGCCCTCTAGCCGTCCCGTCCATCAGCTGCATCAGCCCTTTGGCACCGGCGGACGAAACCGCCTGCGGGTTAAACGACGACTCGGTCGCGATCACGGCTTTGATCAAGCTTTCCGGCACGCCGTACCTGGCACTGGCCTGGGTAATCAGGGATTGCAAATCCGATGTGCCTTCCGAAGTCACTTCCGCGAAATCCTCCGCTGACCCCATTCCGGCTACGGTCCCGGAACTAGGAAGTAACTCCGCAAACAGCCCGTCCAAAGTGTCCGTATCATTGAGCCCGCCAGAATACAGGTACCCCTGAAGCGATTCCAACACCGAACGAGAATTGGCGCCCGCAGAATCGGATGATCCTTGCGAATCCTGTTCCGAGAGCATCATTTCTTGCAGCAATATATCAAACAATGAACCATCCATATCGCCAGAAGCCCGCTGTGCCGACGTTCCTTGCAAGTCTACAGGGTTCAAGGACTGAAGCTGGATCCATTGTCCCATCGTTCGCGGATCGATTTGCATGCCTTCTAAGTCTCCTCTTTGGGGATTAACTAGTTCAATGCCTATATTTTACACGCATTCAACGCCTCGCACCACCCTTTTTCGATAAAATTCGCAAAAAGGGAAAAAGGCCAACGTCCGTAAGACGACGTTAGCCTGAGGGTATGACATTCATGATTTCATCGTTAACGACCGCCGAAGGATTAGCGGGTAAACGGCATGAGCACGAAATAACTTAACGTAGATACGATACCCAGACCGATCGCCCAAGCTCCGGACGTTTTGTTGCCCTGGCTATAGGCGTAAAAGCCCATCACCGCCGCCAGCGGCCCCAGGATAATCGACCACATAAAGAGCGAAGCGATCCCCAGACCGACGCCAACGTAGCCTACCGTCCGACCGGCCGTACGAACCCCATCGACACGATCGGATCGATCTGCATCGCGAGTTCTCTCGGCTCTTTCACCGCGGACCACGTTACCGCTAAACGTCCCCGCTGGCGTGACCTCTGCCGCATACTCCTCGTGATACTCGCGGTCAACTTTGCGCGGATAATCGGTACGGCTTTTGCCGGATGAGAGTTGTTCCGGTTTGTCTGATTTGGTATCCGTCATCAAAAGCACCTCCGTTAACTAATGTTTTACTTACGACTATTTCGATTTAGGCTTAAACGTATGACAGCAAGTAGCGGCGGACGACTGGGCGGAGTCTCGGTGTTCCGTATCAAACGTTTCGCCGGCAAATTCCGCCGAATAACGGCTGTTCGCATGCTGATCGACATCGATCATAATGACGTCGGCGTTGCATACATTTTTGTCTCCCCAATAGGTGCAGTTGGATACGCTACATTTGACCATGGGTTTTTCCCCATTTGGCATGTTGATCACCTCGCGTATCATTTTCTCCTCGCCCCCATCCCCTTATGCGCCAAGCCATTAGCAAATCGTTCCGAAAAAGAAAAAGATGCCGAGATCTCGGCATCTTGTCGTTAATTCAATTTTCTATTTGGCGGAACGATTTAATCGCAGTTGGGTCAAATAATCGCTTTCATAATAAGTCAGGTCGTCACGTAATTCCTCGAACATCCCCGTAATGTCCAACACGATATCACGTGCTGCCCGAACCGGCTTTTTACGGAACCGGATCGCATCCTGCCCGGTATAAGCATATCTTCCATCTTCGGAATAGCTTTCATTTTTAGGATAGAAGAAATTGTTAACACAGTCATGATATACATGGTACAGCACTTTCTCGGCAGCTTCCTCGTCAAAGGTCCCGCGCCGAAGAGCGACGCCCAGCTTCTCGTAGCAAACCTCGCTGAACACGAGCAGATGCCGGAGATCCGATAAAAATCCTTGGTAAAACAAAGCTCTGTCCTCTTCTTGACCTTCCATAAGCTGCGGCAGCGAATGCTCGTTCAAAAACGCTTCAAGCTTCTCGGCCGCACGTTTCAAATTCTCTCGAGTGGCTTCACACAACTGCCTGATGTTATTGGCTTGTGACATGCGAACAATTCTCCTTCACCTGTAATGATCGGTATAGTCATTAACGAAAATATCGTAACACAATTTAACCGAATACGGTATCCCTCAAGGAATAAAAACAGGGACATCACCTCACGCTATGGCTATCGACATCTTAAAGGAGGCTAACCGATGAAATGGCGCAGATGGGCTGCCTTAGGGCTGGCGGGAGCAGCCACAGTGGTCGCGGTTTCGTTTCTATTCCCTTCCTCGGACAATGACAAAGCAACGCCGCGGAATACCGTAAATCGGCTTTCCGTACCCCAACCGGCTGAGGAACAAAAGTTGAAGCAGAGTATGCTGAAGCGCGACATGACCGCAACCGAACGGTTATCCCGATTGGACGCCCGGGGTCACCTTCGTTCACTTGCCGCCGACTTTAGCCAAAGTAAGCGCGGTAAGCTGCCCGGCTCTGCCCAAGAATTGCAAAAGGACCATAAGCAGTTTCAAGCGATTCTGTGGTACGATGCCGCAAGCGGGCAAACCAAGCAATTTCGGCGAGAAGATTTCAACCCGGATCCAGCGGTGAAGAAGCAGCTGAACATGTACTTAAATTACGCCAAAAAAGCGCTGAACAAATCGACGGCTTACGAATCGCCTGCTTTCCCGGCGAAGCAGCCGAAATACTTCGTTGCCGCTGAGCCGGCCAAGGATAAGAAGCAAGGGGTCATCGCGGTGATGGACATCGGGATTTTAGGACGGGTACAGGACCATCAACACAAAAACCTGCGTTTGATTCCTTATCCGAGAGAAGGTAAATTTAAGGTTGAATCGGTGCATGCGGATACGCTTAAAGACATCACCGTCAAAACGGGGCATGATAACGAAAAAGCGAGTCACTATTACGAAAACGAAATCGTTGTTACGTTCCACAGCAAGCCGACTCCGGAGCAAATGAAGCAAATCGTGCAGGAGATTTCCGGCAAAGAGCCGCGCAACCTGAATAGCACCTACATTTTTCGTTCGGATACGATGACCATGAAACAACTTCGGCAGTACTTCCTGAATAAATGGCAACCGAAGTACATCGAGCCGCATTATTTGTATTTGACCAACGAAAGCGGAGGAAGTTATTGGGACGATCCGGGGAGTTTCTTTAACGAAGACGATACGAGTTATGCCGAAGAGACGCCGGAAGTTCCGAACGACATGTTGTTCTCCGAATACCAGTGGAACCTGCCGATCATCGAAACGAACCGCGGCTGGCAGCTGTCCAAAGGCAGCAACGATGTGATCGTGGGGATCGTCGACACCGGCGTGGACTTGAAGCACCCTGATTTGCAAGGTCGGTTGCTGAAGGGCTATAACGTCATCGAACCCGACAAGGAACCGTCCGACGACGTTGGGCATGGCACCCATGTGGCTGGTATCATCTCCGCCAACGTGAACAATGGCGAGGGCATCGCAGGGATGATGTGGGGCGGCAAAATCCTGCCTGTGAAGGCGCTAGATAAGTCAGGTTCGGGTACAACCTATTCGGTGGCCCAAGGTATCATTTGGGCAACGGACCACGGCGCCAAAGTGATCAATATGAGTCTGGGTAACTACGCAGACGCCCAGTTCTTACATGAGGCGATCAAGTACGCTTATGATCGGGACGTGGTGCTGATCGCAGCTACGGGCAACGACAATACCGAACGCCCGGGCTACCCGGCCGCCTACCCCGAAGTCTTGTCGGTTTCCGCGACGGACTACAACCTGCAGAAAGCTTCCTTCTCCAACTACGGCGATTACATCGACGTCATGGCACCAGGCGAAAGTATCGCCAGCACCTATCCGGATAATCAATATGCGGCGTTGTCCGGCACGTCGATGGCCAGCCCGCACGTTGCAGCCCTTGCCGCCTTGATTCGATCGGTGAATCCGGAACTGAAAAACACCGAGGTCATGGACATCATCCGGAAAAACGTCATCGATCTTGGAGATACCGGACGCGATAAATATTACGGATACGGGCAGATCGACGTTTACGCTGCGCTGCAAGCCGCCGGAGGTGGCGAGGCGCCGCTGCAGTTTTGGCCGCAGTCGATTCAGCGTAAAATGGACCGCGCCGTGGACCGCGCCAAATAAACGCTCTAAAACCAAAAGCCTCCACATCGCCGGAATTCATTCCAAGCGATGCGGAGGCTTTATCCATAGAAATAGATCATGTTCCCTTTAGTGTTGAAAGTTTGCCGTAAGCCGGGTTCTGTACTCGTTGCGGTAGAACGGGAACAACCCTCCCGCGTTGAGTGACAATCATCTATCTAGGCCGCACATTACTGGGCGGCTCCAGCAACCAACCCGGACGCGCCTCGGGCAAAGGCCGCTTCGCGAAGAAGCTGCGTCCCATTAGGTCTTGCTCCAAGTGGGGTTTACCAGGAACGAAGTCACCAGCGTTCCTCGGGGTCTCTTACACCTCGGTTCCATCCTTGCCTGTGACTCCTTCCCACGAAGTGAGAAGTCGTCCATCGGCGGTCCATTTCTGTGGCACTATCCTTCAGCTCGCGCTGACTGGACGTTATCCAGCACCCTGCCCTATGGAGCCCGGACTTTCCTCCCGCGGCTCTTCAGCCGCCGGCGATTGTCTGTCAAACTTTCGAAAGGCAACACTTGATAGTATACAGGCATTGCTGCCTGCTGACAAGAGCGATTTGACGGTAAACCTGACGTATCCTACCAGCTTCTGTCGCGTATTTTCTCGCTGCTTTCGATACTCTACATGAATCTGAACGGTTCGGTGTTGACCTGGGATACGTGCACGCGAGTTGCGTATTTGTCCTCTGTTAGTTTCTCGGTCAGCCAAGCCGCAACGCGAGGCTTCATGATCTTCTCGGCATTGTGTCCCGGATCGACGATCGCGACCCCGGCCATCCAGGCATCCTGCGCGGTATGGTAATCCACATCCCCGGTCACGAGCACGTCCGCTCCACGGAACTGAGCGCTTTTCCAATATCGTCCTCCCGAACCGCCAAGGACAGCCGCTTTGCGAACCGGCCGGTCCAGATCGCCGACGACCCGAACCATCGGCACATCCAGCCGCGTTTTGACGCGCTCCACGAAGTCCCGCAGCGTAACCGGCTCCGACAGCTTACCAACCCGCCCGAGTCCGAAAGTGCGCCCCTTCAGGTCCATCGAGTACAAGTCATAAGCTACTTCTTCATAAGGATGCTGCTTCAGCATCGCTTGGATGACCTTACTACGCAGGCTATGAGGAACGACCGTTTCGATGCGGATCTCCTCCACCCGTTCGAGCTTACCCTCGGTCCCGATATAGGGATCAGTGCCTTCCCCGGGCTTAAACGTGCCATAGCCCTCCAAGTTGAAGCTGCAATGGCTGTAGTTGCCGATATGGCCTGCGCCCGCGTTCAGCATAGCCTTCAGTACCTGCTCATGGTGGTCCTTCGGCACAAAGACGACAAGCTTATAAAGGTTGTCCGTATGCACATCTTCGAGCGAACCGGAGCTTTCGATTCCCAAGACATCCGCCATCCAATCGTTCATCCCGCCGTCTGTGACGTCGAGGTTCGTATGGGCGATATAAACGGAGATATCGTTTTTGATCAGTTTTTCGTACACCTTCCCCATCGGGGTATCGCTTTGCAAATGAGGCAGCGGACGATAAATGATCGCATGATGGGCAATAATCAGATCTGCTTCCAGGGAGATCGCCTCATCTACGACTTCTTCATTAACGTCAAGCGCTACCAGGACGTTCCGAATCTCCTTTTGCAGGCTGCCCAGCTGGAGTCCGATTTTGTCTCCCTCCATCGCTACATGCTTGGGAGCCAATAGCTCCATGTACTGCACTACGGTTTGTCCTTTGGCAAACATGCCAGCACCTCCTTCAACTGTTCCGATAGCCGGGTAAGCTCCGCCTCCTTCTGACGGGACGTCTCCAGTGCCGACGTAGCAACCGATTGACGAATACTCTCCAGCTTGCGCAGCTCCGATTCCCATTTTGCGAAAAAGACTTCATTCGGAGCCGCCATTAATCTCGGCCCCATCAATAACTGAAGCTCGCGGGTCAATTTGACCTGACACCCCTCCAGTTCGCGTTCGCGATACAGCTCGTTGTTTTGTTCGCCCGCATCGGTCCGCGCTTCGGCCTTCATCACCTCGTATATTTTACCGTCTTCCTCCAGGATAGCCTCTTCGACCAAATACCAATCGTGCTTAAGCAGCCAGCGGCGGACAAATTCTCCGCCGACGTTCGGTTGCAGCACGAGCTGCTTTACGCCAACCAGCTTCGCTTGGCCTTCGTCTAGAATCGAAGCGATCAACGCCCCACCCATACCGGCGATCGTGATCGCGTCCACTTCGCCCGGGGCAATGACAGCAAGTCCGTCTCCTTTGCGAACGGAGATGCGCCCCGTCTCTCCGGCTTCGGCCACCTGACGGCGAGCCGCCTCGAGCGGGCCGTCATTCACTTCTCCGGCGATAGCGAAGGCCGCCCGCCCGCTGCGTACCGCAGCCACGGGCAGCAGCGCGTGATCCGATCCGATATCGGCGAATCGGCAACCGGCCGGGAGCCAGTCGGCAATATGCTGTAATCTAGCTGACAATTTCATGAAGTAATCCACACCACCCATTTTTTACGTAGTCCAAACAAGAGGAGAAAAGCCGCAACGATCTTCATTAGGATCAGCGCCGGCATAGCTGCTATCTCGGCGTCCCGCAGTAGGAGAGCATCCGCTTCCGGCATACACCATAATGACACGGATACGGCAAAGAACACGGGAGCCATCGCTTTAAGCCGATGATAACCCAGCCAGCTCAGCCAGAAGAAGATTGCTGCCAACGGCAGCCAAAACACTTGTAGCATTCCCCAAGATGCATCCGGATTTAGTTGCCCGAGCAAAAAGGCATATAGCAGCATACCGCAAGCAAATCCGCAGTAACTGATGATACCAAACCGCAGCGCGTATCCCAAGACAAGCCAGACGAACCCGCAGAAAGCGATTAGCAGCGTCGTACCGATACCGGGCGGCCAACCCTGGATGGCAATGATCCAACTGCCGAAGCCTAGCAGCATTAAACTGCCAAGTCCGGCCATCGACATGGAGAACAGCGCTTTATCACGCCGATGATAAGCCGCAAGGGCATAGCAAGCCGCCGAAAGCAACAGCGTTATGGCGATTTGCAAACCCCAGGGAAAAACGTTAAAATAAAAAACAATAAAGAAAAAGAAGGAAATTATTCCAAATGAAAGGGACCAAAGTTTCAAGCTTCCCTGTTGAATCAGTGTGTTTAGCGTGAAGCCTGAGCGGGGTGACGATCCCTCGGTCTGATCTTTATATAAGTTTTCCAGGAAATCGCAATATTGCTCGGGCAGCAGCCGACTTCTCCGCCAATGATCGATTTCCTTCAGGATGATCTTGCGTTTATCCTGATTCAACAGAACACCTTCTCCCATATGGTTGTTCACTTAGTCAACTTTAAATCACGAAGCAGAAGCACAGATGCGACGGCTAACGGACACTAGAGCCGTTATTAACCTGATTCCAGGCAATTCCGAACTCTAACGGACTGTAGAGACCTTATTTCGGTCATAATCAGTTAAATAACCGTAAGGAAAGCCCAATAAGGCTTTTTGAGTCCGTTACAGCGAGAAATTGCCGGGAAATCGGCAAATAAGGTCTTTACGGTCCGTTAACGGCTACAAGCTAGCAACTGGCGCCCTATAGAAGAAACGGACACCTCATACAACAAAAATGACCTTACTGCTTAGCTGCAGAAGGTCAAGGTTGCAGGCGATCACGCCTATTCGAGGAAGTCCTTCAGCCGCTTGCTGCGGCTGGGATGGCGCAGCTTACGGAGCGCTTTCGCTTCGATTTGCCGGATTCTCTCCCGCGTTACGCCAAATACCTTCCCCACTTCTTCGAGGGTTCTTGTGCGTCCGTCATCGAGTCCAAAGCGTAATCGGAGCACGTTCTCTTCGCGTTCGGTGAGCGTGTCCAGCACATCTTCCAGCTGTTCTTTCAGCAACTCATAAGCCGCTGCGTCCGCCGGAGCCAAGGCTTCCTGATCTTCGATAAAGTCACCGAGATGGGAATCATCTTCTTCCCCGATCGGCGTTTCCAGCGAAACCGGCTCTTGGGCGATCTTCATGATCTCCCGGACCTTCTCTACGCTAAGCTCCATCTCCGCAGCGATTTCCTCCGGCGTAGGTTCGCGTCCCAGCTCTTGTAGCAGCTGCCGGGATACCCGAATCAGCTTATTGATCGTTTCGACCATATGAACCGGGATTCGAATCGTTCTCGCCTGGTCGGCAATCGCGCGGGTAATCGCCTGACGGATCCACCAGGTGGCATAGGTACTGAATTTGAAGCCTTTCTTGTGGTCAAACTTCTCCACGGCTTTAATCAATCCCATGTTTCCTTCTTGAATCAAATCCAGGAACAGCATGCCGCGACCGACATAACGCTTGGCGATGCTGACGACCAGACGCAGATTGGCTTCGGCCAAACGGCGTTTCGCCTCTTCATCCCCGTTTTCAATCCGTTTGGCAAGCTCCATCTCGTCGTCCGCCGACAACAACGGTACCCGCCCGATCTCTTTCAGATACATCCGTACAGGGTCATTGATCTTGATCCCCGGAGGAAGCGAGAGGTCGTCATCGTAGTTGAAATCGTCGCCCTCATGCGAGTTGTCTCCATCGCCGCGCCGGTGATCCTCGTCGCCGTCGCCTGTTACATCAATGCCAAGATCGGCTAATTGCTCAAAAAACTCGTCCATCTGCTCAGGATCTTGATCGAAAGGCGAAAGCTTCTCCATAATTTCTTTGTAAGTTAAGGATGACCTTTTCTTCCCTTGTTCGATCAATTGATCCCTTACCTGATCCAGCGTTAATTCCGTTTCTAGTTCAGTATGTTGGTCATTCGTCATATCTGGCTCCCTCCTCCCTAGAAACATCACCGAAAGTCCGTTCGTCTTACTGTCTCTCTAGGGCAATAATCTCACTTGCAATTTGTGCCGCACGCATAAAATCTCCGGCTCGTTCGGCCGATACCATTTCCTCTTTCTTGCGCTTGATCTGTTCGAGCAAAGGCACCTTCTGAATTTCACGAATACAATCGTCCAGCTCCTGCGTCGTCCATTCGGCTGGCGTATCCATCATCGCGATCGAAATGACCGTCTGCTCCAATCGCTCATCTTGAAGTGAGGAAATGAAATGACTAGCATCCGGGTTCTTCCCTTGTGCGTAATAGGCGTATAGATAAGCGGCAATCGCCACATGATCTTCGATGTTAAAGTTCGTCCCTAGGCGTTCGCCTACATAACGGGACACCTCTTCGTCCTGCAGCATGAAAGACAGCAGTCTTCGTTCCGCCGCATGAAAAGCGGGCAGCAACGTTGGCATGGATGCCTGCCCTTTTTTATGCCTACCATTATTCCACCTTTCGGGCTTATTATCCCCGGCATCTGCCTTTTTTTGCATAACCGTTCTCAGTTCGTTGCATTCCTGCTTTAAGCTGTCGAAGGAGACTTGCAAATCGGCGGAGAGTTCCTTTAGATAAATCTCGCGTTCGCTTGGGGAGGAAAGCGCCGCAATAATCGGCATCGCCTCTCTGATATAAGCGACTTTCCCATCTTCTTCTAGCAGTATATGGTTTTTTCTCAGATATATAAGCCTAAATTTGACGGAAGAAACCGCGCCGTCCAAAACTTGATGGCGGAACCGCTCGGCCCCGTACTTTTGGATGAATTCGTCGGGATCCAGCCCTTCGCTGAGCAATGCGATTTTTACCTGAAAAAAACCTGCGCCTTCAAGAATCGGAATGCTCTTCAACGCCGCAGCTTGTCCCGCGGAATCGCCGTCATAGCAGACCAACACTTCCTCGGCCATGCCACGCAAGATAGCCGCATGACTTTCCGTTAATGCGGTCCCCATCGTAGCCACGCCGTTATGAACCCCGGCCTCCCACGCGCTAATGACGTCGCCGTAACCTTCGAACAGGACAACTTGACCTGTTTTGCGGATCTCATTTTTCGCTTGATGCAAATTGTAGAGAACTCGGCTTTTGGTAAACAGCTTGCTTTCTGGCGAGTTCAAATATTTCGGTTGTCCGTCGCCAAGCACTCTTCCTGCAAACGCGATTACTTTCCCGCTTCGATTGTGCAACGGGAAAATCACCCGGTCACGGAAACGATCCACGAAACCGGAACCGTCTTGCCTGGACGAGAGCAATCCACCCTTCTCCATCGCTTCCAGTTCAAAAGATCGTTTGTCCAAAAACTGGACGAGCGTATCCCATCTAGCGGGTGCGTAACCAATCTGGAACGTATCGATGGCTTTGTCGGTAAAGCCGCGGGATTTCAAATACTCCATCGCCGGCTTGCCGTATTCGGTGTTCTTCAGCAAGTAATGATAAAGCTTGGAG
Source organism: Paenibacillus sp. J53TS2 (assembly GCF_018403305.1). Lineage (NCBI taxonomy): Bacteria > Bacillati > Bacillota > Bacilli > Caryophanales > Paenibacillaceae > Paenibacillus > Paenibacillus sp. J53TS2. Next base: position 223,818 of record NZ_BOSK01000003.1, read on the forward strand.
GACCATTCATGGGCCTGCAGCAGTTGCTCCAACTCTTGGTTACGCGGTGAATCACCGTAACCTCTCCCCTTATCCTCATAAGGGATGTGCGCCTCTTCCGCCATGATTCTGACTGCCTCGGGAAAGGTTAATCCTTCGATTTCCATCCTGAATTTGATGGCGTTCCCGCCTTTGCCGCAGCCATAACAATGGAAGATTTGCCGTTCGGGCGTTACCGTAAACGACGGGGTTTTCTCCGAATGGAACGGGCATAACCCCTTCATGTACTTCCCCTGTTTCGTTAGATGAACGTGCTTGCTGACCGTGTCGACGATATCGTGCTGACGCAGAACCGCCTCGATGACTTCCTCCGGAATGCCACGCCCGGTACTCATCCAAATCACCTTCATCTTTCACGCGTGAGAATCATCCAAAATGTCAAAATGACCGACATTTTGATGTTCTCGGGTGACACGTAAATAGTAATTCGCTAAAACTATACATTCTCCTGCAAACGTGACAAAAGTTTTGACAAAGCGTCCGTAAACCGTTCGCGGTCTTCGCCGGTAAACGGCTTCGGCCCTTTGCTGTGATGCCCTGCCCGCCTCGCCTTCGCTTGGTGGTGGCGGCGTTCTAGCAAATAGTCGATATTATCCGCATGGTAGACGTCGCCGCGCGGGGATAAACCGTAGCAAGCTCTCGCGATGACCAAAGCCGCCAGACCGTAGTCCTGGGTCACAACGATATCGCCCTTCTCCACATGGGCGGCGATATACAAATCCGCGCTTTGTCCGCTTCGATCAACCTGAACGATATTTACACCCGGCCCCGGTTGTAAGACATGATCATATGAAGCCACCATCAACACCGGCACGCCGAACCTGCCTGCAGTTTCGGCAATTTCCGCCTTTACCGGACAGGAGTCCCCATCGACGACGATTCGCATCCTCCATGCCTCCATGTAATACAATATAACCTCGAAATGGCCTAATCTAAACAAGCGTTACGCCGAATCTTATCGATTTATGCCGATAAGCGATGGATGGCTGACGGCAAGCCCTTCGTTTGCCGTCAGCCACACATTCGCTTTACTTTCCTTCTTCTATTATGCCCAAACCAGTTTGCCAAAATCGGCAAACGACTTGAGATCTTCATCAATCGCGGCCAGCAGTGCCAAGCGGTTTGTCCGGATGGCATCGTCCTCGGCCATAACCATAACCGCTTCAAAGAAGACCGTGATCGCTTCCTTCAAGCCGCCAATCAGCTCCAGCGCACCCGCAGCGTCGCGGGAAGCCAGCGTCTCCCGGTACTTCTCAGATACCGAACGCCATGCCTCGTAGAGCGTTTGTTCCGCCGGTTCGGAGAGCAAATCAGAACGAACCTTCTCGCCGGTGGCTTTTGCTGCGAGGTTACTCACGCGTCCAAACGATTCAACCGTCGCCTTGAAGTCTTCTTTCCCGTTAACAGCATCCATCAGCGCCTTGCCACGAGCCACCGAGGAGACGACATCGTTATAACCGGCCGACAGGACGGCGTCCACGACGTCATAACGGAGACCTTCGTCCGAAAGCGTCTTTCTGACGCGAAGTCCGAAGAATTCCATCAGATCCTTCAGCACTTCCTCTTCGCTGCGTTTAAGTCCGCGGAATTGCTGATGGGTTTCCAGCGCCAGCTTGAAGATATCGGTCAATGAAACGGACAGCTGGTGTTCGACAATAATCTGGACAATGCCCGCCGCTTGACGGCGCAGTCCGTACGGATCCTGGGAACCGGTTGGGATGATACCGATCGAGAAGCACCCGGCGATCGTGTCGATTTTGTCGGCGATGCTGACGATCGAGCCTACGGAAGAAGCCGGCACGGCATCGTCCGCAAAACGCGGCTGATAATGCTCGAAGACGCCTCGTGCAACGGCTTCGGGCTCGCCGGTTTTGCGGGCATAATCCTCGCCCATCACCCCTTGCAATTCGGGGAATTCATAAACCATTTGCGTCACCAGGTCGAACTTGCAAATTTCCGCAATACGCGCGGCAGCCTCCGCCGTCCCGGTATCGGCGCCAAGCATCGCCGCCAGCTTCTCCGTATTGCGGCGAATACGGCGCACCTTGTCCCCGATCGTGCCGAGCTCGTCATGGAACACGATGCTCTCGAGCTTGGACAACGCGTCCTTGATCGCCAGCTTCTGATCTTCTTCATAGAAGAACTTCGCGTCGGACAAGCGGGCACGGAGCACCTTCTCGTTGCCGCGGGCGATCACATCCAGCGAGGTGTTGTTGCCGTTGCGCACGGTCACGAAGTAAGGAAGCAGGTTTCCTTGTTCGTTCAGCACCGGGAAATAACGCTGATGCTCACGCATCGAGGTGATAAGCACCTCCTGCGGAATGTTCAGGAACGATTCCTCGAACGTGCCGAACAACACGGTTGGCGTCTCCACCAAGAATAGCACTTCCTCCAGCAAATCTTCCTTCACCGCGATATGCCAGCCCTTTTCCTTGGCCAAGGCATCAATTTGGTTCTGAATCAATTGTTGACGCTCGTTCACGTCCGCGATCACCTGCTGAGCGCGTAGCGTTTCCACATAAGCTGCAGGCTCTTCAATCACCGTTTCATTCCCAAGGAACCGGTGTCCCCGTGTCACGTTCCCGGCCTTCACGCCAGCGATTTCTAGATCGATGATGTCTTTGCCGAACAAAGCCACCATCCAGCGGATCGGGCGAACGAATTTAAAATCGTAATTTCCCCAACGCATGTTCTTCGGGAAATTCATCGCCTGCAAAATCCCCAGCAATCCCTCAGCGACGAGGCTTGAGGTTTCTACGCCGATACGGCTCTTATTGACATAAACGTACTCCGTGCCGCCAACTTCACGGAATGTGAATTGCTCCGGACTCGCCCCTTGGCTTCGGGCAAAACCAAGTGCCGCTTTACTCCATTCGCCTTTTTCGTCCAAGGCGATTTTGCGCGAAGGTCCTTTGACCTCTTCATGCACGTCTTCCTGCTTCTCGGCCACATCCTTAACGAGAATAGCCAACCGGCGCGGAGTCGCATAAGCTTCCACCGCTCCGTGCTGGATGACGGATTCCTCCAGCCACTTGACCGTCCGCTCCTTCAACTGCTCCAACGCAGCGCGGATGAACCGGGCCGGCATTTCCTCCAAACCGATTTCGAACAGCAGATCCTTAGCCACGTGCAGCACCCCCTTTCTGAAGCATCGGGAAGCCGAGCTTCTCGCGTTCCTCCAAATAGGTCGCGGCAACCTGGCGTGCCAAATTCCGTACCCGCGTGATGTACCCCGTCCGTTCGGTGACGCTGATCGCCCCGCGGGCGTCCAGCAGGTTAAACGTGTGCGAGCATTTCAGCACGTAATCGTATGCCGGGAACACCAAATGCTGCTCCATCGCTTTGCCTGCTTCCTGTTCGTACATGTTGAACAACGTAAATAGCATTTTAACGTCGGAGATTTCAAACGTATATTTCGAGTGCTCAAACTCGGCTTGATGAAAAACATCGCCATACGACGTGCCGTCCACCCACTCCAAGTCAAACACGTTTTCCTTGTCTTGGATATAGGAAGCCAGGCGCTCCATGCCGTAGGTAATTTCTACGGCCACCGGGTTGGTTTCGATCCCGCCAACCTGCTGGAAGTAAGTAAACTGCGTCACTTCCATGCCGTCCAGCCAGACTTCCCAGCCGAGGCCCCAGGCGCCCAGTCCCGGATGCTCCCAGTTGTCTTCCACGAAACGGATGTCATGCTCCAGCGGGTTAATGCCAAGCCGCTTCAAGCTGTCCAGGTATATTTCCTGGATGTTGTCCGGGGATGGCTTCATAATCACCTGAAACTGATGGTGCTGATACAGCCGGTTGGGATTCTCCCCATAACGGCCGTCAGCCGGGCGCCGGGAAGGCTCAACGTAGGCTACGTTCCACGGCTCCGGGCCGATGGAACGCAGGAACGTCATCGGGTTCAGGGTACCTGCCCCTTTTTCCACGTCATACGGCTGCACGACGATACAATTCTGTTCTGCCCAGAACTGCTGCAGCGTCAAAATCATTTGTTGAAAGTTAATACTCATGGCGAACCTCATCTCCTAACCTTCAGGTTTGTTCAGCAAGCATGAGTTAGAGAGGCAATACAAAAAGCTCCCGCCTCTACGCCTGCTGTCAGACGTAGGGACGAGAGCTGTGAAGTGGTTGTTTAATAAGTCCGCTTTTGATCACGAAGTGAATCAAGAAGTAACACTTATTAATCTCGCACTGTTAAGTTCCCGCGGTTCCACCCTACTTGATTCGCCGAGGTCGCTTATCAGTGACCTTTGCCGACAAATCCGCTTTTCACGATCGTTCTTTTATGCTCCAGGGACGCCGTTTCACCAGGCCGCCTATCCGGGCTCTCACCACCCCCGGTCGCTTAATCAGCCACTGATCCTTAAGCTGACTTTATAGACCTTGCCTCGTTACTCTTCCCGTTCAACGCACAGAAATTCTTTTCTATCTTAACTAATTTTATCTCGTTCGTCAAATTTCATACTTATCCAATTGATCGAGAAAATGGAGGGATTTCAGCTTAAGCCCCAGCTGCATGTCCATAAAGGCACGCATTACCGTTTTTAACTCCTGCTTCGTTTCCTCTTTAACCTCCACGTTACCGAGCCTGCGCAGGTCCATTCGTTCGAACAATGTAAGCAGCTTGAGGACACCGGGCGTCACCTGCATCGCGGCTGGATCCTGATGACGGCAGCCTCGACACAGTTTCCCGCCCAATCGCGGGCTGACATAAGGCGAGTCGTCATTCCGGCCGCAAGAGACGCAATTCTCAAACGAAGGTCCGTAGCCTGCCGCCTGCAGGATTTTCATTTCAAACAGGTGGATAACGATCTGCGGATCCTTGCCGGATGATAAGCCTTCAAGACAAGCCTTCAGTTGGGTATACCAGAAGCTGCCGATTTCTTCATCCTGCAGCGTTTTATCCAGCAGCTCGCAGGCATACGAGGCGTATGCGGCCAAGAAAAGGTCTTCACGCAAAGAAAAGTGAGATTCGATAATCTCACCCTGGTTTAAGGTGCCCAAACCGCTGTTTTGACGGAAGAACACGTATTCTCCATGTGTAAAAGGTTGGGTCAGGGCCGCATGGCGGCTCTTGACCTTTTTGGCGCCGCGCACCAGCACCCCGATCTTACCGCTTGTTTCCGTGCATAATGTAATAATTTTATTGCCTTCCCCATAGTCCATGCTGCGGATGACGATTCCTTCCACTCTGTAGAGCATTCCATTTCCCCCAAACTCGCCTCTCCCGCCAGATCGTGTTACTCAGCCTCTTCCTCTATGATCAGCTCTTCAGCAGCCGCAACCTCCTCCTCGTACGGGCCACTGGCTTCTTTATAAAGCAAGTAAGCATCGACATCTCCAGTCATCGCAAAATACTTCCACGAAAAATCTCGCATTCGTATTCACCCTTTCTTCGGAAATGACGCCTGCATCTTCAAAGATAGGATGTGCCCAAGAGCGAGATCTATGCGTTGCAATAACTCCCAGTATAGACGATGTTCATAATGTCGATGAAATAATATCCCTTTAAGCGTCCTTGTGGAAACCAAGGTCTTTTAGAATACGCTCCTGGTTGCGCCAATCTTTCTTGACCTTGACCCATAACTCGAGAAAAATCTTCGAACCAAGCAGGTTCTCAATGTCATGCCGGGCCTGCTTACCAACTTCCTTCAGCAAAGACCCCTGTTTGCCGATGATAATCCCCTTCTGAGAATCGCGCTCTACGAAGATCACTGCGGATATATTCACCACGCCGTTCTCCTGGACACGCATGTCTTCGATCGTGACGGCAATGGAATGCGGCACTTCCTCGCGGGTTAGGTGCAGAATTTTCTCGCGAATCAACTCCGCGCAGACGAACTGCTCCGGATGGTCGGTGACCTGATCTTCCGGATAATATTGCGGGCCTTCCGGGAGATATTTGCCGATTTGCTCCAGCAACGTATTGACATTATTGCCGTGCATCGCCGAAATCGGCACGATTTCGCTAAACGAGTGAAGCTTGCTGTACTCATCGATGAGAGGCAGCAATTGCTCCGGCTCCACGCGGTCGATTTTGTTCAACACAAGGATGACCGGTGTGCGCAGATCCTTTAGTCGTTCAATGATAAAGCGATCCCCGCCGCCCAGCCCTTCCGCGGCGTCGACGAGGAATAACACCGCCTCGACCTCGCCAAGCGTGTTGAGCGCTGTCGTATTCATATAATCGCCAAGTTTGGATTGGCGTTTATGGATCCCTGGCGTATCCAAAAAGACGATCTGCATCGATTCCGATGTATATACGCCGTGAATTTTATTCCGCGTCGTTTGCGGTTTGTCAGACATGATGGCGATTTTCTGACCGATGATCTGATTCATCAGCGTCGATTTGCCCACGTTCGGCCGACCTACAATCGCCACAAAGCCGGATTTAAATTTTGCTTTTGCCATATTTGAGTTCCTTTCGTTATGACCTGATCAACGTTTCTGACCGCAAAGGTGCTTGATGTTCTATTTATCCGTGTTTGTACATGCCGAACCGCTCGCTAACGGACCGTAATGACCTTATTCGCTCAATCCCCGGTGATTTCCCAGTGTAACGGACTCCAAGGACCTTATCTAGCCTTCTAGTCGGTCATATTTGCCACTTTGTCCGAAATAACGACTCCTGAGTCCGTTAGAATCTGACCGCACCCATATGCAAGCAAATAGCGGCCCTGGTGTCCGTTAGCGTTGCTCAACTGACGTCTTTACGAACAGTATGGCGGGTTTGGGGTAACGAGAGCCGAAGGTTACCGCTCCTCCAGATGGGAGGGGGCAAATGCGTAAGGGAGCAATTCCCGCACTGTAGTCTGGCGGATGTCGCCTTTTAGATTGCCCAGTATGATGGGCATGTCCGGTCCGCATAGTTCCAGCAGAACTTGACGGCAAACGCCGCAAGGCGCTACCGGTTCCTCCGTGTCGCCTACAACCGCGATCGCCTGGAATGTTCCCGGCTTGTGTCCGTCGGCAATCGCCCGGAACATTGCGGTACGTTCCGCACAGTTCCCCGGGGTGTACGCCGCGTTCTCCACGTTGCAGCCGCGGTGAACATGGCCTTCGCTATCGAGGAGAGCAGCCCCCACGCCAAATCCCGAATAGGGAATATAAGCCGTTTTGCGGGCTTCAATTGCTTCTTGCATTAATTGACCGTAATCCATTCAATATCATCTCCTCAACAAAGGCAAATAAGTACGGGATATGTGGCGCGAATCAGTCTTTATCGCTGACCCAACCACTGCATCACTGGTTCGTAAAAAATCAAGATCCCGATCGCAGCCGCAAAAATCGCTGCGACCAGTACGGCCCCGGCCGCGGCATCCTTGGCGATCTTGCCAAGACGATGCCACTCCGGGGCTGCGAGATCAACAACGGCTTCGATCGCCGTATTGACAAGCTCAAGCGAGATGACCAAGGCGATCACAAATAGCAACAAGGCCACGTCTCTCACAGGGAGAGACAACGTAATCGCGGCAGCAATCACAATCACGGCCGCTACGCAATGGAACCGCACATGGCGCTGCATCTTGAACGAAGTGACGATCCCCTCCATGGCATAGCGAAAAGATGAGAACTCGCGGCGAGAAGGCTTCATCAACGCACAAGCCCGACCTCAGCGAGCGCCGCTTCCTGTTTGCCCATCATTTCCGCTTCGCTGGCAGCGTCCTGATGATCGTAACCTAGCAGATGCAAAAAGCCATGCACAAACAGGAATCCGATTTCCCGCTCCAGCGAATGGCCGTAATCCTCGCTTTGTGCCTTGGCCCGATCAACGGAGATAATAATATCGCCGAGCACATCGGTCAGATCGTCCAACTCCTCGTCTTCTTCGAGCTCATAGACGATTTCCATTTCTGATTCATCCTCCAGCGATTCGTTCATGGCGAACGACAACACGTCCGTCGGTCGGTCAATCCCGCGATAATCGCGGTTCAGCTCATGAATCGCCTCATCGTCCACGAACGTGAGGGCGACCTCGCCTTCGGTAACGCCCTCTGCTTGTCCGGCGATCTGCAGCACCCGATCCAAGAGATCGATCAACTCCTGCCCGATCTCCATTTTATCCTGCTCATTGCTCCAAGCCAGCTGTAGGCCCATTTACGTTTTGCCCCCTGTCCTTCTCCTCGTTCTCTTTACTCTTCTTCACTTCCTCCGGATACTCGATCCGGGAGTGGAAGATTCCCATGACCGTTTCCTTCAACGTTTGCGCGATCAAATCCAGTTCCCGCATGGTCAAGTCACATTCGTTAAACTGATGATCATCCAAACGGCTTTTGATGATCTTCTCAATCATCGACTCAACCTGCTCCACCGTAGGTTTACGCAACGAACGCACGGCCGCTTCCACACTGTCGGCAATACCGACCACTGCAGCTTCCTTCGATTGGGCTTTCGGCCCCGGATAGCGGAAATCCTCTTCAGTGAAATCCGGTTCCACGCCTTGTTCTTCCGCCAAACGAAGCGCCTTATGGTAAAAATAATGCAAAAACGTCGTTCCATGATGCTGCTCGGCAATATCCCGAATCGGCTTCGGCAGCTTATAATCCTTTTGCATCTCCACTCCGTCCCGGGCATGGGCGATAATGATCGATTTACTTAGCTTCGGATCTATAAAGTCATGAGGGTTTTCCATATTGTTCTGATTTTCGATAAAATAGCTCGGCCGTTTTGTTTTCCCGATATCATGATAATAAGAACCAACACGGCAGAGCAGGCCGTTCGCGCCAATCGCTTCAGCCGCCGCTTCCGATAGATTCCCGACCATGACGCTGTGATGGTACGTACCCGGCGTTTCCGTCAACAACTTGCGCAGTAACGGGTGGTTGGGATTAGACAATTCCACCAATTTGAGCGCCGAGAGAATCCCAAAGGTGACCTCGAAGAAAGGCATCAAGCCGATGACCAGAATCGTCGTTACCAATCCCCCAGCCACGGAGAAACCAAGCGCATACAACGTGCTGTTCTGCGTCCAGTCCTGATTATCGATCAGCTGCAACGTGAAAATCGACAACGCACCAAACAAGCAGATCATGATCCCCGCTTTGAGCAGTGTGGAACGCTGGCTAGCCCGGTGAATCGCAAAAATCGCTGCAAACGAAGTCACCAATGCGAAGAAGCCAAATTGAAAATCAAATATTTCGCTTTGCCGCTGATTCAAAATGATACTAGCCAAGATGCTAAACAAGATCGAGCAAATGTACGCCAGCGGCAAGTCCAACAGCAGCGTAATCAACATTGCTCCGGTGGCGATCGGAGCTAAATACCCGATATAAGCCTGCTGTTCCGTTTGCAGTATGTTGATGACATGCATAGATAGGATCGTGATGAAAATAATCAATAACAGCATGACGAACTGCGCATTGTTATATTTGAATCGGCTGGCGCCTTCGGATTGACGGATAAACAACATCAGCCCGGTTGCCATCAGGAGGGACAGCAAAACGAGCCCGAATTGCGGCGAATAATTGACTTCATCCTTCAGCAGGCCGTTCTTCTCCAACAAGGTGTACATTTCCTGGGTAATTCTTTCGCCCTTTTGGACGAGAACGTCCCCTTGTTTGATATACACGGTTGGCGTATTCTCGCGCGCTTCCACCTTTGCCGTCTTGGTTGCTTCTTCATCGTAGAACTTGTTGGCGGTAATCGATAAACGAGCCAACTCCTGCACGACTTCGCGGGCGGTCCGTTTGCTTAGGGAGCTCGTGCTGACCATTTCGGCAACTTTAGCTCGCGCCGCCTGCGCCTCGACGATCGGATCCGCCGTAAGACGGGCAACGATATCAGCGGCCACCGGCTTCATCTCGTTGATATCCTCCGCGGTTAAGCGGGGAATCTTGATGAATGTCTCCTCCGAGATATGATACTGCTGCTCGTCCACGCGTTGAGTGACTTCCTCAAACAAGGTCGGCGAGTAGACACTGGAGTTCCGGTTGTTCATGATGAAGTTCTGCACATAATCCTTGACGCGCTGCGGCAGTTCTTCCCGATAAATCTTGATCTTGTCATCCTCCGAGACCTGATCGTCCTGGTTCAAGCGGAAAATCCGATCCAGCATTTGCGCAACTAACGTTTCATTACGTAACGGGAGGATGGTGTAGACCTGTCCGACCTTTTCAGCCGCCTCTTCCTGCGCCTTCAGCGTCGCCTTGGTGTCGGGAATGTCCATCGGCGCCATAATTTCCTTGTCGCTAGGCAAACCTACCGCAATGTCATAGGTTTCGGGTAGCAGTTTGGGCGCCAAACTGACATAAAACATAACGACAAGCAACGCAAACAGAACATAACGCACACCGGTGCTATGTTTCCATCCCGTAATTCTGGACTGAAATGCGCTTCTCTTTTGCTGATCGTTATTTGTCATAATAGACAGCCCTCCTGAACATGGTAAACCCTGAAGCGGCTAAGAAGCTTACCCTTGGTTTTCGGCAGCGCGGTCGTACGCCACAATAATCTTCTGCACGAGCGAGTGACGAACAACATCGGACTCCGTAAATTGGACGAACCCGATCTCTTCAATCCCGCTCAAAATGGCCTTTGCTTCCACCAGCCCGGACTTCTTCCCTTTTGGGAGATCGATTTGCGTCACATCCCCGGTGATAACCATCTTGGATCCGAAGCCAAGCCGGGTCAGAAACATCTTCATCTGCTCCGGTGTTGTGTTCTGCGCTTCGTCCAAAATAATAAATGAATCGTCCAGTGTCCGGCCCCGCATGTAGGCGAGCGGTGCAATCTCAATCAACCCGCGTTCCAGCGCTTTGGCCGTTTGTTCTGGACCCATGACATCATACAAGGCATCATACAGCGGACGCAGATAAGGATCCACCTTCTCCTGCAGATCGCCCGGCAAGAACCCGAGACTCTCCCCTGCTTCAACCGCCGGACGCGTCAAAATAATCCGTTTGACCGAACCTTCCTTCAACGCCGTAATGGCTAAAACAACGGCCAAATACGTCTTGCCTGTCCCGGCCGGGCCGACGCCAAAGACGACATCCCGTTTCTTGATCGTCGTGACGTAGTGCTTCTGACCAATGGTCTTCACCCGAATCGGCTTGCCGCGATAGGTTATGGCAATCTCGCCTTTATATAAATCAAGCAGCTGATCGGCACGGAAGTCCTTAGCTAGATCGATAGCGTAAAGTACGTCACGTTCGGTCAATATGTATCCGTTCCGGATCAGTTCAAGTAACACTTCAAACAACTGCTCTACCTTCTCCGCTTCACGCTGCTCTCCGCGGATGGTAATTTCCGATTCCCGCAATACAATGCTTGCTGGCAAATGCTGTTCAATTAATTTCAGAAACGAGTCCTGAGGACCAAACAAAGAAAGCCCTTCAGCCGCACTGTGCAGCGGTAATTTGATGTTCACCAGTTGTTCCGACAAATAGCCTCATTCTCCTTGATCATGTACTATCGGCACTTCTTCCGCTATGTTCTGCTCTACTTCGAAATGCACTTTTATATAAACTTTACCATTGTCGGCCTTCTCATGCAAAATTTTTTGATCCATAATGACGCTATCCGTGCCGTATTTCGCTAGGATATCACGTTTTGCACGCTCGATCCCCTCCTGCTTGGCTTGTTCTTCCGTCCGTTTCAACTCTAGCTCCGTCGTTTCCATGACCTTCTCCGTCATCCAACCGATCGGGAGCTTCCACCCGCGCCATGTCAACGGATCCTCGTCCGTCATCGTCTCCGACTGGGCGTAGGTGACCTTACCGTAACCGGTCAATTGAATGGCCGTATTGCCGAAATACAAATATCCCCGCTGCTTCCGCTCTCCCGTATATACCTTCTGTCGATAGACCTGCGGGACCTGAATATTATACTCATGCCAGACAATACCGCGAATATTCGCTTGAGGCACGACCGGCTTGCCGCCCTGGAATCCCGAAACCAGCACTTGTCCTTTCTTCACCCGATCGTTCTTTCCGACCTCCGGCTGACCCTTCTCCGCGTAAATATGCGTAATCACGGCGTCATGCTTACTCACGAGATGGCTCGGACTAACGAGCTTTTGGTCCTTTGGCTTCGTCGCTTCCACAACCTGAATCGTGATCCGCGTACCCGTGCGGGTAACTCCCACCCAGGAGGTACCCGGCAGCTTGCGGGTCAATTCTGCCGAGAGCTTGTCCTGATCCGGCAAACGAAAAATCCACTGAAACGGATAAATGCCCTCCTGTTTCGCCGCCTGAAGGACGTCATGAGCGGCGATTTCCTCATTCCCTTTCACTTCGACGTCCCAAACCAGGGAGGACAAACAAAAAATCGCCGCAACAAATAAGGCAAATCCGGCGATAAACCCCTTTCTTTTCCACACCCTGGCCAATACGAACGGCAGTCCGGAGCGCCCCCGAATCGACATTCGGCAGCCTGTCCGTTTCAACGGCGGCCGCAGGCGAAAGAAATCGGATAAAGATACCTTCATATCCATTTGCCCTCCAGGCAAGGGCTTAACATCCCAAACGTCGATACCCTGACGGGACAGCTCATTTACGAGCTGTTCGATCGATCCTCCGCGGACCCTGATGGTAACGATACCCCTCAACTGGCTTAAGGCCGGTGATTTCACGATTCATTCCTCCGTTCCACGATATTTGATGCCGAAGATCCGGCCTTCCACAACGACCTCTTCCGGCATGATGGCTTTAATGACCAGTTCGCTCCCCTCGACTTCCAACGTCCCTTGACTAAGCGCCAAATGCAGTGCCTCGGGAGAGAAGTGGATAACACCCCGGTGATTTTCTATATATAACTGCTGACCTCCAATTAAGGTGAGCCTCGGCAAATCGAATACAAGGTCGCTGGGCAGGTCGAGCGCATCAACCGTCCATTTGCGTATTTTGCGGACAAACCGGCTCATATGAGGCAATCCTCCTTCCCCTACTGTACAAATTATGCGGCCCTTCCGTGATTTATGAGAAAGGAAAAGAGCAACAAAAAGCCAAGGCTGCTCCGGCGGGCAACCTTGGCTTGGATACGATGAAAACAATGAAAAAACACCTTCTACGAATGACTTCATAGAAGGTGTTTGTCTCTCGAAGTTATGGCAAAAGCTGTTGAACCGTCTGGTTTACGAGTTTGCCGTCTGCCCGGCCTTTAACCTTGGGCATCAGCGCGCTCATCACTTTCCCGATATCGGCTTTCGAAGAAGCACCGGTTTCCTGGATGGTCTGCTGTACAATGACTTTAATTTCTTCTTCGCTTAGCTGTTCGGGAAGGTACTCAGCAAGGATCTCCGCTTCCGCTTTCACTTGCTCGGCAAGATCGTCACGACCCGCTTTCTCAAATTCTTGGAGGGCATCTTTGCGCTGTTTGATTTCACGACTTAGGATATCAAGCACTTCATTATCGTTCAAAGTTCTTTTCAAATCTATTTCAAGATTCTTCATCGTAGCACGAACCATTCGAATGGTGGAGAGCTTGAACTTGTCTTGACTCTTCATCGCTTGCTTCATATCTTCGTTCAATCGCTCGCTAAGATTCATCGCTGATTAAATCCTCCTAAAACTTTCTCTTACGAGCAGCCTCGGACTTTTTCTTGCGCTTTACGCTTGGCTTTTCATAATGCTTACGTTTCTTCACCTCAGCCAATACTCCATCTTTCGCGATGGAACGTTTAAAGCGACGAAGTGCAGCATCAATTGTCTCGTTTTTGCGAACTTTAGTTTCAGACACCAGTTTTCCCTCCCTCCGACCAGACCGTCCAAGAGCATAACACGGTTCATCAAACTTCATTATAGGGGAAAGAGAAATAGGGTGTCAACCTGAGCGCCCGCATTTTTCTCTTCCAATTTCTAAAAGGAGTTCTAGAGCGCGTGCGAGTCCGAGGATTGCACCAGCGCACCCAGCTTAGCGCCCCCGATGAGATGGTAATGTAAATGCGCCACCGCTTGTCCGCTGTCGGGTCCGCAGTTGTTGATCAGACGGTATCCGCTGTCTGCTACACCAAGCTGTTTCGCGGTTTCCTGAGCAATTCGATGCATCTCGCCGATCAAGGCAAGATCTTCCGAAGCAACGTCGTTCATCGAGGCGATATGCTTCTTAGGAATGATCAGCACGTGAACGGGAGCAGCCGGCTGAATATCGTGAAAAACGAGAACGCGTTCATCCTCGTAAACCTTATTCGAGGGAATCGAACCTTCAACGATCTTGCAAAATAAACAGTTGTCCATTGGAGAGCCTCCTAAACATATTCTTTGCTAAAATTCATCATACCGAAAATAGGCAAAAAAAAGAAGCACCCTGCCGCCTCAATAATGAGTTGGCTGGTCGCACGGACGTATTGGACGGAAAATCGCGTAACGCTCTCTGTCACCAATACGTCCGGCGGGGTGCTTGCAAATATGATGTCGGCTAACTGTAGTATAACAGCAGGGTGATACTGTATCTGTGATGTACATCACGAGTAAATAAGTTATTTATGGATTTGAATTCAAGATTCGACGCCGAATCCGCTTCATCGTTTACGCTTCATGATCAAAAGACGACTTTTGAACTACTTTATATGAAATTGCGTGTGTCGTTGTTGCGTCCGATCTTGTAGGCCGCAAGCAAGAAGAAGACTAGGGCGAACGCGGCCAGTACGGACAGGTTAAACCAGATCCGGGCAAAATCTTCGCCTTGCTGCAGCGTTTCGATCGATTGCAGTACCCAGTGCTGCGGCATAAATTCGGATACCTGCCGCACCGCCGCAGGCATGATCTCGCTCGGGAAGAAGCAGCCTGCGAGCAAACAGGTCGGCGTAATGATAATGTTCTGCAATGCGCCAGAGACTCCGCTGTTTTTGGAGTAAGCAACGATGACGAGAGACAGGCTGATCGATACCAGGGAGAACAACATCAGAAGCAGGGCCATTCGCCCGAACGGAATTCCGGTATCGATCCGGAACACCTTTTCCAAGAATAACAGAGTCAATATAATCTGCACCGCCATCACGACTAAATTCACGATAATGTTGGCGAACACGAAATTTCGGGCGTTGATCGGCGAGGAAATGACACGGAAGAAGGTGCGGTCCTCTCTGCTCTTCAGAATCAACTCCGACAAATTTACCGCCGACATCATCATGAACATGATCAGGAAGCCGATCGTTTGATACGTCATTGCCTGCTTCTTCTCCGCGGAGCTATCGGCCGACTGAACGGTCAGCTTCATGCTGGGGTTCTGGTAATCTGCATAAAGACGGGCAAACTTCGTCTCGTCCCCCTGGGCCGCTCGGCTAAGCGCGGCCAAATTCCCGGTATAATTGTACAGCATCGCTTTCATGTACGCGGTAACCTGTGCTCCTTTGACCGATTGGATGCCGATATGGTCAGGCTTACCCGTAAGAATGCTTTGCGAATAACCCGCAGCTAGCACAAGACCGCTGTCCAGTTTCCCGGACGCAAGTTGTTCGCGAAGTTCCGTCTCCGTTACTTTCGTCAACCGAATCTGGTCCAGCCCTTCCAGAAACCGAACCGTATCCGCAGCAATCGTCTCATTCCCGTCCTGATTCACGACGCCTACCCTGAGGCCGGTCTCTCCAACGTTGCCGTACATCAGCATCGTTAACAAAATTCCGGCTAGCGGCAAGCCAACATACAAAATCAAATTATTGCGTTTTCGAAACGTCGTTCGCAAGATATGGGAAGAGAGCCACCAAATGTCCTTGATCATGTTACAATCCCTCCTTACGTCGCATCATCCACGCTGCCGCAGCCAACAAGACGATGGCGAGACTCAAGTTTAAAGCCACGACCGGCCACATCACCGACACCTGATCGTTATAGATAATCCGTGTGATCGCTACGTTAGCCCACCGGATCGGCGATAGGTTCGCCGCATAACCGATAACACCCAAGTCTTCATCCGCCCCCATTGGAAAATAAGCTCCGCCGAAAAATGACGCTACCTGAGTCAGGATCATGAGTACGCCCTGCGTAGCCGCATCTTTCAAGACATAGCTTACGGCCAGACCTAGACTGACGCCCATAACGACCTCCGAGCCCAAGACGGCGAGGACGGCAGCCGGATGATTTCCCCAATAAGCCTGAAAGGCGAATTTGCTGAACAGAATGAGGATGAGTACGCACAGCATGTTAATCACGAGGTTGCCAAGCACCTTACCGGCGAAAATCTCCCCTTTGCCTATCGGGGACGCCGCAAGCCGTGTGCTGGTTCCCTGCCGGATCTCCCCGGAGATCAGCCGGCTGGCGGAAAGCGAACTCCACAAGGCGATCATGGAGGTCATGGCCAACGCGTAATAATCAAGCGAACCCGGCTGGCGATCGGCCGTGATCGACGTCTCCTTGATATAATCCCTCGTTTTCATTGAACTTGCGGCCATAGCCGCGGCTGCCTGGCCCGGTGTATTCTTCTCAATGGCTAGAATCGCATTGTATTGCTCCGCAAAGGCAGCCATCATGCCTTGCACAACATTGCTCTGAATCGCATTCCGGCCGCTTAAATAAAGCGACATGCCTTGACGCCCCAATTCTACGTATTCGTCGTAATGGCCCTTCTCGACCTCCGATCGGCCGTCTATTTCGGTTGCGAGCGACTCGAATGACAACCCCATGTCGGCGGTATCTTTGACAAAGATACCAAAGGCCTGAGTTAAAGCCGGATTTTCACCGTTATCCCGAACCAGCACGCGGATATCCCCCACCTGGGCCGTACCCCCGAAGGCGTTCGACAGAGCCGTGCCCAGAATCAACATCAGCACGATCGGAAACGCCAGCATGAACACGAGCGTCCAACGGTTGCGCGTCTCCCTCTTGAGTTCTTTGAGCGCGATGGATAATGTATTCATTCTTCTGATCTCCTCCTTAAGCGATCCGATGTACCGACCGTCGCCCTAGTCCCGCAAATTGCGTCCGGTTAGCGTCAGGAACACCGTCTCCAGATTCGGTTCCTGCTCCTCGACGGAACGGATCACCGCCCCGCCGTCGATCAACCGCTTCAAGATACCGCTCAGGTTATCGACCGACAAATCACTGTAAATACGAATGATCTCTTCCTGTGCCGTTACACTGCGTACCCCGGGCAATGTCCGAATGAGGTCTAGAAAAGTCTCGCCGTCTTGTTTCAGTTCAATGCGCACTTCCTTCACATCGGTAATCGTAGCGATCAGTTGCTCTTTCGTGCCGTCGGCGATGATCTTCCCGTGGTCGATGATGGCAATTCGGGAGCAAATTTCTTCGACTTCCTCCATGTAATGGCTGGTATAAATAATCGTGCAGCCCATTTCGTTCAACTTGCGCACAGAGGTCAGAATGTAGTTCCTCGACTGCGGGTCGATGCCGACCGTAGGTTCATCCATAATGATCAGCTTCGGCCGGTGTGCAATGGCGCAAGCGATGTTAAGCCGGCGCTTCATCCCACCGGAGAAGTTCTTCGGAAAGCTTTTAGCTTTATCCTCCAACCCGACAAATCGCAGCGCTTCCTCTGCCCGGTCTTTGAGTTCCGCTCCCCGTAAGCCGTACAGTCCAGCGAAGAACTTCACGTTTTCATAAGCGGTCATGTCCTGATAGATTGCCAAATCCTGCGGTACGATCCCCAGATTCATTTTGGCAAAACGGCTGTGCTTGACGATATCTTGATCCAGGATCCGGATTTCCCCGCTTGTCGGACGCAGAAGAGAGGCAACCAGATGGATCGTTGTGCTTTTGCCGGCGCCATTGGAGCCAAGGAACCCGAAAATTTCTCCTTCCTTAACGGATAAGGACATATTGTCAACTGCGATGAAGTCGCCAAATTTTTTCGTCAGTCCGTGAATCTCCAATACATTCATTGCAACCTCTCCATTCCTGCTTCTTGTTCATGACCCTATTGTAGAAAAAAAGGATGCCCTTATGTCAGTGCATAAGTTCATCCTTTGCGCATGAGAATGTTCATGTTGTCGCCGGGGCCGGACAAGGAGGGGTGAGGTTCTTCATTCCTTGGATGGGGTGTACGGAATCAACGTCGTCACCTTGAATCCCTGCGTCCCATCCGCGATTACCGTGCCGTTGACCGCAGCCGTGCGCTCCTCCATACCGAGCAGGCCCATGCCTTTGACGATTTTGGCCTGCCCTCGCCCATTATCCGTAACGACGGATTGAATCCATTTGCCGAGCACCCGTACTTCGACTTGAACGGAGGTAGCCTCTCCGTATTTGGCCGTATTAGTCAATGCTTCCGTTACATTGTCATGAATGATCTTCCAGAAAAGCGGTGTGATCTTCTCCAGATCCCCTTGGTGAACGACCGAGGTCTGCAACCCGGAACGGCTACCGAAGGCTTCCACGGTATTTCTCAACCGGTGAATGCCTAGCTGTTCCACCGGAGGTTTCATATTCTTGAGCGTTTGGCGGATTTGCTCTATCGATTCCTGGGCGATGCCGATCGCATTTTGCAGCAGTTTCTCCGCCCCTGCCGGATCGGTATGCAGCACCCGTTTGGCTGCCTCCATCTGGATCAGCGCTCCTGTCATCGAATGGCCGACGCCGTCGTGAATTTCCTGGGAGAGCCGGTTTCGTTCCTCCAGCTTGAACGTGTATTCCGAAGCCCGAATGAACTCCCGATTACCGTGCAGTTGCTTCCGCAGCTTCTCCTGATCCAGACGCAGTTTGTCGAGTTGATCCTCCTGCCGGACCTGGCGCAACAATAGGTGCCGGATGTAGATCCCGTCAAACAAGCTAATTGCCGCGATAAACGCATAAACCTCTGAAAGCGGCGCCTCCAGGAATAGCAGCGGGATCGTCAGCAAGACCGTTACGGCAATACGCGGGGCGATCCCTCTCGCCGTTTCATAGGCGCTTGGCGGCAGCAGGAGTGCGAACTCGGGGTTGACGTAAACCGCGCAAACGGAGCAGTATACGATCAATATCCCATAAATAGCGTCCCGATAACCCGTTTTGTGAAGCAAGAGCGCCGTGAGATCCAAAGCCAGATAAAGCAGGATAAATAAGATCAGCCGAGGGGACGGGGACGGTTCCACCGCATAGATCAGGGCGACTGCAAGGCCAAGCACAAGCCATCTTTTGCCGAGGCTCCAACTTTCCATAGGCTAGCGAGTCCTTCCAGTCAAATAATATATGGCGATTTGCGTGCGGTGTTCCAGCCCGGTTTTGTTCAGGATCGAGGTAATGTAATTGGCCACGGTTCCCTCGGAAATGAAAATTTCCTTGGCGATTTCCTTGTTGGATAACCCCTTGGCAATTCGCGACATGACCTCCAGTTCCCGTTCGGTGAACGGATCCAGATCAATCGGTGGCAGACCGGGATTTTCCGATATCGGAACCGCAGCTGAAGCGGGAGCCGGAGCAACCTCATCCGCCCGAGCGTCCTGGCGTTCCGGCTTCGCTTGCGTAACGGCTTCCCTAGGGACTGCACCGGAGGCGAGCGACTGCTTCAGCTTATCCAGCACAACGTCCTGTAGGACGTTATGGCCGTAATACACGCTTTTGATGGCGTCGCGGATCCGTTCCGGATCATTGTTTTTCAGCAAGTACCCTTTGGCCCCGAAACGGATGGCATCCATAATGTATTCATCGTCGTCGAACGTAGTCAGGATCAACGGCTTTGCCAACCCTTCCTCCGTCAACAATCGGGTCGCTTCCACACCGTTCAGGTTCGGCATCCGCACGTCCAGCAGCGCGACATCCACCGGATTTCGCCGGCAGTAATCGACCGCCTCCTGCCCGTCCTGCACCGTCTCCGACACCTCGAATTCCTCGAAGCTGTTCAATATGATCCGCATCCCCTCGCGGATAAAAGAGTTGTCATCCGCGATCAGCACCCGTATTTTCATACCGTTCCTCCGTTCCGTCCGTTTCCGTTACAACCGTTCCAGCTCAATCCGGGAGCCGGCACCCCCGCTCTCCGCAGGAATGACGACCAACTTACGGGCCAACCGCGCCCGCAGCTCGGCGACGTGGCTAATAATCCCCACCGAGAGATGATCGTGATGCAAATGCTCCAGCGAGGTAATCACCGTGTCCAACAGTTCCGGATCCAGCGTCCCAAAGCCTTCATCCAGGAAAAAGAACTGCAGCGGATATTGTCCGCGCAGCTGGATCTGCGCGGACAAGGCGAGCGCCAGTGCCAGCGAGGCCAAGAAAGTCTCTCCGCCCGACAACGTCGCTACCGGACGCTTTACGCCGCCGCTTGCATCATCGCGTATTACGAATCCGCCGCCGGAATCCGTCTCCAGGGCATATCGCTGCTTCGTCAGGAAGCGCAGACGTTGGGATGCCGCATGACTGACGTTCATTAGCTGTTCCTCCGCCACGTATTCAACAAAGGCATTACCGCGCAACGCGGACTGCAATTTGGTGAGCAAACCTGCTTCCTGTTCCAACTGGCCCCGAACCGTCTCCAACTCCTGCCAGCGGACGTGGCGGACCTGCAGGTCCTCCCAGTCCCGCTCGACGCGGGCCTTCCGTTGCAGAGCAACCTCATCTTGCTCTTTGGCGGCGATCAGCACCGCTTCGCTTTGCTGCCATTCCTCATCGCTAATCGTTTGTCCCGCTAGCTTGGCGTCCAGCTCACTAAGGCCGATCACCAGCTCCTGTTCGCGGCTGCGGTGGTTCTGTACCCTACCCGCGATGGATTCCGCTTCTCCCGGGGCGAGCAGGTTGTCCAGGACGGAGGTTTCTCCGTCGAAAGGCGATGCCGTCAGCGCCTCATGCCAGCGGGCTTGAAGCTCTGCCTCCTGCTCTCGGGCCACCATTGCCGCTTGACCGGCAAGCGCCTCCGCTTTGGCCAACTCGTGGCTACGCGCTGTGGTTTCGGTTTGCTGCACCCGACTTCTCTCCGCCAGTTTTCGAAGGGCCGTCAGCTGCTCCTTAGCTTCCGAAAGCAGCTCCTCAACAGGGCGTTCTCCAGCCAGTGTATGCAGCCTCTCCTGTTTCTCGCGCAGAAGCTCCTGTTTACTTTGCTCCTGCACTTCCCATTGCACCAAGGTTTTATCCAACTCGATCGTTTCTCCGGCTAATGCCTGAAGCTTTGCCGTCTTCTCCTCGATAAACGGCACGCTGACCGTCAGTCGGCCACGCAGGTCTTCCGCCAACCGATCTTTCGCGGCAAATGACTCCATCTGCCGGGCAGCATCCTCTGGCGAGAAGCCCGGGTATTGCTCCACCCACTCGCGCCGCTTGGCCGCGAGGGCTTCGCGGTGTTGCGCGCTGCGCGCCGCGGCCTGCTCCAGCAGCCCGGAGGCCGTTGCCGCGGCCGCTTCGGCGGCGGTACGCTGCGGCTGCAAGGCCGCCAGCGCGTTTTGCGCGGCGCGGCCTTCCTGCTGCAGCGCCTCCACCCGGCGGCGGCAAGTCGCGTGCCGCTCGCCCAGCGCCATAGCCTGCCGCTGGCGAGCAGCCAAGCCGGCAGGCGCCGGCGCAGGCACGTCCGGCGCGGCCACCTCGGCAGTAGCGGCGGCTTCGCGAGCGGCGGCGAGTGTTGCGGCCGCAGGGGCCGGTTCGCCGCCATCACGGCCGAGCGCTTGCAGCAAAGCGCCGCAAGCGTCGCGGTCGCGGGAGACGGCGAATTGCAGCTCGCGAGCCTCCGCGATCAAGGCCGCTAGCGCCTCAAGCTCCGCTTCGCCGCCGGCCGTCTCTTCGGCATCGGCCTGTGCTGGTGCCGGATGATGCGCGGAGCCGCACACGGGGCATGGCTCGCCGTGATCCAGCTGCTCTGCGAGCCGGGCGGCCCACAAGTGGCGTTCGCGGGCTTTAAGCGCTTGGCGCAGCGTCGTTTCGTCCCCTGTAAGCGCGCTAGCATATTGCCGCACTTCTTCCTCCAATGCCGCCAACTGTACGGCGGTTTCCGCGAGCTGCCCGGCAAGGATTTGCCCGGACTGCTGCACGGCGGCGACTTCGGCGGCGATTTGCTCCAGCTTGGACGATGCTTGCTGCAGGTTCGAGCGCCCTGCCGCCTCTTCGGACTCCGCCGCCGTGAGTAGCTCCTGCAGTGAGGTCAGCTGCTGAGCCAGCTGTACGGCGGCTTGCGCCAGACGGCGCTCCTCGGCCTTGACCTCCGCTTCCTTCAACTGCTGCTCCAGCTCGCGCTGGCGCGTTTGCGCTTTGGCTAGCAGTTGCTCCTCCTTCGCCGTCTGCTCGGCGAGGTTTTGCTTGCGCTGCGCGCCCTCCGCGCGCTGCGCCGCGAACCGCTGCAGCTCGGCGCCGAGGCGCGCGGCCTCTTCCTGTAGGCCGCGCGCCTGCTCCAGCTGCTCGAGCCGCACGAGCAGCGCCGGTTCCTCGCGGCCGAGCGCCGCAGCAGCGGCTTCGGCGGCCGCGCTGGCCTCGGCGGCAGCCGCCGCAGCGGCCCGAGCCGCCTGCTCGGCTTCGGCCGCCAGCTGCGCGCGCTCCGCCGCGGCGCGCTGCGCCTCTTTCCAGGCCGTGAGCACCGGCCTGAGCGCCTCGGCGGCGCCTCCGCGCGCCAGCTTCGCTTCCAGCGCGGCGACCTCGCCGCCTTGCGCGCGCAGCGCCTCAAGCTGCGCCGCGCGCTCGGCGCGCTCCACCGCCAGCTCGCGTACCTTCGCGAGCTGGTCGTAGCGCTGCTGCGCCTGCTGCAATTCGCGGCGCCGCTCGGCGGCCTGCTCCGCCGCTTCGTGCGCCGCTGCCACCGCTTGCTCCAGCGCCTCGGCGGAGGCGTTGCCGAGCCCTTGCTGCTCGGCGGCCACCTCGGCCCGGCGCTGCTCGTTGACCCGTACCTTGCGGGTTAGCTTCTGCCCTAATAAGTCGCCGTATTTCTCCAAGTGAAACAACCGCTGCAGCATCGCCCGGCGGTCCGCTCCTTTCAGGGACAGAAACTCGGCGAATTTGCCTTGGGGCAGCACAACCGCGCGGGTGAAATCGTCCATCTTGAGGCCAAGCTTCTGCTCCACACAACGCGTTACATCGGCGAGCTTGTCGGCGACGACTTTTTCCCCTTCGGGTAGGATTTCGATAAACCGGCTGATCGTATTGCTCACCGATAGCTCACCCTGCCGTTTAAAGCGTCGCTCCACGCGATAGCGTTCCGTGCCGGCGGCGGAGTTCAGCTCGAACGTAAACGCCACGAACAACGTGTCCTCCGAATGATTCATGATGCCTTGGGTTCCGCCGGATGCCCGGCCGACCTTGCCGTACAAGGCCAACGTAATCGCGTCCAAGATCGTCGACTTCCCGCTGCCCGTCGGCCCAAAAATGCCAAACAATCCCGTCTCGCACAGCTCTGTGAAATCGATCGTCTGCGACTCGCGGTAGCTTTGCAGCCCGGCTAATTTCAGCGTAATCGGCTTCATCGGCTTCCCCCCTCCGCAAGTTCATCTTCGCTCGAAGCCTCGTCCTCTCCCTCGAAGACAAGCGACATAAACAGCTCAACCAATTCCTCCTCGGGCTCCGCCCCGCCGGTTTGACGCTGATAAAACTTCCGAAACAGCTCATGCACCGGCACGCTCGCGCGGGACGTCAGTTCGTCCTCCTCCAGTTCCCGTCCGGGATACACCGGCCGAATATGCACGATACCCTCATGGGCTTTGCGCAGCGCCTGGATATCGCCTAGTGACATCGCTTCGGTTAGGCTGATTTCGAGGTCGATAAACGCATTAGCGTCCCGTCCCTCCTCCAGCCAGCGATACGCTTCCGCCAGTCCGCCCCGACAGCTCCAACGGACCAACGGCCGACCGCTGCTCAGAAACAACTCCTCCAGGATCGGCTCTTTGCCGGGCGCCACGTCCAATAACATCACCGACTTGGCTTGTCCCGCCTCGGAAAAAGAATACGCCAACGGCGACCCGCTGTACCGGGTCAATCCGCCGCCTTTGACCGCCTGCGGCCGGTGCAGATGGCCCAGCGCCGTATATTGCGCGCCTACGTCGAGCGCGGACGGGTCAACGGTATAAGCGCCACCAACTTGGATCGGACGTTCGGAATCGGACTCCAGTCCGCCGAGTACATAAATATGGCTCATTGCGAGATTAACCGTGTCCGGACGGAATGCGCCCGCCAACTGCCGCATCAGCAGCCCCACCTTAGCGCTGTAGGCGAGCCGCAGCTCGGACTCGTCCGCATCCCCAGCCAGCAGCTCGGACAGGCGGGCTTCCGACGGATATGGCAGTGCGGCGATGATCGCCGTTTCCCCGGTGCGGGCAACGGGGACGGTGATCGCCTTCGGTACCGGCAGCCCCACCAACGAGATGCCCCGGCGCGCAACCAGCGGTGACACTGCGGCCACCCGTTCCGGCTGGTCATGGTTGCCTGCGATCACTGCCAGATGGCAGCCGGTCTCCGTCAGCCTTGCCGCCGCTTCGTAGAACATTCCCTCCGCCGCGGCCGGCGGGTTCACGCTGTCATAGACGTCACCTGCCATCAGGACGAGATCGACCTGTTGCTCCTTCACCATCCGCGCCAGCTCCTCCAAGAACGCCTCCTGCTCTGCAAGCCGGCCGCGTCCTTCCAGCGTACGTCCCAAATGCCAATCGCCCGTATGTAATATACGCATCCGTTTCTCCCCCTTGATCCCGCCAACGAACGCCGGCGTTCAACATCCTAGTTCTTCAACAATACAGTTACATAAACTCTAGTATTTGACTCTAGTATATTCCATTGCTAGCTTAGGAAGCTCACCGAAAGAAATAGAGTGAACAGATGTCGCTATTCCGGCAATATCGCTATATTTCCTTAACCGCACGGATTTGCCGAAATAAGAACATCATTTCACTCTATCTGTATCGGTGCTTCTTAGTTTAATAGATTCTCTTACAGCTTCACCGCTTGGCCGCCATCGAAGAAATACAGCCACTTCTCGTCAACCGCCGCGCCGGTGATTTCTTCGACCGCTTTGGCGTACAGCTCCAGCTGGAACCGGTACGATTCCGCCAGCGCCGTCGTGCCGCCGCGATGCTCCAGCACCCGGTCGCTTTTGTAGTCGAGCAGGTACACTTTGCCGTCCACGGCGAAAAGGCAGTCCACGATCCCCTGGATCAGCACGATTTCCCCGTCCAGCTCCCGGATCGCTTCGCCAGCAAATGCACCGGCCAGAGCTTCATCCGCTGCCTCCAGGCCTCCAAGCTGAGGCGAAGCTTCCGCCGCGGGCAGCCCATAGCTGAACGGCATTTCTCGCTTCACCCAATCCGCCTGACGCAGCAGCTCGCCCAGCGGGCTTAACAGCAATCTCGCGATGTTCTCCGCGTCGATTGCGGCCGCCTGCTCGGTGGTCATGATCTGCCGCTCGACGAGTCCGGTCAGCGTCGCTTGAACCACACCGATCCCCGGCTCCGCATCAAACGGCAGATGCTGCATCAGCGTGTGGTATGCAACCCCGCGTTCGGTTGGCGTCAGCTTGCGCTGCTCCATGAATCGCGGCCGCCGCAGATGCAGCTTGAACTCGGGTTGCTCCGCCGCCTCCGCCTGCTCCCGTTCGTGCGCCAGCTCCGCTTCGGCGAAGACGTCACGCGCCGGTTCCTCTTGCATCGCCAACAGCGCCTTCATCTCCGTCACAGAGGTTTTGGCCGCTATCCGGCTGGCTGCAGCATAAGGATACGTCCAGCTTAGCCGGGTCGCCACTTCTTCTTTCACCGCAGCGGCTTCTGAATCGTCCACCGCTCCCGGCAGAACCGCTACTGGGCCTCCTTGAAGCAACGCCTTGATTTGCGCCGGATCCGCCGCATGCTCCGCGGTGGCCGCCGCTTCCGCTCCGCCGGTCTGTCCCGCCGCACGAGCGGAAATAAACGCGACATTCCACTCGGATGGGCTGTCCGCCAACAGGGTGGAGCCCGTTTCCGGCAGCCCGGCGAACTGCCGAAGCTCCCGAGCACTCGGGTGGCGAATCAAGGCCGGGCCAATCCAGTCGAGGTAACAGCGACCCCGCGCCAGCAAATAATCCGGCAGTTGTTCGCCGTCAGCCTCCAGCGCGCCGCCCCAGACTTCGACGGATTTGGTGAGGCTCTTCACCGAAGAGACAAGCACAAGCTTGTCCTTCGGGCGGGTTAGCGCCACGTATAACACGCGCATTTCCTCCGCTAATAGCTCCATTTGCGCCCGTCGCCGGATGGCCAGATTCGGCAGCGTCGGGTAGCTGACGCGAGTATCCGCGTCAACGTATTTCGGGCCAAATCCCATCTCCTTATGCATCAGGAATGGCGCATTCAAGTCCTGTCGGTTAAATTGCTTCGACAATCCGGCGACAAACACGACCGGAAACTCCAAGCCTTTACTCTTGTGGATCGTCATCATGCGAACGCCATCGCCTTGCTCCCCGCCATCTCCTGGCGCGCCGAGGTCGCCGCCGTTCTCGCGTAGCCGGTTCACGTAGCGCAGGAAGCGGAACAAACCCGGTGCAGAGGAGGACACCTCGTATTGTTTCGCCCGGTCCAGCAGCGCCTGCAGGTTGCTTTGGCGCTGAGTTCCGCCGGGCAGGCCGCCGACCCATTCCAGATAACCGGTTTCCCGGTAAATCTCCCGAATCAGATCGCCCAATTGCCCGACTCGGGCCAAGCCGCGCCAAACCTCCAACTGCCGCAAGAAGGCTAGCAGCTTGAGCGACAGCACATCACGTTCAAGCCCAGCCACCGGGGTTAAAGACTCTCCCCCCGAATCATTCATTTGGTTGTCTCCGCCTTCCGGCGACATCTCCGCATTCCCGTCAGCAGCCCTTGCGAGCACCGCCTCATAATAACGGCCACCAGGGGATGCGAGGCGGATGTCCGCCAGCTCCTCCTCGGAGAAATCATAGAGCGGGGAGCGCAACACCGCCGCCAGCGGGATGTCCTGCAGCGGGTTATCAATGACCTGCAAGAGCGACAACATCGTTTCGACCTCGGAAGCCTGAAAATACCCCTGGCTCAGTTCCCCGTATGCCGGGATCCCTTCTACCCGAAGCTCCTCAATCATGGCCGGTGCCCAGGTCAGCGTCGAACGCAGCAAAATCACCATGTCCCGGAAAGTCACCGGACGCATCGCCTGCAGCTGTTTATCAAAAATGCGCAGCGGTTCGCCGCCTTCCCCCAGCATCCCGCGGATACGGGCCGCAATCGCACGGGCCTCCAGACGCACCGCTTCAATCAAAGCGGCCTCATCTTCCTCTTCCCCGCCTTCGCCTTGCGTCGTTTCGCCGTCTCCGCGGTCGGATGATTCCGAATTTCCTCCCGAACCCGCGTCGCGATCAATCAGCAATAACTCGGGGCGATAATCCTCTATAGCCTCAAGTGGAAAACCTTCTCCATACACCAACTCGGCGCGGGGATCGTAAGAAATTTCCGCCACGCTTTCGTTCATGATTTGCCGGAACAGTAAATTCACCGCGTCGACGACCTCGCGCCGGCTGCGAAAGTTCCTGGCTAAATCGATACGCAGCCCGGCCCCGTCAAAATCATCCCCATAGGTCCGATATTTCTCCAGGAACAAACCAGGCTCGGCCAAACGGAAGCGGTAAATACTCTGCTTCACGTCACCGACCATAAACCGGTTGCCCGGGTTCTCCCGGGCGATCAACCGTACGATCGTCTCCTGAACTGTATTGGTATCCTGGTATTCGTCCAGCAGCACCTCATCGAACTGCTGGCGGTATTCCAGAGCGGCGTCGGACGGACGGAGCTCGCCCGGCTCCGAATCCGGATGCCGTAGAATCCGCAGGCAATAATGCTCCAGATCAGAGAAATCGAGCCAGCCTTTAGAGACCTTGTGCAGACGGTAACGTTCCCCGAATTCGCTGACTAAACCGGATAGGGCGCCAAGCAATGGAGCCATGTCATGCATCTCCCGCAAAAATGCCTCCGCCGGCCGCCCGTACAGCTGCGAGCGCAAATCGGCGAGGGTCTTCTTCGCATCTTCCCGCAGCGCCTTCACCCGCTCCTGGATATCCGGATCGGTCTGATCTTTCTTCACCGGCTTCAGTTTGCCGAAGCTCGCCCCCTGAAACACGTCGTACAACGAAGCCCAAGCTCCTCCAGCCACCGCTTCATGCAGCGACTGGACAACGTTAAGGTCTTCCTCCAGCGTCACGGCGTAAGGCTCCGGTCCTCCCGGAGACAACGCCAACGCCTTCGCTTGCGACAGCAGGCTCATCGCGCCTCCAAGCGCCAATGCCGTATCGGCCAGCAGGCTTTGGACCCATGCGCTCTTCTCCAAGGCGTCCAGATCCGGTGCCAAAAAGGCCGAGGACGCTTCCTGCAGCCAATGATCCGGCCAAGGATGGCTGCGGGAGAAATCGTAAAGCCGCTGTATCAGCGTAAACACAGCCGCATCGCTGCGCTCCCCGCCAAACCGATCGACCAGCTTTACAAACGGGCTGTCCACCGGTTCGCTGCCGTATTTTTCCTCGAGTAGCTCCTCAAGTACCTCTTGCCGCAAGAGCGCCGTTTCACTTTCCGAAGCGATCCGAAAGCCCGGATCCAGCGGAATCAACGTATAGTAGCGCTGAATGACCTCCATGCAGAAGGAGTGGAGCGTTGTAATCGAAGCCCGCCCCAACATGGCCAACTGACGATTCAAATACTCATTGTTCGAATCCTTGGCAAGCTCCTTCTCCAGCGCTTCCGTGATCCGCCCCCGCATCTCCGCGGCCGCTGCTTTGGTGAACGTAGCGACCAACAACCGATCAACGCTTAACGGCTGCTCGCGGTCCATCAGCTTTCGGATGATCCGTTCGACAAGCACCGCTGTCTTGCCGGAGCCAGCCGCTGCTGCCACCAGCATATCGCCGCCGGACAGGGCAATCGCCCGCCATTGGTCATCACTCCAATAAGTGCCGGCCGGTTTGGGTTTCATCGTGGTTGTCATGAAGGGGTCGTCTCCTTTCCGCTCTCCTGTCCAAGGAGCTGCCAAATCTCGTTTTTGCCCGGCTTGCCGAGTACGTGGTACGCATTTCCGTCCAGCGACTCTTCGAACCGGCACACCGGTTTGTAGGGACAAAACGTACAAGCCGTCTCCATCCCAAGTCGGTAAGGGGCAATCTGCACGTCACCGTCGGTGATGCGGGTGCCAATCTCGGTGATCGTCTGCCGCACGGAACCCAGCAGCGTATCCCACTGATCCGGCGTCGCCACAGAAGCGCTGCTGTAGAACCCGCCGTCCGCCTTAAGCGCAACGGGGATAATCTCCGAATACCCTTTTTCCAGCTGCGCGTCCATTTTCGCGATCACATCCCGGTCCGCCAGCAGCAGGCCTTTCATTTTGAACCGCTTCAACAATTCTTGCTGCGCCTGCTCCGCACTCATGCCGTTACTGCTCTGCAGCAGCGGATTGTGCACGTGGAAATACAACGTGCCTGCCGGAAGCGCTGGCTCGCCTAACCAGGCTTCCGCCGAGGACAGCAAGACATCCAGGTAGGTGAGCATTTGCAGCGACAAGCCGTAATACACTTCATGCAGCTTCAGATCGGTCTGACTCGACTTGTAATCAATGACCCGCAGCAGCAAGCCTTGTTCGCCTTCCGCCATATCAACCCGGTCAATCCGGCCAACGATTTCCATGACGCAGCCGTTAGGTAACTCAAACGTCAGTGGAGGCAGTGACCGCCCCGGTCCGAAATCCAGCTCCAGCCCGACCGGTTCGAAGCTGCCGCGCCGCGCCTGCTCGCCAAGGATCAGCGAAGCCCGGCCGACGATGGCTTTGAGCTTACGGGAGATATACCCGTAACGCTTGGAGCTTAACAGGATTTCTCCCTGAAGCTTCGGTGCGAGTTCATCGACCGCCGTGTTCGCCGCTTGAATCGCTTCCTCTGGCGTGAGGCTACCCCAACTGCGGTTTTGCGCCTTGAAGGTAATTGCCATCTGACTGAGTGCAGCATGGAACAGCTGCCCGATATCCGGCGCTTGCAGCCGGTAGAGCTGACGTTCCTTCAGCTTCAGTCCATGGGAAGCGAAATGCGCGAACGGACAAGCCGAGAACTGCTCCATCCGTGACACGCTCGTCCGCAGCCGCTTGCCGTATAACCGCCTGCTGGTCGCCGGCGTCAAGCCGCGCACCCGATTTCGATAATCCAGCGAAGTGAGCAAACGCGATGCTTTGCTCTCCCATTCCGGTTGGGTCTTGTACCATTCCAGCACGCGCCACCATAACGGCGAAATGGGCTCCCCCGCTTTCCATCGCCGCAGTTGACCAATCAAAGCGCTGAGCGCGGGTCCTGGTCGCGAGACAAACTCCATTGGCAAAGCAGCCTGGTCGTCCAGTCCATCGGCAGGTCCCGGCGCTAAGGCAAGCGGCCGCTCCTGAAGTCCCGGGAAGATCCGTTTCACATGTCGGATGACCTCGGACGGCAGAAGTGCGCCGCCCTCCCCGTCCGCAGCCGGATAGCTAAGCCACAGCGAGCGGCTCGCCCCCGACAACGCCTCATACACGAGAAAGCGCTCATCCAGCAGCTTGCGAGCAAGCCCCGGGGCCAGCTCTAAGCCGATCTCCGCCAGACGCTGGCGCTCCTGCTCGCTAAGCACGCCCTCCTCTTGCAGGTTCGCCGGCATGATTCCTTCGTTAATTCCCAGCAGGAACAGATGCTTGACCTGCCCCGAACGCGTACGCTCGGTGCTCCCGATCAGCACCTGGTCGAGCGAAGGCGGCACCAGCGACACCTTGAGCTCCTTCAGTCCGGTCTCCAGCACGCCGGCAAACAGCTCCAGCTCCAGAGGCTCGTCCCCCATCATTTCCACGATCTGGTCCAACACATCAAGCACCGCACCCCATAATTGGCGATGCTCCATCGCCTGGCGAGGCTTGCCTTCTCGTACCATCTGGTGCGCTAGCACATCCAGGCGCTGAGCCGCCTCAACGCTCTCCAGCAACTGATACACGGCGGCACACATGTCGGCGGCGTTTTTCGCCTTCCGGATCTCTTTCTCGAACGCCGACAAAGGATCAGCAACCGCAGCGCGGCAACGTTCTAGCAGTTTCAACTGCTCCAAGGCCTTGGCCGAAGCCGTTGTTTGATCATCCTGCTCGAGCGACAGGCTTGGCGCGGACTTCCATGGCCGCCCGTCAAACCAACGGTAGCCTTGAATGCCGCTCGCCAACGCATAATTCTCCAGCATATCCATATGTTCGCGCGTCAAGCTGCCGTCCAGCGGCAGAAGAAATTCACTTTTTACGCAGCGGAATACGTCATCATATTTCCAAAACCCGAGCACGACGTCCAGCGCCGCACGGATAAATTCAACCATCGGGTGAAACAACATGCTTGTCTTCTGATCAAGAAAACAAGGGATCCCGTAGGCTTCCATCGTCGGAGCGAGCAGCTCTTCGTAATCCCCTAGATTACGAACCAGCAGCGCCATATCCCGCCAGCGTATTCCTTCTTCCCGAGCCAAGCGCACCATCTCGCGAGCGGTGCCTTCAACCTCGGCGCGCCGGCTGGCTGCCCGGTGTATAGACAAAGCCCGTCCCAGATCTTGCGGTGGAGTTGACTGCGGCCACGGTGAGCGCCGCTCGTAAGCTGACTCCAGATACGAAAGCGTCTCGCTCTCCCGAAAACGGGGAAATGGACGCTCCTCCAGCAGCTCGGCTGGCTGGACTTCAATTCCAGCCTCCGCAGCCAGTTGGTTCAATTTGACGAAGGCGGATGCGGGTGTGTGGAACAGATTTAACTCATGCGGCAGCGTTCCGTCATTATAGGTTCGTTCCAGCGTCAACGAGATCGTGACAGACGCGGCGGCCTTGAGCAGTTCGATAATCGCCGTGTATTCCTGCGGGGTAAACGTATGGAATCCGTCGATCCAAATCTCTGCCCCCCGCAAATAATCCGATTTCCCAGCTCCCTGTGCCAGCTTGACCACATGGTCCTCGTTGTCGATGTACAAGCGGGACAGCTCCTCGTCGAATTCGGCGAACAGCAGGCTAAGGTCGTGCATTTTATCCTTCAGTAACGGGGACTCTCCTTCGCTTTGTTCCAAAAGGCGATAGTGCTCCTGCAAAGTCGGGAAATCCACGTTATATTTTTTCATTTCCGTATACAGTCCGGCGATCCGGTCGATTAATCCGAGCTGATCCCCGCCGTGCCCAAACAGCTTTAACTCGCCTTTCCGACGGCGCATGAGCTTGTACAGCAGCATTTTCTTGCCTTCGTCATCGATCGGTACAAGCGCCGCACCGCCGGTTTCCTGCATGACGCGCAGCGCCAGGCGGCGAAAGCCCAGCACCTGAGTGCGGACGGTACCGCGAAGTCCCGGGGCGGTGGCGATCCGCTGTTCGATTTGGAAGGTGCCTTGTTCCGGGGTTAAGATGATGAGCGGCGGACCGGTGGGATGCTCGCGCAGTGCCGCGGTTACCCGGTCGAGAATGAGGCTGGTTTTGCCGCTGCCGGAGCGGCCGAGTATGAACCGTAAAGACATGGAAGTACCTCCTACCACGGACAATTCGTTAGTTTTCAGTATAGCATAAATACGATCAAACATTCGCATATAAAAAATAGCCCCGCTCCGCGATAATCGCGAAACGAGGCCCATCTATCCCTGTTCAATTCAGAAATCAGCCTGTTGCCTACTTTTCATGTAGCTGTCCATCCATTCCGGGTGAGTCGGGATGTTTCGGACGAAATCGAGCAGCAAGCCTAGACCCGATTTGGCGTCCCCTTGCGCAAAGGCTTCATTGTACCCTCTCCCTTTCATTTTTCCTCTTACCCTTAGCTATCGGCAGAAATCAGGAAAAATGTTACATCCTTGTCTCTTGGTTTCCAAGGTTAGAGAGCGTCTTTACTACGCACCTCGAAAATGGCGAATTTCAGGTAATGTCCTTCGTCGACCCCCAGAATTTGAGGATGGTCTTTTCCAGCCGCCCGCCATTCGACCAGGCGCAGCACTTTTCCGGCATCCTCCGCGGCCTCCAAAATCGTCTCCAGGAACAGATCCGGCCGCATGTGGTAGGAGCAGCTGGCCGTTACCAAATACCCGCCTTCGTTAACCAGCTTCATGCCGTGAAGGTTAATGTCCTTGTAGCCTCGGCAGGCACCTTTGACCGCCGATTTCGTCTTGGCGAACGCCGGCGGATCGAGAATGACGACATCCCAGGTCCGTCCGCCGCCGGCCGTCAGCGGTACGGAAGTATCGACCTTGCCGTCCTGAGCCGCCCTGCGCGTCCGCTCCTCCAGACCCTTCACTTGGCTGCGCAAATAGTCAAACGCGTCGGCCACGACAAATTCAACGCGGTCGGTGAACCCGTTTAACTCGACGTTCCGTTTCGCGCTTTCGATCGCATGCTCGGAGATATCGAGGCAGGTTACCTTTTTCGCCCCGTATTGGCAGGCGTGCAGGGTGAAGCTTCCGGTGTGTGAGAAGCATTCCAGCACGGTCGCCCCGTCCCAATATGGGAAGGTGACCTCTTTGCCGTTCCGGTTGACCGGTGCAAGTCGAACTCCGCCGTCTTCCGTGGGCAACTCCTGCAGTGCGATGCCGCTGCGCTCGCCCCAACCGGTCATCAGCGGCTTGATGGAGGCCCGATTTTCCCGTTGGTCGAAGAAATATCCCGTTTTTTGCCCCTGCTCGATATCCACTTCAATCTGGAGCCCGTTCTCCGTCACGATGACATGACGCGGCGGCTCTCCGAAGATCGGACCCTTCACCTGCTCCAGGCCTTCCATTTCACGCACGGATACGTCGCTGCGTTCGTAGATGCCAACGGGATGCAACACTTCCGTCAGCGCCGCGACGATCTGCTCTCGGCAGCGGTCCATCCCCAACGTCAGCAGTTGCACGACCAGCACCTCTCCAAACTTGTCTACGATCAGACCAGGCAGAAAGTCCGCTTCCCCGTAGACCAGCCGGTAGGCATCCTCTTTCACGAACCGTTCCCGATGCTTCAAGCATTCCGTAAACCGACGGACAAAAAAGGCGGTGTCCATCGCCGCCAGCGGCGTATAGGATACGACGCGGACGGTAATTTGCGAAGCCGGATTGTAATACCCTGTTGCCAGGTAGCGGTGTCGGTAATCGACAATTTCAACCAAAGCGCCCGGCTCTACGTTACCTTCTACACTCTCAATTTCGTTCTTGAAGATCCAAGGATGCCCTTTTTCCAACCGTTTCTTACGGCTGCGCTGCAGTATAACCCTTGCCACTCGATACTTCACTCCTCATAAAAAAAGTAAGCCAATGCTTCTTGGCGCCTCTTCGGCTCGGACCTGCGCCTGCTTTGCTAGCATGGAAGTTGTCCGTCCGTCATATATGTAACTTGTACGAATGTAGCCTTTTATTTTTCGGGAAAGGGGATCGCCGATATGTTTCAAGACATCTTGTTCCCGGTGACGTTTGGGCTCGCCCTATTCCTGTTTGGCATGAAGGTCATGGAGGCTTCCCTGCATGCTTGGGCCGGCCCCAAGCTGATCGGTTTTCTTCATCGGACAACGCGAACGCCTTGGACCGGCTTGCTGTCGAGTACGCTGATCACGGCCGTTCTGCAGAGCAGCACAGCCGTTACGGTCATGACAATCGGGCTCGTTAACGCTAGGTTGTTGTCCTACGCGCGAACGTTAGGGATCATCCTGGGAGGCAATATCGGAACCTGCCTGACCACGGAACTGCTTGCCCTTAATATAGCCAAGCTAGGCGTTCCCATGCTCATCGTTTCGTTAGGGATGTGGGCGGCCGCCGTGCTTGGCGGCGAAATGCTGCCCGGCTATATTCAGCGCCGCTTGCCTTGGCTGCAACCCTTGCAGTTTGGTGCCCTTGCTATGGCCGGCTTCAGCCTCGTGATGATCGCGATTCGCTTCATGCAATCGATCGGTCCGGCGCTGGAGGAACGCGGCGTAATCTCATGGCTGTTGGAGCATGCCACTGGCAGCCTGCTGTGGGGCGCCTTCGCCGGCGCCGTCCTGACGGCGATCATTCACAGCAGTGCCGCGGTCGTCGCCATGACGATGGGACTTGCCGCCAGCGGTGCCCTGCCGGTGGAGTTTGGGATCGCCATGGTCATCGGCTCCAACGTTGGCACCTGCGTCACCGCAGTGATCGCCGCGATCGGCGGCAACCGGTCGGGCCGATTCGTCGCCTGGTCGCATGTGACGCTAAACGTGCTGGGGGCAGCGTTGTTCCTGCCGCTGGTTCCGCTGTTGCAAGGGATGGCAGCCTCGCTGACCGGCGATCTCTCGGCGCAAATCGCCCATACGCAAACGATTTTTAATGTCGCATGCTCTTTGCTCGCGCTGCCGTTTTGTTATTTACCGATTTGGTCCCGGCTGGATCGGTCCGATGATCATCTCTCCGGCCGTATTCTTCCGAATACGAAGGTGTAGGAGTAGGTGCAAAAATGCAGTTATTTTCGCCGATATCCTCCATTTCTCAAATACCGTAAAAAATAACTGCACTCTAGCGTTTGTTTCAGCGTCTTGGGTGAATTCCGAAGAAATAACTGCACATAGTCAACTATTTCCGTCATCCTCCACCTTTCTAACCTAGCGGCTCGACGCCAAGCATCTTTAGCGCATTTTCCAAGATAAAGTCATTGTTGTCGTAACCGGCTTTCCGCTGCTGACGCCAAGCCTCCTGCGGCTCGTACCAGGACACGCTGCGGATCTCCTCAAGCTGAGGCTGGAGCGCCCCGCTTTGCCACTCCACCAGGTAGTAATGCACTTCTTTATCGACGTTCCCAAGTTTGGGATGATGGTAAGTATAAGCGATGATATCGATGAGTCTATCAATCCGGCCCACAATGCCGGTTTCCTCCAAAATTTCGCGCAGCGCCGTTTGCTCAACGGTTTCCCCCGGCTCTCTCTTCCCCTTCGGAAACGATATTTTGCCGTAACGGTCGGTAATCAGCTGCACTTGCAGCCGCCCGTCTTGGAAGCGATAGACGACGCCTCCTGCAGAGATTTCTTTGAATGGCATTCTGGCTGTACCTCCTTAAAATGACTCAACCCGGGGCTCAACCCTCCCAAACCGGGACTCAACCCTCCCAAACCCTCCCTTACCGTAAGGGAGGGCCCCCAAGGGCCCGCTGCCCTAGGGGATCCCGCAAACTGGACGAACGTGGGATCGGCTGAGGCGCTCCTGACCGCTGTTCCCTTCGGGAATGCGCTTGACATTGGCTCATGGAACGCTTTTCCCCCTTCGGGTACGTCTTACTTCTTGCGCTCCCGGGTTACCTGCTAAACCTAGAGAACGTGAGATCGGCTGAGGCGCTCCTGCCGCTGTTCCCTTCGGGAATGCGCTTGACGTTGGCTCGTGGAACGCTTTTCCCCCTTCGGGTACGTCTTACTTCTTGCGCTCCCGGGTTACCTGCTAAACCTAGAGAACGTGAGATCGGCTGAGGCGCTCCTGCCGCTGTTCCCTTCGGGAATGCGCTTAACGTGGGCTCGTGGAACGCTTTTCTCCCTTCGGGAATGCGCTTGTTACCTTCCATGTTACTTGTTAATTATAGGTGCAGCGTACTCATACTTCCAATTCGCCCTTATGTAACAACAAGGATTTCAACCCCCGACGGGGTGAAATCCTTGGCTCATGCCCGATAGAGGGCGCAAGTATTAAGCTAGAGCTTGCGAGGCTTCGTCTAGGACGCGGACCCATTGGCCTTCGCTGGTGTTGACGTCCGCTTGGGTTAGCTTGACGCGGCATATTTTGCCGGTCAGGTCCGGGGTGCCCGGGAAGCGGATTTGCAAGTAGTTATCGCTGAAGCCAGTCACGAAACCGTCCCCGGCGGTGCCTTTCTCATCCCTCTCCGGGATGACGTCCAGCACCTGGCCGACGAACTTCTCGGCATAAGCCAGTTGCATTTGCTCGGACAACTCGATCAACTCATGCACGCGGGCATGCTTCACGTCCTCGTCGACTTGGTCCTCCATCCGCGCGGCTGGCGTTCCGCTCCGCTTGGAATAAGGGAACACGTGCATCTCGGAGAAGCCGATGCGTTTGATTGCCTCGAAGCCCTCGCGGAACAGCTCATCCGTTTCCCCGGGGAAGCCAACGATGATATCCGTCGTAATGGCAACGTCCGGCATGAAATCGCGGATCATTTTGATTTTATGCTCAAACTCTTCGATGGTGTACTTTCTTCTCATGCGCTTCAATACTTCGTTGCTGCCTGCTTGCAGCGGGATATGGAAGTGGCGGCACATTTTCGAGGAATTCTTCAACACCTCAAGCATACGCTCGTCGATTTGGCTTGCTTCGATCGAACTGATCCGGATGCGGCCAAGTCCTTCTACTTTGTCCAAATCCCAAAGCAAGTCGGATAAACGGTAGTTTTCGAGATCATCCCCGTATCCGCCTGTATGGATGCCCGTCAGGACGATCTCGTTGTACCCTGCGGCGACTAACTGACGCGCTTGTTGGATAACGCTTTGCGGGTCACGGCTGCGCGACAAGCCACGAGACCATGGGATAATACAGAAGGTACAGAAGTTGTTGCAGCCCTCCTGGATCTTCAGGAACGCACGGGTATGATCGGCGAAATTTGGCACGTCCAGCTCTTCGAACTCCCGCGTTTTCATGATATTGCGAACTGCATTAATCGGCTTGCGCTGCTCTTGAAGCTGCTTCACGTAAGGGATAATCTTGTCCCGGTCCTGCGTCCCAATGACCAAGTCTACGCCGGGGATGTCCAAAATCTCCGCAGGCGATGTCTGCGCGTAACAGCCGGTCACCGCTACAATAGCTTCCGGATTGCGGCGCACGGCACGCCGAATAATTTGACGGCTCTTCTTGTCGCCGGTGTTCGTAACGGTACAGGTATTGATTAAATAGACGTCAGCGGCCGATTGCTCGAAATCAACCTGCTCGTAGCCTTCGTTTTTAAATAGCTGCCAAATGGCTTCGGTATCATAGAAATTAACTTTACAGCCCAAGGTGTAAAAGGCGACGGTTGGCATCGCTCAATTCCCCCCCATTTCTCCGGATTCATACATGATGCAAGTTAGGGCGGCCATAGCAGCCGTTTCGGTACGTAGAATACGTCGGCCTAAACCAACGGATACTGCACCGGCGGCTTCGGCTTCCCGTACTTCATCTTCGGTAAAGCCGCCTTCGGGTCCAACTACAACGGCGACATTGACCTTCATATCAGGCGTCAGCTCAGTGACGAATGGCTTTAATACGTCCCGAAGCTGTCTGCCGTCTTCTTTCTCATAACACAAGCATACCAGATCGTAGCCCGGCAGCGCGGCCAGCAGTTCTTCCCATTTGACCGAAAGCTCGACAACCGGAATTTTGCTGCGATGCGCCTGCTCGGCGGCTTCTTTGGCGATTTTCTGCCAGCGGGCGAGCCGTTTCTCTTCCTTCTTGCTATCGTATTGCACCACCGTGCGTTCGGATAGAAAAGGAAGAAACGAAGCGGCTCCAATCTCCGTGCACTTCTGGATCACCGTTTCCATCTTGTCGCCTTTCGGCAAGCTCTGGGCCACGGTCACCTGCAGCCACGGTTCTCCCGATCCCGCCAGTTCCTCTATAATCGTCGCAGTTACTTGCTGCGGCTCGATGAATGTAATCTCCGCGAGGACTTCACGGGAACCCCCGTCGCTCACGATCAGCTTATCGCCGGGCTTGGAACGCATCACCCTGCCGATATGGCGGGCATCCTCGCCGACAATGGTCACTTCCCGATCGCCAAATTGCATGGGCTCCACAAAATAACGCTGCATAGTATCATCCTCATCGTTCATGGTTCAAAATCGCCAAACTACATCATACAACTTTTGAAACCCTGTTTCCAGTCCTTCTTCCGCCCTACGCGCCGAACATGGCAAGGAACAAATGGGCGAACTGAAAATAGATCGCCTCGGCCGCATTATACAGCGGCGAGATCGTATAACGCTGCATTCCTGGAACGATCAGGATCACCAAGAAAATCAATACCGACCACTGTTCATATTGCTGCAGTTTGCCCAACATTCGACGCGGTACAACATCTTCCAGGATCCGATAGCCGTCCAGCGGCGGTAAAGGAATCAGGTTGAATAAAAATAAGAAAAAGTTCATGACGGTAAACAGATTAAAGAATATCAATACGGCCTGGAACAGCTTCTCGTTCGTAATCGAATCCAGAACGCCAAACTGAGCCAGCATCACGTAAACCAAGGTCCCGAGGACGCCCAACAGCAAATTGCTGAGCGGTCCCGCAACCGATACGATCACGCCCATTATGCGCGGCTTGCTGAAGTTATCACGGTTTACCGGCACGGGCCGGGCCCACCCGAAGCCGGCGATGAGAAGCAGAATAATGCCCAGCAGATCGAAATGGACAGCTGGATTCAACGTAACGCGTCCCAACAGCTTGGCGGTAGGATCACCGAATTTATTGGCAAAATAAGCGTGCGAAAATTCATGCAGCGTAAAAGCGATCACCAGGGTGATCAAATAAAAGGGAAGCTGGTCTAGCGGAAACCTCAATATTCGGTCTAACCATTCCATATACTGTTACCTCTTTCTCGCCACAAAAGCTACCCAATCCTCATCCCGGGCTGTCCGTTCCAATTCGAAACCCGCGGCAATCAGCGCTTCTTGTACGGCTTGTTCTTTGTTCTTATAAATGCCCGATGCGATATAGTAACCGCCGGACGCAAGTGCTTGGTATACATCCTCGATAAACAGCAAAATGATCTCAGCCAAAATATTGGCGACGACCACCCGTACGGGCAGCTTGACCTTAACTTCGGCGCTGCCTTCGCCTTTAAGGACGGACAACAGATCGCTTTCAACCACCTGGATTTGGTTCTCCAGACGGTTCAGTCGCGTGTTCTCCGTTGCACTGGATACAGCCACCGGATCCAGATCAAGCGCCAACACCTTGGAGGCGCCAAGCCGGCAGGCCCCGATCGCCAGAATGCCTGAACCTGTACCGACATCAATCACTTCGTCGCCATCTTGGATGATACTCTCAAGCGTACGCAAGCATAAAGATGTCGTTGGATGTGTACCCGTGCCAAACGCCATTCCGGGATCCAGTTCAATGATCTGCTCGCCCGGCCCAGGCATATAATCCTCCCATGTCGGTTTGATCGTCAGCTTCTCAGACACCCGCAGCGGCTTAAAATATTGCTTCCAGTTGTTGGCCCAATCGTCTTCGCTTACGTCCCGCACGGTGATAACCGCATCTCCGGGGTCGATCTCATAACTCTTAAGCTCCTCGATGCGTGCCCGGACTTCGGCGATGACTTCATCGATATTCAGTCCTTCCGGAAAATACCCGCTGATTTTGGCTTCCCCTTCGGGAATGTCGTTGGGCGGAATTTCAAACCATTGCCCCAGCGAAGTATCGCGAGGTTTATCGTTATCGACATGCTCTTCAATGGTCACCCCACCTGCACCCGCTTCATGCAGAAAGTTGGATACCATCTCCACCGCTTCTTCTGTCGTATGTATAGTTATTTCTTTCCAAATCATCGTATGATTTCCTCCTTGACTAACATGCATAAGTTTTATTGTACTATAGAATAAAGAACGTGACAAAGCAAAACGGAGGAGCCTCGATAAGACTCCCCCGCCTGCTACTACGGTTACAGCTTATATTGTCCCTGCTGGCGAGCGTCTGCTCGTTCACTGCGCTCCAGTGCCTCCCAGTCCTCCTGATCGGCTAAGTCATCGGCAAACTCTACATCGTTGTTATGTCCGATCGGCAGATTCTTTCCATTGGCGGAAACTCGCTTTGTTCGCCGATCCTCCTGATTTTGACTCATCAGAGGTTCATCTCCTTTAGGTTCAAAATGTCCATTTGTTAAATCAAGCCGCCTGCTTCTTCGATAATACGCAGCGCCTGATGGTGTATCGATTCATCGACGACGGCGGTCAACAGAATATCATGGCCGGTTGGGCCGCCTTGTCCCCCATGGCTGAGTCCGCTCGCTGCCGGATCCGCTGCGGCGAGAATCCCTGCCGAACGGTTGGTGATCGCCGCATCCTGGGTCACCGCCGCCAAGCTGGATATGCTTCCCGTTACCGGGTTCATCGGATCGTAACCCTCGCCGGCATAACGGCTGAAACGGTCGATCGACATATCCTCCACCCGCAGCGCACTTAATTTGCGGGCTACCCCCTCGGCTTCCTCCGGGCTTTTGAAATAGGCCAAAACATTCTTTTCAGCCATTCTTCCTCCCTGCCTTTCGTTTTACGCTTCAATGAAGCTGCACCCTGCACAGCCCATTATTCCGTAGGATGTAATCTTGGCCTTGGCTTTATGCAAATTTTGTTCCAGGCCTGTTTATTTTAAATTTGAAACGTTGAACGAACTTGTCCGTATTACTTGCTAGGGAACAGAACATACTTACTTGCATAGGAGGGTTCATGCACCATGTTAAAAAGAGTGATGCTGCTCATGATGGCCTTTACCGTATTCTTCACTTTCACTGCCCCGGACTTTGCCGATGCAAGACGCGGCGGAGGGTTTAAATCCGGGCCGCGTACCTATAAACCAACTCCGAAAAAACCGGCACAAAGCGAGTACCAGAACACGACGGGTAACCGGACGGGAGCTACGACAGGGACTCCGACGACGAACCGGGGATTCTTCAGCGGCGGCAGCTTTATGCGCGGGATGATGATCGGCGGTTTTGCCGGTCTGCTGTTCGGTGGGTTGTTTGGCAACATGGGCTTCTTTGGCAATCTCTTAGGGTTAGCCGTAAACCTGTTGGCCATCTATGTCATTATTATTGCCGTCACGGCCACATACCGCCGGTTTAAGAAGCAACCGCGCCACGACGATTACCGGGGCGGAGGCCGACATTAAGCCATGATCCTCGGGATGGACGAGATCATTAACGCGATTTGCCTGCATACCGCTGAACGGACGGGCGTCCGCCCCACCGATGTGACGGTGGAACTCAGTTGGGATGAAGATACCGGTTATACCGGCGAGGTTTGGGTTAACGGCCGCAGCCGTTATATCGTTGAATCGAACATCATGGAAGCGATCATGGTGTACGTTCACCGGGAATATGGGATGCGAGTATTCCGGGAAGATATCCGGCTGGTGTTGGAGGAAGAAATCATGGCGGAGATCCAAAGCCCATAGCAAAAAAAAGGCGCGAACCGAGTTGAGTCCTCGGTTCGCGCTTTTTCATTGGGGATCAATCCCCGCGAAATGCTCGTTTCATTCGGTCAAAGAAAGATTGTTCATGCTCATGTGTCTGTTCGCCGTCCAGCGAAGCAAATTGGCGCAAAAGCTCCTTTTGCTCGTCGCTCAGCTTGCTTGGCGTCACGATGACCACTTTCACGTGCTGATCTCCCTGGCCAATCCCGCGCAGGCGCGGAACCCCTTTGCCTTTTAAGCGGAAATAGGTTCCGGTTTGCGTCCCGGCCGGAATTTTCAGCTTCACCTTCTCCGTCAGCGTCGGAATTTCGATCTCATCGCCAAGCGCAGCTTGGGCAAACGTTAACGGAACTTCGCAATAGATATCGTCGCCCTCGCGTTCGAAGAAATCATGCGTTTTCACGCGGATGACGATGTACAGATCACCGGCAGGACCGCCGCGCAGACCGCCTTCGCCTTCCCCAGACATCCGCAGTTGTGCCCCATCGTCAACCCCGGCAGGAATGCGCACATGAATTTTACGCTGTTTTTTCACTTTACCGCTGCCGGCACAGGTCGAACATTTTTCCTTGATGATTTGCCCTTTGCCGCCGCAGTTGCTGCAGGCCCGCCGATTAACCATACGGCCAAACGGCGTGTTCTGTACGACTTCCTGCTGGCCGGTACCGTGGCACACGGAGCAAGTAACCGGCTTCGTTCCGGGTTTAGCCCCGGTGCCAAAGCAGGT
This sequence comes from Paenibacillus sp. J53TS2, assembly GCF_018403305.1. Taxonomy (NCBI): domain Bacteria; kingdom Bacillati; phylum Bacillota; class Bacilli; order Caryophanales; family Paenibacillaceae; genus Paenibacillus; species Paenibacillus sp. J53TS2. The sequence continues at coordinate 266,457 of NZ_BOSK01000003.1, forward strand.
GTCGCAGTTTTCGGTGCGCGGAATCGTAATGTCCGTTTCCTTGCCGAACACCGCTTCCTTGAACTCGATCGTCATCGTGTATTGCAAATCGTTGCCGCGTTGCGGAGCGTTAGGATCACGCCGACCGCCGCCGCCGCCGCCGAAGAACATATCGAAAATATCCCCAAAGCCGCCAAAATCCCCACCGGAAAAGCCGCCGCCCATCCCCTGATTCGGATCAACATGGCCGTATTGGTCATAACGCGCACGTTTCCCTGAGTCACTCAGGACGTCATACGCTTCTTTAACTTCTTTAAATTTCGCTTCCGCATCCTCCGCTTTATTGACGTCCGGGTGATACTGCCGGGCCAGCTTGCGGTAAGCTTTTTTGATTTCCTCGTCGGATGCGGTTTTACCGAGGCCCAGCACCTCGTAGTAATCGCGTTTTTCTGCCATTCTTCCACCCCCGTCTGTCGTCTTTTGATCACGAAGCAAATCGAGAAGTTAACCCGACATATAGTTAGATCACAAAGCAAAAACCTGATTTACCGGTCATTTTTTGATCACGGCAAAAGGAAAGTCAAAGCGCGGAGGCAGCCCGCACTTTGACCTTCCTGGTTGCCAAAGTCTATTCCCAAGACTCTACTGCTCTGTGAGTCATCTTAGCTTTGTTTCTTGTCTTCGTCAACCACTTCATAGTCGGCGTCCACGACGTTATCGCGGGTTTGACCGCCAGCGGATTCGGCTGCGCCTTCTGCTCCAGCTGCTTGCGAAGCCTGCTCATACAGCTTCACGGACAATTGTTGAACGATTTCGGTCAGCTTCTCCGAAGACGCTTTGATTTGCTCGAGATCGTCGCTTTCCAGCGCTTTCTTCAGCTCTTCTTTGGCCGCATTAGCTTTGTCGGTTTCGGCTGCGTCTACTTTGTCGCCCAGCTCTTTCAACGTCTTATCAACGCTGTAGATCAATTGGTCGCCGTTGTTCTTCGCTTCAACCAGCTCTTTGCGTTTCTTGTCTTCTTCGGCATGCAGCTCGGCGTCCTTCATCATCTTCTCAACTTCCTCATCGCTCAAGCCGCTGGAGGAAGTGATCGTGATTTTTTGACTCTTGCCGGTTCCTTTATCCGTTGCCGACACGTTTACGATCCCGTTCGCATCGATGTCGAAGGTAACTTCGATTTGCGGTACGCCGCGTGGCGCGAGTGGAATGTCACCCAGCATGAAGCGTCCCAGTGTTTTGTTGCCAGCCGCCATCTCCCGTTCCCCTTGCAGGACGTGGATTTCTACGCTTGGCTGGTTATCGGCATAGGTGGAGAATACTTGCGATTTGCTTGTCGGAATCGTTGTGTTCCGTTCAATCATCTTCGTAAATACGCCACCGGCCGTTTCGATCCCGAGCGAAAGCGGAGTAACGTCGAGCAGTACAACGTCTTTCACATCGCCCGTCAGCACGCCGGCTTGCACCGCTGCGCCAAGCGCAACAACTTCGTCCGGGTTCACGCCTTTGTGCGGTTCTTTACCGGTCAATTTCTTAATTGCTTCCTGAACGGCTGGAATCCGCGTGGAACCGCCGACAAGAACGATCCGATCGATATCCGCAGGCGTCATCCCCGCATCGCTTAAGGCACGGCGAGTTGGGCCGAGCGTACGCTCTACAAGATCCGCGGTTAATTCTTCGAATTTCGCGCGAGTCAGGTTAACCTCAAGGTGCTGCGGCACGCCGTCAACGACGGTGATAAACGGCAGGGAGATTGTTGTGGTCAATACGCCGGACAATTCCTTCTTCGCTTTCTCTGCCGCATCTTTCAAACGTTGCACTGCCGCTTTATCTTTGCTCAAATCAATTCCTTGATCTTTCTTGAATTCAGCCACCAGGTAATCGATGATTTTCTGGTCGAAGTCATCGCCGCCGAGATGGTTGTCCCCGCTCGTCGCTTTTACTTCGAAGAAGCCGTCGCCTAGTTCAAGGATCGATACGTCAAACGTACCGCCGCCAAGGTCATACACGAGAATCGTTTGATCTTCCGCTTTTTCCAGACCGTATGCCAGAGCTGCTGCTGTTGGTTCGTTGACGATCCGCAGCACATCAAGACCTGCGATTTTGCCGGCGTCCTTGGTTGCCTGACGTTGGCTGTCGTTAAAATAAGCCGGGACCGTGATCACCGCTTGGGTGACGGTTTGGCCCAAATAGGCTTCTGCATCGGCTTTCAGCTTCTGCAGAATGATTGCGGAAATTTCCTGAGGCGTAAAATCTTTACCGTCGATCGATTCTTTATGGTTTGTACCCATATGCCGTTTAATCGAAATGATCGTACGATCCGGATTGGTGATGGCTTGGCGTTTTGCCGTTTCCCCAACGATCCGTTCGCCGTCCTTCTTAAAGCCTACGACGGATGGAGTCGTACGCGCACCTTCCGGGTTAGGAATGACGACCGCTTCGCCGCCTTCCATCACTGCTACGCAGGAGTTGGTTGTTCCTAAGTCAATACCGATTACTTTACTCATTACGTTATGTCCTCCTTAATAGGTTAAATCATCTTAAATTACAAAGCAGGTTCAATCATCTCAGCCGCTGACTTTGACCATCGCCGGACGCAGTACCTTATCTTTCAAAAGATAACCCTTCTGTACCACTTCTACGACGATACCCTCTTCATGCTCATCGGATTCCACTTGCATGATGGCTTGATGGAACTCAGGGTTAAACGGTTGTCCTTCCGCTTCCATCGGAATCAATCCTTCGGCCTTAAGCACGCCTTCCAACTGGCGGAAGATCATTTCCACTCCCTTAATGTAGGAATTGGCGTCCGTGCTCTCTCCGGATGAGCTAAGCGCTCGTTCAAAGTTATCAATCACCGGCAACAGCTCGGTAATCAATTTGGCGGAGGCGTATTTCCCTAACTCTTCCTTCTCCTTAACCGTACGGCGACGGAAATTATCGAAATCGGCTTGCGTTCTTAGCAGCCGCTGCTGGTAATCCTCACTCTCTGCGCGCAGCTTCTCCAATTCGGCGGAAGCGCCGGCATCTGCGGTAACCTCTTCAGCAGCAATCTGCGGTTCATCGACAACCTCTTCCTGCCTCGCGTCAGGTTCCGGCGTTTGTTGCAGGTCCTCTTGCACGTTATCGTTCATGTTCGTTTCTTCCTCTACATTATGATTGATGTTATCTTGAATCGGTTGCGATTCCTTCAAGATGCTCACCTCCTTAACATGCAGCTAGATGAATCATTCATGCATGTTATGGCATCCGGGTCAGAAATTTGCTCAAATCTCTCGATAAAATCTCCAATATCCGAATGACCCTGGCGTATTCCATCCGAGTTGGTCCCAGAATGCCAATAGTTCCAACCGCTTCACCTTCCAGTTGATAGGTTGCCGTGATGAGACTGCAGTTGGCGAACGCTTCATGGTCGTTCTCGGTACCGATACGCACCTGAATCCCCGAACCCGCCGCCGCAGAGATCATTCTCGTCAAAGTTGGCGTCTCCTCCAGTAAATCCAAGATGCCTTTCACCTTGTCTACGTCACGGAACTCCGGCTGGGTCAGCATGTTCGTCGCCCCGCTCAAGAAGAGGCGTTGGCCTTCCGTGCCTGCGTCAAGCGCTTGATCCAACACTTTCATCAACTCTTCAAAATGCTCGATATGCCGCTGCATCTCTTGACCGATCTCGTTATACAAGGCGGACTTGAGCTTGTAGATCGGCACGCCGGTCAGCTTGCGGTTCAACAGATTGACCACCCGTTCCATCTCTGAAACGGACAAGCCAGCCGGAACGGATATCGTCTTGTTCTCCACTTGTCCCGTATTCGTCACGACGATGGCAACCGCCGTCGTCTCGTTCAGCGGCAAGAGTTGAAAATGCCGCAAAGACGTATGAAAAACTTCCGGCCCAAGCAGGATGGAAGTGTAGTTGGTCATTTGGGAGAGAATGGTCCCGGCATGTTGAATCATTAGTTCGGTTGCGTTCAGCTTCTCCGCGAAAAACGCTTTTAACGTTGTCAGTTCATCATTCGTTAGCAAATTCAACGGTGTCAGATGATCCACATAGTAGCGGTATCCCTTATGAGAAGGAATACGGCCCGCCGACGTATGCGGTTGCTCCAAAAAACCGAGTTCCTCCAAATCGGCCATTTCGTTACGGATCGTCGCTGGACTGTATCCAACATCGCCCCGCTTCGAAATGCTTCGGGATCCCACAGGCTCCGCCGAGCGAATATAGTCGTCTACGATAGCTGTTAAAATCATTCTTTGGCGTTCCGTCAACATGGCAATCCCTCCTGAGTAATCTCGATTTTTCGGTTCGTTAGCACTCAATGTCGTAGAGTGCTAATTACTAATACAAAAATACCAAACCGACCTGACGATTGTCAAGTCAGTCCAGTATCTTCAGAACAGCGATTTCGTCGCAGCAATGCTGCTTCGCGCAATTCACGCAGTCGGTCCACACTTTCTCCGGAAAGATCTCTTTATTAACAACCGCAAATCCGTTTTTCACGAAAAAGGAAACCTCATACGTGAGCGCCATCACCTTTGGGATCGCTTGTCTCCGCGCCTCTTCTACTAACTGCTCGACGAGCATGGAGCCTAGCCCCTTGCCTTTATGGCCTTCGGCAATCCCAAGCGAACGAATCTCGACCAACTCCTCGCCCAGCTTGCACAGCGATCCGCAGCCGACAACCTCGCCATCCACTTCCGCGACGACGAAATCCTTGATCTGGCGCTCCAGCACCGCCTGCGAACGCGGCAGCATAATGCCTCGCTGGGCATACCCCTCAATCATCTTAAATAATGGCTCGACGTCCGTTAAGTTCGCCTGTCTGCACACGGCAACCGCTGGCATGCTGTTTTCCCCCTCGATCACAAATCAAATAATATGAATAAATATACATTATGCGGTATAAAACTTCAAGGAAAATGTTTCACCGCCATGTCACGTTCAAAGTATATTCAGCGGAACGCAAAAAAGCAGCTTAGCTACTTCATAAATGAAGTGCAAGCTGCTTGATTCATCGGTTGCTATACGGTTAAAACACCGATAAACTCGGCAAATACCTCGTTTCCGAACAATACGCCTTGCTTGCTTAACCGGTAGCCTTCTCCATCCTCATGGGTCTCCAGCAAACCGGCGCTAAGCATCTTGTTGAGCGGCCGGGCAAACACGTCATCCAGCTCTTCGTCAAATTGCTTGCGGAAGTCCGCCTTGCGGATGCCGTCCAGCATGCGAAGGCCTACCATCACGAAATCCTCCATCGCCTCTTCCCGGGACACGCCAAACTGCTCCAAGCGAGGAAGGCCTGCTTTCGCCGCTTCAACGTAAGGATTCACACCCTTGATATTGACGTGACGCTTGCGGCCAACATAACCGTGAGCGCCGGCACCCAGGCCGTAATAATCCTCGTTCTTCCAATAAGTAATATTATGCCGGCTGGCAAAGCCGGGTTTCGCAAAGTTGCTAATCTCGTACTGTTTGTACCCGGCCTGCTCCATCCGTTCCATCAGCAGGAGATACATATTCAGCTCCTCCTCTTCACTGGGGAGCGGAAGCTGATTTTTGTGGTACAGCGTATGGAACAGCGTGTTCTCTTCGACCTTCAGGCTATAGATGGAATAATGGGGTAGCCCGAGTTCCAGCGCCCGAGAAACGCTATAATCCAGCATCTCAACGGTCTGATTCGGCAGTCCGAACATCAAGTCGATGGACAGATTGTTAAGTCCGACGGCGCGCGCATTGTCCAGGCTCCGGTAAACGTCGTCCGTGTTATGAATCCGGCCGATACCGCTTAACAGTTCATTCTGGAACGCCTGCACGCCGAAGCTGACCCGGTTCACGCCGCCGTCTTTCATGACCGTCATTTTGTCCCGATCTGTCGTTCCCGGGTTGGCTTCCATCGTAAATTCAATATCGCTGGACCAATGGGGGAAATGGCGTCTGACCGATGCCAGGAAGAACTCCATTTCTTGCGGATTGAGTACAGTTGGCGTGCCCCCGCCTACAAAGATACTGCGGATTTCACCCGGTGGGGTCTGCTGAACCGTCCGTTCCATTTCTCGGTCCAAGGCGCGCAAATAGTCCATCACCGGCTGATCTTTCAGGACGTAGGAATTGAAATCGCAATAAAAGCACTTGTTCGTGCAAAACGGGATATGGATATATACGGCTTGCGGTGCGATGGATGGTTCGAGGTGCGTCATATCGCTGCCCGCCGCCGGGTTATGGATCGGCACTCCCTGCCCTGATCGGTTTGTCGTTTGGTTCATGGTCATGCCCTCCTCCGTAATTATCATGAATAATAGTAGAAAGGAAAGCCTGACGGCTTTCCTTCATCAAACGATTTGTATTTCTTAATTGTCGTCGATTTTCAGTACGGCCATAAACGCTTCCTGCGGTACCTCGACGTTGCCGACCTGCTTCATCCGCTTCTTGCCTTCCTTCTGCTTCTCCAGCAGCTTGCGCTTCCGCGAGATATCACCGCCGTAACATTTGGCAAGGACGTTCTTGCGCATCGCCTTAACGGTCTCGCGGGCGATGACCTTCTGCCCGATCGAGGCCTGAATCGGCACTTCAAACATTTGGCGCGGGATCAGCTCACGCAGCTTCTCGCAAATGATCCGGCCGCGGTGGTAAGCACGTTCGCGGTGGACGATAAAGGACAAAGCGTCGACCTGCTCTCCGTTCAGGAGGATGTCCATCTTCACCAGGTTCGATTGACGATAACCCGACAGCTCATAATCGAAGGAAGCGTAACCCTTCGTGCTCGATTTCAACTGATCGAAGAAGTCGTATACAATCTCCGACAATGGCACCTGGTACGTAATCGTCACACGGGTTGTGTCAAGGTATTCCATATTCACGAACTCGCCGCGTTTGCTTTGGCAGAGTTCCATGACGGTTCCGACATAATCATTGGGTACGATGATCGCCGCTTTGACGTAAGGCTCCTCGACATAGTCGATTTTGCCGACCTCCGGATAGTTGGACGGGTTGTCGATGGAGATCGTCTCGCCGTTCGTCAGCGTTACTTTGTAAATAACGCTTGGCGCCGTCGTAATCAGCGGAATGTTGAATTCCCGCTCAATCCGTTCCTGAATGACGTCCATGTGCAACAATCCCAGGAAGCCGCAACGGAAACCGAAGCCCAGCGCGCTTGAGGTTTCCGGTTCGAAGCTCAGCGAAGCGTCGTTCAACTGCAGTTTCTCCAACGCTTCACGCAGGTCGTTGTAATCCGACGTTTCGATCGGATACAAGCCGCAATAGACCATCGGGTTAATCTTACGGTAACCCGGCAGCGGTTCAAGTGTCGGATGCTTCGCGTCCGTGACGGTATCCCCGACGCGAGTGTCGCCGACCGTCTTGATCCCGGCAACGATAAAGCCGACATCGCCGACATTCAGCTCGTCCACGATTGTCATCCGCGGTTTGAAGGCACCCACTTCGATAACCTCAAACGTTTTTTCCGTTGCCATCATTTTGATTTTCGAGCCAGCCTTAATCTGCCCGTCAATGACGCGCACGTAAACGATAACGCCCTTGTAAGGGTCATAATGCGAATCGAAAATCAGCGCCTTCAGCGACTGATCCGGGTCTCCCGTTGGTGCAGGCACCTTCTGTACGACCTGCTCCAGAATCTCCTTAATCCCGATCCCGGCTTTGGCGGAAGCGTGCACCGCTTCGCTGGCATCGAGGCCGATGACATCCTCTATCTCCTGCTTCACCCGATCGGGATCGGCGCTTGGCAAGTCGATTTTGTTAATGACCGGCAAAATCTCCAGGTTGTTATCGAGCGCCAGATAAACATTGGCCAGCGTTTGCGCCTCGATCCCCTGAGCGGCGTCTACCACTAGAAGGGCGCCTTCGCAAGCGGCCAAACTGCGGGAGACCTCGTAAGTGAAGTCGACGTGTCCCGGCGTATCGATGAGGTTCAGCAAATACTCCTCCCCATCGTCGGCGCGATAGGTTAAGCGGACGGCCTGTAGTTTAATCGTGATTCCACGTTCGCGTTCCAAATCCATTTGGTCAAGGACCTGCTCCTGCATTTCCCGGGAAGTCAGCGCCCCGGTATACTCCAGAATTCGGTCGGCCAATGTCGATTTGCCATGGTCTATATGTGCAATAATACAGAAATTGCGAATTTTCGCTTGTCTAGCCCTAATATCTGTCATCCTTACCCCCACCACAAATCATCGAAGTCATACAATCAATTTATTATATCAGTTGCAGGGGCAAGCAGCAATCACGACGAGTTAAATTCCAACCGGAAGCCATGACTTACTTCCTCTCCCTCGCCTTCTATCGCCCGGTCTGTTGTGGTTCGGCGGTAGAGTCCCGGTACACGGTTTCGACGGATATCATGATTTTTTCCTGTGGCGCATCTGGATGAGCAAGCCGGTCCATCAGCTTTCGCACCGCGCGCTGGCCGAGGTCCTCTTTCGGCACATGGATAGTCGTAATCGACGGCGCGTTGCGGGCCGCATCGTCGATATTATCAAACCCGCTGACAACGATGTCCCCAGGCACGGTTAACCCGATCTCGCCCAGGACGGTACAGGCATGGATGGCGATGGAATCATTCGCGCATACCAGCGCCGTCGGGAGCGTCTTTGCTTTTCTCCTCCGTTCCAACCACCCTTGCAGCTCGTCCCCGTATGCCCCGGTATCGATGCCTTCCAACTGCAGCATCGGATCATCCGGCGCTTGAGGTGTTAGGCCATTCTCCTCCAAAGCGCTGCGGTAACCGATCCAGCGATCCCGGAAGCTTCGGGAGAAAGCCGAGTTCCCCAAGAAGTGCAATTCCCGGTGCCCCAGTCCGATCAAATGGGTGGTCAGGCGGGCCATCCCGTCAAGGTTGTTCGCAAAGACCGTGTCGCTGGGAATCAGCGGGTCCTCATGATCAACGAGGACCATCGGCAGTCCAATCCGGTGCACCTCCAACAGGAATGAGGTGGCGATTTGCCCGACCCCGATCATTCCCAGAATGCCGTCCGGATTGAGGATATGCATAAAATTGTCGCCCCGGGGTTCCGATACGATGATCATCCCCAGTTGCTGTGCCTCCAGTTCCCGGGAGATGCCCTCCAGCAGCCGGCCCCAATACAGCGATTCCTTGTTTTGAAACCGGATATTCGGCATCAACACCAGCACCGACTGCTTGCCAGCCGGCGCCGGCAGCGTTGTGCCCGAGGGAATGACGTTCTTGACGTAGCCGTTCTTCTGGTTAAAGTAGCCGAGCTGGGAAGCGGCTTGAATGACCCGCTCACGGGTCTGTTCATTGACTCCTCCCTTGCCGGATAAAGCCTTGGATACGACGAATTTCGAAACGCCTAAATGATCGGCAATTTGCTGCATCGTAATTTTCTTCAAAAGTTCTGACCTCCGAAATAACGAATCACGAACGGATTCATAACAATATAACAACAGTATAACAAATCCGCCATTCGTTATAAATCGTTATTTCATTCGCCGGGACCAAACAGGGAGGCTACCCAATGAATGCTCTTCTGCGATGCCTGTTGCAGCAAATGAGCCGCCTTGTCGGCAAAGCGGTCGACAGCCGGAGGCGACGGCGGCGGCATGAGCAGATCCGCCGGCGTTTGCATCACTTGGCCACCTGTCGCCGGGTTATTAAATCCGTTAGTCACCGTGCTCGGGGTGGTTGCTCCAGGTTGGGCCGAGCCGTAACCTGGGGCCATGGTATACCCGCCGGTTGTCCCCTGTGGCGCGGCATAGCCTTGGCCGGTTGTGGTCCAGGCGGGGGTGGCAGCACCGGATGACCAGCCATTGCTGTATTGCTGCTGCGGATACGGAACCCCCACGGACTGTCCGTTTGCGCCAACCGTCGTCCCTCCGGTTTGAAAGCCGGGGCCGTACACCGACGTTGTTCCGCTTTCGGCGAGCTGCATTCCTAGCGTCACCCCTGCCGCCAGCAAAAGGCCATATACCAAGGTTTTTCGCAACGTTTTTGCCATGTCTGTCCCTCCCCCGTTTCCTTCGTTAAATGAAACTTAAGATTTCTTGCTCGATTCGCCGGCTTTGGGTGAGCCCTTGCTCACTCCGTTGGATGCATTGGTTCCGCTAGATGCGCCACCGTTTGTTCCGCTTTTCGTCAGCTTGCCCGCTTTCTCCGCGTCCTGGCCTTCCCAATACAGATCGGCCAAGATCCCTGCTAACACCTTCGCGGTGCGCTCCAGCTCTTCCTCGCTGTTGTCGATCCCGCCGATTTCGATCAGGACGCTGTTGGGCGACAACGACTGGTTGTACTCCCCGTTGCCCTGGGAAGACGTCTTCCCCCATATGCCCCTGGAAATCCCCGGATAAACCTTCTCCAGACGATCATGAATCGAGCTCGCGAATTTCTCATTCTCGCGCCAGTTCTCATTGCCATGCCCGATGATGAAATAAACCTGAGCATAATTGACGCCGTCAATGGTCGTGGTCGTCTTGTCATGGCGTTGCGAATCGCGGTGGATATCGATAAAATATTGCAGCTTGCCGTTTTCGGCCATCGCCTGCTTCACGGTCTCTCGTGAATATTTATATGAATAGTTGTAGTTGTAATTGCTCACCTTGCTCGCATAATTTTCGAACGAGTGCAAGGCGGCGACTCCTTTGCGTTCCAGCTCTTTCGCCAGCGCCTCGCCAACCAGGCCGACGTTCTTCTTGTCTTCCGCCGAGCTAGGGTTATCCACATCAGTACCCAGCACTGGATTATATGATTCTTGCGGATGCGAATGATAGATCATCACGATATTTTTGTTGCCCGGTTGGATCGAAGGCTCCCCCTGATCCCCAGAGGTGCCGTCTGTCTTCCCAGGCTCCTGTTCCGGTGGCTGTGATTCGCCCGAATCGGCTTCGCCCGGCCCTGGGTCCGCGTCATCCCCGCCTTCATCGCCATTCGGCTCCGGGTGATCTGGCGCGCTGCCATCCGCGCCTGTACCCGGCCGGTAATCCTCGGGCGCTTGGGCCGTGCCATTGCCGGAGCCCGTACGCAGCAGGATCGGGCTATCGGCACCCAGTCCCGGAACTTCTCGGGCGACCAAACTCTTCGGATCGGATGGATTCACGTCCGTCAACAGCTGGAAGACGAAATTCGTCATCTGGCGACCCGATATCGCCGGCGTTTGCTTTTCGCTGGCCGCGTGCGGCAGTTCCATGCCAACCATATCCATGAAAAACCCGCTCGATAGCGACGCCGCCAGCCCCTTCATCGAAGAAACCGGGGACGTATTGAGATTCTTCTCGGCAATGCCCAGCACCCCCAACATGACGAAAAAGATCACCGACATGACCGATAAAAGCAAAAATGTGCGTCCCAGCGCCAACACATGCAACAGATTCCGTCTCATTTTCCCTAGATTCCAAGCCTTGAATTTCATATGCGTGTCCTCCTCCAGCCGCTTTCGAACTATATTCCAAATCTATGAACCTAGTTCAAAGCCTAGAACCTCGAATTCTCACAAAAAAAAGAAATCCGCTAGATTCACGGATTTCTTGAGATTCGGGAGAAGGAGGAGGATGCGGCCTTAATGGGTATAAGACGCCACGTTATCTGGTGTAACTGCCTCGTGCAATGAGATGTTCAGACCGCTCGCGATAACATTCGCCACATCTTCAATGAATTCGTCGATTTCTTTCGGCGTAACGATGAGATCATGGCCAAGCGGTTCGAGCACCTCTTTGACGAGACCTAGCCGCTCGCTTTCATTTAAATCGTTAAGCATGCCCATGATCTGTTTCGTAGGCGCGTTCCCGTCGTCGCTTTCTTCATTGAAATGACTCTTCATCATATCGAACACATTATTGACGATCGTGGATGCATAGCACACTGTCGGTACGCCTATCGCGATGCAAGGTACGCCCAGAATTTCCTTGGTTAGTCCCCGACGTTTGTTGCCAATGCCAGAGCCGGGATGGATGCCGATGTCTGCGATCTGGATCGTCGTATTTACCCGTTCCAACGAACGTGAAGCCAATGCATCGATGGCGATGATCAGATCCGGTCGCGTCCGTTCCACGATTCCTTGCACCACTTCGCTCGACTCAATGCCGGTAATGCCAAGCACGCCAGGAGCGATTGCGCTAACTTCTCGGTAACCCGGTGCGACCTGGTCCGGCGTCAGCTCGAAGTAATGTCGGGTAACCATGACATTCTCTACCACCAGCGGTCCGAGTGCATCCGGCGTAACATTCCAGTTGCCCAAGCCGACGATCAGCGTCTTCGCTCCCGGTCCGACCCCGATTTTATTTAAAAATGCGGTAAACTCCTTCGCGAACGCGGCAGCGACCTTTTCCTGCAGTTCGGTATCCTGATTCCGGAGGCCGGGGACCTCCAAGGTCACGTAATGTCCCCGGATTCGTCCGATTTGCCGTGAGGCCGCCTCGTTGGTCACATCCAGCCGGGTGATCTTGATTCCGTCCTGTTCCTCGACCTGTTCATTTAGCCCGGGAACCGGCCCGCCATGGGCGGTCTCCGCGATCTCCTTCGATTCAACGGCCAAGTCAGTACGTACGGAATACTCCCGTAAGTCTAAATTCATGCCATATGACCTCCATTTCCTCTGATTGCCTTTATTGTGCGGGAGAGGGAATGTGTTTATGCATGCCATAGGTCAAGCGGTAAAACTTGCGAGAAATCGAGAGATTCAGTATGATGAATTTATTGCTTTTTACTATCTTGCGTGATAAAATATTTTAAGTTGTGAATCATCTGGGTTGATATATGCTTTACAGGAGGTGAATGCAATGCCAAACATTAAATCCGCTATCAAACGCGTGAAAACGAATGACAAACGCCGCGTGCTGAACGCTTCGCAAAAATCCGCCCTGCGTACGGCTGTGAAAACTGCCGACACCGCTCTGGCGAACAACGAAGTTGAAGCAGCTAAAGCTGCTTTCGTTGCTGCTACCAAAAAATTGGACAAAGCTGTTACTAAAGGTTTGATCCACAAAAATGCAGCTGCCCGTAAGAAATCCCGCTTGGCTAAAAAATTGAACGAACTTACGTCTAAAGCGTAAGACTCGTTAATGATAATGAAGTTTTTCTTCAACTAAGCTCAAAGAGACCTGAACGATGAATCGTTCAGGTCTTTTTGGCTTTTATTGAGGGGGTGGGGGACGTTATTCGCCTCTAGGCCCCCAGTTTTAGCAGGAATAACTCCAGCCCCAGCACTTTGTCGATTTGCCCGCTTTTCATCCGGTAATCCAACTCGGCCAGCTCGGACAGGATGGTTCTCAGCCGGCCGGCTTCAAATTTCCGGGCCTGATCACCGGCCAGCTTAACTACGTACGGATGCAAACTGAGCTGCGAGGCGATCTGTTGCTGTGAGTAGCTCTGGCGTCCAAGTTCTTTCACTTGCAGCATGATCCGGAACTGGCGGGCGATCAACGCCGCGATCTTGATCGGCTCCTCGCGCTGCTTCAGCAGTTCGTAGAAAATGCCAAGCGCCTGCTCCAGTCGAATCGCAGCGATATGCTCCACCATCACGAACACGTTTTGCTCCGTGCTGCGAGCAACAAGCTGCTCAACTGCCGCGGTATCGATCATCCCGCCGGATCCGGCGTACAAGCAGAGCTTGTCCGTTTCCGCAGCCAAGGCTGCCATCTGCACGCCGCTCGCGGCAATCAACGCCTCCGCCGCGTCGCGTCCGATCCGGCAGCCGCGTTTCTCCACCTCTTGCACGACCCACTGTACGAGCTCCCCGCCGCCCAGCGGCATAAAGGACAACACCGTACCGGCTGCCTTAATCGCTTTGACGACCTTCTTCCGCTCGTCCAACTTCTCGCCGTTCGCCACAAACACGATCACGCTATGCTCAGCCGGGTTGCCGATATACGTCAGCAGCGTCTCCAACTTATGCTCGATTTTGCCGCCTTCCTTGCCGCCTGCTACAAGCAGTGCGGAGTCACGGACAACAATCAGCTTACGCTCTACGAGAAAGGGCATCGTCTCCGCTTCTTCGACCACGACCTCGATTGGGGTCTCCGTCAGATCAAAAGAAGCCAAGGCAAAGTCCTTTTGATCCCGATCCACAAGCTGCTCCTGGAGCAGGCCCACGAACTCTTGAATCTGGTATTTCTCCGTACCGTAACAAACGTATAGCGGGGAGATCCGCCCCTGCTTAATGTCTTTCATCGCTTGCTTTGCGTCCATCCGGGTTCTCCCTTCCGTCTTCATTGCCTCTAACCATCATACTTCGATTTTGCCCATTCGTCCAAACCCTGTTTGTCGCTCCTGCTCGAAAAAACGAAAAAATAGCCGCTGATCCGGCCAGTAATGAGCTAATGTGTGTTGGAGTTGCTGTAGTGTGTTGGAGTACAGTAGTTGCCGTGACATGCGGAAGCAGGTCAGTATGCTGTCAGATGTCGTTGTCGTTGTGCTGTAGATGATGTTGTGTGTTGGAGTTTGCTCGTTTTCTGTAGTTGCTGTTGTTGCTGCAGAGTTGCATCGTGTATTTTGCTGACGGTACATTGTAATGTTCAAGCGTCGTGCAGCAAATGTTCGGCCAAAGGTATCGTAACGGAACGTACAGCCCTTATTTGCCCATTTCCCTGCGATTTCCCGCTGTAACGGAACCCAGAGACCTTATTGAGCTATACCCATGTGGATTGAGCTGATTTCAACCGAAATAAGGTCTCCTGGTTCCGTTAGAAGTCTAAGTAACGGATAAACGTTCAAATAACGGCACTGAGTTCCGTTAACATGCTGAAGGTTAGTGAAATACAGCAGGTTGAGGCAGGTTGGGAGCACCGAGAAGGTTGGATGAAGCTAGGGACTGAGTAGCGGAGCGTAGCTGGGGGCTACGTGAGCATCGGAAGGCCCGGCTGAATTCAAGATTCGACGCCGAGTAATCTCCCCTGAGCCCGCTTCGTGATCTCGAGCTGACTTTTTAACTTCCCCCTTCAAATGAAGGTTAAAAAGTCTGGTTGGGAGCACCGAGAAAGTTGAATGAAGCTAGGGACTGAGTAGCGGAGCGTAGCCGGAGGCTACGTGAGCATCGGAAGGCCCGGCTGAATTCAAGATTCGACGCCGAGTAATCTCCCCTGAGCCCGCTTCGTGATCTCGAGCTGACTTTTTAACTCCCCCCTTCAAATGAAGGTTAAAAAGTCTGGTTGGGAGCACCGAGAAGGTTGGATGAAGCTAGGGACTGAGTAGCGGAGCGTAGCTGGAGGCTACGTGAGCATCGGAAGGCCTGGCTGAATTCAAGATTCGACGCCGAATAATCTCCCCCGAGCCCGCTTCGTGATCTCGAGCTGACTTTTTAACTTCCTCTATAAATGCAACAGAGGGACCTCTGCCTCTTGGCGAAAGATCCCTCTGTCCCGGAACATCTATATAAACGCGGGCCGAAAAGCTCTAGAAACTCTCCCGCCAGCGGTCATACGACGATCAGGGGTCCAAACCGCTATCTCTACTATACATATAACCTATTCCATATCTCCTGAAAAGGTGCCAGCCGCATGTTCAAAAAACCGCCCAATTTCGTCCGTCCGCGTTCTTGTTTAGGGCTGCGTTCCTTCCGCAGCGGCTGCGGCCGCCTTCTCGGCATCGATCGTACGAACCGCTGAGGTTCCGTCGATTTCTGTCTCGTACGTAAATACAAGGCCATCCTCCGACCAAGCGCCGTCGACCCAATTTCCGTCGATCGTCTCATCAGCCACCTGTTTCCGATCCTGGACGTCGAGACGGTAGACATACAGGTGTCCATCCTTTAACTCGGCTTCAAACTTCCCATCCGGCGAGGTCCAGCTATTAAAACTGGCGATGCCAAACTTTCCCTTTGGATCATCCAGGGTCAATTGCCGGTTAATCATCTCATCATCCTCAAGGCTTTCCGGAGCTTTGGCATCGGCCGCAGGGTCCGAATTCCCAGCTTCAGGCGTAGTCGGATCCTGAGCAGGAACACCCTCGCCTTGATTTGTCGGCACCGAATTGCCTTTCGTCGGATCGCTCTTTCCGGCATCTTGCTCGCTTGGAGCCTTGGTGCCTGATTGCGAGTTCCCTGGCTTAGCTCCAGGAGCAATAGGATCCGTCGAATCTCCCGTCATGTTCCGGTCATCCGCACCACCGGAATTTGCACCCTCGTTCGGGGTGCCGTCCTCCTTCGGCGCCAGAGCATCCTGATCTTCCATCTCAAGGCTGCCGGCATTGCTGCCATCCTTGAACAGCTGCGCGTTTCCCACCGCATCGCCGGCCGATTCTGCGGCTGAAGAATTCTCGTTGGCCGAATCCGTTAACGAGGTATTCATGGCGATCTCGGCATCCGATACGGTGCGTGGTTCATATTGATAAATGAACACACCCAGAATCAAAGCAGCTGCCACGCCCAGCGAACCGTACCGGTAAATCCGGCTCCGTCGCAACCCTGTGTCCGCATCCTGACGGCGCGAGCTGCGGCGGCTCGGCAGCGTACCGCCTTGACCGGTTCCCGCATCGACTTGTACCGCCGTCATCGGCAGCACCGTCTCCTCGGCAGCGCTGCCTCCTTCAAGGCGAGCACGGTCGATTTCATCCAGTTGCGGCAGGATCGCATCCACGAGGCTATAGTTCGGAACCACCTTCGGCAGCTCCTCCAATTGCGCAGACAGCTTGTTCAACAGAGCAAACGTTTCAGCGCATTCCCCGCAATTACGAATATGCTCAAAGAGAAGAAAACTTTCCTCTTCGTTTAAATCATGGTCAAGATAACGATGCATCCATTCCACCGCCTCCGGGCACTTCATCCTGATACACCACCCTTCTGATAATCTTGGAGTAAATGCTGCAGCTGCTGTCTGGCCCTGAATAAATAGGATTTCACTGTATTCAGCGGCAAATTCAAGCTATCAGCGATTTCGTTATACGAAAAGTCCTGTAAATACCTCAGCACAACCACCGATCGGTGGTGTTCCGGCAATTGTTCGATCGCGCTGCGAATGTCCTCGGCTAAATAGCCCGACATGACTTCCCGCTCCACGCTATCATTCCCCTGAAACACCATTTCGTGCTCCTCGATGGATACCGTTGGCTTATTCCTACGAAATTTGTCGATACAAATGTTAGTTACGATCCGTTGGACCCAGGTTTTGAACTGCGCTTTTTCCTCATAAGAATCGATTTTGGTATAAATGCGAATGAGGGCTTCTTGAGCAGCGTCATGCGCATCCTGCTCATTGTTCAAAATATAGTAGGCCGTCCGGTAAACATGTTGTTCAATTTCTCGCAATAGGGTGATTAGAGCGTCGCGATCGCCCGTTTGAGCGGCTCTGATGAGTCCCTGCTCTACCACTAAGGCTCCCCCTTCCTTGCATCCTTACAGACGCTAACGTCCGACAAGATGTTGCAATGTTGTTACTATTTTTTATAAATAATTTGGAGTCCATCATCCGGTATGAAATTCAAGCATTTCTCGTGCGGAATCCTTTCAATCTCACCTTAGGATACCAAAAAAAACAGGCCCCGTCATCCTGCCGAAATCAGGGAAGGGCCTATTTTCACGGGGTTTGCTGTAGTTTGCTTCTGACCTCGATCCTCCCCCTGCGCACTCTCATCTGAACTTCACCTTGCTTGTCGGTTCGATAGATTCGGATGTTCTGCCCGTTCAACCGATCGACGACCGTGGGATGCGGGTGCCCGTAGGTATTCGCGGCTCCAACCGAAATCAGTGCCGCTTCCGGTTGCCAGTATGCCAGCCATGCCTCGGAGGTGGATGTCTTGCTGCCATGGTGAGCCACTTTCATAACATCGATCGAATGTGCCGGTGTCGTTGGTACGGAAGCAGATATCTTTTCTATCTCTAGCATCTCCCGCTCCGCCGCCTCATCCATATCGCCCGTGAACAAAAAGGAAGCCCCGTTCAGGTCCAACCGAAACACGATGGATTGGTGGTTTTGTTCTTTCACGAAAGGAATCCGGCTTGTCCCTTCCGTTTCGGTTAGCGGATAAAGCACCTCCACGCGGGTGCCCTTATCCGGTTGCAAGTTCATGCCGCGGCTTGCCGAATATACCGGAATCCGCCGAGTTAGGGCCGTCTCCATCAAGGTTGTCATCGTCTTCGACTCCGCCAGGCTGCCGTTGATCAGCAGCGCTTCAACCGGGAACGAATCCAGTACCGCCTGCGCCCCACCGATATGGTCCTGATCTCCATGCGTCAAAATCACCGCGTCCAAGCGGTGAACCCCTCGTTTCTTGAGCAGCGGAACAACCGTC
Source organism: Paenibacillus sp. J53TS2 (assembly GCF_018403305.1). NCBI lineage: Bacteria > Bacillati > Bacillota > Bacilli > Caryophanales > Paenibacillaceae > Paenibacillus > Paenibacillus sp. J53TS2. The sequence goes on from NZ_BOSK01000003.1 coordinate 284,615, forward strand.
TTTGCCCCGACTTCAAAAGGTTCGCGGCGCTCCCGCCAAGCATCCTTCGCTTTGCGAAACGACACCGTACCCCCGCCGTCTACCAGCAGATGCTTACCGGAAGGGGTCGTGATCAGGGCGCAGTCGCCTTGACCAACGTCGATGAACTCGATGTAGCCTGAACCCTTGTTGTAGGCCGGGGTATAACCGGATATCAGCAGCAGCACCAAACCTGCAGCTATGGTTAAGCGCAGAAAGTCTCCGCGCCTAGCCCATACTCGCTCTCTTAGAGGAAAGGATGTCGGTTCTGCCACCGGTCTCAATGGGACCGTGTCGTCGTCTTGCCACTGAGGGGTTAACGCTTCTGCAGCAAGGCGCTCGCGCCGTTTTCCCCAATACAGCACTAGGTAGCACCCGACATAGAAAGCCGCAACCCAAAGCAATGAGGGGGATTGCCAATACGTCATGAAGCCGCTACGTGCGCTCAGCCAGCTTGTCGCCTCGAACGTCACCGTATTCAGCCACCGTACCGGAAATGCCGCCCATAAACCAAGCCGAGTCGACAGGAAGCTAAGCAGCAGTGCCCCCGTTCCGAGTGGAAGCGCCAGTGTGCCAATAACCGGTACAAGCAGTAAGTTAGCCAGGACCGACAATAGAGAAAACTGGTTGAAATAGAGAATCGTCAGCGGAAAAGAAACCAGTTGAGCCGCAAGCGTGATCGCCACGGCGCTCCCCATTTTTCTCGGTAACCACCGAAAGTACGGCGATAGCAACGGCACGAATAGGATCAGCCCCGCCGTCACCGCAAACGATAGCTGGAAGCTGACGTTCAGCAAAAAGTACGGGTCCCAGACTAACATCAGCATCGCAGCCGCAGCTAATACATTAAGGCTGTCTTTCAACAGCCCGCGCCTTAGTAAGTACAGCCCCAGCATCGTCATCAACCCGGAGCGAATGACCGACGGCGAGAACCCGGTGATCAGCATATACGCCGGAACGAACGCCAACGCGGCCGTGATCGCGGTCTCCCGAGTAACCCGGCAAAGACGAAGCAATCCGAATAGGAGCGCGACGTTTATCGCCACATGACTGCCCGAGATCGCCAAAATATGCGTTAGCCCAAGCTGCGTAAACTCCGCATATTTGTCCGGGTCAAGGTCATTCTGCAGGCCGATCAACAGCCCTTTCATATAACCTGCCTGCCATTCCGGAAACAATCTTTCGATGCGTTCGCCGAGCCGATCACGCAGTGCATCTATATAGCCCATAACGGCGGCGACGCCTCGGGTTGACTGTACCACTTTTATAGACGAGGCACCCGGCGCCTTTACCAGCCAATGAATCCGCTGCAGATGCAAATACCGGCGGTAATCAAACGCGCCGAAGTTGCGTGCCGATTGCGGCGCTTCGAGCGTTCCGTCCAGAGTCACCTGGAGGCCGCGCCACCAAGAGGCCGCCGTAGGCAGTTCCTTTTGAGCCGCCAGCCGCAGCTGGACGGCCACCTTTTCCCCGCCGGGGATGTCCTGGCTGACCTGCGGGCTTGATCCCGCAGATAGCAAGGAGAGCCGGCTTGCCTTCAGCGTAAAGTCGGCGCGATCGCCGTCGATCTCTACGGCCGAGACGATCGTTCCCTCCAGACGTACGGCTTGTCCGTCCACAGGCAACCCAATCCGGGTTTTATTCCCCGTTTCGTTATAAAGCCAATAACCGCCTGCAAGCGAGAAGGCCAGCCAGATCAGGACCAAACTCCGCCAAAAATGGCGCCCGATCAAGGCGATGGCTGCACATATCAGCGATAGTCCCAGCGCAAACAACCAAAAACGCCAGCCGGGATACCCCGCCGCCAAACCGCTGCCGGCCATCCAGCCGCAGGCGATCGCAGTTAACGGTCTACCGTTCATCGGAACCCCTCCTTATCTGCCTAAGCAAAAAAAACACCCCACCCGCCCTAAGGCGAATGAGGTGCTCCCACATTCCAACAACAAGTTTGAATCGTATTCGGTTACGTTTACTCTTCCACCTGCGAGATTGATTCCTGCGGCGGATGATAACCTTCCAGACGGCGGAAGGTGATTCCCTTCTGCGCCATCATGGCGGTTACCTTGCCGGTATCCTTCGGATAGGACCGATGGAACACGATCTCCGTAATGCCGCTGTTGGCCAACATGTTCGCGCAAGTCCAACACGGCTCGTCCGTCACGTATACGCTGGACCCTTCCCGATCGATCCGGTCCGTGAACAATAGCAGGTTCTGCTCGGCATGGATGGTGCGGACGCAGCGCTGCTTCTTCACCATCTTCTCCTGGCCGTCTTCAATCACGAGTTCATACTCTTCCGCGATCATACATCCGGCTTCCGAGCAATCCGGAACGCCGGAAGGGGCCCCGTTATAGGCCGTGCCCAGCAGCTTCTTCCCTTGAACTAGTACGGCGCCGACATGACGACGGTTGCAGCGCGACCGCGTCGATACCATATAAGCGATATCCATGAAATACGTATCCCAGTCTTTACGATGGTCCGGATTCATCCCATTATCACCCTCACAAGTCGTCTTTCGATCCCATCGGCCTACAGGCCGATGTAAGGCTTCATTTTCTCCAGCATCTTGTCCCCGATCCCTTTGACCTGAGTCAAATCTTCGATAGAGGCAAATGCGCCGTGTGCATTGCGGTAATCGAGGATCGCCTGCGCTTTCTTTTCACCGATACCGGGAATCTCTTGCAACTCTGCCAAACCGGCGAGATTGATGCTGATCTTTCCGGTCTCGGCGGTCTTTCCGCCCCCATCCGTTGGGGTCACGGCTGCGCTACCCCCTCCGGCCTCGCTACCTTGCGCAGCGTTCGCTCCGGCTGTGGAAGTTGACGACGCCGAGCTGCCGCCGACCTTCGCAGTTTGGCTCTCGCTCACTTCCCCCGTGTTGCCCGCTGCAGCCGCAGCGCCAGAGTCCTTGCTTCCTGCGCCTTCCTCGGCCAGTGCTGATTTCACTTCAGCATTAACCGGCATCCAGCCCTCGATCCCGGCGGGATCGCGGCCGCCCGTCGCCAGGAGCATCAAACCGGCGCCGATCACAGCTGAAGCTATCGCTGTCAATACGAGTTCCTTCCGCATATGGTAACCCACTCCCCTATCAAACCTCTTAAAAGAATCCACTTATAGTCATGAAGATCCAATCAAGCTGCATACATATTTATACAGGTGAAGTAGAAACGGCAGAAGTAGGTTCACGCGAGAGTAAAGCTGACCGTTTTTGAATCATGAACAAATGAGATCTGCCTTATCGTTTTACCAAGACAGTGCGTTAAGCACGGAAAGGGGAATCCGGATGAAAGTCGCCTTCATCGGAACCGGATCCATGGGAAGCCTGCTCATCGACGCGTTTTTGCGTTCCGGCACGTTGCTTCCACATCACATTTGTGCCAGCAACCGTTCTCCCTACAAAACCAAATGGCTGGCTCAGCGCCATCCCGGTCTGCTGGCGTACAGCAACAACGCCGAAGCCGTGCAAGGAAGCAAAATCGTCTTCTTGTGCATCAAACCCCTGGATTACCCCGAAGTGATCGCGGAAATCCGGGACGTGCTCGACGAGAAGCAGATCGTCGTGTCGATCACCAGCCCCGTTCAGATCGAAACATTGGAAGAGGCCCTTCCTTCAAAAATCGCCAAGATCATCCCCAGCATCACGCATTCCGTTCACAGCGGTGCATCGCTCTGCATGTACGGCAAGCGGATCCGCCCCGAGGATCGCTTGCTGTTGGAACAGCTGATGTCCTCGATCAGCACGCCGACCACCCTCCGAGAGAGCGAAACCCGGATCGCTTCCGACTTCTCGAGCTGCGGTCCGGCTTTCGTCGCGTATATGCTGCAGCTTTGGGCGGAATCAGCCGCCGAACTGACGGGAATCGGTTATGCCGAGGCGATCGAGCTTGGCTCGGAAATGCTGCTTGGCACCGGCAAACTCCTGACCGAAGGCGGCCTAAGCCCGGAAGAGCTGATCGAGCGGGTTGCCGTTCCCGGCGGAGTAACCGCCGAAGGCATCGCCGTACTCGAATCCGGTCTGCGCGGTGTATTTACCCGCCTGATTGAAACGACGCACCGCAAATATGACGAGGATATCGGCAAGCTGCACGCGCTCTTTCACCCGGATAAACCGGAGATTTCTCCGCCATCAGCTAACCCAAGATCGGTGTGCCCGGAGAAGGAAAGTCCCCTAACCGATGTCAAACCACCAGACGGATCAGGGGCAACCTCCATTTCCTGAACAAACCGTTCATCTCGCAGGTGAATGGAGCTATAGCTATCTATCCTACGACGATATTAACCAGTTTGCCCGGTACGGCAACGACTTTACGAATCGTCTTCCCAGCCACGGCCTGCTGCACGCTCGGCAGGCTTAAGCTATGTTCCTGCATCACTGCCTGATCCAAGTCCTTGGAAATTTTCGTGCGTTCGACGATTTTACCATTCACCTGCACCACGATTTCCACCTCGGCTTCAACGGTCCAAGCCTCGTCGTACGCTGGCCATGATTCATACGTAATCGTACCGGTATGGCCCAGCCGTTCCCAGAGTTCTTCCGCCAAATGCGGAGCCAGCGGGGACAGCAGCTGTACGAAGTTTTCCGCCGCCGCTTTCGGCACGGCATCTGTTTTGTAGGCCTCGTTGACGAAGATCATCAACTGACTGATCGCCGTGTTGAAACGCAGGTTCTCAAAATCCTCCGTCACTTTCTTGATCGTCTTGTGCCAGGTACGTTTAAATTCGTCGCTGCCCCCGTCCGTCGTAATTTTCGAATTCAGGCTGCCGTCCTCGGCGACGAACAGACGCCAAACACGGGACAAGAAGCGGTGAATGCCATCCACGCCGCTAGCGTTCCAAGGCTTGGTCGCTTCCAGCGGCCCCATGAACATTTCATAGACGCGCAGCGTGTCCGCTCCGTATTCGCCCACAATCTCGTCCGGATTGATGACGTTGCCGCGGGATTTACTCATTTTCTCGTTATTGGTGCCGAGAATCATCCCTTGGTTCACCAGCTTATGGAACGGTTCCTTGGTCGAGACGACGCCTAGATCGTACAGGACTTTGTGCCAGAACCGAGCGTAGAGCAGGTGAAGCACCGCATGCTCGGCCCCACCGATATACAGGTCAACCGGAAGCCATTCCTCCTGCTTCTCTTTCGAGCACAGCTCGTTGTCATTATGCGGATCGATATAGCGCAGGTAATACCAGCAGCTGCCGGCCCATTGCGGCATCGTGTTGGTCTCGCGGCGAGCCGGTTTACCGGTTTCCGGATCAACCGTGTTAACCCAGTCGGTGACGTTCGCGAGCGGCGACTCTCCAGTACCCGACGGTTTGATGGCGTCGACATCCGGCAGGACAAGCGGGAGCTGATCCTCCGGTACCGGCTTCATCGTGCCGTCCTCCAGATGCAGGATCGGGATCGGCTCCCCCCAATACCGCTGGCGGCTGAACAACCAGTCGCGCAATCGGTAAGTCACTTTGCCGCGGCCTTTGCCGTTCTCTTCGAGCCAGGTAATCATTTTCTTGATCCCTTCCTCTTTCCCCAGCCCGTTCAGGAAGCCGGAGTTCACATGTTCTCCTTCTCCCGTATAAGCTTCCTTCGCCAGATCGCCGCCTGCGACCACCTCAATGATCGGCAGATCAAATTGCTTGGCGAATTCGTAATCGCGCTCGTCATGCCCCGGTACTGCCATGATGGCACCCGTACCGTAACCTGCGAGCACGTAGTCGGCAATCCAGATCGGCAGCTTCGCGCCGTTCACCGGATTGATCGCATAAGCGCCGGTGAATACCCCAGTTTTCTCCTTCGCCAAATCGGTGCGCTCCAGGTCGCTCTTGCGCGCTGCTTGGTCTTGGTAATCCTGCACCGCTTCGCGCTGGGCATCCGTCGTGATGGTTTGGACCAATTCATGCTCCGGCGCTAGCACCGCATAGGTGGCTCCAAACAGCGTGTCCGGGCGCGTCGTGAAGACCGTCAGAGAGTCATTCCGGCCTTCAATCTCGAATACGACCTCAGCCCCTTCGGATTTCCCGATCCAGTTGCGCTGCATATCCTTGATGCTTTCCGACCAGTCCAGTTCCTCAAGGTCTTCAAGCAGCCGCTCGGCGTATTCGGTAATCTTCAGCACCCATTGGCGCATCGGTTTGCGAATAACCGGATGACCGCCGCGCTCGCTCTTGCCGTCAATGACCTCTTCGTTCGCCAAGACCGTTCCCAGTGCCGGGCACCAGTTCACCGGAACTTCGGCTACATAGGCCAACCCTTTCTTATACAGCTGGATAAAAATCCATTGCGTCCATTTGTAATAATCCGGATCGGTCGTGCTGATCTCGCGGTCCCAATCGTAGGAGAAGCCCAGCGACTTGATTTGGCGCCGGAAATTGTTGATATTCTTAACCGTAATGTCCCGCGGATGCTCGCCTGTATCAAGTGCATGTTGCTCCGCCGGCAGTCCGAAGGCATCCCAGCCCATCGGATGGAGTACGTTGTAACCGCGCATCCGTTTGAAGCGGGAGACGATATCCGTGGCCGTGTAACCTTCCGGATGGCCGACGTGAAGACCGGCCCCCGATGGATAAGGGAACATGTCAAGCGCATAAAACTTCGGTTTGCCTGACTCTTCCCGCGTTTTGAAAGTGTGATGCTGATCCCAGTAAGCCTGCCATTTCGGTTCGATGGCCTGGGCTCGGTAAACGTCATGGGGCACGTTGTGGTCCGCCATAATTCAAAATCCTCCTTGAAATACCAAATTAAGATGTGGGCCAAAAGTTGACTTTTTGAACTACCTTTAACAAAAAAACCTCCCGACCCGTAGCGTATAATCGCTAGGGACGAGAGGAAGTTTCCCGTGGTACCACCCTAGTTAGCATCGGACATGCTTTGTCCTAGCTCCCTTTGGACCCTTAACGCGGGCAAAACGATGATGATTTGCGCATCATAACTCCAAGGCGAGTTCGTCTGCATTCCCCAACCGGCTTGCACCAAACGCCGGCTCTCTGGATGGCGGAATTCAAATTACTATTCCTCTTCAAAGTTCCACAATATAGAATTGGATTATCAATCATTATATAAAATAATGCCACGGATCGTCAATGTCGGAACGATTGCCCTTCGTTCGCAATTTTTTCACCCGTAACCCTCTTTACAGTTTCGCTCAAGAGAGTATAATTTATTAATGTTTCCCCCATAAAAATGAGTACTACAACTGACGAGACGTGGCTCAGCTTGGTAGAGCGCTTGCTTCGGGAGCAAGAGGTCGCAGGTTCAAATCCTGTCGTCTCGATTCTTATTTTACGGTTTTGAATCAATAGACAACACCTATTGGATATTTAATCCAGAAGGGAGTTGTTTTTTTGTTGTTAAAATTATCTTTATTAAGAACTTCATCGGTGAACCAATCGCTGCTGTTTTTTCAACACGTCTTGCCCTCTCTTCATATCAGTCTATGAAAGAGGCGGGAAGAGTGCCCTAAAGTAAGGACGGAAGCCGCGTTGTCCACGTAGCTTCCGTCCCAATCCTCCGGACGACTAACTCAAGTAACGATTTCGGATAACCCCCATGTGATGAAGCTCGTGTCCTGCAATGCCGTAAGCGAGCGCACGCGCCGTAATGCTTACGTTGTTGGCTGTGCCCTTGCGGGACCATGCCTCCGTCGGTAACCCTCGCAGCAGTGTGATCGTCGATTGCCGTACGGCCCGGTAGTCTTCGGCCAATTGCGCCGTTGTCCAGCTTCCGAAAGGAGGAATGAACAATTCCTGATCGAAACCGGGCAGCGGCGTCTGATCCCCTCTTGCAAATCGGAGCAGGCGGTAGGTCATGACGCGTTCACTGTCTGCGATGTGGCCCACGACTTCTTTCAGCATCCATTTCCCCTCCGCATACCGATAGACGCTCTGGCTTTCGGTCAACGATGACAGTAGCTCAGTCATTTGCTTTTCCTGAGCGAGCAGAATGTCAATGATGTTGCCTTCCGGCACCAACCGGATATACGCGCCGGCGTCACCGGCGTATTCTTCTTCTGATGGTCTTTGGTTCATGCATAATCACCTTTCTATGAAGATATAGACATGTCTATTGAATTCGCGAAAGAATAGAACTTTCCTTCCAAAAATTGAGATTATGCAACTACTTTGTTGGTCGGCTGCCACGCTAAACTGCCCGTTCGTATAACACCCGCCGTCAGTCTAATGTAGTGTAGTGCTTAGGAAAATTTAATTGAGCCCATCACCCTCATTTGGATGCTTTTTATCCGCAAATTTTATAGATAATGGGCTTCTTTGTTTATCTATACAAAAAACCTGTCGTTTCGACAGGTTGAATAATCATCAAATGTGCAGCGCCAAAAACATGGAGCGCCTCATTTCTCAATCGTCTTATTCCGCAGATATGAGCCATGCTCCTGAGTCCACGTCCACATCGCCTCAAAAATCGGTTGCAGCGCCTTCCCGCTCTCGGTAAGGTCATATTCGACATGCAGCGGTATGCCTGGGTAAAGAGTACGCGTGACGATTCCTTTTTCCTCTAACAGTCGCAAGCGATCTGTCAAAGTTTTCGGACTAATCGGTTGCAGTTTACGACGTAACTCGCCAAAACGTCGATTCCCGTTGAACAGTTCGAATAAGAGAAGAAGCATCCACTTGCCATCCAAGATTTCCAAGATAGGCTCAACAGTACCAGGGCATGATCGATCCATCACGTTTACCACTCCATAGTTCATTTTTTGAAACTATTGCACTTAAATGTAACTACTTTTCAAATGTAACACAGATCAATTAAGATGTGAAGCAAGGGCGGGAAAACATGTTGGGCATTTCGTTAGGAAGGAGGATCAACTTGATTAGACCCTGCAGAGACCCGTTCACCGACCGGTGGCTACCTTACCGCGGGTGTCAGCCGCTATCCGAACATGATCGAAACGAATATGAGGAGGAGTAAGACAATGAAAACCATTCTATGGGGAACCTTAACCGCCAATGGAAATTATGCACAATCCGGCCCCGAAAATCCGCCGAGAAAAGAAGCGTTGGACGACTTCTTTACACACGCCAAAGCTGCAGGAAATTTCATTGTCGGGCGTCGGACCTTCGAAGGAATGCGTGGCAGCGGTGGACCAGGGCCTTTTGCCGATATCGATATCGTTGTTGTTTCTAAGAGCGCCACGGAAATACCGGGCGTAAAGGTTGTGAGATCGCCAGAGGAAGCCTTGGATTACCTGCAGGAAAAGGGCCATCAGACCGCTCTTATTAGCGGCGGAGCTGATGTCCACAATTCATTCCTGGGTCAAGGACTTGTAGACGAAGTGATTTTCAATGTAGCACCCATATTGGAAGGCAGAGGGTTAAATCTCTTAATCGACAAAGACAACTATCGATTTAAGCAAGTGCAACTATTAGACTGCAGGCCTCTCGGCAGCGGCGTCGTTCAACTGCGCTATGCGATTAATCGAACTTTAGGAGAATAGCCAAGAGTATCAAGAACATCGTTTGGATGCCTTCTATAAACTGAAACCCAACTTAGACTCTCCGCCGCGTCTTGAACCGAAGGGGATTCCCTTTGACAATCAAAAGTATTCGATTATCGTAACCAGCGAGATAAAACAGGTTTTGAATAACAAAAAGACATTGGATAAAGCGCTGATTTCCATTCAGACGCAAGTTCAAGCCAGCCTGGATCAAGTGATGAAGAAACAAACAAAGAAATAATATACTGGGCTGCTTGCACACAAACAAACTCGCGGCGATGAGGCCGCGAGTTTGTTTTGCTTTTCGGGTCGAGCTGGCCCTTAATAGATCGTGGGTATCATACCTCCGTCCATGCGAACCGGAGAGCCTCTGAATGCCGAGGCATAAGGGCTGCATAAGAACACGGCTAACCGCCCGATTTCAAACGGTCGGATAAACCGCTGCAACTCGGAATGCGCCAGGTTTGCGGCCATGAATTTTTTCTCCTTGTCTGCAAAAGCCAGGTCTTCCGGATATATCTGTTCGATGATCTGCTGTACCTTTTCGGATAGCGTCGGTCCCGGCAGGATGGTATTCGAGGTGACCTCCGTTCCTGCCGTCCGTTTGGAGAGGCTTTTGGAAAGCGATAATAACATGGATTTGGTCATCGCATACTGAGGCATTTGCCCCGATGGCATCACCGCTTCCTCGCTGGCCATGAACAGGATTCGGCCAAAGTTATTTTTCAACATCTTGGGCAAGTAGAATTTCGTCAACGCGTTCGCGGCAAGGACGTTGGTTCGAAAGTAAGTATCCCATACCTCCTCTTTCACGTCTTCATAGGCCATGATTTCATAGATCCCCATATTGTTAATCAATAGATCAACCTCAGGATACCGCTCAAACAAGGCGTCCCGTTGCTGCGGGTCCACCAAATCGGCTTGCGCGTTCTGCGGCGAAGTTGCCGGGAACTCCAGCTTCAACTCTTGCACGGTGCGTTCGACTTCTTCCGGATCCCGGCCATTGACCAGCACCTGAACGCCCTCCCGCGCAAGTTCGAAAGCGATGGCTCTCCCTATCCCTTTGGTTGATCCGGTGACTAATGCCGTTTTGTTCCCTAATCCCATATCCATAGATGTATGTCTCCTTTAGCTGTATTCGCGACAAGCCGGTTGGATGCTCGGAATGCAGCAATCCGGCGTCTGGATACAGCTTATGTTACAGGGTTAGGCTTGTTCGGTAACTAGCGTACCGCGACAAAATTCTTGGATTCGGCGCCACTTGTCATGACGATCTGCCCCCCAATTGGGCGGAACGCCAATTCGAAGGCGTATCCCCTTCCCAGAGGCGGAAAGCCCGGTAAAACGAATTCTGGTCCTCAAATCCGACCAAAAAAGCGACCTCTTTGATATTCAGCTCGGGATTCGCCAAGTATTCTCGGGCTTGTTCGTGCCTAGCCCGATTCAGCATCTGTTTGAATGTTGTGCCTTCGTCTGCCAATCGACGCTGCAAGGTGCGATCGCTCATGCCCAACTTCCTTGCCACAACATGAATGTCCAAGCGTCCTTCGCCCAAATCTCGCTTGAGCGTCCGACGAACCGCCTCAGAAATCGAACGCGAGCGTTTCTCATCTAATGACTGATCCAATATAGGGGTCAGAATCTCCAGCAATTCTTGGTTATGCGAAACAAACGACCGGTCTAAATCCCTCCGATTCAGCGTCAGCCGGTTTCGGGTGGAACCGACGGTGACCCGGCAACCGAAATAATCTTCCAATATGCTTACGTTGTCCACCGATCCGGAAAATTCCACGGAACGGGCTTTGATAGGCTGTCCGGTTCCCCGACGTCCAAGCTCAAGGAGAAAGGCCAGCGTCGTTCCGATCAGGACGGCAGGGCTGGTTGGCTCACTTGGCCCACCGCTTAGCTCTAATGTAATGTACGCCCCCTCCTCTTCGTTGATCAACAAGTTTTCCGGAGGACACATGGGTTTGTACCGCGCCATTCCATACAACGCCTCACGATAAGTACGGGCATGGTATGTCGCTAAAACAGTTGGCGGATAGTGATCCGAATCAAATGTGGCCGCAAGCTTAACTATCCCTTTGGCTGAATCGCCCATGAGGTCGGCATAAGTCTGCCATATCCGAACATATTGTGCCGTGGTGACGAAGACCGGGTCCGTCATCCGGGATAACGACAGTTGCGCTCGGCTGGCCACCACATGAGGGTCGATTCCCAATAACTGAAAACTCGCCCATAAACCTGGCGGGATGGTGATGCGGTCGGTATTCATCGGTTATCGCTCCCCTTCTATCTGCTTCCCTATCGTTCAAGGTTATGTTCAGTAGTATATAACAAGAAAGCAGCCTCCGGGGAGGCTGCTTCTATTCGTTACGATATTTTAAGCTCCACCTTCGCTTGGAGACGTCCCCGCTCCTGAATCGGAAGCGGCAATCCCAGCTTCTGCAATTCGGCGTAGATCCAATCCGAATGATAAGCATAAACGATTTCGATGTTACGACGCAGCTCTTCACTATGGTAACCCGCCGTCGGCTCTTCAACCCGTTCGTTATCGCTGTCAGCCAGCAGCAGTCGATGCTCGTTAATCAATTGCTGAAGGATGACCAGATGCTCATAGATATGCCGATAAGATTCAATCTCCTCGGCGATTTGATCCATCGATTCACTCAGGTCTCGCGTCAAATGGAACTCTTCTTTGCACAGCTGATAATATTTCACTAAGCAGTCCAGCTCTGCACGAAAGCTCTTTAGATCGACGGTTTCCCGGCAGGTTGCAATCTGCCCGAACAAATCGGCCATCCGTTTGGCGACGGCTTTACGCGCTTTTTCCAGATCAGCTTCATGTTTAGGCGGAAAGACCACCAAATTGACAATGACGGCAACGGCAATCCCGATCAGCGTGTCCGTGATCCGGTTAATGCCATAGAATATGGGACTTTCTCCTGGCTGGAGATTGAGCATGATGGCTAAAAATACGATACAACCGATGGATATCGATTTATTCCATTTTAACAGATTGCAAATATAAATCACGACGATGACCCCAATTGCGCAATATACCGCGTTTCCTGGTTCGATCATGGCGAAACCCGCACCAACGATTGCCCCAACGAATGTACCCATCGTCCGGTGTTTCCCGGCGGTAAACGAGTTGGTGACCGAATTTTCCATTGAGATTATCGTTGCGATCGCGGCGTAAAAAGGATACTCCAGGCGCATTAACGCGGCAATGATCACGCACAAACAGATGGCTAGGCCCGTCTTGAGATTGCGCAAACCGATCGTCCATTTCAAACGAATCAACCCCTCATTAAATTCAGAACCTGAACTCAGAACCGTATTATATAAGATGGGTTCATCCGGCCTCAACCAAATATGTAACAAAGGGCGATCGTTTTCGGGGGAATTTCGGTTATCTTTCATGAAATATTCAAATAATTTCAAAGAACTTACAGGAGCGTCATGATCTCGGCTCCAAAATAAGGGGTTGAAGGAAAATCTGCCGAACCAGTTGGAGAAACCAAAATCTGGACAAACTGCTACTGAGGTGATTAAATTGCTGATCAATATCATCGCCGGATTCCTGGTTCCCTGGATTGCCGGCGCTTTTCTGATCTATTGGGACAAAAAAGCGATGCTGCTTGCCTTTCCTTCGGGCGGGTTCATGTCGCTGCTGTTCAACGACTTCGGCGTTTATACCAAGTGGTGGCAGTTACATCCGGATCACATGGAGTCCGTAACCACCATTCCGTTTAACCTTGGGATCTATCCGATCGTGGCGGGCTGGATGCTCCACTTCATATTTACTACCCGGTTCCGGTTCAATGCCGCCCTGATGATTGCGGCTTTTGCCGCCTTATTGACCGGTGCCGAATTCGTTTACGTCTGCCTGGACAAGATCCAATACGGAAACGGATGGAATATCGGCTGGACCTACTTGTCCTATATCCTGGCATTAGGGGCCGTATACGGATATTCATTCATGACATCGCGCCGCATACTTAACGGGGCTTCCCGGGTGGGACGGCCCACCCGGACGAGCATCTGAATCGAGCCGCCGCCGGGGGCATAATCGCGATGGATGCCGTCGTACTTAGCCTTCATTTCCGGGTACTCTTCCAAGGCTTGGCTTAACGGCTGGACGGCCAGGCCCAAGCGATGGGCTTCCAGGATCAATCGACTGTATGCCATACCGCTTAGAACTTGGGCGGATCGGGTATTCTCGGATGCGACGATCATAGCGTAAACCGAGGTATGATCTACCGAAGTTTGAGTTGACTTGACGAAGGTATCGGCTGCAGCTTGGCCTACGTTGAGGGACGGAAATAACGTAACCATCCCTTGCATCAAATGTCGCATGAGGCCCTGAGTTCCTTGTCCCTCGACGGAAAATCCGTAACGGTATTCATTTTTCTCGCGTTCGTTGGCTCGAAAAATCAGCTCCGTTTCCTTCATCACCCGTCTTACGCTCGCCTCGATCTTAGCGGCTCGAATCGCGTACTCGCCAAGCTTCTGAACGTTATCCTCATCCTGGTACACCGTAACCTGCACCCCGTAACCGTCACCGATTCCTTCAAGCGTTGCCTTGGCTTCGGAGGAAAGCTTGCCCGGTTCGTAGGCTCCCCGGTTCGTATCCGGCGAATACAGAAACGGATATAGCGGCTCGGTTCGCGGTTCGGCTTGCGTCAAAGTTATGCGCGCCACCGGTTTCTTCTCCATGCTGGCCGTCAAATGCCGCTCGTCGTATTCTCCTTCCGGGAACAGCCGAATCTCCACATCATACCCCTCCTGCTGTCCGGCAATGCGCACGTACTCCAGAAACGTCCCCTGGGTCACCATCATCTGCCGAGATAATGGATCCACCTCGGGGGTTAGGCGTGTTGAATCGGCATACAAATCCAATACGTTCGAATCCGCAGGGTCAAGCCGAACTTTCCATGGCTGCATGTTATGCCCGCTTGCCGCGAGCAGACCGCGCGCAACCAAGGAAATCCGCGGATCGTCTGCCTGTTGCGCGTATTCGGGTTGCCAAGGTTCAAGATATTTCGGTGATGCCCCAATCCCGCTGATCAGAAGCAGCGCGATAAACGCCGCAACGATGAAAATGCCGATGCCCGCTACGATCATCTTCACTCGACCTCTCCCTATTCTCAGCCTCATCGGTCACTCTCTCCTTGACCGGAGCGAATCGAACGAATCAGCAGATGATAAGCCTCCGCCACCAAATCCTCCGACGTCGTATTATAGTAGTTACGAATATAGTTTCCTTTCTTACCCGCAGTATTAAATACGCCAACGGTGCAGGCCCATAGAACGAGCGCGGTTTTCTCCGGATGGATATCGGATCGCACGGAGCCTTCCGCCATTCCTTTGTTCAAAATTCCGATCAAACGGCCCATGACCTGTTCGCCGAGCTCGTAACACGCTTCCCGGGACGGGTCCGGAACGTCATTCTTAAAATCAAGCTCTCCGTTCTCGTATTCCATGATCGCGCGAAAATAGTCGGGATGCGTGAGGCTGAACCGATGTAATGTCAAGGCCATCTGCTTGAGTTCTCCAATGGCATCGGTACGGTCTTTTTTCTCCGTGTCGTCTCTCAACATTTGGAGCAGTTGTTTGTACCCTCGGGTCATGATTTCGAAATAGAGCTGTTCCTTACTGCTAAAGTAGATATATAGCGTCCTTTTGCTGAATTCTGCCGCTCTCGCGACATCGTCCATCGTTGCTAGATCGTACCCTTTTGCAAAAAACACCTTTTCCGCCGCCTCGATCATTTCCTGCCTGCGCAGCTCGCGGGCTTTCTCTTTGCGCTCCTGGCTCCCCAATGGAATCCCTCCACAAATTGCACTATAGTGCAACAAAGTAAACTATAAGTTTACTTTTAATTATAGTTTCCTTTCATTTCCTGTCAACCCTAGTTCATCGGTACCCGAGGGGCCTGGGCATCCATGCAAACAGCCCCCATCAAGAGATGGGGGCCGTGATCCTTGCTAGGAGTTATCCACGGAACATGGCAACGATCCATTCCAACAGCGGTTTCCACATCTTCGGATATTCCTGGGCGATCAATGACCTCACCTGATCGGCATGAATGCTGGCAAAGTCATCGTTTTGGATAGCCAGCGTATACGCTCCTCTGACAGCATCTCCGATGGCTATATGCCCGCTGGCATACCCCCCGATGGCAATCCGGGAGGCGATGGCCAGACCGCCAAAAGCATAAACACCGATAGACAAGCCGCCGAAGGCCAGTACGCCGATCGCGACCCCGCCGGCAGCGACAAAACCGGCTGCAAACCCACCAGCTGCCAGGAGTATGGCCAACGCTAGCGCGCCAAGACTGACCAGTCCCGCCGACACCACACCAAGGCATAGACCGCCAAGCGCGAGAAGACCAAGCGAAACAGTACCGATGGCAATATTACCGATCGCAATGACACCCTTCGCTACATACATGCCGCGTCCTACATTAATGTGAATGAGCGGCACACCAAACCAGGTCGTTTTACTTTTGTATTCATAATGAACTCGATAGCGAGTAGTTTGAACATTTGACCCCAAGGGCAGCTCCTGTTGTTCCGATTGTACACCCCGGACCAAATGATCCATGCTCACCTGAAACAACTCGCATAAGGCAATCAATTTATCCGTTTCCGGGTACGATTGACCCGACTCCCACTTCGAAACGGCTTGCCGCGATACTCCGATCGCTTCGGCCAAATTTTCCTGGGACATCCCTTTTTGCTTCCGATAGTTCTGCAGCTTCTCTGCAAAATCCATGTTCATCACCTCGCCTCCATCATATCCGCTCCAGCATTCCCGAACTATCAAGCGAAGCTGGCAATCTGTCAACCACCGGTTGCGATTGGCCGCATTAAAGGGTTATTGCTCGGGAAATGACCGCTATCCCCAGTATAAACCAGCCTGCGAAGCGGCTCCGTGATATTTTCAGCAAGGAAATGAGTGGTGGAGGATCCGACTTGAGAACAGCGAGGCAGCAAGCACGAAGTTAACGCTTCGGCAACCGGCGGAACGCCAGCAGGAGGAGCAGCAGCATGCCGATATAACCAAACAACGGATACAAGTACGTTAATAAGTAGGAGAAGCCTGCCTGACTGATCAGAAAGCAAGCAAGCAACACGGTGAGCAGGGTTGCGTTTTTGGGCACCTTGTAGAGGCTTTGCAGCTGCCTTGTGACCCCAAACACGTTTCCGATCAACGTCGTAAAGATCTCCCCGTAGATCACCAGAAGAAAGAGGACATGCAGGAACGCCCCCAGATCACGGACGATTTCCGCCATCGGAATGTCATAGCTGAGCATCTCGGGCATTCGTGAATTCAGGGCAAAATGGTAAATCATCAGCATCGCCCCCAAACCGATGCCCCCCCATATCCCTCCCCATTTCAAAGTGCTCTCATCCCGGACCTCACTGCCTAACGGAACCATTACCGCCTGGATAAAGGCAAAATTCAATGCGGCGTAAGTAAACGGGCTTAGCGCCCAGCGGAAGTCCCCCAACTGCTGCAGTTGCCAGTCGTTGATCCCCAGCAGGCTCTCCGGCTGAATCGCTCGGAAGGCAATCAAGCTCGTGAACAGAAGGATCATGGGAACGACAAGCGCATTGACGATCACGATGCCGTTCATTTCCTTCGTCATGACCAGGTAACTTAAACCGATGCTGATCACGATCCCCAGTTGATAAGGAAGATGGAGCTGCTCCGCGAAGATGGAACCGGTGCCGGACAACATTACGGCGGTAACCCCAAGCAAAATCAGCAAAGTCAAAAAGTTGGCTACCTTGCCGAAGAAGCGGCCAAACAAATGATCATTAAATTCCTGGTACGAAAAGGCTTGAATCCGATGGGCGTAAATCATCATTTTCGTCCCTAGCCACATAAACAGAAAGGTTGTGACAACGATACCCGCCGTTCCAACCGGGCCGTACAGGGTGAAAAACTGCATGATCGATTGTCCCGAAGCAAACCCCGCACCCACGACGGTACCGATATAGGTCACGGCAATTTGAAATATTTTCACCCATCGATCGTTCATATATCCTCCACAATTACCATTTTTTACTCTTTTGTACTTTCATCCTATGTCCAAGCTCTGCCTTCTATTCTCGAAATAAAATAGAGGAATCTCTGGCCGAAATGCAGTACATTTAGGAGGAAACCTATCTCAACGACGCGGAGTGAGCTACGTGAAATCGTTCTATCAAAATTGGAAACTGGATCCGGAGCTTCCGATGGACATCTATCAAAGCACCAACATCACGTTTTATCCCCATTTTCATGCCGAGATCGAGTTTATTTATGTCATATCCGGAGCGATTCGGATCGGTGTGAACGAAGAGAGCCGCATGCTCCGGCAAGGTGACATGGTGGTCTGCGGCAGCAACGACATCCACTACTTTGACAGTCGGGGATTCGAATCGGAAATCATGATTCTCATCTGTAAGCCAGAATGGATCACCATGACTAAGAGCTGGCCGCTCGACTTTCGGTTCGCTTCTCCTTATATTCCGGCGAATACCCCAGGGCTGGAAAGGGTACAAAAGATACTGGAAGAGCTCATCCGAGAGAAAAACGAAAGACAACCCGGTTACCCGCTACTCCTGAAAGCCGGGATTGCGAGGTTATACGGAAGCTTGCAAAGATACGTAGATACCCATCCAATGGATCGTTCTACCAAGGAGAAGTACGAATCCCGCCGCGCACGGATGCAGCAAATTTTGTCCTATATCGAGGATCATTATCGCGAAGAATTAAACGTTGCGGTGATGGCGGAGCGTTTTTCGATGGAACCCTCTCATTTCAGCCGGTCCTTCAAAGCCGCTATCGGCATGAACTTCAAAACCTACCTCAACACGGTTCGAGTGTTAAGCGCCGAGCACCAGCTGTTGACCAGCGACCTCAGCATCATGGAAATCGCCCTGGAATGCGGCTTCAGCAGTATTCGCACCTTCAATCGGGTCTTTAAGGAACTGCGAGGCAACATCCCTTCCAGCCTGCGCCACCCGGAAAGCTAAAGTTCTCGCAAAAAGCCGGAAAACGCATATTTTGTCCAGGATTCCACATAAACTGGCGAGAGAAATCTGAGGAATCTATTTATAATGATTCTTGAAATAACAGCAATTACCATACCCGCGAAACGGAGGAATTCGATGAACCCGCTGCGTGTCGGAATGATCGGTTACAAGTTTATGGGCAAAGCCCACAGCAACGCCTATCGGGCGTTGCCGATGTTTTTCCCCGGTGCCTTAAAACCGGAAATGGCCGTACTGTGCGGCCGTAACGAGGAAGCGGTGCAGGAGGCCGCAAATCGCTTGGGATGGCGCGAAATCGCCACGGATTGGCGTGAACTTGTTGCCAGGGACGATATCGACCTGATCGACATCAATGCTCCCAGTGACGCTCATAAGGAAATCGCGCTGGCGGCGGCCCGGGCGGGTAAGCATATTTTTTGCGAAAAACCGTTAGCGCTTACATTAAAGGATTCTCGCGAGATGCTGGCTGCTGCCGAAGCAGCCGACGTCGCCCATATGGTCGGATTCAACTATCGCTTCTCCCCGGCGGTCAAGTTGGTCAAGGAGCTGGTGCAAAGCGGCCGGTTGGGTAAAATCTATCATTTCCGGGCCTGGTTCCTTCAGGATTGGATCCTCGATCCGTCCTTTCCGCTCGTTTGGCGGCTACAAAAGGACGTTGCGGGTTCGGGCTCGCACGGCGATTTAGGCGCGCATCTGATCGACCTGGCCCACTATTTGGTCGGAGACATCCGTGAGGTGATCGGCATGAGCGAGACGTTTATCAAGGAGCGGCCGCTGGCCGAGAACATGACGGGACTCAGCGCCAAGAGCAGCGCGAATGCGCCGAAGGGGCCGGTCACGGTCGACGACGCCACGCTGTTCCTGGCCCGGTTCGCGAACGGGGCGTTGGGCAGCTTTGAGGCGACGCGGTTTGCCGCTGGCCACCGCTCGACGAATGCGTTTGAAATCAACGGCAGTCTGGGCAGCGTGAAATTCGACTTCGAGCGAATGAATGAGCTTGAGGTGTATTTCACCTCGGACGACGCCGATGTTCAGGGCTTCCGCCGCGTCCTTGCGACCGATCCGGCACATGCCTATGCCGAAGCGTGGTGGCCGCCGGGGCACACGATTGGATTCGAGCACACGTTTACGCACGAAATGCTCGAGCTGACCACGGCGATCCGCGAAGGCCGCCAGCCGGTGCCAAGCTTCCGCGAAGGCGTACAATGCCAGGCGGTGCTGGAAGCGGTGGAGCGCTCGGTCGCGGAACGGCGTTGGGTCGACATTTCGGAGATGTGAGTCAGTTGGACCCCATGAGTCCGGAGCTTCAGCCTGCAAATGTGGCCCGACCCAGGAGCGGGTCGTGGCGTGGGAGTGCGGAGTGGTGCCTGTTGCGGGAACGTGTGCGAGAGCGAGTGCGTGCGCGGGAATGCGTGCGCGGGAGTGCGTGTGCGGGAGTACGGCGCGGGAGTGCGGCGCGGGAGTGCGTGTGCGGGAGTACGGCGCGGGAGTGCGGTACCGGAGTACGGCGCGGAAGTTCTACCCGGGGTGCGGCGCGCCTAACGGACCGTAGCGACCTTATTTGCCCATTTCCCGGCTATTTCCCGCTGTAACGGACTCCAAAGACCTTATTAGACTCTCATCGCATACATTTAGCTGGTTTTATCCCAAATAAGGTCTCCTCGGTCCGTTAGATTTCGCAACTGCACGCACGCAGGTAAATAACGTCTCTGGTGTCCGTTAGCAACTAGATGAGCCACTGAAATGTGTTCGGAGGAAACATACCTTAGAGGAGAGAAGGAAAATCAAGATGAAAAAAGCATTAATCGTCTGGGGCGGCTGGGATGGACATGAGCCGGATCAGGTAGCTGGAATTTTCGCCGGCGTTCTGCGAGAGCATGCATTCGAGGTGGAGGTCTCCGATACCTTGGAGGTTTTTGCCGATGCGGAAAAGCTGCTTGGTCTTGATCTAATCGTACCGGTGTGGACGATGGGAACCATCGACCAGGGGCTGGTAAATAATGTGTCGGCAGCGGTACAAGCGGGAACCGGCCTGGCCGGTTGCCATGGCGGGATGTGCGATTCGTTCCGGAACAACGTCGATTGGCAATTTATGACCGGCGGACAATGGGTTGCCCACCCTGGTAATGACGGTGTGGACTACAAGGTTGAAATCATCGCCAATTCCAGTCCGTTAGTGGAAGGGATCGAGGATTTCCGCGTCCAGACCGAGCAGTATTACCTCCATGTCGACCCCGCGGTTGAGGTGCTAGCGACCACCCGTTTCCCGGTCGTTGACGGACCTCACCGCCTCAATAAGCCGGTTGATATGCCGGTCGTGTGGACGAAGCGCTGGGGCATCGGACGAGTCTACTATAATTCGCTAGGTCATCACGCGGATATCGTGGACCTGCCTCCGGTGAAGGAAATGATGACTCGCGGGATGCTGTGGGCAGCGGAAGGCAAGCGGCTTGCCCTGGAATCGCAAGGCGGCAATGGACATCTCCAGCACAACTATACGGGCATGGGGGACAGCCAATAATGGACAAAATCAAGGTAGGGATTATCGGCTGCGGCAAAATCAGCGGCATTTACATGGAAAATTGCGCAAAGTTCGAGGCGCTTGATCTTGTGGCCTGTGCCGACCTCGATGTGAACCGGGCGCGGGAGCAGGCCAAACAATACAACGTCCCCCGAGCCTGCTCGGTTGACGAGTTGCTGCAAGATCCCGACATTCAGATCGTGATCAACCTGACCATTCCGGCGGCACATGCCGAGGTTTGCCTGAAAGCATTGGATTCCGGCAAACATGTGTACGTGGAGAAGCCGCTGGCCGTAACCCGTGAGGAAGGCTTGGCCGTCCTCGAAGCAGCCCGCCGCAACGGGCTCATGGTCGGCAGCGCGCCGGAGACGTTCTTCGGCGCCGGAATCCAGACGGCGCTGAAGCTGATTCAGGACGGGGCCATTGGACGTCCCGTGTCGGCGGCTGCGTTTATGATGAGCCGCGGGCACGAGTTCTGGCATCCAGACCCGGAATTTTATTATGCCAAAGGCGGAGGACCGATGTTTGATATGGGTCCCTACTATTTGACGGCACTGATTCAGTTGCTGGGTCCGATTCATCGTATCGCCGGGATGACCGGCAAAGCGCTGGAACAACGTACGATCACTAGCGAGAAAAAGTACGGGCAATCGATTGAAGTCGAGGTGCCCACTCATGTCACGGGTACGCTGCAATTTGCGCATGGAGCGATTGCTACGCTAACCACCAGCTTCGATATTTTTGGTGGCAGCACGCTGCCCCCGATCGAAATTCATGGGACCGAAGGCACGTTGCTTGTGCCTGATCCGAATTCCTTCGGCGGCCCGGTCAAACTCCGTCGGATCGGCGAGGAAGCCTGGACCGAGGTCCCGCTGCTCCTTGGCTATGCCGAGAACAGCCGCGGCATCGGCCCGGCTGACATGGCGAGCGCCTTACTGCACGACCGGCCGCACCGCGCCAGCGGCGAGCTGGCCTACCACGTGCTGGAGGCGATGTGGGGCTTCCACGATGCCTCCGATGCGGGCACCTACTATGAGATGCAAAGCACCTGTACCCCACCCGCCGCATTGCCGGTGGGCCTGGAGCCGTATCAACTCGATTAGCCGGATAACTAGCTGACGAAACCTAATCGCAAAGAACTCCCGAGCTTCTTTCAGTTCGGGAGTTCTTTTTTTAGTATAGTCCAAACTATGCGCGCCATATAGATGAACAGCGATTTATGGAGAGGAATGGGGGAACTATGGCCGCAAATAAGCAATGTCCCTTTATATTTGTGACGATCAAAGCGTCTACGATCCGAAACATCTTTGTTCTGGATCTCATAGCAGGGACCGGAATTTACTACTTGATCAAGTTGGTAACCGCCAGCGTGCTGTTGGGCTCGATTGGCAGCGCTTTGGGGACGGAGGCGATGAAGCGAATACCCATAGCGCGGTTGATTCAAATGAACCGGAGCATCTCCCCTGTAAAAAAAGCGGATCGTCACTAATTCGACGATCAGCCTTTTCAACCGGCGATTCCCCCCGCCGTGTTACAACACCGACGACGTGCCGCCGTCGATGTTGACCGCCGTGCCCGTCACATACGACGCGGCCTCGGAGACCAGGAAGGCGATCACCTTCGCCGCCTCCTCTACCTGGCCAATCCGCCCCAGCGGGATGCCATGGCGCGGATCGGTCGCGAACTGCTCCCAGGTGAGGTCGGGCGCGGCTTGGCGCCATTTTCGCTCGATCTGGTCGCTGCGGACCAGCCCGATGCATACCGCATTCACACGGATGCGGTCGGCAGCTAGGTCCTTGCTCATCGCCTTCGTGAGGGCCAGGCCGGCTGCCCGGCTAACCGATGTCGGCAAAGAAGAAGCTCCCGGCGTCTTGCCGCTGATTGCGGTGACGTTTAGGATCGCACCGCCCCCGGCTTCACGCAGATAGGGAACGGCAGCCCGGGAGAAGTTCACTGTCCCGAGCACCTTTAGATCCAGATCCGCTCCCCAAGTCTCCGCCTCGACTTGCTCGAAAGGCCCTGCGGCCGACGTTCCGGCGTTGTTGATGACAATATCGAGCCCGCCAAATTGCTCCGCCGCCTGCTCTACCGCCCGGCGCGCATCCTCACCCGAAGCGACGTCGGCGACGAGGACGAGCGGTTCAACCCCCGTCTTCGCATGAATGGTCGCGGCCGCTTCCCTAAGCGGACCTTCCCCCCGCGCGACGATGGCTACTTGAGCCCCTTCCGCAGCTAGTATGAGGGCGGTAGCAAGACCAATGCCCTTGCTGCCGCCGGTTATCATTGCCCGTTTCCCTTGCAAACCAAGATCCACGTGAATCCCTCCTCGTCGATTTATTCTTTTTTATTCAGAATAATCTACGTTTAGGATAACCCTTTGGCCTTCAAATACTCCGCCTTATAAGCCGCCGCCTTCTGGGCGATCAGCGACAGGTCGTGCTTCTTCACCGCTTCGTTCGTCAAGTCCGAGCCAATGCCGACAGCCACCGCCCCGGCTTGGATCCATTCGCCGAGATTCGCCAGCGAGACCCCGCCGGTAGGCATGAGGTTTGCCTGCGGCAGCGGCCCCTTGACGGCCTTGATCATCGACGGATCGTACAGATTGCCCGGGAACAGCTTCACGATGTCCGCCCCCAGCTCCAGCGCTTCCTGGATTTCTTTGATCGTCATGCATCCAGGCATCACCGGGATGCGGTAACGGTTACACAATCTCACCGTGTCCGGGTTCAAGGATGGCCCGACGACGAACTGAGCGCCGCTCAGAATCGCCGCCCGCGCCGTTTCGGGATCAAGCACCGTTCCCACGCCGATTATGGCATATCGGGATTCATCCTGCGTGTCCCAGGTGTATTTGCGGGCTAGCTCCTCGATCGCCCGTAAAGCAAACGGAATCGTCATCGTGACTTCGATGACTTTAATACCGCCGGCAATCGCCTGCTCGGCCATTTGCACGACATCCTCCGGAGTTTCACCACGCAACACGGCGACAACGCCTTCTTGCATGATTTTTTGCGTAAGCAGCAGCTTCTTCATCCTTATACCCTCTTTCTTACGATTACGTGTTCTTTGCCCCTTACAATGAAAAAGAATATGACTCCAAATCAACACGCTGGCCGTTCACCTGTCGATTTCCCAGAAGTCCGGGACCCTCAACGCGGAGAAAAAGCTTGGCTTCCTCGGCATATGTAGCGTACGACACACCGATGCTTCCCGCTCCTCCACCGACTTCATATCGGGGCGCACGGGACATCGCAGTTGAGACGAACTCATCCAGTCCGGTGATCCCCCGAAGGCTCGCTCCCGGTACGCCAAGGGCTTCCACTACGATGCCAACGCAGCGTGCATCCGCCACAACTTGCAGATAACCGTTCCGATCCTGTACCTGGTAAGCCCCCGATACATACACGGCAAAATACGTCTCTTCGACCTTTCCGAATATACCATTCGCTGCAAACCGCCATTCTCCTTCCGGAAGCACGCCATAGACCTGTTCCGTCGCGTCTTCCGGCAGTGAGTATACAGCCATAACGACATTCTTATGATACAGCACATCCGTCCACCCGCTTTGATGGCGCGGGTCGTTGCCCGCAGGATCATATCCTTTGCCGGGATGGAAAAAATACAGCTGATTGCCTTTCTCGCCGCGGACCGGCAAGCTGAATAGCCAACGCAGCTTTTCGTTGTCGAATTCCTCGACTCTCTCCCACATCCCCCCGACCCCAAATTGACCGGTGACATAAGCATAGGAATGAAGCCGATGCTTCACACCGCCGATCTCTTTAAGTAGAGCGGCTCGGGCCTCGAAGGGTTCATTCCGCTCCAGCGCCCGATGCCGAGCTCGCAGGGGCGCTTCGTAGAATAGAAACCCGGCATACTCTGTGCGTGGCATCGCTTTCGGCAACTCGAAATCGCCGAATTGCACATAGTCGTGCAGGACGTTGGCGTCCCGCGGCGCATCATGCGGCCAGCCGCGGGCATGGGCCCCAACCCAGGACCCTTTGAAATAATACACCGCTCGAACGTTCCATAAATGGTCGAGCATCTCGGAGAGCTCGTTCTTGACCTCCGCATCATCCACCAGCCCCCACGCGCAGGTAAACGCCTGAATCCAATGCCAGAACCACGGCAAAGCCCCGTATTCGGCCATACCCTCAAGGCGAAGATGGGCAAGCGTTTGTCGCAGGCATTCCCTTCCATCCGCAAACAATGCCGCATCCCCGTATCGCTGTCCAAAGATCAGCTTCGCAGCCGTGTACTTCGCCTCGTGATGGTTGTACTCCCGTAAAGGTTTGCGATAAAATCCGCTGCGGTACACATGGGACAAGGCCTCCTCGAACCGCGTAGCCACCTCCGGGCTCAGGTGCTCCCCATAGCTCTGCACGAAATACACCATCAAACTGCCCATCAGCTCCACCGGCAGCACATGAGGCGTTGCCAGATCCGGAGCCGGGTCAAGCCCCAGTGGCCAATGGCCGTACAACGACAACGGGCTAGCCGCCACCCGATCCTGCAGTAGAAGCACACGCAGCAGCACCTTCTCCGCCAGTTGCCGGCCTTCCACGCGATCAAACGACGACGTTTCTTCCGAGTCGACGGCGGCTGCAAATAAATAGGAGGCGTAATAAAAGTTGTCCCGAATATCGCCGTGAAACCACAGCCCGCTGGCTAGGAGAGGCTGACGCCACGCATACTCGGCCGCTCGATGGACGATTTCTCCCATTCTTGCTCGATAAAGATTCATCAAATAGCGCCCCTTCCCCCACATCCTATCATGGTTCCCACGGCGGCTAAAGCCGGTGAATCCACGATTTGTTACGGCAATCCTCTGAACTTCTGCGAGCTTCCTTCTCTAGATGTAACCCCTTGCAAAATGAACCGAAATGGATTAATGTGAACGTATATGAACATTATACACCAAAATGAACGTGAAAAGGAGAGATTTTACATGGAACGTCGCTACGCTTCGCATCCCAATGAGGTCAAGCAATTCGATACGGATCGGCTGCGCAAGGAATTCCACATCCCCACCTTGTTTACGCCGGATCACCTGGAGCTGGTACTCACGCATGAAGACCGGCTGATTATCGGCGGTGCCGCCCCGGTGAAGCAGGAAGTTAAGCTGGAGACCGATCTGAAGGAACTGGGGGTCGCCTACTTCCTCGAACGGCGCGAACTTGGAGCCATTAATGTAGGCGGGCCGGGATCGATCCTTGTCGACGGTACGGAATACGAGCTGAACAACAAGGATTGCTTGTACGTCGGCAAAGGCTCGCGCGAGGTAATTTTCCGAAGCAAGGATGCGACGAAGCCGGCGAAATTCTATTTAAATTCGGCCCCGGCGCATCTGGAGTTCCCTACGGCCAAAACAACGCTAGCGGAAGCCGAATCCGGTGCGCTTGGTTCGATCAAGAACTCGAACGACCGTACTATTCACCGATTCATTCATGAGAACGGCCTGCAAAGCTCTCAGCTCGTGATGGGGATGACCCAGCTCAAGACCGGCAACATGTGGAACACGATGCCTGCCCATGTTCATCCACGCCGGATGGAAGCTTATATGTACTTCGATTTGGCGGACGACGCCGTTGTATTTCATCTAATGGGCGAACCCAGCGAAACCCGGCATATCGTGATGCGCAACGAGCAAGCCGTCATCTCGCCGAGCTGGTCGATTCATAGCGGGGTCGGAACAAGCAATTATACATTTATTTGGGGAATGGCCGGCGATAACAAAGCCTATGCGGACATGGACGCAGTTCCCATGAAAGACTTGAAATAAGAAAGAGTGAAATCTAGCATGAATCAAATTCGACGTTATGAAAAAATCATGGAGGTTCTGCTGACGCAAAAGGAAGTGACGGTGGCGGAATTAAGCGAGAGCCTGGGCGTGACCGGCAAGACGATCCGGGAGGATCTCGCCAAGCTGGAGGAGCAAGGGCTTCTGGTGCGCGTGCATGGCGGAGCCATGCTTGCCCAAAGCGATCAGTACGGCATCCTGCCGTCCAAAGAGCCGCTGGCGAAACATGCCGAGGAGAAAAGCGAAATCGCCCAGCTCGCCTTAGCCCACATCCAGGAGGGCGACATTATCGCGCTGGACGGCGGCAGCACCACGCTGGAGATGGCCCGGCGTCTCGAGAATCGGCCTCTGACCGTTGTCACCAACGACGTGTACATTATCAGCGAGCTGGCTGCCAAAGACCAAATCCGTCTCGTCGTGCCGGGGGGCTACCGCGTCCGCAATATGCTGGCCGGTCCGGAGTCCGCAGCGTACGTTCGTCAGTTAAATATCCAGAAGGCTTTTATCTCGGCGACCGGCATCCACCCGGAACACGGGCTGTCGATTTATACCGGTGATTTAATTGATTTCAAACGGGCTTTGATCGAAACGTCCCGGGAAGCGATCGCGGTCATGAACCATCAGAAGTTCGGGCAGACGGCGCTCCGCACCTTCGCTTCGCTCAGCGAAATCTCGCGTATCATCACCGATCGCGGCCTCCCTGCTGAAACGTCACTACCGTACGAGCGCGCCGGCGTAACGATCGAATGGAAAGACGAATAACGAACGATATTTTAAGGAGGAGCGTATACTCATGAATCGATTTGATTTAACAGGCAAAACGGCCCTCGTCACCGGGGCAGCCGGCGGACTCGGTCAGGGCATCGCTGTCGGGTTAGCTGAAGCCGGTGCCAACGTCGTTTGCGCCTCGCTGAGCAGCAGCGCGGAGACAGTAAGCATGATTACGGCCTTGGGCCGTAAAGCTTCGGAAATCGTGGTGGACCTCAGCGATCACAACAAATTGCAGGAGACCTTCGACGAGGCGCTGAAGCTTACGGGAGCGGTCGATATTCTAGTAAACAACGCCGGGATCATTCGTCGAACACCCGCCAAGGACCACAGCGAGAAGGATTGGCTTGACGTGATCAACATTAACATGAACACGGTATTCCTGCTGTCGCAAATCGCCGGGCGCCACATGATCGAACGCGGCAGCGGCAAAATGATCAACATCTGCTCGATGTTATCTTACCAAGGAGGAATCAACGTACCTGGCTATACGGCCAGCAAACATGGGGTTGCAGGACTAACCAAAGCGTTCGCCAATGAATGGGCTTCCTACGGTTTGCAGGTCAACGGCATTGCTCCTGGTTACATGGCGACAGACAACACGGCGCCGATTCGGGCCGATGAGAACCGGAAGGCCTCGATCACGGATCGGATTCCAGCCGGACGTTGGGGAACACCGGAGGACGTAAAGGGCCCGGCGGTCTTCCTCGCCTCCGCCGCCTCCGACTATTTGAATGGCCATATCCTTTGCGTCGACGGCGGATGGATGGCAAGATAAGTTAATATCGATATCACCAGCAGGCAGCTCCGAGTATTTCCAACGGCGGCTGCCTGTTTCCGATTTGTTAATACAACACTCTCCATAAGTAGAAGGTCGCGTACGACAGCCACGGTTTCCAACCTTCCGCCCAGGCCAAGAGCTCCTTTGCGGCCGGTTTCCGTTCCATCCCAAGCACATGCTTGACCGCATTCTGCAAACCTACATCGTCAACCGGAAAGGCATCCGGCATTCGGAGGCAACGCATCAGCACATAATTGGCCGTCCACGGACCGATGCCGCGGATGCCGACGAGCCGCTTCTCCGCTGCTTTCACCCCGCCCGACGCCCGTAGCCCCTCCTTCGTCAGTTCTCCCGAGGCAATCAATTGGGCCGTGCCGAGCAGATACTCGGATTTGTTCCGGGTCATGCGGATCCCCTCCAAATCCTGGACGGTCAAACCGGCGATGTCTCGGGCGGACGGAAATACAAGGTACCGTTCTCCTTCGCACTCGACATGCCGACCGAACTGCTCCACAAGCCGCCGTTTCAGCGTGTAGGCAAAGGCCAGGTTGATCTGCTGGCCAATGATTCCCCAGGCTAAGGCTTCGAACAAATCGGGAATGCCGATATTGCGCAGTCCGTAGAAGGAATCCACCGTTCCCTGAAGCAATGCGTCCCTTCGCGCCATCTCATAAAACGGGCGCAAATCGGTATCCAAATCGAACCAGTCCCTTACGTAACGCGCGACCTCTTCGCGATCCTGCTTCCGGGAAGGAGCCGTGCCGCCGAGGAATCGAACCTTCAAGGCCTCGCTCCCCTCCGCGCTGATTTCCATCACGGGAGTCGCTCCGGATTCCAGCGGAACGGCCTTGTACAGCCGCTGGTTGTCAATCCGCGACAAGCATTCATTGGATGACCGCGACAAGTACTTCACATTTTCGGCAAAACTGAATTCCTCGGGCACCGACAGCCTTAACATAGACCCCTGATCTTCCCACACCGCATTCGGCTTTCCTGAATCTAACTGACCGATGACACTTCCTCCTCGCTTTGAACAACGCTTTACTCCTATAGTTTTAACACGATTCGCGTTCGAATCCATTTCGTTATCTTGCTTTTCCATTCGAAAAACATGACGAGGCAGCCTTTGCAAAGGTATACTAAGGCAGGAGGTGAGGTCACCCATGACGATGACCAGCGGGGATTATCCAACCGCCAGTGAAACGGAATGGCAGGCGATCATCCAAAACGATGCCTCGCAGGACGGTCGCTTTTTCTACGCGGTCGCCAGCACGGGGATCTTCTGCCGGCCCTCATGCAAATCGAAGCCGCCCAAACGGGAAAACGTCCGGATATTCGCCAGTGCCGAGCAAGCCAAGGCCGCCCGTTTCCGCCCTTGCAAGCGCTGCAAACCCGACGGACAACCGCTGCCGGACCGGGAATGGGTGGGGCAAATCGCCGACTACATCGACCGCCATTATGACGAGAAGCTTACGTTGGAACTTCTGGCCGACATGTGCCACGGCAGTCCGTACCATCTGCAACGCACTTTTAAACGCGTCATGCAAATGACGCCGGTCGAGTACATCCAGCGGCGCAGAATCGAAGCGGCCAAGCGCGCGCTGCTCCATACGCGACGCACGGTTGCGGATATTGCCCTCGAAGTGGGGATCGGCAGCCCATCGTACTTTATCACCTTGTTCAAAAAAACGACCGGAATCACGCCAAACGAATATCGGAATTCGCAGGCGGGATCGCCGACCTAGCGAAAATTATCGTTGTTCACGGCTATATTCAATCAAGCCTGGAGGTGCATTACCCATGAAAACCAACCAACCCCAACCCATATACTGGTCACGGCTCAACGATGGCCAATGGACCCTGTACCTCGCCGCCACCGGCGATGGCCTGGCGTACGTCGGCTCTTTCGGCCGGCCATTCGAAGAACTAGCCGCATGGGCCGGCCGCCGCTTCCCAGGGAGTCCGCTCATGCAGGACGAGCAGCGCCTGGCACCCTACGCCGCTCAACTGACGGAGTATTTGGCGGCCAAACGCGAACGTTTCACCCTCCCCTTCGATTTGCGGGGAACGGCGTTTCAACTCGCGGTATGGGAGGCGCTTTGCGACATTCCCTTCGGGCAGACCCGTTCTTACACGGATATCGCCGAGGCCATCCGAAAACCGTCCTCCGTCCGCGCCGTTGGTACGGCGATCGGAGCCAACCCGCTGCTGATCACCGTTCCCTGCCATCGGGTAATCGGCAAAAACGGCGCGCTCACCGGCTACCGCGGCGGCCTGGAGATGAAGACCCGGCTGCTTGATTTGGAACATGCGGCCTTCACAGGCAGCCGCCGATGAGCCGAAGCGAACGCCGCGCTCCCAAGGCAGCCGCGATTGGGTACCGCGCGGCCGAGCGCTCCTAAGAAACAACCAAGCCGCCGAAACTTTGCTCCGGCGGCTTGGGCGTGAGGGGATGCAGCAAAAACAATAAAATGATCACGTTAACATTCTAGGCTAATTTCATCTCCGTCGGAAGAGTTAGTTGAAGTCTTTACCGCTCTACATGCCCTTTACCGGACAGCAAACGATCAATCTCCGCCGCGCTCGGCAGTCCTTCCCAATCGCCAACGGCCTGAATGACTTGGGCCCCGACCAGATTACCTAGGCGAACGGCCTCAACCATGCTGTATCCGCGCACCACGCCGGCCAGAAATCCAGCGCAAAATCCATCGCCCGCTCCCACCGTGTCGATCACGTGCTCTACCTTATAATAAGGGACAGAGGTCAAATGGCCTTGTTCCAGCACGTAGGTACAGTCGTCTCCGCCTTTGATAATGCTAATGGCTGACAGCTCCTGCAGCTTCCCGATAATCGTATCCACCGAATCGGTCTCGTATAACAACTTCAATTCATCGAGCCCCGGCAGGAAATAATCCGCCTTCATCGCAAGCGGTAACAACACCTTGCGCGCGTCCTCGATGCTCCATAACTTCAAGCGCAAGTTGGGATCGAAGCTGACCTTCACCCCATGCCGTTTGGCGATATCTACCGCCGCATGGGCGGTTTCCACGCAGGAGGCGCTAAGCGCAGGCGTAATGCCGGTTAAGTGCAGCACCTTGGCCCCGGCGATATACGACTCGTCCAGATGCTCCGGACGCATGAAGCTGGCCGCGGATAACTTACGGTAATAATAAACCGAGCTTTTGCCTGCCACGTTCTCCCGTACCATCATGCCCGTAGGCGCTTCGTCCGTCAACCGGACGCGGCTCACATCGACACCTTCGCCACGGATCACCTTCAGAATACGTCGGCCAAACGGATCGTCCCCAAGGCGGCCGCACCATCCCGAGGTTTGCCCCAGACGGGCCAACCCGATAGCCACGTTGGATTCCGCACCCCCAAACGATGGCGAGAGAGCGCTTGCATATTCGAGCCCTTTGCCCCCTTCCGCGATCAACAAGGCCATGCTTTCGCCGAACGTGACGACTTCCGGGCTTCCCGGTTTCGGTCTAGTTTCACTGAACGAATTCATTTTCAGATTCACACCTTCTTTTGGATTCAGTTTGTTATCATTATCTCATGTCCGGTCTCTGAAAACTATAATAATAGGCATAATATGAAAAAAAGCCAATCCACCCTTCGGGTTACCCCGGATGAACCGGCTTGTTCAACGTTCGGAAGTGCCCCCTCTCTCGCGACAGCCTAACCCCCAACCCCATTCTCATAGGCTGTGAGATGACCGTCATAACTGAGGCTGCTGCCGAGCCCCCCTGTGCCGAAACTAATGATCAGCGTGAGTGCCAAGATCCATTTCCGCACCTTTCAACACCTCCCCCATCAAGATTTCGTACTCTTTCAGCTGTTCGGACGAAACAAAGCTTCGATACTGCTCAAACAGCGGGACCATTTTCATAAAAAACTCCTTATTCTTCTGAGCAACGGCATATTTGAGCGCATAGATCAATTTCTCCAAGCCTTCCGCGATTTTCTGTTCTCGCAGCAAATACATGGCCAGCTGGTAGTTTAAATCCAGGTACCGGTCCTTATTGACGGCAGAAACATAGTAATTCGGAAACTGGTTATATAAATCCGTATTCACGGGAAACTCTTTTAATACGTCGTCGATCAGAAAACCGTTAAGGTTCGCCGCTTCGACAATGATCCTCAAACTGGGAAGAACCTCATAGGGATGCTCTTTGAGGAAGTCGATATATTCCGGAAGGATGGCTTCATTTCCATTCAAAATCTCCAGATTGTACCGGTTTGCTCTGGCCCAAACCTTAAATTTCCCGACCTCTTTCCAACCCGTTTCGTTTAGGCCTTCAAACCAGCTTAAATCCGCGTATTCGGCCACGCAGGCCAACGCTTCGCCGTACCTCCCCTGATGCTCCAAGGCCGAGCCTTTCAACAAATACCCTTGACCGTAATAGACCACCAGGTGTCGTTCACAATGCAGTTCGTGATAAGGGTTCGCAGACGTCGTTTTGCGGCTCGTTTCATAGATACGCCGGGCCAGCGTTTGCAATTCCTCGGCAAATCTAACAACATAAGACCACTTTTGCAGCGTGTAATAGGCATTCGCCAGATGAAGCAGCCCGTCGAGTTGAAGATCCTCCGGAAGCCGGTTGCGGTACGGCTCGAACCAGGTCGCGGACCGCAGATTCGATTCCGCGTCATCCCCCAGGTTCATCCGGAACAGGCGGTATTGGCTGATCGCCAAACGTTCCGAATGCTGATATTTCTCGTATTCACAAACCGATTGGTAGAATAGCCCCGCCGCTTCGCGCCTTCCTTCTTCATAGAGTTCCTCGCCAATAGCAAAAATCATCGGGAGATAGGACAGGTCCTCGGCCAGACGGGACAACACCTGTTCAATACAGGCCAATTCTCCAATTTCCGCGCAGCGGAGCATAAACGACTTCAATCTCCTCCGGTTCGGATGCCCGGAATCGATACACTCCTCAATGTATAAGGGATAATACCGTCCGATCGGTTGCTCGAGCGCTTCAGTGATCAAGTCTAGCTGCCCGATGGAGATAGGTTTGGGGGGATTTCCGTTTAAAATGGCACTGAGCGTTCCCCGATTAATTCCTGAACGGTGGGAAAAGCTGTGCAAGGAATATCCTTTCCTTTCCAGCTGGCGGCTGATCACGGAACGAATCGTGGGTTCATTCGTCATTGGATCTCCCTCCTTCGGAATCTCCTATATTTTTACACATTATACGGAAATATGAACAGGTGGTCAAATAAAAAGAGGAGCCTCCCTATTTCTCGGGAAGCTCCCTGCCGTCACTAGACTTCCAGAATGGACGGCATGATATGCGGGGTTCGGCCCACTTCTTTGACAAAATATCGCCGCAGCTGCTGCTGTGTCGCCCGCAGCCAAGCGTTTTGATCGTAAGACTCCTTCTCGCCAAGCCGGTTCAAGCTCCGCTTCAGCATCGCTTCGGCCCGGCGCAGCAACGGCCTGGCGTCCTGCATGTAGACGAAGCCGCGCGAGACGATATCCGGTCCGGCTAGAATTTGCCGCGTTTTACGGTCAACCGTCATCACGACGATGACGATGCCTTCCTGAGCCAGCTCCATTCGTTCAACCAGCAGCGCGTCTTCTGAGGTCGGACGCATCTCCCCGTTGCTGATTAGCACTTGCCCGGAAGGGATGGTCCGCCCCCGTTTGGCCCGGTTCCGGTACACCGATAACGTGTCACCGATGTTCATGACAAACACATGATCTTCGGGAATGCCCGTTTGCAGCGCCAGATTGCGGTGACTAAGCAACATCCGATATTCACCGTGAATCGGGATGAAGTACTTCGGACGGATAAAGCTGAGCATCAGCTTCAGGTCCTCCCGGCAACCGTGCCCGGACGTATGAATGTCGAAAATCGAGCCGTAAATGACGTTCGCGCCAGCCCGCAGCAGCAAGTCGATACTGCGGTTGATGTTCTGTGCATTGCCGGGAATCGGCGAGGACGAATAAATGACCGTATCTCCCGGATAAACCTGCACACTCCGGTGGGCCCCCGAAGCGATCCGGCTGAGCGCCGCGTTCGGCTCTCCTTGACTGCCGGTGCAGACGATGAGTACTTGCTCCTCGGGGTAACGGTCGATATGCTTCACGTCGATCAGCATGCCTTCCGGTACGCGGATATATCCCAGATCCTGGCCGATGGCGAACACTTTCTCCATGCTGCGGCCGATGACGGCAATTTTACGGTTCACGAGGGTCGCCGCTTCCACGACTTGCTGCAGCCGATGTACGTTGGAGGCGAAGGTAGCGAACAAGATCCGCCCATGGCAGCCGCGGAACGAATCCAAGATTGCGTCGCCGACCCGACGTTCGGAAGGAGTAAAGCCCTCCTTCTCACTGTTCGTGCTGTCGGCGAGCAGCGCCAATACGCCTTCACCGCCAACGCTGGCCATTTTAAATAGATCGGCAGGACGGTCCTCCGGCGTGAAATCGAATTTGAAATCTCCCGTATGCACGATCGACCCGTATGGGGTATCAACGACGATACCGAAGGCATCCGGGATACTGTGCGTGGTCCGGAAGAAATGCACGGCCAAATGTTTAAACGCGAACCGATCGTTCTCTTGGAACACATGCAGCTCCGCTTGTCCGAGCAGCCGATGCTCCTCTAGCTTGGCTTTAACCAACCCGATGGTCAACGGGCCGCCGTAAATCGGCAGTTGCAATTGGCGAAGCACGTACGGAATCGCGCCGATATGATCCTCGTGACCATGGGTGAGGAACAGGCCTTTCATTTTATGCTTATTGTCAATTAAATAACGAATATCCGGAATGATGCAATCAATGCCCGTCAAGCGGGAATCCGGGAATTTAAGCCCCGCGTCAATCAGAATGATCTCATCTCTATATTCGATGCCGTACATATTTTTGCCGATCTCCCCGATCCCGCCGAGCGAGAAAATCCGTACAGGCGGTGGAGACGACTTCGAACGTCGATTTGTCTTTACTGGTTTAGTTGCTGCTACATTCATTAGGTAGATAATCCTCTCTGAAGGGTTCGTTCAATAGGGTATAAGAGAATTATACTGAATTATCGGCACAATAACTATTTAATTTTTACGGAATGATAGAAGAATACAGGGGGTTGAGGCGTAACTGTTTAGGCTTGCATATCATTTTGTTTCAATTTACCAATTAATTCCTGATAGGTATCTATAACATGAGCAGAAGCGAAGCTCCGATAACGTTCGAATAATTCGACGTATTTAATGATCAATCCGCGATGCGTATTATTCAATTGGTAGAATAAATCGTGCAGTTGCTGCAAGAGCAGCCCGCTGAGGAACAAGCGCGTGCCTACCGTGTACTGAAAGAAATGTTTCGTCAAAAATAAAAGGGTTTAAAACGGATATCCTCCGCTTTAAACCCTTTGTTCATGTTCGCTTAGTCCCACAATCCGCTGCGTCCTACGACCTCCAGCCAACGTCCGGCCAGCAAATCATGACCCGCCGCCGTCGGATGGACGCCATCCCAGAGCCAGTATGCCGCCTCTGCCTTCTCGGTCGCCGCATCAAAAGCGTCCTGCAGCGGCACATGCACCGCACCAAACTCCTCGGCCAATTGGCGCACGGTGTCCTGATATCGCCCCACCAGGCGCTCCCACTCGGTCCATTTTTCCGCCGTAGCACCGGTGTTCAAGATAAACGGTTCGCATAACACCAGCTTGGTGTTTGGCAATACTTCCTTCGTCTCCTCCAGCAAATGACGGTACGCCCGCTCGAAGCGATCCGTCGCCCCGCTAGGTTCACCGCTCATTTGCCGCCAAGCGTCGTTAACGCCAACCAGCAGGCTGATAACATCTGGCTTCAGGCTGATTGCATCCTCATTCCATCTGGCGTACAGATCAGAAACCCGGTCGCCGCTCACGCCCCGATTGACAAAGGTAGGCTTCAAATGTGCGAAATCATTGCCCAGCTTAGCACCGATGATATAAGCGTAGCTATGCCCCAGAATATGATTCAGATCCTTGTCTCGTCCCCGGTTTCCATCCGTGATGGAATCCCCTTGGAACAAAACGGTCAGCTGCTTTTTCATGCGTTTCTCCTCTTTCCATTCGACTCTGTTTCCCATTATAACTTTGGAAACCCGCGATCCTTCATGAAGAAATTAGTGCAAAAATGCAGCTAATTCCTCAAGTCTGTTCTCAAACTCGCGATTTGCTGCAAAAATGCAGTTATTTTTGAGAGTATAAGGGCAAAAACCCGTTCATCGCCAAAAATAACTGCACATACGCAACTATTTCGTCGTTGGCATCAAAATGACTCCAAAATAACTGCACTTTTGCATCTATTCAGTTGTATGATGCGTAGCTTCACATGGATAAGAACACGATCACTTCACCGCCACAAAAAACAGCCGGGCCGCGTCATCCACCGCTTCCACCCACTCGAAATCCGCGTAAATGGTTACGTCGCGGAATCCGCAACGCAGCAACTCGCTTCTCATCCATGCCGGGTCGTAGGCCCGCTGGATATGCGTTTCTTCGAATCGGCGGTATAACCCCGGCCCTTGCTCCTCCTCGCGAGCGAAGATCGACAAATGATGCTCGATCTCATTCCGATAGGCATCCCGTTCGCATGTCCAGATATAGGACACGCTGGGCTCATCCCAAATAAACGGCTGCTCCTCCTCGTACCGAACTAAAGTGTTGGGGTGGTGCACGTCAAACAGAAACGTTCCTCCGGGCTTTAATCCTTCATATGTACGGCGGAAGGTGCGAACAATATCGTCCTCTTCCAGTAAATAGTTCAAGCAATCGCAAAAAGAAATGACGGCGTCAACCGGCTCAGGCACGGACCACTCCGTCATATCCTGCTGCACCCAGCGCACGCTGCCCTCGCGGAACAGCCGGGCACCTTGGGGTGTCGTTTCCATTTTACGGCGGGCCACTGCCAGCATGTCGGCGGACAAGTCGATCCCCGTCACCTCGAACCCGGCATTCACCAGTGGAATCGTGATGCTGCCGGTTCCGCAGCCGAGATCGACGACCGTCCGCGGCATTCCATGCCGCTCCCAGGCCGTGCGGGCAAATCGGATCCAGTCCGGGTAAGGCATGTCTTCCATCAATTCGTCATACACATAAGCAAATTTCCGATAGGATGCCATGGGCTTGCTAGTCACCGCTTTCTGTCTGGATGCTGCTGTTACTTAGGCTTCCGGTTGTTTTGAGTCGTCTCCGCCAGCTGCCGGCGACTCGACCAAATAGGTCCAGTTTTCCTTCTGGACCACCTTGCCTTCCTTCATCAGCTTGCCGATCGCCCGCTTAAACGCGGATTTGCTGATCGAAAACCGCTGCTTGATCAGGTCCGGCGGTGTCGCGTCGGAATACGGCATACCGCCGCCCGGGCGGCTCTCCAGATACGCGAGGATGCGCTCCGCGTCCTGGCCCATGCCGATTTCCTTGCGCGGAGCCATCGCCAGGTTCACGCGCCCGTCCTCGCGAATATGGGATACGCGAACCTGCACACGTTCACCTAGCCGCAGTAGACGATTGCGTTCTGATGTGTGGATCATTCCGATCGCGCCAAACCCCAACACGCCGCCCTGGACGACAACAAACGTCCCCATTTGCAGCGGCTTGTAGACGATGGCGTCCAGCCATTGATTTTTCCAGGATTCCGGGGCATGGAAGGCGTGAGGAGCGAGCTCCTGCTCACCCGCCAGCTTCGCTTTGAGTCGTCCCTGCTTGTCGTGCTCCATGATGACGTACACCTGATCACCAACTTGTGGATGGAGCTCCTTCAACTCAGGTAGCTCACGGATCGGCAACAGTAATTGACGACCCAAACCCATCTCTAGGAAGCAGCCCAGCCGCGGATGTACGTCCGCCACCTCGAGCAACGCCAGCTCGCCAAGCGTCAGATGCGGTTTTTTCATCGTGGCTGCCAAACGGTCCTCCGTATCGAAGAACAGGAATACCTCAACCGGTTCCCCCGGCTTAACCTGACGGGTCAGCTCAGAGTAATGGAGAAGGACATCCTGTCCACCCGCGCTAAGGAAATAGCCGTATGGCGAAACTTCGCGATCTATCGGCAAAGATACAATCGTCCCTGCGACCAGACTCATACCGTCTCCACGACTTTGGCATCCGACCAAAGCCGTTCAATATTGTAATATTCGCGTTCATCCCGATGGAACACATGAACGACCACATCGCCTAGATCCATCAGTACCCAGCGTGCGGAATCCATACCTTCAATGCCACGAACGTTCGCGCCAGCGTCATGCGCTCTTTTCCGGATCTCCGTGGCGATCGCCTGCACCTGTGTATCCGAGTTGCCGTGACAGATCACGAAATAGTCCGCGATCAAAGAAATCCCCTTCAAATCCAATGCTACGATGTTCATCGCTTTTTTATCGTCTGCGGCTTGCACCGCCATGTTCAACAATTCGTTTGAATTTACCGCCATTCACTCAGCCTCCCTTGATTTTGTTCGGTTTACTATCAAATCATTACGCGCCAATAACGTCAGCGGAAAGATCGGTTTACCCTTCTCCAGTAAAAAAGAGATCGTCGAGTCGAATCCGGCAACCAGCGCATCCTCCAGACTCGTCTCCGCCAGTTCACGAATCTTCTCCACACCGGGGAATTCGCGCCCCGGCTCGATATAATCTGCCAGGCAGACGATTTTGTCCAGCAGGGTCATGCCCTCTCGGCCCGAGGTATGGTAGCGGATCGCGTCCAGCACCTCTTCATCCTCCACGCCGTAATCCCGCTTCGAGATAAAAGCCCCGACTTCGGCATGCAGCAGCTGCTTGTCATGCCGGAGCAAATCGGCGTTCAAGCCGTTATCGCGGATGATCGCCTCCTGCTCTTCAATCGGCCAAAACTTAGCCAGGTCATGCAGCAGGGCGGCCAAATCGGCTTTGACCGGATCGGCTCCATACCGCTTGGCCAGGATGACCGCGCTCTCCATTACGCCTTCAACATGCTTCCAACGTTTGGAAGGCATCCCCGCGGAAACAGCAGCGATCAGTTCCTCACGGCTGTAGTCCATACAATCCGCTCCTTGTCATATATTCATACACGACGTCCGGGACCATATACCGGATTGAACGTCCAGCGGATAAGCGGCTGCGGATCAAGCTCGAAGAGATATCGACGAGCGGCATTTCTGCGAGCTGCACCGCCTCCTGGATGAATGGGGGCAGCGCGTCCAGCTCCAGAAAGCTCCCAGGGCGCTGCAGCCCAATAAACGAGAGCATCCCGGCCAAATCCTCGATCCCTTCCCATTTCGGAAGATAATTGACCATATCGGCCCCGATAATGAAATAGAACTCCAGATCGGGATGCAACGAACGGATTTCCCGGATCGTCTCCACGGTATAGGATACCCCGCCGCGGCGCAGCTCGATGTCGAGCGGTTTGAAAGCCGGATGGCTGGCGATCGCCGCCTCCACCATCTCCAGCCGCTGCTGGCCGCTGACGCCGGCCTGATGCTTATGCGGAGGGATATGGGAGGGCATGAACCAAACCTCTTCCAAATGATATTGTTCTCGGGCGGCCTCCGCCGCCAGGAGATGGCCGAGGTGAATCGGATCAAACGCCCCGCCCATAATGCCGATTTTTCTCATTTTGCGTTTCCTCCGAACCTATGGAAGTTCGATTTGCTTGTATTCGCGAGATTCTTTGTAGAGGATAATCGTCCGACCGATCAACTGAACCAGCTCGGCGCCGGCGCCTTTCGCCAGCTCCTCCGCGATTTCCTGCGGATCGTCCAGGTTATTATTGAGCACAGAAATTTTGATTAGCTCCCGGCGTTCGAGTGCCTCCGAAATCTGCTTGACCATATGCTCATTCGTTCCGCCCTTGCCTACTTGAAAAATAGGCTGCAGGCTATGCGCCATACTGCGCAGGTGACGTTTTTGTTTTCCCGTTAACATGTCGTTTCATGACTCCTTAATATTCAATTATGCGACAACTCACTTTATTGATGCATGCTCGCTAAAACCGCGGCCCGCATCGCTTCAACCGGAGCGGTCCGGCCGGTCCAATGCTCAAACGCGTAAGCTCCCTGGTAGACGAACATTCCGAGTCCGCTATGGATCGTGCATCCTCTCACCTCGGCTTGCTGTAAGAGCTCTGTCTTGAGCGGATTGTAGATCAGATCGCTAACGACGATCTCCTCCGGGATCTGCCGCGAATCCAGCGGACAATCCCCAACGTGCGGATGCATACCGACAGAGGTGGTGTTGATGATGAGATCAACTTCCGGTAGAACTTCATCCAGTTCCTCCATCCCGCAGCCGTTCAAGCGGCCGAGATGCGCCCATTCGTTGGCCATTTCCCGCGCTTTCACAGCGGTACGGTTGGCGACCGTCACGAGGCCCGGCTCCTCCTGCAGCAGCGCATATACGATCCCGCGCGCTGCGCCGCCGGAGCCCAGCACCAGCACACGTTTTCCTCTTAGTTCTGGGGCCGCTTCCTCTTTTAGGGATCGGATATACCCGATCCCATCGGTATTGTACCCGGTGAGCACACCGTCGTCATTGACGATCGTGTTCACCGCTCCGATTAACCGGGCTCCCTCGTCGATCCGGTCCAAGTAGTCCATCACTTCCACTTTATGCGGGACCGTGACATTGATGCCCCGGAACCCCAGCGCGCGAACGCCCCGGATCGCCTCTTCCAGCCGGTTTCCCTTAACGTGAAACGGCAGATAAGCGCCTGCGAGCCCGCAGGCCTTGAGCGCGGCCGTATGCATGACCGGCGATTTGGAATGTTGGATCGGATCGCCGATGACGCCGAGCAGCAGCGGCTGCCCGGCGCGGCCGCCTTCCCGCGCCTGTTCACCTTCCCATTTCTCGTGATTCGCTTGCTCTCCCATCGGTTCTCCTCCTGCTCAGCCGACTCTGGGAATAATAAAGGTATAAATGGGCCTTATTTCCCCCGAAGTCCTCTTTATATCACAAATAGCGGTATTTTGCGGCCCTAATTCGCCTGGTGTTACCGAAAAGCGCCTACTTTTGGGCCATAAGCCGAAAATAACGCCTAAAATTACCGCTATCCCACTCCAAACTTGCATCCACGATCAAATAGCGCCCTTTTTTACCCTTATGATAGACCACCCGATGAATTGGCTCCTAAATCAACGAAGGCCGGACGAGCACCTTCACACCCTTAGGCACATGCGCCGCAACTACTGAACCAAAGTCATTGTTGATCTTGATCCAGCCCAGACCGGAAATAAACAAGTCGCTTCGGCTGCCCTTCGGAATTCGGAACTCGTGACGCGTCCACTCCGGCAATGCTTCGAGATGCTCCTTGCTCGGCGGCGCCAGCATTTCCCCGGCATGCTCCGCAAACAGCTCGTCCGCCCGCTCCAGCTTCGTTCGGTGAATCGGCACCCGGCCGCTGACAAAACAAGTAAAGGATTGGCGATCCCCCTGAATAAAATCAAACCGGCCAAAGCCGCCGAAAAAGAGCGTCTGTCCCTCATTCAGCTGGTACACTGCCGGCTTGAGCGCTTTGTCCGGCATAATAACGCCCAAATCGGAGGGGGCTACCAGCTCACTATATCTAGACGGATACATGATCCCCGGCGTATCGATGATCGCCTTCCCGTCATCCAGTGGAATATGCACCATATCCAGCGTTGTGCCCGGATAGCGTGAAACGGTCAATTCCTGCTCCAGATCGCTGTAATCGCGTATCAATCGGTTGATCAGCGTCGACTTGCCGACATTGGTTGCGCCGACGACATACACGTCCCGATCTCCCCGCCGTGCCGCTACCGCTTCAAGCAACCGGTCGAAACCGCTGTTTTGCTTGGCGCTGCAAAGGACGACGTCTTCAATCTTCAGCCCCAGGTCCTTCGCTTCCTTCTGCACCCAGTTCCGTACCTTGTTCCAGTTCGTCACCTTGGGTAGCAGATCGGTTTTATTCACCGCCAACAGCACCGGATTGTTGCCAACAAACCGTTGAAGTCCGGATATAACGCTGCCTTGAAAATCGAACAGATCCACGATATGGATCACCAGTGCTTCCTTACCGCCGATCTGCGACAATAGGCGCAAGAACTCGTCCTGCTCCACCGTAACGGATGAAGATTCATTGTAATTCTTAATTCGGAAACAGCGTTGGCAAATCACCGGTTCCTTCGTTAAGGTTTGTTCCGGAACAAATCCCGGCTTGCTGGGTTCCCCAGTTTGCAGCAAAACGCCACATCCGCTGCAGCGAAGAGCGCCCTCTGCATTCTGTACTTCCGTCATCGCTTCTTTTCCTCCTCGAGCCATAATCCAACCTTACCCAGCCGCCGCTTCACGATCCGCTCCAGCCGGCGGTTGATCCTCGTACCGATCCCTTCATCCTGTACGGCAATCGGGAGCACGAGCACCGTAAAGAGCCCCTGCCGGTTACCGCCAAACACGTCGGTCATCATCTGGTCCCCCACGACGATCGTCTCCTGCGGCCCAAGGTCCATCATTTCCATGGCTCGATGAAAAGCTGCGCCGGACGGTTTTCTGGCTGCGTGCACAAACTCAATATTCAAAGGGTTCGCGAATACCGACACCCTGTCCAAATTATTGTTTGACACAATCACGAGTTTAAACCCGCATTTCTTCACTTTCTCAAACCAACCGATCAGTTCGGGAGTGGCCAGCGGCGCTTTG
Source organism: Paenibacillus sp. J53TS2 (assembly GCF_018403305.1). Lineage (NCBI taxonomy): Bacteria > Bacillati > Bacillota > Bacilli > Caryophanales > Paenibacillaceae > Paenibacillus > Paenibacillus sp. J53TS2. The sequence continues at coordinate 327,616 of NZ_BOSK01000003.1, forward strand.
GCACCGACCAAAGTGTTGTCCAGATCGGTGATGATGCCGCGGTAGCCTTTGGCATAGAGTCCTTCCAGATCGATATCGAATACGCTGTCTACGCGCACATTCGGCATAAACTTCTCAAACAAATACGTTCACCTCGGTTTCATACGACAAACTATACCATATTCTTCCCCCATCATGCTTCTATTTTAAAAAAGAAAACGCCTCCCGCGCAAGCGCGGTGGCGTAATCAAACGAATAGTCCCGGGTAGTCGTTCCTATCGGCAATGCCAACCCGGTCCACCTGAAGGCGGCAATCCGACCCATTATCGTCCAAGGAACCGTTTGCCGCTGTTCGGTAAGGCCTGCTTCCAACGGTTTCCGCCAGCCAATTTGACGGCTTGCCGCGACAGTTCCCGTGCCTTGCGCCAATTCGCGGCGGCCGGACTCCGGCCATAATTCGCCTGCTCATAAATGAGCAGCAGCGGATCCAGCGCTTCAGCAAGCTGCGATTGCTCCAGCTTCCACCGTCCGAACGCTTCCCGTAAGGTCTCTTGGTCGCCACGGACATAACCTCTGTGACGCAGTCGTCTTACCAGCCGTAACGTTTCGTAGATCGCCTTCTCAGCCGGCGTCAACGGCCGGCCCAATCGCAGGCGGAGCCAGAGGAAATAAAGCTCCGAGCGCAGCTGGTACAGCGTCCATAGCAACAGCACGCTTACGGCCGTGATGAAAATTCGTTGCATGATGATCGGATCGATCTTGGAAAAGAAGCCTTCTTCGGCTGCCGAAACCTCCGTATCGGTGTCCGTATCCAGCGCGAAAGCCTCTTCGCTGTCCTCCGGTGCTTCCATGATCGGTGAAACAAAACCAGGCGTCGCCTCGAACGGAATCCAGCCGTAATCGCCGAAATACAGCTCCGTCCAGGAGTGAGCGTCGGCATTGCTCACATTATACGCACGGCCCAGCTCCGGACTTCGCATCATCATCTCGTCGCTTGGCTGACTGCCGGGGGCGTACCCTTTAACCCAGCGGGCCGGTATGCCCAGCGAACGGGCCATAACGACCATCGCCGTGGAATAGTAATCGCAATATCCCTGCCGAATTTCGAATAAGAAGCTGTCCACGAAGTCATCGCTGCGCTTGCGGGCTAAATCCGGTTTGTTCGTATATTCGTAATTCTGCCGGAGGTATTGCTGCAGGAGATCCATTTTCGCATAGGGGGTCTCGCCTTCCGCGGTGATCTCTTCAGCTAGGTCTTTGACCCGCTGCGGCAAACTGCTCGGCAGCTGCAAATATTCCTCCGGAGCTCCTTCCGGATATAAGGCTTCGTAACTGGCCTGTTCCAACTCCTCGAGCGGAATCAAAGGGATATTGGCAACAACCTTGTATTTCCGCGGGTAATCCGGCAAATCCTCGGGATCGCGGTAACCATTCCAGAACATCTCCGCTTGTTTCCCGGCCCAGCGCATATCGGACTGCTGCCGTTCGTCAAGCAACTCGACACTTTCGATGGCGTATCCGCCAAACATCACCGGATACACTTTGTCGGTATTCATCGTCACCGTTTGCTCGACCCGCATCGTCTCCACCTTGCCCGGCTGCTCATGCCCAAGCGGGTCAGCGTCTTGAGCGCCGCGGTAACGTTCCGTGTCCCGGCCTTCCTGCTCAAGATCAGCCCATCCCGTACCGGAATAAACGCTCCGGGTTTCTCCCCGCCAATAAGACCTCACCGGCGTATCGATCGACATGACCGGGCTGTAGCTGAATTCGAAGCCATTTCCAAGGGTTTTGTCGTCCCGGCTATAGCCGGAGACGATCTCTTCCTTGACCGCTGACGGGCCATCCCCAAGGGCGCCGGACAGCGCGGAGGGGCCGCCTCCTCCTCCCCCGCTTCGCTTAATCCAAGCGGTATACGGATCGGTCAACGTCGGCGAGACCGATGGCATACTGATGCCGATCAGCAGCACGCAAGTGAACACGATGCCAATATTCACGGCGATTTTTACTGGACTTTGCCGCAGACGCTGCCAGCCCTGGGGATATTTCATGCGGTATCCGTAGAAGTGTGTACTCACCAGCCAACCGAGGCCGGCAAAGACAATCCAAGCTACGTTTTTCCATAAATGATAAGGTGTAAATGAATCCAAAATCGCAAAGGTAATCAGGTGGACCGCCAATAAGAGCAGGATTCGCGGGCGGTTCATAACTAGCCGCAGCACGGCCTCCAGTAGCCCCCAAGCCACAAGCGAAAACCAGATATACGGCGTAAAGGTCAACGCCATGCCGCGGATCTGATCCGGGTAAAACGGCCCATACGGAACATATACGCCATAACTGGTCAAGATAAAGCGCCATACGGTCAGGAGCACGATAATTTTAATCGTCCATTTCCAACCGGCCTGCACCGGCAGGAGCCATTCCACCAATGCCATCATGATTATCGTTACGGTCACTAAAGTCGTCGTCACCGAAAACCAGAGCGGTTCCGTAAAATCGATCCATTGCATGGCGATTATAACTACCCATAGCAGTGTTAGAGTCCGATAGGACTTGGAATGTTGTGGGGATGTAGCTTGTTTCACAGCTTCGCCCCCCCCATCGCCGCGGGAAGCTCGCGGAGCGAGGAGACGTAAACGCCTCGCAGTCCCCGTTCCTGCAGGGTCCCTTGCCAGGCGGTGCGCTTGCCGGCGCGGTAGGAGTTTGACATGCCCTCCGCCACCGACTCTTCCCCGATCTGGATATGATACGGAATCATCTGCCGGGATTTGGCCAACCTTAACATAGCGAGCACCTTATCGTCCGCCAGCGGGCTGATAAGGATAAAAAACGCTCCCGGCTGAAAAAGTTCCTGTTGCGCCTCCATGCGTTCCTTATAGTTGCCGAACCCATCCGCGTTGATATCAACAAGCTGGTGCAGCATTTGCTGTCGCTCCAGATAACTTTCCGCTGGCGGAAAATGACGGAGGGTCTTCCCCAAGGTGCAAAGGCCCATGCTGATTCGTTCTCTAGCCCCGTATTCCAGCAGCGAAGCGGCAGTGGAGACCGCTAATTCAAATTGCGCAGGGCGAAGATATCCGCTGGCGTGGGCGTCCAACACCAATTGCATTTTGGGCAGCGATTCATGTTCAAATTCTTTGGATTTCCAAGTCCCCGTCTTCGCGGTGGCACTCCAGTGAATACGGGAAATCCGATCCCCGTACACATAGTCGCGCACCCCGTTGATTTGGGTCGATTCCCGGCGCGACAGGGCAACGGCGGTCTCCGGACCAGCCAGCCGCGAATTGCGGCTGTAGAGCTCCCAGTGGGGGATAAACACCGTCCGGGGGAGGATCCGAAACTCCCCACCGGTTTGGAATACACTGGTATGCTCCACCAGGCCAAAGATATCCTCGGCACTGCAATTCGTACCGGTGAATGCGTATTTGCCGCGCTCAAGTGACGGCGTCTTATACACCAACTCAGACCTTGAGCTGAAGTAAGGCACCACGCTATCCTCGAATACCCAGGTATCCCCGTTGTGGCGTCGCAGCGTTTCGCGGACAACGATGTAAGGAAGAGGCAGGAAAGCAGGTAGCTGCAACTGCAGCTTGACCAGCACTTGATCCCCGGCTTGAAGCAACCCGCCTCGTTCCCCGGAAAGCGACAGCGTTCTTGAACCTCGGATTCGCTTCACGCCGCCGAGTCCGCCGATCGCCCAATACAAGCCCAGCACCGAAACCATCATAAACAACATCAGCGAGGTTTTCCCGCCTTGAAACAAGACGTACAGCAGGCAGATGAGCCAGACGGACGCAACTCTCCAGAACTTGCGGGAAGTGAGGCCTAATTTAACGCCTTCGACCAGCGCACGCATCGGTTACCGTCCCACAGCGACCGGTACATGGACCTGCCGTAGAATTTGCTGCAGCACTTCACCGACGTTCCGGTGCCCCAGACGGGACTCGGGCCGCAATAGAATTCGATGCTCCAGAACGAACGGCGCCAGCGTCTTGATATCGTCCGGCAGCACATAATCCCGTTCCTCCAAGAAAGCATACGCTTTTGCCGCGGCCATAAACGCCAGCGAAGCCCGCGGAGAAGCTCCCAGCAGAACATCTTCATGTTCCCGCGTTCGGCGAACGATCTCCAGCAAATAATCAGCCAATGGTTCGCTGATATGTACATGTTGTACCTCGCTTTGGATGGCCGAGATCTCTTCCATGGTTGTAACCGGTTCCAATTGGTCCGCTGGTTGACCCTGGCTATGGGAGCGAAGCATCGCTTTCTCTGTCCCGGCGTCGGGATAGCCGATGCCGATTTTCATCATAAAACGGTCCAGCTGCGCTTCTGGCAGCAGATAGGTGCCCTCGAAATCGATTGGATTCTGCGTAGCGCAAAGCATAAAAGGATGGGGAAGCGGGTGGGTTACGCCGTCGGCAGTCACACTTCGCTCCTCCATGACCTCCAACAAGGCAGACTGCGTTTTGGTGGTAGCTCGGTTAATTTCATCCGCCAGCAAAATATGAGTCATCACCGGACCCGGCCGAAATACGAAACGTTCCTCATGGGGATGGAAAACCGAAACCCCCGTAATATCGCTGGGGAGGATGTCCGGGTTGCATTGAATGCGCCGGTAATCGCCGCTCATCGATTTGGCCAGCGCCTTGACGAGCTGCGTCTTGCCAGTACCGGGTACGTCCTCGATTAATACATGGCCGCCGGCCAGCAGCGCCGAGAGCAGCAGTTTGATTTCAAACGACTTTCCTAAAATACACGACTCCAGGTTGTTCTTTACGGCGGTTAAAGTTTGCATCGATTGCTCATGTACGGGCACGCATTTTCCCTCCCAAATAAGACCTGTATATATCTACCTATTTTACATGAAGATAGATAGGGAGTACACTGATACCCGTAAAAAGCGTGCAAATTTCCGAAATATTATCCTTTAGGCCGTACCACAAGCGCGGCGAGGAAGGAAAAAATGATCGCAGCCGAGATCCCCGCGCTAGTCACATCGAAAATCCCGGTGATCACCCCGATCCAACCGTCCCGCTCTAATTCGGTCAACGCCCCGTGAACCAGCGAGTTGCCGAAGCTCGTAATCGGCACGGAGGCTCCTGCTCCGGCGAACTTCACCAACGGATCGTACCACCCGATCGCATCCATCACCGCGCCGGCTACAACCAGCGAGCTCATCGTGTGCGCTGGGGTCAATTTCAGCACATCCATCATCAATTGGCCGATGACGCAAATTAACCCGCCAACCAAAAACGCCCATACAAATATCATCTTCCGTTATCCTCCTGTTCCAGGGCGACCGCGTGAGCGATGCAGGGTATGCTCTCGCCTTGCTGATAAGACAGCGGCGACAAGAGAGCACCCGTAGCAACGATCAGCACCCGGTTTAGTTCCCGGTTTTTTAGTTTTCGTAAAATATGGCCGTACGTGACGACCGCGGAGCAGCCGCAACCGCTGCCTCCAGCATTGACGTAGGTTTGTTTGTCACGATCATAAATCATCAGCCCGCAATCGTTGAATTCCGTTTGGTTCATGGAGACGCCGTCTTTGTCGAGAAGATCCTTGACGATAGCATGTCCCACCGAAGCGAGGTCTCCGGTAACGATCAAATCGTAATCCTGGGGCCCACGGCCGGTATCGCGAAAATGAGAGACCAGCGTATCCGCCGCAGCCGGAGCCATCGCCGCCCCCATGTTAAACGGATCCTTGACGCCAAGATCCTGGATCCGCCCGATCGTCGCATGGGTGATTCGGGGACCGGAACCTTCCTTCGATACGACCGCGCATCCCGCTCCGGTAATCGTATATTGGGCCGTGGCCGGTTTTTGCGAACCGTATTCGGTCGGATAGCGAAACTGTTTCTCCACCGTACAGTTATGGCTGGCCGTACCGGCCATGACGTAACGCGCCCCTCCTGCATCGGCCAGGAAAGCGGCGAGAGCCAGACTCTCCATCGAGGTGGAGCAGGCGCCAAACACGCCGAGATACGGAGCGGCAATCGTACGGGCAGCAAACGTCGCGGTGATGATTTGATTCATCAAATCCCCACCGATGAAGAAGGACAAATCCTCCCGATTGATACCGGCATGGACTAATGCGAGCGCGGATGCGTGTTCCAGCAGCTTGCGTTCGGCTTTTTCCCATGTCTTCTCGTCAATTTCCAAATTGTCGTATACGAAATCAAAGGTGTGGGACAACGGCCCCTCCCCTTCTTCAGGTCCGACGACCGTCGCCGCCCCGATGATCGCCGGTTTGGAGCGAAATTCCCAGGTTTGTGCGCCGATCAGCATGGATTAATGCACTCCTCCCAAGCCGAAGATGACATGGATAACGCCCACAATGAAGGCGGCAACGACGCCGAACACAATCACGGATCCCGCCAGTTTGAACATATTGGCGCCAACGCCGAGGACAAGCCCCTCCGCTCGGGATTCGATCGCCGCGGAGGACATCGAGTTGGCAAACCCGGTTACCGGTACGGCTGTACCGGCCCCCGCCCACTGGGCGATTTTATCGTAAACCCCCATCGAAGTGAGCACGACGGAGATGAAGATCAGCACGGCAACCGTAGGACTGGCCGCCTCCCGCGCCGTCATGTCGGCAAAGGTCATGAACAGTTGCTGGATGCATTGGCCGATCAGGCAGATGAGCCCGCCGACCAGAAACGCCCTCAGGCAATTGCCCCAAATGTTCGTTTTGGGTTTATGCTGGTCGGCAACCTGCTTGTAGTCTTGCTCCGTCAACAGCAGGTGGTTCAGCTTCACACGGGCTCCCGGCTTGTTTTTCGCTTTTGCAGGCAAACGGCATTCCTCCTTCTTTTCCTAACTTGCACGGTATACTCATTATTTGTCATCCGACCGCTTGTTATGTTTGGAAAATCATCCATGGTTTACGGCATGAAAAACCCGCAGGAATCAGCTTCCGGCGGGTTCGCGTTAGGCGGGACGGGGTATTGCTAAATAAGCGCTGCCATCTTGGAGTATCTTCAGACCATTCATAAATACTGAAGGATGATGACCAGCAGGATGAATAGAAGACAAATTATGAGCCAATCTTTGGCATATCGTTCCATTATAAGCGTAGCCTCCCTCATTCGCCCATCAGACTGCTGCATGCTGCAGTATATGCCGCTTGTGGAGGCTGGGTGCGGCGGAGGGTTTACCTCAAGAGCAATAAGCCGCATGGACAATCGAAAAAAGGTAGTTCATACTAAGATGGAATGTTTACATGCGAATACAGAAAAAGGAGAGAATACAATGGATCAAAAAACGCGCGAGCTATTTAAAGAGCTGACGGAATTCCCGGCGGCGTCTGGCTTTGAACGGGAACTGCGCGCCCTCGTCAAAAACAAACTGTCTGCTTATACGCAGGAGTTCGTACAAGATAATTTAGGCAGCTTGTTTGGGGTACTGCGCGGCGACGAGCAAGGGCCTCGGGTGATGGTTGCCGGACATTTTGATGAGGTTGGCTTCATGACCACCGGCATCAGCGACAACGGGATGATATCGTTTCAACCGTTGGGCGGCTGGTGGAGCCAGGCCGTATTAGCACAGCGCCTGCAAATTATTACGCCTGACGGCCGGGTCACGGGCGTGGTCGGATCGATCCCGACGCATCTGCTGGACGAGTCGCAGCGGAATAAGCCGGTAGATCTCAAGGCGATGTATCTAGACATCGGCGCCGACAGCCGCGAAGAGGCCGAGGCCGCCGGAATACGGATCGGCCAGCAGATCGTGCCGATTTGCGAGTTCACTCCACTCGTCAATCCGAAGAAAATCATGGCCAAAGCCTGGGATAATCGCTATGGCGTAGGTTTGGCGATCGAGTTGGTTGAGGCGCTCCATGGAGAGAAGCTGCCGAATATCGTTTACGCCGGTGCCAATGTGCAGGAGGAAGTCGGTTTGCGGGGGGCGCGGACAGCGGCCAATCTGATCAAGCCGGACATTTTCCTCGCTTTGGACGCCAGCGCCGCTAACGACATGACCGGTGATAAAAAGGCGTTTGGCCGCTTGGGCGACGGCGCATTGCTTCGCATCCTCGATCCGACGATGATCACCCACCGCGGTTTGGTCGAGTATATCCGCGATACGGCGGACACGCACAAGATTAAATACCAATATTTCGTGTCGCCGGGCGGCACGGACGCCGGGCAGGTACATCTCAGCGGCACCGGCGTGCCATCTAGCGTTATCGGCATTTGCTCCCGTTATATCCATACGTCGTCATCGATCATCCATACGGATGATTACGATGCGGCTAAGGAGCTGCTGATCCGCCTCGTGCGCGGGCTAGACCGCACGACATTGAACACGATCTTGGAGAACAGCTAAACGCCGCGACGGTGGTCCGCTCACGTCCGTGGGTAAAATGTTTCGGAAACAACAACACTTTGCTTCGAAAGCCATCTATCCTGCTAGCAATGTTGCAGTTCCTACAACATTGCTGAAGGAACAGCGCAAAAAACCGCAAGGCCCCGACCACGGCCTTGCGGTTTTTATTTATTTCCGGTCTTCCAAGATCACGACGCCCCGGCCAGGCACCGTTACGGTGCCTGACACCTCGGCATTCGCCAGCAAATCCTTCATCCCGGACGAGCCAATCTCTACCTCGGCTGCTCCTTCGTTATGGTTGAGCAGGAACAGGAAGGCTTTGCCGTCCTTGACGCGACGGGCTACTTCGACGCCAGTTGGAGCGTCAAGCAGCGGCTTGATCCCCTTTTCCTCACACAGGTTCTTCAGGAACCCTTGCAGGAAGGCAGCTTCCGGGCTGCTCGCTACATAATAAGCGCGGCCTTTACCGTACTGGTTTGCCGTTATAACCGGCATCCCCTTGTAGAAATCCGATCCGTACTCCGCCAGCACTTCAGCACCTTCGGTATGGATCAAATCGCACAAGAGACCACATTCGTATTGGCCTGACAATGCGCCCCAGGCTTCTTTCATCACGATTTGATTTGTGCGGCCCGGCAGCAAAGCGTCGATCTCCTCCGCCCAGATGCCCAGCACGGAACGCAGCTCGCCCGGATAACCGCCGGTTGTCACCAGATCATTTTCGTTCACGATGCCGCTGAAGAAGGTGGTGATGAACGTCCCGCCGGCGGCCACAAACTCCTCCACTTTCTTCGCAAATCCCGGCTTCACCATATACATGACCGGCGCAATCACGATTTCATATTTGTTGAAATCTTCCTCCACCGACACCATGTCGCTTTCCACGTGCATTTGGAACAACGCATCGTAATATTTGTGCACCTCGTTCGCGTAATTCAAAGCTACGGTTGGCCCACTTGAGAGTTCGATCGCCCAGCGGTTCTCCCAATCGTATACGATACCCACCTTCGCCTCGGTCCGCGCGTCCAGCAGGGTGCCGCCAAGCTGCTCCAACTCTCGGCCAAGCTCCGCCACCTCGCGGAATACCCGGGTATTCTCGTGACCGACGTGCTCAATGACCGCCCCGTGGTATTTCTCGCAAGCCCCGATCGAGCGGCGCAACTGGAAGTACATCACCGTGTCGGCACCGCGGGCGACCGCCTGATAGCTCCATAACCGCATCACGCCGGGACGCTTGAGGGAGTTGTACGGCTGCCAGTTTTGCTGGCTTGGCGTCTGCTCCATCAACATAAACGGGGCACCGCTCTTCAGCCCGCGCATCAGGTCGTGGGTCATGGCCGTATGGCTGACAGGCGTATCTAAGGACGGATAGTTGTCCCAGGAGACGATATCCATATGTTTGGCCCACTCAAAATAATCTAGCTCCGGATAGAGCCCCATCAGATTCGTCGTCACGGGAAGGGTTGGGGTATGCTTCTTGATTTCATCATACTCCAGCTTGTAGCATTCCAGCAGCGATTCCGACTGGAAGCGACGGTAATCGAGCGAAATCCCTTGGAAATTCGTGCGGCTTCCGCCCCATTCCTCGCTCAATTCGTTCGGGACCACGATTTCTTCCCAATCATAAAACGTATGGCCCCAGAACCGCGTGTTCCAAACCCGGTTGAGCTCATCCAGCGTTTTGTAACGCTTCCGCAACCAAACGCGGAAGGCCGCAGCGCAATTGTCGCAATAACAGTACCCGCCGTATTCGTTGGAGACATGCCAGATGAGCAGGCCTGGATGGTCCTTATAATGTTCGGCGAGCTTGCCGGCCAGACGTGTGGAATATTTGCGGTAGGTCGGCGAGTTCGGGCAGGAGTTATGACGTCCGCCAAACCGACGTTTTCGACCCTGCACGTCAACGCGCAGCACGTCAGGGTATTTATGGGCCATCCAAGCCGGGTGTGCTCCCGTGCTCGTTGCGAGGCATACATGAACTCCGCTCTTGTACAAGCGGTCGATCGTTTCGTCCAATTGCGTGAAGTCATAGGTTTCTTCGTCCGGTTGATTCAATGCCCAGGAAAAGACGTTAACCGTAGCAACGTCGATGCCCGCCAGCTTAAACATCCGTTCGTCCTCTTTCCAAATGTCCGGTCCCCACTGCTCCGGATTGTAGTCGCCGCCATACCAGATTTTCGGCAGTTTATCGTTGATCACCCTACCCACATCCTTTAGCAAATATAACTTCTAAGTCCATTGTAAAAGAGAATTTTCCCGCTTTATATATAATAATTTCGTATTGTTATATAATAATATGGATCAAGTAAGGAGGCATTCATCACGATGAGCTCACGGGCATTTACCCGTTTCGTTTTCTCTCCGGCCGCTACCCCGGATCTTCCGTTGCTTCTGGAAAGCGTAGGCTATAATCCGAATCAGGAAAAAATCGCTCGTCCGGACGGATATCCTTATTACCATTGGCTGCAAACCGCCGAAGGCGAAGGAGAATTGACCTTTGCCAACGGAACAGTTCCGCTTCCGCCGGGCAGCGGAATGCTGTTGCCGCCGGACATGCCGCATGCTTACGAGGCCAAACGGAGCTCGAAATGGGAGACGTATTATCTCACCTTTGGCGGAGCGGCCGCCAATTCGATCCTAGCCGCGTTTGGGATCCGAGAGGCCGCGATGTTCCGCTGGGAAGCGGAGGCGCCCCTCACCCCGCTTCTCGGTCAATTACTGAACAAGCTGGACAGCATCCAGGACTTGTTTGGCCTGGAAACCTCGACAGAGGTGTATCGTTTTCTCGCCGTCCTGAGCCAGTTCGGTCAGGTAAGCAGCAGCGCCGTCCCTCGTAATATGGAGAAGCTAGGTCCGCTGCTCGCCTGGATGGAGCAGGAATACGGCAACCCCGACATCGGGTTGGATACCCTGGCGGACGTCGTTGGGATGTCGGGCAGACATCTCAGCAAGCTGTTCCAGCAAACGTTTGGCCTCGCGCCATACAGCTACCTCACCCACATGCGCATCCATAAAGCAAAGGAGCATCTGGCCAGCGAGCCCGGCGTTACTGTATCTGCCATCGCCGGAAAAACGGGCTTCCGCGATGCCAGCCACTTTGTCGCCACTTTTCGCAAGCATACGGGTATGACGCCTCAGCAGTTTCGCCGCTTGCATTAGTTCTGTGCCGCTAGTCTCTTAGCCCACGATATACGTCACTCCCGCTTCCGTCTGAAAACGGTCCCCCTCCTGGACGGCGCGGCCATCCGGCAAGCGAACGGACAGGCCGTGCAGCCCGCGCAGCGTGCACTCGCCTCGGACCGTCGACGTAACCCTGGCCGACGTTAAGCGACCTTCCTCCCACGCGAGGTCGACGGAGAATCCCCCTCGCGCCCGAAGGCCGCTCACCCGGCCGCTCGTCCAGGCCGCGGGTAGAGCGGGCAGCAGATCGATGCCGTCCATATGGCTTTGCAGCAGCATTTCAGCGATGCCGGCCGCTCCGCCAAAGTTACCGTCAATCTGGAATGGCGGGTGATCATCGAACAGGTTCGGATACGTGGAGCGCGACAACAGCGTTTCCACGAAGCGGTGTGCGGTCTCCCCGTCACCCAACCGGGCGTACAGGTTGATTAGCCAGGCACAGCTCCAACCGGTATGGCCTCCGCCGTTCCGGATACGTTCTTCCAGCGTTCGCCGTACGGCTTCCGTCAGTTCCGGCGTCTGCCGTACGGTGATCGCGTCCCCCGGGTAGAAGCCAATGAGATGTGACACATGCCGGTGTCCCGGCTCAGCTTCCGCAAACGGCTCGCTCCACTCTTGCAGCCGACCGTCCGGGCCGATTTGTGGCTCGGCCATGCTCGCCAGCGTCTCCGCCAGTTCCACTCGCCACGCTTCATCAAGGCCAAGGATCTCCGCTGCCTGAATCGTATGCGTAAATAATTCCCGGATCAAGAACAGATCCATCGTGCTGCCGGCGGAGACGCTGCAGGGTTCGCCGCGATCCGGTGTCAGGAACTTATTCTCCGGCGAAGTCGAAGGCGCTGTAACGAGCCGTCCGTCGGGTCCGGCCACGAGCCAATCCTGGCTAAACTCAGCGGCCCCTTTCATTAACGGATAAGCGGTCTCCCGCAAAAATGATTCATTCGGTGCAAATTGATAATGCTCCCATAAGTGCCGGCACAGCCATACCCCGCCGAGCGGCCAGAACGCCCAGCTTGATTCGCCATCCGACGGCGTGGACTGACGCCATAAATCCACGTTGTGATGAGCTACCCAGCCCCGAGCGCCGTAATGAATTCGCGCCGTTCGGCTACCGGTAACGCTCAGATCGCGGATCAACTCGAACAACGGCTCATGGCACTCGGGCAGCCCCGCTATCTCTGCATGCCAATAATTCATTTGCGTATTGATGTTGGTCGTATACCCGCAATTCCACGGCGGCTGTACATGAGGGTTCCAGATCCCCTGCAAATGGGCGGCTTCCGTCCCTGGCCGGGAGCTGGCCATTAACAGATACCGGCCATAGTGAAAGTACAGCGCCTCCAGCGCAAGATCTTCTGCCCCACTGCGATAGGCTTCTAGCCGCTCGTCGGTCGGCCGTGACGCCCGCTCCGCTGCCGCGGTAGCGCTGCCTAAGCGCAGCTCTACGCGCTCGAACAGCCGGCGGTGATCTTCCACATGGCGCTCACGCAGCCGCTCATAGCCGAGCTCCGCCGCCGCGATCAACGCAGTCCGGCACCGCTCTGCCGGGTCCACCCCGCCGCTTCCCGGCGCCATCTCATAACCGGCAAAGTTCGTCGCGGCGGCTAACAGCAGCGTCACAGACTGTGCTCCGCGGACGATCAGTCGACCTGATTTATCCACCTCTGCCGTGCCGCCTTCTGTCAACGCCAGCAGCTGTACCTCAAAAGACAGGCCTAAGCCCTCCTCGTACAAAACCGACTGTGGATGGTCACGACGATAATTGTCGGCGATATGGCTGGGGGCTTGACCTGTCATGACGATTCGGGCTGTTTCCGCCCCTTCGCTTCCGATTTGATACCGCAGTAACGAATCCAGCGAAGCGGTCAAATCAATGGGTTTCTCCCCATGCGCAGCGATACGCACGACCAGCACCTGGTCAACCGCGCTGACAAACACCTCGCGCTGATAAGCTGCCTCGCCTATTCGATAGCTCGTAGCGGCGATCCCCGTTCCCAAATCCAATTCTCTCCGGAACGAGCTAACTCCGCTTTCCCCTGCCGCCTCAACTCCCCCCTGCTCCAATCGCAAATTCCCGAGCGGTTGGTAGGATTCCGTGCGCCGACCCAACATTTTTGCGTCGACCAGCCTTTCGGCATCCTTATATTTGCCGGCAAAAATCAACTCCCGTGCCGGTCCAAGGTGACGAAGCGCATCGTAGTTTTGCTGATCCCTGGGGAATCCCGACCATAACGTATCCTCATTTAATGCAATCGTTTCTTCATGAATCCCGCCAAAGACCATGCCACCGATCCGCCCGTTTCCGACGGGAAGAGCTTCCTCCCAGCGGGAAGCGGGCCGATCATACCACAATTCCCACTCTGTTTGATCTGGATAGGTCACCTTTCTCACTCCTCCGAAATTCTCCTTCATATTGGCGCAAAAAGGCCCGAGGAAATCACGGGCCTTTTCACAACCTTATTTAGATCGTCAGACGATATACGATGATTACAATTTCTTGCCGGTAAACAACTCGACTCTTTTCTTAACCAGTTCCGTATATTCGGCTTCCATTTCCTTAGCACCCGCTTTATCCAGCTCGGCAAGGAATGCGTCATACACTTTGTCGAAGTCGGCTGCTTTCGCCAGAACCGCTTCCGGAATCCGTTTGCGGACGATATCCTGCGTTTTTTGGAAAATCACTTGGTAATCGCCGTCTGTTGGAGTAGGCATGTTGTACAGAGCGCCCCAATCCTTCGCAGGGAATGCATCTTCACCAGGGAACAAGTCTTTCCAAGTCGTTGCGTTGTAAGCTTTCAGTGTTTCTTTCTCAGCTTCCGTATAACCTGCTACGATTTGATCCGGGAAGTTCGTGGTATAGTAATTGCCCGAAGGATCTTTTACGCCGTCGCCATAGTTAGCACCAAAGGTGCGATAAAGGCTGATGCCGGATTCCTTCGTAAAGTTCGTGCTGTCATTCACTTTGCGATCTTGAACGTCGGCTGGAACAACACGTTGACCATTTTCAACGGTATAGTGTTTGCCTTCGACCCCCCAGTTTCTCAGCACTTGGCCTTCGTCGGAGGATAACCAGTCAATGAACTTGATTGCACGCACCGGATCTTTACATGCTGTCGTGATACTGATACCGTAACCATCAACCCCCGCTTGCTGGAAGGAATGGTCTTCGTAGTCTTCCGACAAGGTTACCGGGAAGTGTGCGTAGGTGTATTCATCTTTGCCTGCGGTTTTCAGTGCGTTTTCTGCATCCTGATAGCCCCACTCTTGGTCAATCAGACCAAGCACGCGGCCGCTGGCGATTTTCGCTTTGTATTGGTCTTCTTTTTGAACGAACGTATCTTTGTCCAACAGACCTTCATTGTACATGTGATTCAGCCAACGGAAGTATTCTTTCTCTTCCGGGCGTTTGTAGTGCAATTGAGCTTCGTATGTTTCCGGATTGACGTAGTATTCGCCATCATCCGGAGCGCCGGTTGTCAGGAACGCCGGGTTCGTTACCGTAATCATGATTCTCCAGTCGTCGGCGCTCAGCGTCAACGGAATCGTCGGCTGACCGTCCGTCGTCGGGTTTTTCTCCACGTATTGCTTCAGTACATTTTCAAAGTCCTGTACCGTACGAACCTTCGGATAACCAAGCTCCTTCAGAACGCGTTGTTGAATTTCAAATCCGCCGCCGGCGTCAAAATATTGTTGGTCCACGCCGCCGTTTGTAAACAACGAATAGATCGCTTGATCATCATTGCTATATTTCAGACGATTCATGTTTTCACTGAACATTTTCTTCAGGTTTGGCGCATGCTCTTCAATCAATGGGGCCATATCGACGATCAGTCCGGCATCGACCAGTTTGCTCAATTCGCCTTTGGCAAAAATCAAATCAGGTACATCGCCGCTCGCTGCCATCAGGGCGATTTTGTTCTCGCCGCCGCCGGCACCTACGTCAAACTCGGCATCGATCGAAACGCCGGTTTTTTCGGTAATCACTTTGCCCACATCGTCTTGCATGTTGTTCCAGTTCGGGCTAGCGTCAGCGCCGAAGAAGGTAAAGGTAATCGGGCTTGTATCGGCTGCCGCTTCCGCATTGGTTCCTGCGTTTCCGGTGTTGCCTGCATTTCCGTTATTGGCTGCATTGTTTCCGTTACTTCCGCACCCCGCTACCAACATCGTACTCGCGAGCAAAATCGCTGCAAAAGCTTTAGGGCTTCTCCATTTCATTTCTACTTTCCCCCTCGTAGTCTTGATAAAACCTATATTGTATAACAGGCTTTGCCTGCTGATACCGAGACCTGCTCCCCTTCTGCCCGGCGTTCCGGAACGAGAAAGGGCTTTCATTATTGGCTGACAAGAAAGATCGTCCGCTTGAGGCAGCCCCGCCGCCAGTGAATCTGCGGCGGAAGCGAAGTCAAAAGCTTATTGATTAAGCCTTTACCGCGCCCAGCGTCATACCGTCTACGAAATAACGTTGCAAGAACGGATAGATGATCAAAATCGGTACCGTAACGACAATCGTGATCGCCATCTTAATGGACTCGGGAGATACCTGAGCCATCATATTGGCCATATCGTTGGCATTGGTCATTCTTGCACCTTGGTTTGTGCTTTGCAGAATTTTCATCAACTCGTATTGCAAGGTCGTTAAATGCGCTTTGTTCCCGTTGTAAAGATAGGTGTCGAACCAGGAGTTCCACTGGCCTACCGCCAGGAATAAGGCGATCGTTGCCAGAACGGGCTTGCAGAGCGGCAGGATGACTTTATAGTAAATCGTAAAGTCGTTGGCCCCGTCCAGCTTGGCGGATTCTTGCAGCGCATACGGCAATCCGTCGATAAAGGAACGGATGATGAAAACGTTAAATGCGCTGACAATTCCCGGGAGGATGTAAATCCAGAACGTGCCGATCAAATCCAGATGGCGCATCAGCATATAGGTTGGAACCAACCCGCCGGAGAAGTACATCGTAAGCGCCAGAAACGTGGAGACGAACTTCCGGGATTTGAAATCAGGCCGGCTTAGCGTATACGCCAGCATCGAGGCGCTGATCAACCCGAGCACGGTTCCGAGCACCGTCCGGTAAATCGTAATTTTGAATCCCGTAATCAGGCTGGAGTAATTAAAGATCGTCTTATAATTCTCCAAGGTGAATTCCCGAGGCCAGAGGTAAATGCCGCCTCTTACCGTGTCCGTGGAATCATTCAGGGAGATCGCAAGCACGTTCAGGAAAGGGTACAACGTGATGATCAAAATAACGCTCATAAGAATGAAATTACAGATATTGAAGATTTTATCGCCCCGTGTATCGTTGAAGGCTTTGCTTGAACTTGCCATCGTCGTCTCCCTCCCCCTACATGATGCTTTCTTTGGTTGTTTTCTTCATAATTCCGTTGGCGGTAAGCAGCAGGATAATGCTGACCACCGAAGTGAACATACTGATTGCCGTACCGTAAGAGAAGCGGCTGATATTTATCCCGTAGTTCAGCGCATATAAATCCAGTACTTCGGAATAGTCGGTAACCAGCGAGTTGCTGAGCTGGAACTGCTTCTCGAACCCGATGCCGATCAAATGGCCGATCGACATAATCAGCAGCACCGAAATCGTTGTCCGGATCCCCGGAAGCGTAATGTTCCAGATTTGCCGGAAGCGTCCGGCCCCATCGACCCGGGCCGCCTCGTAAAGCTCTTTATCAATACCGGTGATCGCCGCTAAATAAATGATGGCGTTCCAACCAGTTTCCTTCCAGACATCGGAAGCGGTTACAATTCCCCAAAACCATTTCCCCTGGGCCATAAATTGAATCGGCTCGTTAATGATGTGCAACGACACCAGAAGCTCGTTGACAATCCCGCCGTCGATCGAGAGCATTTTCGTAATGATCCCCCCGACAACAACCCAGGACACAAAGTGCGGCAGGTAGGATACGGTTTGCACCGTTCGCTTGAAGTATTTGCCGCGCAGCTCGTTGAGCAGCACCGCAAAGGTGATTGGAATCACAAATCCCGCGATCAGGCCCATTATACTCATGGCCAGCGTATTGCGAAGTACCAGGTAGAACCGTTCATCCTGGAACAGGTCCACAAAGTTTTTAAATCCTACCCATTTCTGCTCGGAGAAGGATTTTGACGGCTTATAATTTTGGAAAGCCATCGTCCATCCCCAGACCGGCAAATAGTTGAAAACAAACAACCAGATGACGAATGGCATGGACATTAAGTACAAGTATTTCTGCTGTAAAATGCTCCGCCAGATACCGGTCTTCCGCTTTTTCGGCGGCTTAGGGGTTGCGCTTACATTTCTGGTTTCGGGCTGAGTTGACAGCGTTTCCATCTCTTTTCTCCCCCCTCGTCTGCTATAGCTTAATGATAAAACAAGGGGGGGCGGCGAAATACCCGAGAGATTTCGAACAAAACCATATAATAATTAGAGATTCCCTCCGGTCGGAATCGTAAAGGTAAATTCCGTGCCGATGCCATACTCACTGACGATACGCAATCCATGCTCTTCCCCATAGGACAATACGAGTCTTTGATGGACATTTCGCAGTCCGATCCGCTTCTGCTCCGGCTCTTTGGTACCCGATATAAAGCTCGTCACCTCACGAAGGCGTTCCGTCGTCATCCCCATCCCGTTATCACGTACCGTTACCCGGACCTGTTCCTTGTCCCTTTCAATGTTCACCTCGACATGCACGCCTTCTTCCTTATCCTCGACCCCGTGGACAACGGCATTCTCGACCAGTGGCTGGATAATCAGCGGCGGTACCCGGATGGCGCTGACTTCAGGATCGATCGATAAGGTATAGCTTAAGCGTTCCTCGTAACGAAACTTCTGGACTTCCAGATAAGAGCTGACCATATCCAACTCTTCCTTCAGCGGGATGCTCTCCCTGCCGACTTCCAGGTTCTTACGCATCATCTTTCCTAGCAGCCGGACCACGTTGGCGATTTCTTTATCTCCCTTCATATGGGCATTCATGCGAATAGACTCCAGCGCATTAAACAGAAAATGCGGATTGATCTGGCTGGCCATCATCTTTAGCTTGATCTCCCGCTGCGCAAGCTCCAAGGCATTGTTTTGTTCGGTTTTCTCCACAACTTGATCCATCAGTTGGCGGATACTTTCCACCATATAGTTAAACTGCCGTGACAGCTGTCCGATTTCGTCGTTGCCGTCGATCCGTGATACAACGTGAAAATCCCCCAGTGCCAACCGGTTCAAATGGCGGCTTAGCCGCAGCATCCGGTTTGTGGTCAAGAACGAAACGATATATACAAAGATCAGTGCGATCAGCAATACGAGGATAATGATCCAAAGTCCAATAAGGCTTACCGTATTCGCGTCCTTTACGATCGGTTCTGTTGCAAACACCGAAATGAATTTCAAGCCGTTCATGCTGGATTCCGGCGTCAAGGTATCAATCACGAGATAAGACGGTACGCCTTGGATAGCTACTTTAATGGTTCCTTTTTGCTGCGTCCGCAAATCGATGCCATAATCAAGATCCTCCAGCGTCTTGCCGACGAACGACGGATTTTTGGCCGCCACAACGTATCCCAAATCATCGGTGATCAGCGTCTCAAAAGGCTCCTGCTGCAGCATCCGGTTGAGTTCCTCCTGGTTCATGATGACCATGAGGACGCCGCTTTTTCGGGTTCCTTCAAATGAAATTTGCCGAACCAAGCTAAGCCGCTTCACCGGGACTTCCTGATTATCGTTGATGTAGAACCACCCGATGTCTTTGCTTTTCATCGCCTGCTTGTACCAATACATGTCCTCGATCTCTTCGTTCATCGGGATTAGCTCCAAGTTGTTGATCAAGGTTGGATTGTCATAATAGAAACGAATCCCGGAAACCTCACGGTAAGTCCTGTCGTAGTTGCGGAAATCATCATAATCGAGGTATGCCTTCGTGAGCTCCAACACACTGGGATACCGGGTGTCCACTATCTTCTCCAGTCCCTCATCGAGCATAAAAAAATCAGAAATATCGGTCGGCACGCGGAGCATCGTGGCGGTCCGGGTCTTTACTTTCTCGACGTTGTTGGTGGTCTGCGCGATCGCACGTTCCATCGCTTGGTTGCGAAAGTAAGCGGTTACAGCGACCCCTACGATAAGGATGGGGATCATAACCACGACAATATAGGAAATGAGCAACTTATGCTTCAATCTCAGGTTGTTGGTGATGCGGACCAGTTTACCCAACAATCAGATCCCCCCTCATTAAAATGGAAATATCCCCTTCTTTAAGGGGAAAAGGGGATATTTCGGCATCCCTGACACTTACCCTTACGCCAGGGATGCCTGTCACATATTAAATTACCTAGCGGCCAAGGTCCAGGACCAATTATTTCAAAGTGATTTGCAGTTCGGTTTTGCCGCTGAAGGAAGCCACTTCCACCGCGCCGTTACTTGCCAACACCGCGCCTTGCACCGCAGCCGCTTCGTCCATGCCATGCAGCGTGACGAAGAACGGTTTGCCAGCGCCTTCGGCCGTCAATTTCACGAGCTTTCCGCTGCGAACGACGGTAACGTTGAGTTCGGCATCGCCTTTCGCATTGCGAACCGTTCGAGACAACGTTGCGCCGTCCTTGATCGCGTACAAGCCGAGCTCCACTTTGTCCGCATAATCATAATCCGGACGAACATCATTCGCTCCCGTCGCCAAAATCGAATTCGGGCGAACAAACAGCGGCAGGCTGAAGAAATCGTATTTCTCTTTGCGCCATTTGCCGCCTTCTACCGTCTGTCCGGACAGCAAGTGGGTCCATTGGCCTTCCGGCAAGTAGTACGAGACGTCGCCCTTTTCGCTGAATACCGGCGCAACGAGCAACGAGTCGCCTAGCATATATTGACGGTCCAACGTATCGCAAGCCGGATCCTCTGGGAATTCGAGGAACATCGCCCGCATCGTCGGCACGCCTTGCTGCGTCGCCTGCACGGCGGTGTCAAACATATACGGCATCAACCGGCATTTTAACTTGGTGAAGAACCGGGTTACGTCCACGGCCTCGTCGTCATAAGCCCAAGGTACGCGGTACGAGCTGCTTCCGTGCAAGCGGCTATGACTCGACAGCAAGCCGAAGGCCAGCCAGCGTTTGAACACATGCACCGGTGCCGTATTTTCGAAGCCGCCGATATCGTGGCTCCAGAAGCCAAAGCCGGCGAGGCCCAGCGATAGGCCGCCGCGAAGGCTTTCCGCCATCGATTCATAATCGGCGTAGCAGTCGCCGCCCCAGTGAACCGGGAACTTCTGACCGCCGACGGTCGCGGAACGAGCGAACAAGGCGGCTTCATTTTTGCCCAACTTCTCTTCAAGCACTTCGAAGACGACTTTATTGTACAGGTACGTGTAGTAGTTGTGCATTTTCACCGGATCGGAGCCGTCGTGGTATACGACATCCGTCGGAATCCGTTCGCCGAAGTCGGTTTTGAAGCAATCGACGCCCATGTCGACCAGTTCACGCAAGTACCCGGCGAACCATTCGCAAGCCTCCGGATTTGTAAAATCCACAAGAGCCATGCCTGGCTGCCACAAGTTCCATTGCCACACGTCGCCATTCGCTTTTTTCACTAGATAGCCGTTCTTCTTGCCTTCTTCAAACAAACGGGAACGCTGACCAATATACGGGTTGATCCATACGCAGATTTTCAGGCCTTTTTCCTTCAGGCGCTTCAGCATTCCTACCGGATCCGGGAATACGCGCTCGTCCCATTTAAAGTCTGTCCAGTGGAATTCGCGCATCCAGAAGCAATCGAAGTGGAATACATGCAACGGCAAGTCGCGCTCGGCCATGCCGTCCACGAAGGAATTCACGGTAGCTTCATCGTAATCGGTCGTAAACGAGGTCGTCAGCCACAGGCCAAAGCTCCATGCCGGCGGCAGCGATGGCTTGCCGGTCAAATCGGTATATTTGTTCAGTACGTCCTTCGGCTCCGGTCCATCGATCACGAAATATTCAAGCGATTCGCCGGGGACGCTGAATTGCACTTTTTTCACCTTTTCCGACGCGACTTCGAAGGAAACCGCCCCCGGATCGTTAACCAGTACGCCATACCCTTTATTGGTGACGTAGAAAGGAATATTCTTGTAGGACTGCTCGGAACTCGTGCCGCCGTCCTTGTTCCAGATATCGACGACTTGCCCGTTCTTGAGGAACGAGGTGAAGCGTTCGCCTAGTCCGTATACCCATTCGCCGACGCGAAGGTCAAGCTCCTCACGCATATAGGTGTTGCCGCCCGTTTCGGTGATGTGCGCCATCGATTTGGAGCCGCTGCCGGTAATCCGCTCGCTACCGCGATAGAAATCGACGGACCATTGCGGGCCTTTGTTGATACGGACGCTAAGGCTGCCGCTCTTCAGTTCGGCGTATTGTTCGTTCTCGGTGATCTCGGCATGGTCGCCGCCCTTCGCGAGCTCAAAATGCGGACCATGGTCGACCGTACCGGCAAAATGAATCAGCTTTACGCCAATGACTCCCGGCAGTGGAGAATGGAATTGCATCGTCAGTAAGGTGGTATTGATCATGTCGCCGCGGCCGCGGATCGGTGTTGTCGATGCGGAGGCGATCAAGGTATGGTCCTGAACCTGGAAATCATAGGCCTGCACCGCGGTGGAGAGCGTAAATTCGTCGCGAATCAGCCAGTTGCCATCGGTAAACTTCATTTGGGAAAACCCGCCTTTCGTCACATTGTTTTTCAAATGAAAACGTTCTATACTTGCATTATACTGATACAACGAACAATAAACTAACATTATCAAGCGAAAATATAACACTATTTTGACGAGGTGAAGAGGCATGGATCAAGCGCTCCGCCGCTCCCTGAAGGAGAGCAAAAGTCACGGCAATGAACGCCTTCCGTTCGGCACTTACTGGTATCGCTACGGTCCCGGGGAACACGTCATTGACTGCCATTGGCACGACGAGGCTGAGTTTTTCTACTGCCTCGAAGGCGAAACCCTCTTTCAAGTCGATACCGACTACTTCCCGGTCCGGGCCGGGGAAGCGGTGTTTATCGATGGCGGAGACATTCACGCCGCGCATGCGCACGGCGAGCAAGGCTGCGCGTTCTTCTCCCTCGTCTTCGATACGCAGCTGTTGGCCAGCGCCCATTACGACGCGGTTCAGGAGAACCTTGTCCTGCCGCTGCAAGAACGAAAAGCGACGTTCCCTCGCCATATTCAGCGAGAGGAAGCGGCAAGCCTTGCCTTACTAGAGCATATTGTAGCCATGATGCGCAGTTGCAGCACTGAATCGCCCGGCTATGAAGGCGCCGTGAAAGGACATCTATACTTGATGCTGGCGGAAACCGCAGCGACAGGCCGGGCCGTCAACCGATCCTATGGCAGCAGCCGCAGCGAATCGTCCAAGATCGACAGGCTCAAGACCGTTATCCAGCATATCCAGCAGAACTACGGTCATCCCATCCGGCTTGCGGAACTGGCGGCACTGATCCCAATGAGCGAGGGCCAGTTCTGCCGCTTCTTTAAATCGATGACCCGCCAGACACCGATGGATTACATCAATTCCTACCGAATTCGCCAGGCCGCCGAGCTGCTGCGCGAGCCGGAGCGCAAAATCTCCGATATTGCACTGGAAGTTGGCTTTGACAACATCAGCTATTTTATCCGGGTATTCCGCAAGACGATGAACTGCTCGCCTTCGGAATTCCGCAAACGGCTGCTGGCGCCGGTGGGGGTGTAGCTGTTCGGTGAGCACAGCAAGTGCCGGGAAGATTTCGATTAGTTCGCGTTCTTGATGCGACAAATTAGCTGGAATTAGTCCCAGCTAATTTGTCGTTTTTTATAGTTTGGCTCAAAAGAACCGGAGACATCCGGCGATTAATCCTTCTAACATAACTTGAACCAGCTGATTTGCACTTCCCCTTGCAGATGCAGATACACATCATGCCGGCCCGACAAGCCGGTTGCGGCTTCGGCAGTTACCGTCGTCCAGGCCTGGCGTCCGCCGGTCGGCAGAAGCTTGCAGTTGACCACAGCCTCGCCATCCGTGGAATCCAGGGTCACCGCGATTTCGCCGCCCTTCAAATTCCCCGATACCCGAGCTTCGAACCGGGAGGCTCCTTCTCCGAAATCGACATCGCGGAAAGCAATCCATCCACGCTCGGATTTTAACCGGATGCTTTCGCCGCCCTCGCGGCACTCATCCAGGAAGACCTGCTCGTAATCATCGTAGTTGACCGCACGCACCGGTTCGAGCAGTGAACGCGGCGGCACGGTTTCACCTTCCACCTGAAGTGTTGCCATCAAGGCAATGACCTCCGAGGAAGATCCAACCATGACCGTCACTTCGCCCGCCTCCACGCAATACCGATCCCGAGTCACATCCCAGAACGCCAGCTCATCCGCCTTCAGCGTAAATGTAACCCGTTTCGCTTCTCCCGGCTGAAGATGCAGGCGAGTAAAACCCTTCAACGCCTTGAGTGGACGCGGCACCCGAGACTGCCCGATCCGTACGTATAGCTGCGGCACTTCATCCCCGGCCACATCTCCGGAGTTCCGCACTTCAAATGCGATCTGAACTTCACCGTCCTGACCAACCGTCGTCCGATCCAGCGTCAGTCCGCTATATTCAAACGTTGTATAGCTAAGCCCATGACCAAATGGGTAAAGGACTTCTCCGTCAAAATATTGATAAGTCCGCTTTCCTTTCATAATGTCGTAATCCTTCAATTCCGGTAGCTGGTTCACCGATTGGTACCAGGTCATATTGAGGCGTCCCGCCGGATTATAGTCGCCGAACAACACGTCGGTTACGGCATGTCCAAGCTCTTGGGCAGCATGGGAGGTAAACAGAATCGACGGCACATGCTCATTCTCCCAATTGACTGCAAACGGATAGCTGCCGACAATGACGACCACGGTATTCGGATTCGTTGCCCGTACCGCTTGAATCAGCACTTGCTGCGCTGGAGGCAGTACAATGTCAGCGCGGTCAATCGTTTCCTTCGCATTAATGAACGGGTTGTTACCCACGACGACAATCGCCGTCTCCGCTGATTTGGCCGCATGGACAGCCTTCTCGATCCCATTCTCTACGATTTCCACAACCCATTTTTCCCCTGGCAGACGGCTGTCGACCTTAATGGCATTATCAAAAACGTTCTCGCCAACCGCGATCAACCCGCCGCGCTCGTTCAGGACGATGGGCCGCCCGTTCCATGCCTTCATCTCGATCTGGCCGTCCGATGCGGGGCTAAAGTCGAATACTTCCTTCACGAACCAGCCGCTGGCTTCGTTCGCCGTTGCCGTCAGCAGACCCGAATCGGTCTCGGTCACAAATTTGCCGGTATCCACCAAACGTAGCGTGCTCGAGCCCCAGCCCCAATCGCCCCGCTCAAATACCGCCGCATCGGCCGCGTTCTCGCTGGTAGCTGCCAGAAATGCTTCCGCCCCTTCACCAGACGCGATCCGGACATATTTGCCGCTCACCGAGGAGCGCAAGCGAATCCGGTCCATGCCCGTTCCGAACAGGACGGGACGGTCTCCCATTTTCTCCTTTAGGCCTTGCAACGGAGTTACACGGTAAGGCGGCGTGCCGCTGTACCAGTCCGTAATCGCTTCATCCGCCAGCGGCCCGACAACGGCCACCGAACTTAACGTTTGCGGCAGGGGCAGTAAGCCTTCATTCTTCAATAGCACAATCGATTCCCGAGTCGCCGCCAACGACAAGGCCGCATGCTCCGGTGCGCACAGTTTGTCCTCCGGGACGCGGCTGTACGGATTTCGCTCCTCCGGATCGAACTCGCCCAGCCGGAACCGGACGCGGAAGGCGTTGCGCAAGGCGCGGTCTAGGTCCGACTCGGCCAGCAAGCCTTGATCCAACGCATTTCGCAGCGCCTGGAACATGATCGGTTGATCATCCGTCATGCTGTCGATGCCTGCCTTTATGCTCCCAGCCACCGCTTCCGCGTAAGATTCCAAGTAACGGTGATCCAT
Source organism: Paenibacillus sp. J53TS2 (assembly GCF_018403305.1). NCBI lineage: Bacteria > Bacillati > Bacillota > Bacilli > Caryophanales > Paenibacillaceae > Paenibacillus > Paenibacillus sp. J53TS2. The sequence continues at coordinate 353,052 of NZ_BOSK01000003.1, forward strand.
CACCGTCCCCATCACGTCGCCGGCATCGCCAACGACAAACCCGTCCATCTCCCATTCGCCTTTAACGATGTCGTTTACTTCATGATTGAGGTTGCAAGGCGTACCGTTAATCCCGTTATAAGCCGTCATCATTGACCCGGCCCGGCCTTCCCGGAACGTGCGTTCAAACGCTTTCAAGTAATACTCTCGCTTGTTTCGCGGATCGATGCTCACCGAATCGCTGCCGCGGTCCACTTCATTGTTGTTCCCGTAAAAATGCTTCAACGTCGCTACGGCTTTATAATAAAACGGATGATCGCCTTGCAGGCCTTTCACCAGCTCGGTCGTCAACGCCCCCGTGAGGTGCGGATCTTCGCCATAGGCCTCCTCCGTCCGCCCCCACCGCGGGTCCCTTTCCATATCAACGGTTGGCGCCCAGATCGTCAAGCCGTTAACCGCCGGGTTCCGCTGAAAATACACGCGTGCCTCATCGCCGATCACAGAGCCGATTTGACGCATCAGCTCGGGATTCCAGGTACAGGCCAGCCCTGTATTTTGCGGAAAAGACGTCGCTTCCCCTAGCCAAGCTACGCCATGGGCCCCTTCCGTACCGTGTTTGTATGGTTTGACGCCGAGCCGCGGCACCTCGGTTTGAAACTGGCACATCAGCTCAACTTTCTCTTCCAGTGTGAATCGGGAAACCAAGTCATCCACCCGCTGCGCCAGTGGCAAATCGGGGTTTTGATAAGGATATTGGTACGTGCTGTTCGTCATACGATTACCTCGCTCCCATACTCTAAAATTTCGTTGTAAGCGCTTAAAAGTTATGCCCTGCTTGTTCCCGCGTGGTTTACCAACCCTATCATAGCCCGCCATTCATCCCCTGCGATACACGGAATATTAGTCATCTTTTCATATAAAAATATCGCATCGACCACACGGCCCCATAGGTACCTCACCCCTACTCTCAACGATTATCCCTTTCATTCAGAATTAGGGGTATCGGGGAGGAGTTTAAAAACAAGATCATTTTCTGGGATTTTTTCCTTGAAAACAGAACGTGTGTTTGGTATAATAAGGAAAAGAGAACGTATGTGCGCATATCTTGAGTTGGAGGGATCGTACATTGGAATTAGATGCGAATACGGAGCTTCAATCTATCAACCCCCGTTTTCAAAGTGAAGCGGACTGCATTGCTGCGATCATCGCTATGAAGTGGCCCAATGGCTTCGTCTGCCCGCGATGCGCCTATACCGAGTGCGCCCGTCTATCCTCCCGCCGCCTTCCTTTGTTTGAATGCGGTAGATGCGGCTATCAAGCCTCGCCCTTGGTGGGAACCATATTTGAAAGAACCCATCTGCCTTTGGTGAAATGGTTTCAAACTATGGAATTATTCCTGCTTCCCGATGGCATCTCGGCGCTGCGGTTGAGTCAGGTGATCCGGGTTACCTACAAGACCGCATGGCTCATGCTGCACAAAATCCGCCATACTCTCGGCGAATGCGATGCCCAGGAGCTGCTCTGCGGAGAGGTGAAGGTGAACTGCGATCAGTATGCGAACGATCCGTTGCGGTTTCATCCAGCCTCTCAACCTTATGCCACCGCGGTCGTCGCCGGATGCACGGTAACGGAGTCCGGCGAGCTGGAGCGGGTGAAGATTCAGCTGATATCGCATAAAAGGGGTGGCGGACAACGGGCTAACCGGCACGATCTCGCCGCGTTCATCAATAAGCAGGTCGATGTCCATACCTCTAGTATCCAGTCGTTCCCGTTGGCTTATCGGCTGTATTGGCCCTTGCGAAAAGAAATAAGAGCAGCTTGGGATTCTCTCAAAAATACGTATGTTGCCTTGGGGATAGGGCATTTGCAGACGTATCTGAATGAGTATACTGTACGCCGCCGCCTGCGCATGTCTGATTCTGAAGAGACGATGCGCCAGAAACTGCTTCAGATGTGCGTGTCCATTCCGGCGATCCCGTACCGCCAGCTAATAGAACACCAAAAAAACCCGTCCATTGCAGCAGCGGCTTAATTGACTGCTGAACTTACGGGTTAATCAGCGAACGAGAATGGTCGCTTTTATTACATTTTTTTCACTCGTACGTTTCAGTACCTCTTTCTCCACTCCCTGATGCAACGGGATAATGGTCAGAAGAAAGCGGATGACCTACATCCTCCGACCCCCTAACGAGAGAGGAACGGCCCAGAGAAGCCTCAAGCATGGTTGGTCTGCTTTCGGTAGGCAGAAGGGGAAGTCCCGACATACTTGCGGAATTTGCTATGAAAATAATCGACGTTCGTATATCCGACCTTTTCAGCCACCTGGTATACCTTCAAGCCTTCCTCCAGGTAACTCTTTGCTTTCTCAATCCGCACTTTATCCAGATACGTGTTGAAATATTCGCCCGTCGTATTCTTGAACAACTTGCCTAAATAAGCGCTGTTATAGTTAAAAATACCGGAGAGTGTCTCCAGTTTGAGATTATCGCTGTAGTTCCGGTGAATGAGGTCTAGCATAATTTTGACTTCGCGGTGTTTCCCGTCTTCACCGAGTTGATTCATGATCTGCTGCAGTAGAACCTCTGCCTGCCCGTTTAATTCCAGAATGGAATAGGCCTTTTGGATCTTGGAAAAACCGTCTGAAAACTCCTTGCCGCGGCTTTGCAGCTCCGGCGACTGCTTCAGCGCCTTGCTGTATATCGTCGTCAACAGCTCAACGTAACGGTTCTTGATTTCATTCTCCATCGCGCCATCCGTCATATACGCTTCGCCCAGTTGGCGCAGCAAAGATTTCACGGCATCCTGATTGCCGATGTCTACCGCATAAAAGAGCTGTTCCCCCAGTTCTTCGGTCGACAAATCCCCTGCGTCAGCAGCCCTTCCGGATCGCTTGTCTTCCGGGGTCAAAACGGTTCCCTGATCTAGAAAAAAATGATGCCGAACCAGTTCGCACGCTGTCCGATAGGATTCCCGAATTTCCGTCAAGCAACCGACCTTCCCGCCAAGTGCCACAGAGAAACGGATCCCCGTGCCGGCCAATTCAGCCGTGAGCTCGCGATAGATCCCCCCGAGTTCAACCGATAAAAGCGGTTCTTTAATCAGGACTCCAATCTTGGCGTGAATGGCGAACACCCAACCGCGGCCGGGTTCCTCGAACAGCCGAGCCAGCGCTTTGCGGACCAGTGCATTGCCTTGGGCCTCGACGTCCCCTTCCGTTTGCGCGCTAAGCAACAGGACTTGATACACCTTACCGCTGATGCCGACTTCACTGGCCCGCTCGCATAGCGGAGCAGGATCGTCATCTTCTTCACCGGTCAGCACGGACTGTATCAGTGCTTCCCGGTTCCATTCGGTCGTGACGTGCTTCCACTGCTGGGAGGCCCTCTCCTCATCGACCGTCAGCTTGATCTTCCAGAGATAATCCTTCAGTTCATCCTCATCCACCGGCTTCAGCAAATAACCGTCCACACGCTGGGTCATCGCCTTCTTAGCGTAACTAAAGTCCGCGTACCCGCTAAGTATCAAAATATGCAGGAGCGGATCCTGCATTCGGAGCTTTTCGATCAATTGCAACCCGTCCATACCAGGCATACGGATGTCAGCCACCACCAGGTCGGGTTGATATCGTTGAAATTTATCCAGTGCTTCGTTCCCGTTCGCCGCTGTATCCACAACTTCGTAGCCACAGGCTTCCCAATCGATGAACGTACGTAGGCCTTCTCTGAGCTTGGGTTCGTCGTCAACAATAAGCACTTTAATCATTAGGCATTCCTCCGACCGGAAAAAAAGTTTCGTTCTTCCAGTTAGTAAGATTAATAAAGCGTTTACAATTTATTATATTTCAATTTTTGCTTCATCCACAAACATTATTCTGTTGACTTGTTGCACTATTTTGATGCAAAGGAACGAAAAAGCTGCTCCTTCTCATCGTTGGATGAGCCTAGAGCAGCCTTTTTCCTGAACGGATCAAACCCGCCGCAAGGACTTGGGTTCAACTGATTTGCCCTAATTCCCCTTAAGGGAAGAGTCCGGCACCGGCACACCGAAATTCGGCGTACCATCTTCGTTCCATTCCAGAAACTGAGCCCGCGTATGCCGGTTCGGGTCATACAGCGGATCGCCAACGATCTCCCTGTAATTGCGGGCATGATAGACCAACACGTCGCGCCCGTCTTCCGAGACGGTAAAGCTGTTGTGTCCCGGTCCGAACTGACCGGCAGCCTCATTGGAGACGAACACCGGGATCGGCGATTTCATCCAGGAGCCGGAGTCCAGCAAGTTTGCAGATGCATCGGCGGAGAGCAAACCCATACAATAATGATGGTTGGTGGCACTAGCCGAATAGCTGATGAAAATACGCCCATTCCGTTTTAGTACCGCCGGTCCTTCGTTTACTTTAAAACCGATGGTTTCCCAGTCGAATTCGGGCGAAGAGATCATGACTTGTTCTCCAATCAGCGTCCAAGGATTGCTCATTCGGGAGATGTAGAGATTGGAGTTGCCTTCAATCTTCGGGTCCTTCTGTGCCCAAACGTAATAACGTTCCCCCTGATGCTCGAACATCGTTGCATCCAGCGCAAACGACTCCCATGACGTGCGAACCTGGCCTTTCTCTTGCCATATACCTTCGAGCGGATTGGCTGAAGGGTTCTCCAGCACGTACATCCGGTGATCAAATAACCCCTCGTTCGTCTCGGTCGTTCGCGCCGCGGCAAAATAGATATACCATTTCCCTTCGATGAAATGGAGTTCCGGCGCCCAGATGTTGGCGCTCAACGGACCGGATTCATATTTACGCCAGGCCACGACCGGCTCGGCCTCCCCCAATCCTTGCAGCGTCGTCGATCGGCGGATTTCGATCCGGTCGTACTCGGGAACCGAAGCCGTAAAGTAATAATAACCGTCCTGATGCTTGTAAACCCACGGATCCGCCCGCTGCTCCACGATCGGATTCAGATACTCCTGCTTGTGACTCATCTCGGTTTCTCCTTCTCCTTCTATTATTTGGATTTCTCGCCGGCCTGCTTCTCGGGCATTATTTCCGTTCTAGCCTTTGACTGCTCCCGCTGTCATCCCATCGATAAAGTATTTTTGGAAAGCGACGAACAAGATAAAAATCGGAATGATGGAGAAAAACGAACCTACTATCAGCAAATCATAGTTGTTGCCGTAAGGGGTTAGCAGCGTCTTTAACCCGATCGGCAACGTATATTTGTTCGCATCGCTCAGGACCATAAACGGCCACAGGAAATTATTCCAGCTGTTCATGCCGTTCAGGATTGCCATCGCCGCAAAAGAAGGCTTCATGATCGGCAGGATCAGCCGCACGTAGATCCCGTACTCACTTGCCCCGTCAACGCGGCCGGCCGCGATAATTTCCCGGGGAATTCCTCGCAGATATTGTCTGAAGAAGAAGATGGTCGCTGCGCTGGCGATCCCCGGCAGTATGATGGCCGAGTAGGAATTCATCAGCCCGATATCGTAGGTCAACGTATACAGCGGCAGCAGCAGAATTTCGAACGGAACCATCATGATCAGCAGCACGCAGACGAACAGGACGTTTTTCCCCTTAAATTCATAAGCCGAAAACCCGTACGCCACTGTAGCGCTGACCAACAGCGTCAATACCACCTGTATGACTGTCAGCAACAGCGAGTTGAAGAACCACATAAAATAGGAATGATTCCCTGTGAACAAGTAAACAAAGTTATCAAAGCTCATGGCAGGCAGATCAAACCGCAAATTGAGCCCGTACCGGATCAAATCCTCGCCAGGCTTAAACGAAGCTAGCGTTACGGCGTAAAATGGCAGAAGGATCAGTACGCACAGGAAGGCAAAAAACAGGAATAAGACGATTTTGATCGGCAAGCCGCGGGTTGATTTCGTCATACTTCCTCCTCCTTCTTAAACATACCGGTAAAGGCCAGCTGCGTGAGGTTAATGACCATCGTAATGACGAGAAGTACGATACCGACGGCAGCCGCATACCCCAGGTTGTTCTTCTCGATCCCTTGGCGGTATAAATAGCCAACGATAGTTAACCCGATGTTCTTCGGAGAATTGTTGCCGTTCCAGAGCATCATGCTTTCGATGAACATCGCCAGGCCGGCATAAATACTGATCGTCAAAACATAAATCGTTGTCGGCTTCAACAGCGGCATCGTGATCTTCATAAATCGCTGGATGGGTGAGGCGCCATCGATCGAAGCAGCTTCGTAATATTCGTCAGGAATATTCTTAAGTCCGGATAGGAAATAGAGCATGTTCACCCCGGTCCATCGCCAGGTCGCCAGGGCCAATAAAGCAATGAAGCCGGTGGTTTGCCCTTTCAGGAACTTGATAGGCTCCACGCCAAATAACCCGAGGAAGCTATTGATCAAGGAACCTTCCATCTCCCCGAACATCAGTCGAAAAATGGTCCCGGCCACCACGACCGAGGTCAATGCCGGGAAGAAAAATGAGGACTTGAAAAACTCCCTGGCCCACATGAACTTGTTGTTGATCAATACGGCAAACAGCATCGGAAACGGAATCAGAATCACTAAAGTCAAGACCATATAGATGGCGCTGTTACCAACCGCTTTGAGGAAAATACCGTCCCCCATCAATTTCTCGTAATTGTCCATTCCGATCCACGCCGCTTCCTGCCCTAGGGTCACTTTCTGAAAGCTCATCCCGAAGGAGCTGGCCAGAGGATACACCCAAAAGATGAGGAACACGAGCACAAACGGAAAAATAAATACGTAAGGTGCTACTTTTTGTGAGTATAGGAATTTTTTGACCATCGCCCTACCCCTTTTTTTAAACAGAGCTACTCCGGATGGAGTAGCTCGCTGTTTATTTCTGCAGATTTGGGATTACTTCAGTTCCTGCTCGATTTGTGCTTGCGCATCGTCCAAAGCCTGCTTGATATCCTTGCCGTCTTCAAATATTTCGTTTAACGTGACCGTACAGAGTACGTTGTTGATCGTTGGCGACGCCGAAGTCGATTTGATGAGTCGAATTTCGTCCTTGATATCGGCCAGCACGTCAAATGGATTGTTCACGAAATATTGAACGAACTGGTTATCCGGGTTATGGGTAACGTCCTTCATTTCCCATACATCCATGTTGACCGGGTCGAAACCCAACGTATTCCAGATCTCAATATTGGCATCCTCCGACAGTTTAGCGAAAGCCAAGAAATCCTTCGCCAGTTGAACATCTTTCGCCGTCTTGGTCACAACGGTTCCGGTTCCTCCGCCGCCGACCGACCGCGGCATCCCTTTCTCGATGACCGGGATCGGTGCGATCGCGATCTTTCCGGATAAATCCTTCATATAGTTCGTGTATCTCGACATTTGCCACAGCGGCATGAAAGCGGTCGCATAGTTCCCTGCGTTAAACTCCCCGTACGCTTCTTCCGTATCCGGCTGCCCGCCGGCGATCGTGGCGATGACATTGTTGTCCTGTAGGTCTTTCAGCAACGTGAGCGCCTTGACCATCGCTTCTGAATTGACGACCGGGTTCCCGGCGTCGTCCGTAAAGTCCGTCCCTTGCTGCGCCAGCAGCTGGGAAGTTTGCCACGTTGCGCTCGTATCGGCGGTCCCCATGTATTTCCCGGTTTTCTCATAAACTTGGATCCCGGCTTTTTTATAATCATCCCATGTGACGATCGTCTTGTAATCCACCCCGGCCGCTTCCAAAATTTCCGTATTGTAAAAAGCGACCGAAGCGCCGACGTGGGTCGGAATGCCGTAATTCTTACCGTCCTTGCTGTAAAGGTCGATTCTGGATTTGACGATCGTGTCTCGGTACGGGTCGATGACGTCGTTCAATTCGACCAACTGCGGCGTCCCGGCCAAGAAATCCGGGAACTTGCCCAGCTCGATATCGGCGATATCCGGAGCGCCAACGCCTGTCTGCACGGCAATCGATAATTTGTTATGCATATCATCGTAAGGCATCACGGTGACGTTCAGCTTAATTTGCCGATCCGGATTCGCGGCGTTCCACTTCTCCAACATCTTTTCAAAATGCTGTCCATGCAGTTCTACGAATGTCCAATAAGAGAGTTCTGTCGCACTTTCACCAGCACCGCCGTCCAGCACGGAGGTTTCCCCTCCGGCCGTCGTCGACGCCTTGCCGCAGCCCCATAACCAGGTAGCCATCGTTAATATCAAGAGCACTATGAATCCTTTTTTCTTCATCCTTGACCCTCCCTGACAAAATAAAATCTACACACTCCATCTACAGTCTGTTTCTCTCACTTCTAGTCAACCCGTTGGTCAATCAATGACCCTTAGAAGCGCTCACCTGTTGTGCATAGCTCATGTTGTCATCGTTCAATTGGGAGATAAACCGGCTTCTCTTGGAGGAGCACCGATTCGCTAGCTAGTTTATTGGCTTACCCAAACGAATCACGTTCCAGGAAGCTTTGGCCAATCGCGCTTTGACATAACCGTCATCGCATGTCGCACTCCCTGCGGCGTGAGGTTTAACATCTTCCCGGTCCGCCGTATTTACGGCCTTCAAATCCTCGTGCTCCAGCACGAGATGCTCGATCAGGCGGTATCCTTCAAACCCGCGGATGTCGCAATCCAGCTCAAGGGCTTCCTCTAGATGGCGGTTAACTGCAAAAATCGTAAGCGTCTCTTCCGCTTCGTTATATACAACAGCGCTGTCCAGATAAGGGACATCGGTATAATCCTTGGCATCGTATACCGGCGAGTTGACAACCGGTTGAAGCGAGACCCCCCGTCCGAAAACCGAGGCATGCATATACGGGTAAAAGATGGTTTGCTTCCAGGACCGTCCGCCATTCTCTGTCATGATCGGGGCGATGACGTTGACCAGTTGCGCCATGCAAGCCATTTTCACCCGGTCGGCATGACGCAGGAACGTAATCAGCATGCTGCCTACAAGCAAGGCGTCCTCGAAATTGTAGACGTCTTCCAGCTGAGGCGGAGCAATTCCCCAAGGCGTAAGCTTGGCGTCGGCATCGTTGGAGTGGTACCAGACGTTCCATTCGTCGAAACTGAGGTACATCGTTTTGGAGCTGCGTTTCTTCGCTTTGACATAATCGCAGGTGGCGATCACCGTCCGGATGAAATGGTCCATATCCATCGAGCGAGCCAGGAATCCGGCGCTATCGTTATCCCGGTTGCCATAATATTGATGCAGAGATATGTAGTCAGCAACCTCGTAGGTATGATCCAGCGTCACCGCTTCCCATTCAGGGAACGAAGGCATCGAAGAACTGGAGCTTCCGCAAGATACAAGCTCGATATCGGGATCCACCAAACGCATCGCCTTCGCCGTCTCGTAAGCGAGGCGGCCGTATTCCTGCGGCGTCTTCTGACCGATTTGCCAGGGGCCGTCCATCTCGTTGCCCAGGCACCAGGTTTTGATCTTGTGCGGCTGCTCGTAACCATGGCTGCGGCGCAATTCGCTCCAATAGCTACCGCCGGGATGGTTGCAGTACTCCAGTAAATTGCGGGCGGCGTCAACACCGCGAGTGCCCAGGTTCACCGCCATCATCACTTCCGAGCCAACCTCTTTAGCCCAGCTTGCAAACTCGTTTGTCCCAACCCAATTAGGCTCAACCGTTCTCCAAGCCAGCTCCAGGCGCTTAGGTCTCGCTTCAACCGGACCGACTCCATCCTCCCAGTTGTACCCGGATACGAAGTTCCCGCCGGGATACCGGATGATCGGAACGTTCAGCTGTTTGACCAGCTCCTTTACGTCGTTACGGAATCCCAATCGGTCGGCCGCCGGATGCGAAGGCTCATAAATCCCTCCGTAGACCGCTCGGCCCAGATGTTCAATGAAGGAGCCGTAAATCCGCCGATCCACTTCGGCAATCTTAAAGGCTTTGTCTACGACCATCGTTGCTCGCGGTGCTGCTGATGACATGTTGACCACCTTCCGTTTTAGTAAATACTAAACCATTTCGAATTTCCTTGAATGAATACGTTTACAGGTATAAAATAACATATGAAATTAAGGTTGTAAATATATTTATCTAAACTGTTTTATGTTTTTATAAAATTAATGAGATAAAACATCCTGCAACACCTGAAAATCGCTGTAATTCACATGAATTTTCAATAAAACAATGAAATTAAGTTTAGATTAACATGAAGTTAATTGCGTATTTATTACAAAATTAAACTATTTTTTGAACTATATTTACATATTTTGATTTGATACTTTATTAAACGACCGAGTTAGTTTATAATATTCTAAAATAAAAGAATCCATTATCCTATTGGAAGAAGGTTCGAATATCCGATGATCTATATTAAGGATTTGATGAGCGGGATCGACATTTTTAAAGCATTAAGCTCCGAGATCAGGATTCAAATCCTCGAACTGCTGGCGAAGAACCAAGCCTTAAATCTGAACGACCTGGCCACCAAACTAGGCTTAAGCAACGGGGCCATTACCATGCATATTAAGAAGCTCGAAGAGAGCGGTTTGATCGAAATCAATACTTCGGTAGGCAAACATGGCATCCAGAAGATTTGTTATTTGAACAAAGACAAGCTGATGGTCGACCTGCGGAGCAAGGATGTCGACAATTTATATGAAGTGGAAATTCAAGTGGGTCACTACAGTAATTATCAGGTTGCTCCAACCTGCGGGCTCGCGACAAAGGACAGCATCATCGGCGATTTTGACGAACCTCGCTACTTTGCCGATCCGCAGCGAATCGATTCGGAGATCATTTGGTTGTCCGAGGGTTTCCTCGAATATCGCATTCCGAACTACCTCAAGCCGAACCAGACCTTTCGGGAAATTCAATTTTCGATGGAGCTTGGCTCGGAGGCCCCGGGATATTGCGACAACTACCCATCCGACATCTATTTCTATTTGAACGGCGTTGAAATTGGCTTCTGGACGAGTCCGGGAGATTTCGGCGATGCACGTGGCACGTTTAACCCGGATTGGTGGCCGCCGCATCTGAACCAATACGGCATGCTGAAGCTGATCCGGATCAACAATGAGGGCAGCTTTATCGACGGATGCCGCATCTCCGACGTCACACTGGAGCAGATCAACCTTGATTACAAAAGCGAGCTGACGTTTCGCATCGCCGTCACCGACAAGCCGATCAACAAGCGGGGGTTGACTATCTTCGGCAGGAACTTCGGCAACTATAGCCAGGACCTCCTGGCCCGGGTGCTGTATGATGTGCGAGAGGAATAACAAAAGAAGCAGCGATCAGGTTCCCCATTCGGCCTGAAAGCTGCTTTTTTTATGAACAACCTATTCTACATCGTTTGCCCGTTATCGATGGTAACGATTTGCCCGGTCAGTGAGGGCTGTTCCAGGACAGCGGCGATGAGTGCGGCAATTTCCTCCGGTGTGGAGATCCGGTCCAAGGGCAGATGACGAATGAGCGCACGCATCTGCTCCTCCTTACCTGCCCACCAACGCGTGTCTACCGCTCCGGGGGCTACGCCGGTGACGCGAATGTCCGGCGCCAAGGCATGGGCCAGCGATTTCGTCAAACCATGGACGGCGGCCTTCGATACTGCATACGGAAGCGAAGAGCCTTTCCCCGTGATTCCTGCGATGCTGCCGACGTTGACGATGGCTCCCTTCCCGGCCTTCAAATACGGCGCGGCGGCCCGTGCACAGTTGAACATGCCTTTCACGTTGACCGCGAACAGATCGTCCCATGTCTCCTCCGTGACCGCATCCAAGTCCTCCATGGCGATATACCGGGTGATGCTGGCATTGTTGACCAAGTAATCGATCGTCCCGAATGCCTTGACGATCTGTTCGACCATGGAGACGACCTCGGCATTTCGGGATACATCGGCCTGAATGGCCATCGCCCGGCCGCCGAATTGCCGAATGGCCTGCGCGGTCTCCTCGGCCTCCACCGCGGAACGGGAGTAGTTGATGGCGACGATCGCCCCGCGTTCGGCCAGCAGCATGGCTGTAGCTCTGCCGATTCCCGTACCGCCCCCGGTAACCAGAACAACCTTGTTAAGGTAACCCATATTTACATCTCCTCCTGCATCAAATATGGACTCGTTGCCTTCGCGTGGATCTGCGGGCTGCGTTTCGCCTGCCAGTTCACCAGGAATACGCCCGCGCAGGTCAAGGCTCCGCCAACGTATACATACCAATCGATGTGCTCGCCAAGCAGCAGCCAGCTGCAAAGCACGCTAAAGATCGGAACGAGGAACAGGAACGAGCTCGTTTTTCCCGGATCGCTATGGCTAAGCAAATAGAACCAAAGCGTAAATTGGACGATGGAACAGAAGAAAACCATCCAAACGACCACCAACCCTGACGTAACATTCAGATCAAAGACGGGGTTCTCCCCTATTATGCTGAGGGTCAGCAGCATAACGCCGCCTGCGAGCATTTGGTAGGCGGCCAGCACGCTTTTATCGAACGCCGGGCCAAATCGATTGATGAGCAACGTGGCGACGGTAAAGCAAACCGCTCCGGCAAAAGCAAACACCATGCCGGGGTCCAAGCTCAAATGCAGCCCAAAGGTGATCATCACGCCGATAAAACCGATCGCTACGCCAAACCATTGCCTCACGCGATAAGCAGTGCCCATCAACGCACCCCATAAGATCAGCATGAGCGGGCTGGTACTCGAGATAATCGCCGACTCCCCGGAGGTGATCCATCTCATGCTGTAAGCGGTGAATCCCATCACCCCAACCGATTGAAATAAACCGAGCAGCAGGATCTGCCGCCAGGACTTGACTCCTTGGGGTTGCGGTTTTTTAGCGCTGAATAAGGCAAGTAATCCCCCGGCAAACAAGAACCGGAGTCCCATTAACATAAGCGGGGTCGTATACACCATTCCCAGCTTAGCAACGGGGTAGGCCGTCCCCATTAAGAACGTGGTCAACAGCAGCAAACCTGTATATTTATATAAGTCCTCATGTAGCTCTTCCTCCCATGGTGTCATTCTTGTTTGTATTGTAAGGGAGGTTTGAAATTATGTATAATGATTGGTAGAGATAGTTGATATCATTTTTGGTGATATCCGCACAAAAGGAGGACTCCCCCGATGGAAAGCGCAGAATTACGCATTTTTCAAGCCGTTGCCCGAGAAGGCTCCATCACGAAAGCCGCCGACCGGCTGGGTTATGTACAGTCCAATGTGACCGCTCGCATTAGACAACTGGAGACTGAGCTGGGGACGGGGCTGTTCTACCGCCATAACCGAGGCATGACCTTGACCTCCAGCGGCAAAATGCTGCTGGATTACGCCGATAAAATCGTCGGCCTTCTGGACGAAGCGGCAGCAGCGCTTTCCTTCTCCGGCGAGCCTACCGGTCCGTTGCTGATCGGCTCGACCCAAACAACGGCAGCCGTTCGGCTGCCCAAGCTGCTGAGCAAGTATTACGAAATGCATCCAAAGGTCGAATTAACGCTGACCACCGATCTCTCCGACCGCCTGGCGGAGAAGGTGATCCATTACGATCTAGACGTAGCCTTCGGCAACTTCCGCTACAATCATGACGAGTTGACCCGTATTCCCGTGTTCGACGAGGAGGTTGTCGTCATTTCTCCCCCGGGCATTGATAACCTGGACGAAGCCCTAACGAAGCCAAGCCTTGTCTACAGCCGAGGCTGTACCTACCGCGAAATGCTGGAAGAAATGCAGCAGTCTCGCGGCCGAACTTACGTGGGAGCAATGGAATTCGGCACGCTGGAAGCGATCCTCGGCGGCGTTTCGGCCGGCCTCGGCATCTCGCTGGTGCCGCGGATCGTCGCCGAGAAGCAGGCGCAGGACGGTACCGTGCGGATTCATGAGGTCCCCGAAGCGATGCGCCATATGCAGACCGAGCTCATCTACCGCAAAAACGCCCAACCAACCAGCGCACTCCGCGCTTTGATTGATTTGTTGAGCGTGGCTTAAGGGGCTTTTGGCCGTGGCCGTGGCCGGACATAAATAGCGGTAAAAAATCACCTTATTTCCGACGGAACGCCCGTTTTCACCGGAATAAGGTGATTTTTTGGTCTTATTTCGCCCCGGAATCCCTTTGGAAGGCGGAATACGGGGAGATAAGGTGATTTTGTGGCGCTATTTCGCCAAAAAATCGAAGTTTACGCGAAATAAGGTGATGGATCACCGCTATTTCGCGCCAAACGAGCCGGCAGCCCGGCCGCGGGACGGTTCGCGCGCTAGGCCTGCTCCGCCTCGTTCAGCGCCCGCAGCAGCGTGCGGCGGTCGCGCACCAGGTGGGCTTCGCGCAGGCTGCGCGCGAACAGCTCCTCGCCGACGCCCAGCTCGGCGAGGGTTGCCGGCCCGCCGGCCTTGCGCAGCAGGCCGCGGAGCTCGGCTTCGCCGGGCAGGTCCCGCAGCCAGGCGCGGACCTGCTCCCCGTGTTCCCGGAGCGCCGCCGGCTCGGCGCCCGGGAAGGTCCCTTCGCCCGCGGCGTGGTACGCGCGGGCGATTTCGGCGCAGGCAACGCCGACTTTGGCGCCGTGCAGCAGCGCCCGCCGGCCCAAGCGCAGGTATTCCATCTCCCAGTAATGGGAGAGATGGTGTTCTGCGCCGGAGGCCGGGTGCGACTGCCCGAACAGCAGCATGGCGATGCCCGATTCGATCAGCGCCGTCATCAAGGCGCGGATCCCTTCTTCCGAGCGCGCGCCAATCGCATCGGCGTGCGTCACGCAGTTCAAGAGCGCACGCTCGGTTATCGCCGCCGCCTGTTCGTCATAAGGTTCCCCCGCGGTCAGACGGGAGAACTTCCAGTCGAACAGGCTGGTACACTTGCCGAGCATATCGCCAAAACCCGCGGCGACCAGCCGCTGCGGGGCCGCCATCAGAACGTCGAGGTCGGCGAATATCGCTACCGGCGGCACCGCCGGCACTGTCTTCTTGACCCCGCGAATAATGAGCGGCGCGCCCGCGGAGGTGAAGCCGTCCACGGACGGTGCCGTTGGCACCGATACGAACGGCTTGCCGGTCTTGTGCGCGGCAAACCGGACGATATCGTGAATCGTCCCGGAGCCCACAGCGATGAGCGCGTCCGTCTCCTCGGGACGGATCTCCAGCAGCAGCTGGACAAGCGCGATCTCGTCAGCGACGACATCGCCCTGCGCGTCAGGCTGAATCAGGCAAACGCGCGTCTCGACGGCCTCGGCCGCCAGCAAACCGCTCAGTTGCTCCCCCGCCGCCGCATACGTGTGATCGTCCGCCACCAGCAGGACATGATCATAACCTTGTTCCCGCAAGTAAGGAACGACCTTCCGGATTGCACCCCGTTCTAGTTCAATCACTTTCAATTGCTCCAATAACCTGTCTTTCAGCATGGTATCCCCTCCCTGGGCTATCCATCGACTCCTGCAACCTTCCGCAACATCCTAATACTCCCGCAGCTTCCGAAATAGGCGACAGGCGAAGCCTTTGAGCCATCGGTACGTTACTCGCCAGCCCATCTCTCCGCCCGTCCCCTACTCTTACTCCGCTGCCTGCTTAATCCGCTTCAGACGTTTCATCACGTTGTTTTCCCCGCGGCCAAAATAATCGTGCAGCTGGCTGTACTCCTGGTACAACTTCTCGTACACTTCCACGTGCGCCGGAATCGGCTTGAACGTTTCCTCCTTGACGCGGGCCATCTTCCCGGCCGCATCCAGGATCGAATCGTACCCGCCAGCCGCCTCACCCGCCGCAACGGCCGCGAACATCGCCGCACCAAGAGCCGGCGTCTGCTTGGAATCCGCCACAAAAATCTCGCGGTTCGTCACATCCGCATAAATTTGCATCAACAGGCGGTTTTTCTGCGGCAGTCCCCCACAGGCATACAGCGCATCCACCCGTACGCCGTTTTGATCAAACGCGTCAACGATTTTGCGCGTGCCAAAAGCCGTCGATTCCAACAGCGCCCGGTAAATCTCCTGCGGCTTGGTCAGCAGCGTCATCCCCACAATCAGACCGGTCAAATCGGTATCCACCAGCACGGACCGGTTGCCGTTCCACCAATCCAGCGCGAGCAGGCCGGTTTGCCCCGGTTGGTACGCGGCCGCTTCCCGCTCCAGCCATTGGTGCACATTCAGGCCTTCCTTCTCGGCGGCCTCCTTCACGTAAGCCGGCAACGCTTCTTCGACGTACCATTCAAAAATATCGCCCACGGCCGACTGCCCAGCCTCATAACCGTACAAGCCCGGAATGATTCCATCCTCGACCACGCCGCACATGCCTTCCACCTGTTTCTCTTCCGTCCCCAGCAGCATGTGGCAAATCGAGGTTCCCATCGCCATGACCAGCTTGCCCGGCGTAACGACGCCGACGGCCGGCACGGCCGCATGCGCGTCCACGTTACCCACCGCCACGGCGATGCCTGGCGTAAGGCCCATCATCTCGGCCATTTCCGGCAGAAGTCCGCCCGCGTTCGTCCCCAGCGGAATCACGTCGCCGCGCAGCTTCGTATCCGTCAAATCCTCCATCCGAGGATCCAGCGCCTTAAAATACGCCTTGCTCGGATATCCGTCTTGCTTATGCCATATTGCTTTATAACCCGCCGTACAACTGTTGCGGACGATGTTGCCGGTCATTTGCGCAATAACCCAATCGGTCGCTTCCAGAAACAGATCTGTCTTCTCGTAGATCTCCGGCGCTTCATCGAGAATTTGCCATACCTTGGCCATCATCCATTCGGAGGAAATCTTCCCCCCATATCGCGGCAAAAAAGCCTCTCCCCGATCAGCCGCAATCGCGTTGATCTTGTCGGCCTCCGGCTGGGCCGCATGGTGCTTCCATAACTTCACCCAGCTATGCGGGTTGTCGGCCAGCTCCGGATCGAAGCTAAGCGGCTGACCTTGGGCGTCCACCGGGAGCATCGTGCAGGCGGTAAAATCGATCCCAATCCCGATCACGTCCGCCGGATCGATCCCCGATTCCTTTAGCACCGCGGGCACGGAGCGCCGAAGCACCTCCAGATAGTCGCCGGGATGCTGCAAGGCCCAATCATGCTCGAGCTTGATCCCGGAACCGGGCAGCCGCTCGTCGATGACATGATGCGGATATGGCGTGACATGGTCAGCGACCTCCCGGCCGTCCGACAAATCTACCAGCACTGCGCGTCCGGACTGGGTGCCGTAGTCGACGCCGATCGTGTACTTTTTCCCTTTGCTCATGGTTATCCCTCCCCGTTATTTCTGCCCGTAATAAGCATTTACTCCGTGCTTCCGCAAAAAATGCCGATCCAACAGCGTCTGATCCATCGCCTGCGTATCCGGGTTGATCTGCAGCATGCGGGCGGCGATTTTCGCTACTTCCTCCAGCACGACCGCGTTATGAACGGCATTATGCGCATCCTTGCCCCATACGAACGGGGCATGCGAATGCACAAGCACCCCAGGCACCTGGTTCGGATCGAGGCCAAGCTCGGCAAACCGCTCCACGATGACATTGCCTGTCTCCAACTCGTAAGCACCCTTGATTTCTTCCCGCGTCATCGGCCGCGTTACCGGGATCTCTCCGTAGAAGTAATCGGCATGCGTCGTTCCGTACGCCGGTAATCCCCGCCCCGCCTGGGCCCAACTGGTTCCCCATGGGGAATGCGTGTGCACGACCCCGCCGATTTCGGGGAATTCACGGTAGAGCACCCGATGCGTTGGCGTATCGGAGGACGCTCGCAGGTTCCCCTCCACTACATTGCCTTCCAGATCGACCACGACCATATGCTCCGGTTTTAATTCCTCATACGGCACGCCGCTTGGTTTGATGACGAACAATCCGCTTTCCCGATCGATCCCGCTGACGTTTCCCCACGTAAACGTGACCAGGCCATATTTGGGCAACTCCAAATTGGCTTCCCACACCTGCTGCTTTAAGGCTTCCATCATCGCTTGATCCAACCCCTTTCCTCATCCCATGTCATCCCATATAACAAAAGGTACGTACAAGTTACCGAGCACCTGCTTCAACCCGAAACGGCACCGCCCCGCCGAACTTCAGCAGGACGATGAAACCGCCAAGTTGTCTCATTCCCGTTTATTTCTGACCCGTCAGTTCCAGCACCGAATCCCGTTCAATCAGCTCCGGTTCGAACACCGTATCGCCCGGCGTTTCTCCCCGCTCAATCATCCCGATCAGTTGGCGGGCGGCAAGCTCTCCCATCGTTGTTTTTGGGTGGGTCAGCGTCGTCAGCTTCGTGCCCGAGGCTGCCGCCAGGCTGGAATCGTCGAAACCGATGACGGACAAATCCTCAGGTACCCGTAAGCCGCATGCGGCCGCGGCGTCCATCAGCATCACCGCCAACTCGTCGTTATAACACACCAATGCGGTTGGACGCTGATCCGGCGTTTTTTGAAACAGCTCCAGCGCTTTTTGATAGGCGTACTCGCCTTTTTGCTCCGTCGTAAACGTCACCACATGCTGCGGTGACACCGCAATCCCGAAGTCCCGATGGGCGGACAGGAAGCCCTTCAGCCGGTTTACGCCCTGCAGGTCATCCCTTTTGAAGAACCCGGCGATCTGCCGGTGCCCCTTCTCCAGCAAGTAACGCGCCGCCTTCCGGCCTCCCGCCTCGTCATCCACCTTCAGGCAAGGGCATTCCAACTCGTGATACTTCTCATTGATCATGAGATACGGAATGCCCTTCTCCTGCAACTCCAAAAAATACCCCAAATTCGGGTTGCCCTCCGCGCTTTTCGTCGGCTCGATGATCAGTCCGCTGAGCGGCTGGCTCGTCATGAGCTGAAGACTGTCCATCTCCTTCTCCTTCGTATTGTCCGTGCTCGACAGCATCAATCGATACCCCTGCTGGCGCAGCTCCGCTTCCGCCCCCCGAACGATATGGGGAAAAATATAATCCGAAATATACGTCGTCATGATCCCGATCGTCTTGACCGCTTCGCCGTCTCGCCGTCCGGGATGCCGGACGAATGTGCCCTTGCCCTGGATGCGCTCCAGCCAGCCGTCCTTCTCCAGCTCGCCGAACGTTTGCCGAACCGTCTGCCGGCTTAAGCCGAACTGCTCCGCGATCTCGTTCTCCGACGGAACCTGTTTCCCGGGCTGGAGCTTTCCTTGCTCGAGCCAAGACAACAATTCGTTTTTGAGCTGCATATATTTCGGGATTTTCCGGTCATTCATGTTTCGTCCACCCTTCACCAATGCCACCGTTCTATTGACTACCCGTTATTGTAACATAGGCCGGGCGAACGTATCGGGCCGAAATCATCGGCCGATTTGGACTGTGATTAACGCAGCCGGTAAGCCGCATCGCTCCAGCGCAGCTCATTCTTAAATCGAGGTACCGAGGTATCCTTGTCGATGATCAACGCTTCGATGCCGGTCATTTCCGCCCAATCGGACAGGTTCTCCGCCGTGATGGCGTAAGACAACACCGTATGGTGCGCCCCGCCGGCTAAAATCCACGCCTCCGCCGATTCTCGCAGCGAAGGCTGCGGCTTCCACAACACGCGAGCGACCGGCAGCTTCGGCATCGGCTTCTCTACCTTCACGCCGTCCACCACGTTGACCAGCAGCCGGAAACGATGGCCCAGATCGACGAGCGAAGCGTTGACCGCCGGACCGGCCTGGCCGTCGAATACGATCCGTGCCGGATCGGCTTTGCCGCCGATGCCCAGCGGATGTACCTCGATGGTAGGCTTCGTCGCGGCAATCGTCGGGCACACCTCCAGCATGTGCGCGCCAAGAATCATGTGGTTACCCGGCTCAAAATGATACGTGTAGTCCTCCATAAACGAGGTGCTCTTGTTGTTCGCCAGCACCTTCAATACGCGCGTCAAAGCCGCGGTTTTCCAGTCGCCTTCGCCGCCGAAGCCGTATCCGGCTTCCATCAGCCGCTGCACGGCCAGACCCGGAAGCTGCTTGAGCCCATGCAGGTCTTCGAACGTTGTCGTAAACGCGCCAAAGCCGCCTTGCTCCAAAAACCACTTCATGGCGATTTCAAGCTTCGCCTGATAGGCGATAGATTCGCGAACTGGTCCGTTGCTTAGGCCCGCTTGCGTAATCGCGTACTGCTCGGCGTAATCCTTCAGCAGCGCTTCGGCTTCCGCATCGCTGACTTCGTTTAACACCTGCACCAGATCACCGACGCCATATCCGTTCACTGACCAACCGAACTTGATTTGCGCTTCGACCTTGTCGCCTTCCGTCACCGCCACCTCGCGCATGTTGTCGCCGAAGCGGGCCACCTTAAGCTGACGGCTCTCAGCATAAGCGGCCGCCGTCCGCATCCAGCCGGCGATCGAGCCGCGCACTTCGCCGTCTTCCCAATGGCCGACCACGATTTTGCGAGCGATGCCCAGCCGGGCGCCGATATGGCCATACTCACGGTCGCCGTGGGCCGACTGGTTCAGGTTCATGAAGTCCATATCGATGGTTTCCCAAGGAATATCGCGGTTAAACTGCGTATGGAAATGCAACAGCGGTTTTTGCAGCTGCGACAAGCCGGCGATCCACATTTTGGCCGGCGAGAACGTGTGCATCCAGGTGATGATCCCCGCGCAGGTCTCATCGCCGTTCGCGGCCAGGATCAACTTGTAGATTTCGTCTGGCGTCGTTACGATCGGTTTGAACACGACCGGGAATCCGATCGCCGGGTCTTGGTCCAGTTGTTCTGCGATGATGCGGGAATGGGCGGCCACCTCCTCCAGCGTTTCAGGGCCGTATAAGTGCTGGCTGCCGGTCACGAACCAAAAAGAATGCGGTTTCAATTTCATATGCCAAAGCGCCTCCTAATCATAAATAACTGCTAGCTAACTTGTACATACCATATCGGTATTTTCGACAATTCTTCTCTAATTGTACGTACAAGTCGATTTACCCTCATTGTACTGCCACCCGCTCAAAATGACAATAGGATTTGTTAGCGAATTTGAGATCAATTTTGTCCCATCCTACTTCTAACGGACCGGAGCGCCCTTATTCTGTCCATTTGCGCCTCTTCCGAGTTCTAACGGACCCAGGAGCCCTTATCGGCTCCCCATCGGACGTTTCCATCATCAATTTGGCGAAATAGGTGCACTAGGGTCCGTTAGAAATGCGAACCCTCGCTTTTGGGCTAAATAACGTCTCCTGTGTCCGTTAGCCGAACCTCCCTTTCGAGATCGCCGGCAGCATGCAAAAAAGGACCCCTGCACCGGAGTCCTGATCTGTATTCCCAACGATCGTCTCTTCTCTATTATCGTCTATGCTCTATACTAGCTCTCCATCGCTATCCCTCTTGCTCTCCACTCACAGCTTTTAGCCCGTGCGCCTAGCCTCTGCTCCTCCGCTATAATCCCTAGCTCAAAATCCCCGGCTGCGGTGTCACACCAAACGCTACTGCCAAGTCGCGCAACTGGGCATCGGTGATCTTTTGCAGCACCGGACGGTCGCCGAGCAGCATGTAGATTTGCGCCGCCTTTTCGACCGTTTCGATCAAGCCGAACGCCTCGTCCATCGTCGTACCGGTGCCAAAAATCCCGTGCTGCGGCCATACGACGACGCGATGCTCTCGCATCTTCGCGGCGGTCGCCCGCCCGATGTCCGGGCTGCCGGGCACCATCCACGGCACGATGCCGATGCCGTCGGGGAACACCACGAGACATTCCGTGCACATTTCCCATAGCGTTTTCGTCAGTTTTTTCTCATCCAGCTCATGGACGAACGTCATGGCCAGCGCATGGGTCGCATGGCAGTGCATGATGATCCGGTGCGCCGGGTCCACCTTCAAACGCTCGATATGGCTCATGAAGTGCGCTGGCAGTTCGCTGGTCGGTACCGCCCCGTCCCGAAGGCCCCACAGGATCTCGACCTGGTCACCGCCTTCAGCCACCCGCAATACGCCCAGATTCGCTTCCGGATCGGAGATCACATTTTTGAAATACTTGCCCGAGCCCGTCACGATAAAATAACGTCCCGCCAGCTCCTTCACCGGAAACGCGAGTTGCAGCTTACGGCGCTCCGTTACAGAAGCGGCTCCAAGATATTTCGCCACCTCCGCTTCATCCAGCAGATAGCTGATATTCCCTCCGTTGCGTTCATCCCAGCCCAGCCGCCACATATGGAACGAGATTTCCGCCATCTCCCGGATGAAAGGCACTTCCATCCCCGGGACCCGCCGACCTTGCTCCACTTCCGTTAATGTCGTACTCACAGTAGGTTCCTCTCCTTTTGGTCAAGCTTATATAAAAAAACGGATAACCTAGGTTGCATTACCGAGTCGCCAGCACGTTCGTTTCGTATTCTTTCACGTCTGCCAGCCAAGCTTCACGCACTGGCACGCCTTGCGTTGCGCAGAAGTAATCCCAAATGGCACCGTACGGATACGATTTGAATTCTTCGACCAACGCCAGCCGCGATGTGTAATCGCCGTCCAGTTCCAATTGCTTCAGCTTGTCGAGCGGCTCCAGCATCGCCCGCAACAGCGCTTTTTGCGTGTTGCGCGTCCCGATGACCCAAGCCGCGATATGATTGATGCTGCCGTCGAAGAAGTCGAGACCGATGTGCGTACGGTCCAGCAGCTCGCCGCGTACCAGCTCGCGGGCGATTTCCAACAGCTCGTCGTCCATCGTCACGACGTGATCGCTGTCCCATCGCACCGGGCGGCTGACATGAAGGAGAAGCTCGCGGCCAAACAACAGCCAGGAGGACAACTTGTTAGAGATCGTCTCCGTCGGATGGAAATGGCCGGCGTCGAAGCAGACCGCTTTGCCGCGAGACAACGCATACCCCATGTAAAATTCATGCGAGCCGACGACATAGCTCTCCGAGCCGATCCCGAACAGCTTGCTCTCCACCGCATCGATATTGTATTTCTCATCGATCGGTTCGGCGAAAACTTCATCAAGAGCCTCCATCAAACGAGCCCGAGGCGTGAGTCGATCCACCGGCGAATCCTTGAAGCCATCCGGGATCCAGACGTTAGTCACGCACGGCTGGCCGAGCTCCCGTCCAAACGATTCAGAGATCTTGCGCGACGCTTTGCAGTGGTCGATCCAGAACTTGCGGATATCCAGGTCCGGGTGACTAAGCGTGAACCCGTCCTTGGCTTTCTCGTGCGAGAAGCAAGTTGGGTTAAAATCCAGCCCCAACCCCCGCTCCTTCGCCCAATCTACCCAACCGGCAAAGTGTCTAGGCTCCAGGGCGTCAAGCTCAACCCGTTCGTCCGTATCGGCATAAATTGCATGAAGATTGACCTTGTGCCGGCCGGGAATCAAGCGAAGCGCCTCGTCTAGATCCTGCCGCAGTTCGTCCGACGTCCGCGCCCGGCCCGGATAACTGCCGGTAACCGCCAGGCCGCCGCCCAGCTCTTGATCCTTGCCCAGGAATCCCTTGACGTCGTCCCCCTGCCAGCAATGCAGCGAAATCTTGATTTGACTCAGTCGGGCCAGTGCAGCGTCGACGTCGATTCCATGGTGCTCATACAGCTTTTTCGCCTCGTGATAGCTGGTTTGAATCGCGTTGTCCATGTTCTGTTCCTCCTTTTGCATAATTTATCTATAGCTCCGTCCAACCGTCATCGTGCCAACAAATTCACGAACCGTTTCCGCGCCTCTGTAATCGGGTCGGCATTGCTCCCCCGAGGAACATACGTCTGGATCGGAAAAGACCGCCGAATCAGCTCACGCCCCTCGCCGATATCGCGAATCGCGCCGCTGCTGATCATTTGCACCAGCAAATTGCCCAGAGCCGTCGACTCCGTCGGCCCGGCTTCCACTTGGATGCCTGACACGTCCGCCGTCCATTGGCATAGCAGCCCATTGTTAGCACCACCGCCGACGATATGCAGCGTCTCCGGCTGTTGACCGGTCAGCCACTCAAGTTCATTCAAGTAAAAATCATAGGACAAGGCCAAGCTGTCAAAAATGCACCGCGCCACCTCGCCCGGCGTATCCGGAACCGGCTGGCCCGTCGCCGCACAGAACCGCCGAATCTCTTCGGTCATATTCGCCGGGTTCAGGAATCGATCGTCGTTACAATCGATCAAGGAACGAAACGGCGAGACCGCCTCCGCCAATTCCACCAATTCGGCGTAGCTGTGTTGTTTGTCGTAATCCTTACGAACCTCTTGGATCAACCACATGCCCATGATGTTTTTCAAAAAGCGGTACGTTCCGTACGCGCCCCATTCATTGGTATAGTTGCGCTCCATCGCTTCCGCCGTCGCCAGCGGTGTCTGCCGCTCCACGCCGATCAACGACCACGTCCCACTGCTGAGGTACGCCCACGAATCGCCGCTGGCCGGAACGCCTAACACAGCGGAGGCCGTATCGTGCGTCGCCGCGACGATCAGCTCGCATTCGGGCAACCCATAATCCCGAACCAATTCCGGCTTGATCTTCCCAAGCCGCGTCCCGGGCTCAGTTAGCACCGGAAACTTCGATCGGGGCAACCCCAGCAACTCAAGCAATCCCGGGTCGTACTCGCGGGTTTGCAGGTTTAATAACGCGGTTGTCGAAGCGTTGGTCATCTCACTGATCCGCCGCCCGGATAACAAATAATAGAGATAATCCGGCACGAGCAGGATCTGCTCTGCCGTCGCCAGCTCCTCGCGGTCATGCGCGAATAACTGGTACACCGTATTGAAAGGCAGATGCTGAATGCCCGTTTTCTCATAAATCCGTGCAAATGGATGGATCTCGTGAACTTGAGGAACTGCTTCAAGCGTACGGGAATCGCGGTAAGCATAAACCTCGCCGATCCGTTCCCCTTTCCCGTCCAGCAGCGCATAATCGACCGCCCATGTATCAATGCCTAGCGTACAGTTCTCGATCCCAAGCTGTTTGGCCTGCTGTAGCCCACGGAGGATTTCCCGATATATATGATCGATATCCCAATAACAATGCCCGTCACGTTCGGAAAACCCGTTGTCAAACCGGTGGATTTCCTGCAGCGACAACCGTCCATCCTGCAGTTCTCCCCTTACCAGCCTCCCGCTGGAGGCGCCGATATCAACCGCAACGTATTCTCTCATCGTTCAGCGCTCCTCGCTCTGAAATGCTGCCTGTTCTTACTTCTATCCTATGTCTGTTTCCTCTCATAGTCAACATAAACAAAGATGTATTATGTTGTTTTTATTTTGTTTTTGTCTATTCCGTGAAAGGAATCTGACTGTTTCAGCCGACTCATTCTTCAAATGCGGTTGCCAAGCGCCCCTTTTTCTCGCTATGATGGGAGGGAACCCAAGACCCTGGTGTCTTGACAATATGAACGGATCCCGAGGTGAATCGCCATGCTGGCGGCAGAACGCAAACAAAAAATCATCGACCTGCTTCATCAGGACAAGCGTGTCCTGGTGTCCGAGCTCAGCCGGATGTTTGAGGTGACGGAGGAGACGATCCGCCGCGACCTGGAGAAGCTCGAAAAAGAGGGGATCGCGACCCGCTCCTACGGCGGCGCCATACTCAACCGGCACACGAACGAAGACTTGCCGTATACGACCCGGAACACGCTTAATGTGGAGATCAAGCGGGAC
Source organism: Paenibacillus sp. J53TS2 (assembly GCF_018403305.1). Classification (NCBI taxonomy): domain Bacteria; kingdom Bacillati; phylum Bacillota; class Bacilli; order Caryophanales; family Paenibacillaceae; genus Paenibacillus; species Paenibacillus sp. J53TS2. The sequence continues at coordinate 378,431 of NZ_BOSK01000003.1, forward strand.
ATCGCGCTCAAGGCCATCGACCTGGTGAACGACGGCGACACGCTGATGATCGATCCGAGCTCGACCTGCTTTGAATTTTTGAAGACGCTGCATTCGAAAAACAACGTCACCGTCATCACTAATTCCGTCAGCGTCCTGAACGAATTCGCCGGCTCGAACCTGAACATCATTTCCACCGGCGGTTCGCTGCGCGCGCGTTCCCTGTCGCTGGTCGGCCCCGCCGCCCAGGAAACCGTGCAGAAGTACAACGTCGACACCGCGATCATCAGTTGCAAAGGCATGTCGCCGGACAAGGGCATCTCCGATTCCAACGAGCCGGAATGCGAGCTGAAGAAGCATATGCTCCGTCACGCGGACAAAGTCATTTTGCTGGCCGACCATACGAAATTTGACAAGAATGCTTTCGTCAAGCTGGCGGACTGGGAGCAAATCGACTATCTAATCACGGACGAGCGCCCCTCCGATGCCTGGCTTCAGCTTCTGCAAGGCAAGAACATCGAAGTGTTGTATTAACCGACGAGTAGCGCAAACACGATGCCCGGCCCATGAACTCCGATCGTCAGATCGTTTTCGATGTCCGCCGAACGGCTTGGGCCGGAGATGAAATGGATGCCGGCAGGCAAGGTTTCGCGTCCGACCGCATCGAACGTATCCAGCACCTCGCCCAAACGGGTTTTCATCCGCTCTACGGGGATGATCGCGAACAGCGCCGTCGGCAACAGGCTAACCGAGCGCCCTTCCTCCGCGGCCGACTGAACGACCAGCGAACCGGTATAAGCGACGGCAAAGTCCGGCGCCACGACGCCGAAGTCCGCCTCCGCCGCCCGGGCGATCCAGGCCTCGGAGCGATGCCCGTTCCACACGGACACGCGGGCGCCGTCTGCGGCAAGCGCCTCATCCAGTCCAAGCTCCGCCAGTAACGGATTGTCCTGGCGTAGAATATAACGAGCGCCAAGCGCTTGCGCCTTGGCCATAATGTATGCCTTGGCCGCTTCAAGATCGTCCAGCCGGGCGACATGCCCCCCCGCTGCCGTAAAATTGTCCTCAAATCGAGCCAATCGCTCCTCCAGGCTCCAATCCAGCTCCCTCCAGTACGCCGGCGCTCCCCGGAACGGATGATCCGGCGCTTCCCGCAGCCGCGGCCGCTTGAGTTTTCCGGCAATCCGGTCCATAAACTGCTCCTGCTTCTGCCGCGCTTCCGCTTCCTTCACTTTCAACCAATCGTTATATTCGTTATCCATCATAGGTATGACCTTCTTTCCGGTCGATTGGCTTAGCCGCACGCTTGTGTAGCGCCTCCTTCATCCGCTCCTGCACGACCGTGCCGGTCACTGTTTGCGGAACGGAAGCGCGCAGTTCATGCTGAAGCGCATTCCAGCGTTCGCGGAACGGTTCGTTTGCCAGGCTTGGCGCAACGCGGTAACGGTTCCAACCCTTCAGCGGGCCAATCCGCGCCGGAATTTCACCGTTGCGAACGATAATTCGCTGCAAGACCCTTCCCGCCTTCAGCGCGCGTTGGAACCGCTTGGAGCTTGACGTCACGGCGGCAAAGCCCCTCATCCCTGCCGACTCCAGCTTGTTTCCATAGCCTTGCTCGACCTTGCGCCGGCGCAAATAGACAAGCATGTCGTGCAGCGGAATTTTGACCGGACACGCTTCATAACAGGCCCCGCACAAGCTGGAGGCCGAAGCGATATCGTCCCATTCCGCTACATTCTTGTTCAGCGCCGGCGTCAGGACCGCTCCGATCGGGCCGCTGTACGTTCCGCCGTAAGCATGGCCGCCGATATGGCGATATACCGGACAAGCGTTGAGGCAGGCTCCGCAGCGGATGCAGTTCAGCAGCTCCTGAAACTCCGGATCACCCAGTTGCTCGGACCGGCCGTTATCGAGGATGATGATGTGCATCTCCTCCGGGCCGTCCCCATCCGCTTTACGGCGCGGTCCGGTGATGCCGGACATATAAACCGTCAACTTCTGACCGGTCGCCGAGCGCGGCAGCAGCGTCGCCATCACCTCGAGGTCACTCCAGGAGGGGATGATGCGCTCCATGCCCATAAACGTGATTTGCGTTTTCGGCACGGTCGACACCATGCGGGCGTTGCCTTCGTTCTCGAACAGCACGATCGAACCGGTCTCGGCGATCGCGAAGTTGCAGCCGGTCATGCCGATGTCCGCCGCCAGAAACTTCGCCCGCAGCTTCCGGCGCACGAAGCCCGCCAGCACGCTCGTTTCCGGCGGCAGCTCTTCCCCCGCTTCGCGGGACAACAGCTCGGCGATCTGGTAACGGTTTTTGTGAATCGCCGGGATGATGATATGCGAAGGGGCTTCACCGGCAAGCTGAATGATATACTCGCCCAGATCGGTTTCAACCGCCTCCACGCCCGCTTCTTCCAGCGCCCGGTTGATGTGTAGTTCCTCGCTGACCATCGATTTCGACTTCACGACGGAACGGGCTTGCTTGCGTGCCGCAATCTCCAAAGCAATCCGCACCGCCTCTTCACCGGTCGAAGCAATGTGAACATGCGCCCCATTCGCCCGAGCTTGCTCGGCAAATCGATTTAAGTAGTAATCGAGATGCGCGATCGTATGCAGGCGAATTTGCCGCCCCCGCTCCCGCCATTCCTCCCAATTCCCATGGTCATCGGCGGCTTTCCGCTTCCCGTCGCGCAGACGTTCGGTCGTAAATCGCACCGCCTTACGCAAGAAATCATTGTTTAGTGCTAGATCCGCTCGCTCTTTTACGCTGCTCATGCCCCGCTCACCCCCTCATACAGCAGCTCCGCCAGATGCATCACGCGTACCGGCTGACGGCGGTACCGAAGTTGACCGGCGATGTTCATCAGGCAGGCCATGTCCAACCCGGTCAGTACCTCGGCTGACGTCTCCAGGACGTGGTCGGCTTTTTCCGTCACCATCGCCCCGGATATATCGGCCATCTTCACGGCAAACGTGCCCCCGAATCCACAGCAATCCTCCGCAAATGGGAGCGGTACAAGCTCCATGCCCCTTACGTTTTGGAGTAGTGCCATCGGCTCCTCCCTGATTCCGAGCAACCGACTGCCATGACAGGACGGGTGGTACGTAACCTTATGCGGAAACGTCGCTCCAAGATCGGTTACGCCCAGTACCTGAACGAGGAATTGGGTAAATTCATACGACTTCGCTTTCAATTCCTCGGCCATTGCCAGCCGGACCGGATCCTGCTCGAACAGCTTCGGGTAGTGTTGAATCATTCCGATGCATGAGCCTGAAGGTCCAACAACGAAATCGCTATCTGAAAAAGCCTCAAGCAGCGTGGCCGCCGAACGTCGCGCCTCATCCCAATACCCGCTGTTGAACGCCGGCTGACCGCAACAGGTTTGCACCTGCGGAAATTCCAGTTTGACGCCGACCCGAGCCAGCAATCGGGCCATCGCTTCCGCGATGCGCGGGTACACCGCATCGCCGATACAAGTGACAAACATCGAAACCTTGATGCCAGTCTCGGTCGTTGCCGTATCCGCTTTATCCAGCAGCTCCATCCTCGCACCTCCCTTAGGTTTTTATGCTACCTTACAAACGCCGCCGGGACACCACCGTCGATCGTCAGCATGCAGCCGGTCGTTTTCGCCGACTTGGACGAAGCGAAGAAGGCGACGCCCTCGGCGATATCGCGCGGATAAATATTCACCAGCAGCGTCGTGCGCTTGCGGTAATATTCCTCCAGTTGGTCCGGCTCAATGCCGTAAGCGGCGGCCCGTTCATTCCGCCAGTTAGAATTCCAAATGGCCGAGCCCTGCAAAATCGCATCGGGCAAAATCGTATTCACCCGAATGCCCAGCTCCCCGCCCTCGGCCGCGATGCAGCGGGCCAAATGAGCTTCGAGCGCCTTGGCGGAGCTGTAAGCAGTGACGTTTTTGCCGGCGTACACCGAGTTCTTCGAGCCGATAAACACCATGCTGCCGCCGAGGCTTTGCTCCTTCATCAGCTTGAACGCTTCCCGCGCGACGAGAAAATATCCCGTCCCCAGCACAGACATATTCAAATTCCATTCCTTTAGCGAAGTTTCCGTGAACGGGCTGGACGTCGCTAACCCAGCGTTATTCACGATGATATCGACGCCTCCGTAGGTCAACGCTGTTTCGGCGTAAGCAGCCGTGACCTGTTCTTCACTCGTTACATCCATCTTCACTGCCAGTGCCCGGTTCTCGCCGTATTGGGCATTTATTTCGGCAGCTATCTTCCGCGCACCCTCCAAATTGAGATCTGCCAACACGACATGAGCTCCCTCTCCAGCCAGTCGCCGAGCCGATTCACTGCCAATCCCGCCAGCGCCTCCGGTAATGAATGCAACCTTGCGGGAGAATTCCGCTTCTGCCGGAGCCAATGACAATTTGTACAGCTCAAGCGGCCAATACTCGACGTTGTAGGACTCGTTCTCACTGAGCGATACGAACCGACCGAGAGCCGTTGCACCTTTCATCACTGCGATCGCCCGATGGTATAACGCCCCGCTCAGCTTGGAGTTGACCCAGCTTTTGCCGGTGTTCAGCATGCCCACGCCAGGGATCAGAATGACGCGCGGTGCAGCGTCAAACATGGCGTCATTCGCCTGTTTATTACGCTCAAAATAAGCTTGGTAACGCGCTTTGTAATCGGCGATTCCTGCCGCCAGCTTCTCTTTCAGCCCGGTGACGTCTGCGGCATCCGGCTTCCAGTCGATGAAAAGCGGCACCACCTTGGTGTGCACCAAGTGATCGGGACAAGCCGCTCCAATCTGCGACAGCCCACCCGCATCCTTGCTGCCGGCAAATTCGAGCACGTCCGCCTCGTCATCGAACGTGACGATGACCGGCTTCTCCCCGCTCGCCAACCCACGGACCAGCGGCATGACCTCGGCCGCGATCGCTCGGCGCTGTCCGGCTTCGAGCGGCTCAGCCAACTGCCCGCCAAACACGCGGCCTTTCGCGGCTTGAGTACCGCTTTTCGCTTCAATATACGCCTCTGCCTCATTGATAATGGCAATGGTTTTGGTGTAACAATCCTCTTGCGTCTCTCCCCAAGTCACCAGCCCGTGCTTTTCCATCAACACCAACTCCGCATCCGGGTTGGCCAGTACGCCCTCTGCGATCATTTTGGATAACATAAACCCTGGGCGTATATAAGGAACCCACACAAACCGATTGCCGTAGATTTCCCGGGCTATGTCTTGGCCGTTATCGGCACAGCACAAGCTGATGATCGCGTCCGGATGTGTATGGTCCACATGCTTGAAGGGCAAAAACGCATGAAGCAGCGTTTCAATCGATGCTCGCGGATGTTTGGCGTCGATCATACAGTTCGTCAAGTAAGCCACCATCTCTTCATCCGACATCTCCTCCCGCTCAAAAAGGGGCCGAATGTCGTCCATGCGCAATCCGGTGAAGTTACCAGCTTTCATCGTTGCGAGATCCGAACCGCTGCCCTTCACCCACATCACTTCAACATCCCGGCCACGGAAGTCTTTCTCCATGGTTTTGCTCGACGTATTGCCGCCACCCCAGTTGCACACCCGTCGGTCTGCCCCAAGTAAATTAGAACGGTAGACGATTTGCTCCAATCCCGTGGATAAAGCCGATGCTTTGGATGAGTCCCATAAGTTCTGTACCATAATTACCTCCATTTTTGTTTGTTTGGTTTTTCCTTTATTTTTGTTTGTTTTAATTTTAAACGATTTGGTTTGTTTTGGGTATAGCGCTTTCATAAAATGCCGATTAAAATTTTGGACTTTGGGCACTTATCGCTTTATCGGATTAAAGCAATTGGTAATTGGGTACTCTTCACACCTCTCTCCACGATTATCCCTTTAGCTCAGAAAGCAGTGATTGCAGGATTCGAGTTATCCAGGGAGATGGTGAATAAAAAATAATGCAAAAAAGTTTATTAAAGTGAGGTTAAAAGCTTGATTCAAGAACGTATGTTTGGTAAAATTTTCTTACAACGAACATACGTACGTATTTTCATTGAAATGGGGGGAAGCGATCATGGGAGACAGTTCGGATACGGATCTTCAAATTATTAACAGTTTCTATCAGAATGAAGAGGCCTGCATTGAGGCGTTAATTGCCATGAAGTGGCCTACTGGCTTCGTCTGCCCGCGCTGTGCTTACCCTCGGTGTACCCGCCTGACCACCCGACGTATCCCCTTGTTTGAGTGTGGACGATGCATGCATCAAACTTCACCTTTGGTCGGTACCATTTTTGAAAGAACACATCTCTCTTTAATGAAGTGGTTTCGCGCTCTGGAGCTATTCCTGCTCCCCGACGGCATCTCGGCGATGCGGCTAAGTCAGGTGATCCATGTCACCTATAAGACCGCCTGGTTGATGCTGCACAAAATACGCCATACCCTCGGTGAGTCCGATGCCCGGGTACTACTGAGTGGTGATGTGAAAGTGAATAGCGACCAGTACGGTCGCAACCCGTCCCGGTGTCAGTTCCCCCACCCGCATGCCACGGCGGTCGTAGCCGGATGCACGCTAACGGAATCAGGCGAACCAGAGCTAGTCAAAATACGCCTGTTGCCTCACAAAAGAGGCGATGGAAGAAGGCCCAACCGCCTTGAACTCGACGAGTTTATCACCCGAAATGTGGATGTTCGTACTTCTGCCGTACAGTCGTTCCCTCTGGCTTTTCGGTTATTTACTCCCTTGCGAAAATTGGTGAGAGAGGCGTGGGATTCACTGAAGAGTACCTATGTTGCCTTAGGATCGAAGCATCTTCAAGCGTACCTGAACGAATTCACCGGACGCCGGCAACTGCATCTAGCTGGAACGAAAGAAACGCAACAGCAGAGGCTGCTAAAGTTGCTTTCCATGTGTGTATCGGTTACAGCAATCTCTTACCACAAACTAATCGCCCGTCAACTGAATTCTCCCCTTGCAGCTGCGGCCTAATCATAGACTCGACTACCGCTCTAGTCGCCTTACATCGTTTTTCGTTTCTTTCGCTTCTTTCATTTCTTGCGTTCGGACTGCTACATTCTGATTTAAACTTAATTGTTTCTTCTCTTTAGGCTACTTTCTTTCGCATTAAGCTACTTTCTTCTCATTAAGTTACTTTCTTCCTCTTGGCTGTTTTCTTCTCCCTAAACTACTTTCATCTCGGAAGATCTTCTTGTTGTCCCGATTCATTCGGATTCATTTCAGAACCGGCCGTAACCTGATCAAATGGGATAATCGTTAAGGGAAGGGGGCAGACATAGGTGACGGTGGGGCTGACGGAGGGTGTCGGGGGTGACAGGGGTGGCAGGGGGGCGGTGGGGTGAGAGAGGGTTGACCTTACCTCTTTGAATCACAAAAAATACTGGTCCCCAAGGCGAAGTTTCGCCTCGAAAGGACCAGTCCAGTTCATACTAATTTATTTTGCCGCCCACTTCGCTCCACCTCGCAGCAGTTTTGCTACCTCGGGATGCTGAAACGTGGGGAGGTGATGCCCCGGCATCAGGAACACGACCTTGCCGAGTCCATAAGCATGCGCCCAGGCCGCTGGCCAATCTTGGCCTTCATGGTGGTACGTGAGCAGCACCTCTTTGGCGCAAAACGGATCGAATTCGAAGCGATAAGGTTCTTCCGCCAGCACAAAAGGTTCGATCCCTTCCACGACCGGATGCCCAGCTCCGACCACTACCTGGAACTCAAGCTCCGTATATGGCGGATGCTCTGTAAACTTGGCCCCGATTAATTGGGCCAACTCCGGTCGGACCTGCAAGGAGATCCCGTTATGCACGACAAGCAACCCGCCGCCATTTGCCACGTAGGTAAGTAGCCCCGCCGCCTGCTCCGCGCTAACCGAGTCCTCCCAACGGTCCGTATAGGAGATGCAGAGATCGTATTCCTCTAGTGTTCCAGCGGCCAGCATGCCGTAATCCAGGCTGGTCGTAAGCTCGAAATCATCCTGCAGAATCCGCTCCAGCTCATCTTGTACCGCGTTCAGCGGATGGTAAGGCGCGTCAGCGTTATTGCCGATTACCCATGCGTTTTTCCGCGTGTTACTCATCTCCGTCATCCCCCTTTTACCAAGCGTAAGCTTGAGGTGCCGAACCTCCCGGACCCGGGAAGATCTCATCTAATCTCTTCAACGTGGCCTCATCCAGCTTGATATCGACCACCCGCAATGTATCCTGGAACTGCTCCAACGTACGCGGTCCGATGATCGGCGCGGTCATCGCGGGATTCACCAGAGTCCAAGCCAAAGCCACGTTAGCTTCGCTTTCGCCCAACTCCTGACACAACGCCGAGAATGCCTCAAGCTGCGGACGGAACTGCTCGTAGCGGTTATCGTTCGCCGTGCGCGAGCCAGCTTGCTTCTTTGACGCGTTGCCGCCGAGCAATCCGCCTTCGAGCGGGCTCCAAGCTACGACGCCGATGCCGAGATGCTCCGCGGCTGGCAACACTTCCAGCTCTGGCAAACGGCAGAGCAGATTATATTTATGCTGCTCCGATACGAGGCCAAGCATATGGCGGTTCTTCGCCTCATACTGCGCCTTCACCAGATCCCAACCGGCGAAGTTACTCGAGCCGACATAACCGATTTTTCCTTGCAGGATGGAAACTTGAAATGCTTCCCACAGTTCATCCCAAGATACGTTGCGGTCGATATGGTGCATTTGGTACAACTCGATGTGGTCGGTTTGCAGCCGGCGCAGCGAGCCTTCCAGATGGCGGCGGATTTTATAGGATGATAACCCGGCTGGGCTGTTTGGTCCGTCGAGGGGATCGCTCATATCGCCATGAACCTTGGTGGCCAGCACGACTTTCTCGCGGCGGCTTCCGCCTTGGGCAAACCAGCGGCCAATGATTTCTTCTGTCTTCCCAGCGTTTTCGCCCCATCCGTAAATATTGGCCGTATCAAAAAAGTTCACGCCCGCATCAAGAGCTGCGTCCATGATCCGGAATGCTTCCTTCTCGTCGGTGTTCACTCCGAAGTTCATCGTGCCGAGGCAAAGCTTGCTCACTTTTATTCCAGAACGTCCTAAGTACGTGTATTCCATTTGTCGATACCTCCATTTTCAATTAAGGATCCTACTTGACTACCACGGTAAAATATGGCCATCCACATCAAGGAATACCGGCGCCTTGGCAGGCTCGCTTCGCCGCTGCTCCATCGCCTCTCGGATAATGCTCCATAACTTACCTGCCGATTGTTCCGGTGTGAAGGTTGCGGCAGAATCTTTTTCCCCGCGCATAAACGTCTGCACCCAGCCGGGATGAAGGACTAGCACTTGTCCCCCTTGCGCTTTCACGCCGTTATGTACGACGTTCGAATGCATGTTCACCGCCGTCTTCGACATCGTATAAGCGAACCAGCTGTCCCTGTAGCATTGACCGATGCTTCCCGCTTCTGAGGAAATGTTAGCGATCGTCCGCGACTCGCTGTTTAGGATTAGCCTAATCAGTGCATTCGTCATCCGAAGACTGCCTAAAGCGTTGACGTTGAATACCTGCAGCATTTCTTCGAAGTTTAACTCGCCGAGGACCGTCGTTTCGATATCGCCCAGAATCGCCGCATTATTGATCAGGAGGTCCAACGAATCCGTATGCTCCCGCACCTTGTCGGCTGCCGCCTGCACGCTGGCATCGCTGCCCACGTCCAGGTCCACAAGAATCAACCGGTTGCCGTACGACGATACCAACTCCGGCAGCCCTGGATCCGCCGAATTGAACCTCCCGGCAAACACCCGGTGGCCTTCCTCCAGCAGCTTGCGCACCAGTTCAAGTCCGATGCCGTGATCGGCGCCGGTCACCAATGCCGTATAACTCATTGCCGTCCACTCCCCTTCTCCGAAGCCCTATCTGCTCATTCTGTCCGAGGCCGCGGTCTCTTTTATTGTAAACGCTTTTTCTCGGCGTTAAAAGGGGGCATGCCTTCCGGCAGCCCCCTTTGCATTCGATAACTTTTCTTATGATTTTACTACGCCTTTTTTTAGAATCACGTTAGCGTACAACGCTTTTTCCCCGGTGGAGACGATCGCATACGCCTGTTTGGCCCGTTCGTAAAAGGCAAACCGCTCGACTTCCTCGAACGGCTGATCCGCCGAGTGGTGGCGGCTCACGATCTGACGGTACTCATCCCAAATCGGCGTTTCTACCGGATCGCCGGGCATGACCGCCATCAACGCGACCGGGTGGCCCACGTAGACGTCGAGCGGAAACAGCGGCAGGATGGCATCCAGCAACGCGGGGATGCCGTGACCGTCACAGCGGATTAAGCGCTGGGCGTGGCTGGCTGCCGGAAAATTGCCGTCGGCAAGCACGATCTCGTCCGAATGCCCCATTTCCATCAGAGTCTTCAACAGCTCAGGTGAAAGGAGGCTGGATATCCCTTTTAACATTTCATCGACCTCCCAAGTCGTTCGAATCGCTCATAGGCGGCGGCCCAAGCCGACTGGCTTTCCTCAGACTCCGGCTCGTAAATCCGGAGCGGGAAGGATGCCTTGACCAGTGCGAGGCCTTCCTGCAAATCCTTAAGCCAGCCGCCGGTTCGCAGCTGGACAAGCAGATTGCCGATCGCGCTGGCTTCCACCGGTCCTGCCCAGACCCGGCGACCGATCGCTTCTGCCGTAAACCGGCAGAGTAGCTCGTTCTGAATGCCGCCGCCGACCATATGCAGCCCGGCAAACCGTAAGCCGGTCAGTTCCTCGGCCTGCTCCAACACCTGGCGGTAGCGGAGTGCCAGGCTTTCGAGGATGCAGCGGGCGAAGGCACCGGGCGATTCCGGTACCGGCTGGCCCGTTTCTCGGCAGTAAGCCCGGATCTCCTCCGGCATGTCGACCGGATTCATAAACCGCAAGTCATCCGGGTCGATCAAGGTGCGCAGCGGCTCGGCCTGCTCAGCTAGCAGTACGAGTTCGGCGAAAGAGTAGACTTCGCCGTCCTGCTCCCATTTGCGTTTACACTCTTGGAGGATCCACAGGCCCATGATATTTTTGAGCAAATGGTAGGTGCCGTCCACGCCGCCCTCGTTAGAGAATTGGCGCTCCAGCACCTCCGACGTCAGCAGCGGCTTCGCCATCTGAGTCCCCAGCAGCGACCAGGTGCCGCTCACGAGGTAGGCGAACGCCGGCGAATCCGCCGGCACGGCCGCAGCCGCGGATTCCGTGTCGTGCGAGGCTGCGGCGATGATCTTGATCGGCGGCACGCCAAGCTCCGCACAGACCTCCGCCGTCAATTCGCCGATTTCGGTGCCCGGGGGTACAGGATCGGGAAGTATCGCGCTCGGGATACCGAGTTGCTCCATCAATGTAGCGTTCCACGCGCCCCTTCCCGGATCGAACAGCCCCGTCGTCGTCGCCATCGTAAATTCGCAAACGCGCCGGCCGGTTAGAAAATAGTTCAGCAAATCCGGCGTCAACAACAGCGTTTCGGCCAGATCCAGTTTGGGAGAACCGGCTTTTCTCATGGCATACAGCTGATACAACGTGTTAAAGGGCATAAACTGCAGTCCGCTTTCGCGGAACAATCGCTCCGGGCCGACCAGGGCGGATACCTCCTCGACCATTCCTTCGGTTTGACGATCCCGATAATGGTACGGAATGCCGAGCAGCTCTCCGTTTCGATCCAACAGGCCAAAATCGACGCCCCAGGTATCGATGGCGCAGCTCTCCGGCCGGTACCCGGCCTGGAACGCTTTGCGAATGCCGGTTTTGATCTCTCGCAGGAGCATCGGCGTATCCCAATACAGGTGCCCGCCGATTTGGACCGGAACGTTTGGGAAACGGTGAACCTCGATGATATTCAGCTTCCGAACGCTGGAAGAGCCGTTGTCGGCACCGGCGCCGGAGGGGTCACCAAGGCGCTCGGAGATGATCTCGCCGACGAATGCCCGACCGCTGCTAGCGCCTAAATCAAACGCGAGGACGCAAGGGAAATGTTGTTGTTCCGATGACATGACCTTCACCGTCCAATCACTTCATTTTTTGCAGCAGCGTGATCCGGTAGTCTTCACTTTCGAGCGCCGCGATGTCCGCGACCTCCTGGTCCGTTAAAGGGACAGGCGTACCCGCCGCCTTCGCGTTTAAGTAAATTTTCGCGCTTTCCTCCACGACCTGGGTTCGGTAGTAAGCCTCCCGCAAATTACGGCCCGTTGTCACCAGCCCATGGTTCCCAAGCAAAATCGAGCTCGCCTCGTTCACCTTTTCGGCGACCGCATTCGCCAGCAGATCCGTCGTTGGGATCAAATACGGGATAAACGCCGTCCGACCGACCAAAGCGGCCTGATCCGGGAACATGATCGGCAGGTCCCGTTCGATCAGCGTAAAAGCGATGCAATGGGACGGGTGCGTATGCACCATGGCTCCCATGTCGGGCTTTTGGCGGTAGCCATATAGATGCATCAGCACCTCGGACGACGGACGCAGGCCGATCTCGGTCACTTCCCCCGTCGGGATATCCACCTCGATCCACTGCTCCGGCTCGATCTCCTCGAGCGCGAAGCCGCTCGGCGACAGATACATCTTATCGCCAGCCCGGGCGCTGATGTTGCCGCCCGGCCCCACGACCAACCCGCTCTCCACAATCTTACGGGCATATTTGCAAAGCTCCTGGCGTGTTTCCATGTTTTGCATCTCGTTTAGCTCCTTTATAGGCTTGAGTAACGGTTTACTTGTACAGCGGTCCAAACGCGGTGCACGCCCGGAAGTCTGCGCTCTCCGCATCCTCGGTACCGAACAGGCCCCAGGCCCGCGGACGGAACACCTTCTCCTTCGGCACGTTGTGCATGCTGACCGGGATGCGCAGGATTGACGCCAGCGTGATCAGATCGGCGCCGATATGGCCGTAGCTAATCACGCCGTGGTTCGCGCCCCAGTGATCCATCACGTCGTAGACGCTAGCGAACGCGCCGCTGCCGGTTAGGTTTGGCGCAAACCAGGTCGACGGCCACGTTGGGTCCGTTCGTTTATCCAGCGTGTGGTGCACTTGCTCCGGCAGATCCACCGAGTACCCCTCGGCGATTTGCAGCACTGGCCCGAGCCCTTTGACCAGGTTGAGCCGGGTCATCGTCATCGGCATGCCGCCACGGGTCAAATAGTCGGTGGAGAATCCGCCGCCTCGGAAATACTCCAGCGAAGCCGGTCGGAATTGCGTCGCTTGCAACATGCGATCGACCTCCTCGTCGCTGATCTCCCAGAACGGCTTGATGATGGGAGCGCCGTCCTTCATTTGCTCGCCGGTTCCGTCGAGCGCCGCCGAACCGGAGTTAATCAAGTGCAAGAGACCGCCCGCAGCGCGTCCTTCCAGCTTATGGCCGGTCACCCGCTCCACGGAGGCCGGGCTCCAGTACGTACGCACATCGGCAAAAATCTGCGCCGTATTCGTCAAGAAATACCCAAACAGCATGCCGACGCCGTTCAGACTGTCGTTCTCCGTTGCCACAAGGTAAGGCGCGCGCGTGCCGTTCCAGTCGAACGACGAATTAAGCATCGTCTCCATGAAATCGCCGTTCGGGAAGTGATCCGTCCACTGACGCTGCCCCTGGAAGCCGGAGGCAATCGCGTGATGGCCTTGCGCTTCTTCCTCGTACCCCAATTCGGCAAGGCGCGGGTTGCCGATCATCAGGTCGCGCGTGATCAGCGTCATTTTAACGACCGTCTCCCATTCTTGGTCCTTGCGCTCCCGCGTCGTCTGTAGCTGGGCCGGGTTATTATCCGGACCTTCCTGGCAATTCTCCTTGACCCAGGCCAATGCTGCATCGTATTCCTCGGGATCGTAAATCCCTTCCTCCATCCGCCGCGTAAACTCGGTCATGTCGATATACTCGTTGCGCATTCCCAGATACTCCTGGAAAAAGGCGTCGTTCACCATCGACCCTGCGATCCCCATCGACACCGAGCCCATCGATAGATAGGCCCGGTCGCGCATCAGCGCCGCCGCCAGCCCGCTGCGGGCAAACCGCAGCAGCTTCTCCTGCACGTCGGCCGGGATCCGGTCGTCGCCTTCGTCCTGTACGTCCTCGCCGTAGATGCCAAACGCCGGCAGCCCTTTTTGCGCATGCGCGGACAACACGGCGGCCAAATACACCGCACCCGGACGGCCGGTGCCGTTAAAGCCCCATACCGCCTTCGGGATCTGCGGATCGGTATCCATCGTTTCCGTACCGTAACACCAGCACGGCGTTACGGTGATCGATACGCCGACCTCGGCCGACTTGAATTTCTTCGCCGCGGCCGCCGCTTCCGCTACGCCGCCGATGCACGTATCGGCGATTACGCATTCCACCGGCTGCCCGTTCGGGTAACGGAGCTCCGCCTCTAGCAGCCGGGCCACTGCCTTGGCCAGGTTCATCGTCTGCTCCTCCAGCGATTCGCGTACGCCTCGTCTTCTGCCGTCGATCGTTGGACGAATGCCGACTTTCGGAAATCCGTCCCGCCATCTGTAACCGTTTTCAACCATACCCAACCTGCCTCCTTGGACAATGAATTATAGTCCCATTCTAAAGTTGGCTCGGTACGTTCGGGAACCTACTATATTGCCCTCTTGCCGCCGCAACACCGCAAAATAGTGAACCGCCTCTCCGCTGCGTAATTTTCCTGCAATTTCCTCCCATTCGCCTTCGCTTCCGCTATAATGGGAGTATCCAACGTTCGGGAGGAGCCCATCGTGCCGAAAATCGAAATTCCTCATCGCAAAAGCGACCGCTTCCGCTTCAAAAAGACGCCCGAGCTGCTGTACGCCGGCCAAGTCGTGGACGAACGCCGTTTCTACGCGCCGCCGCAAATCCACGACTATTGCGAGATCATCTATATCGTCGAAGGCCGAGGGGAATTCCGGATCGGGGGCACGACCTACGAAGTGCATCCCGGCGATGTCGCTGTCTATAACGCAGGCGTTCCGCATGAGGAACGTTCGGTGAGTCCAGAGCCGTTTAAGTTAATCTACTGCGGTGTTGGCAACGTGCATATCGACGGCGTACCGCCGGGGCAGCTGCTGCCCGCCTCCGTCGACCCGGTGATCCCGTGCGAAAAATACGCCTATAAAGTCGAGAGCTACCTGTCGGAAATGCTGCAGGAATGTGATTCCCAAGTGCTCGGCTACGAGACGCTCAGCAACAACCTGCTCATGTCACTGATCACGCTCCTATACCGGATCGTTGACGTGAAGCATCCTTTTGATCCTTTGAAGGACAAGAACGAAATTACCGTCCGCACCAAGCAGTTCATCGATAAGAATTACACCCGCAGCATTACGCTCAAGGAAATTGCCGATACCCTCTACGTCAGTCAACATTATTTATCTCATCTGTTCAAAAAAGAACTTGGTGACTCGCCCGTCAACTATCTCATCACCCGCCGGATCGAGGAGGCCAAGCGCCTGCTCCGCGAAACCAACGCGCCGATACATGAAGTCGCCGCACGGGTCGGTTACGGGAACGACAAATATTTCTCCATGTTGTTCAAAAAAGTAACCGGCCAATCGCCCAGCGCTTTCCGGGAAACGAAATAAACCGGGCGCTTTGTGCTCTGTGCGGGCGTTTTTCACCATTATCCCTTTTGTTCAGGGGGCGTAAGTTTGCTCACCCGAGTTGGCCTGTTTCATGTTGTAGTCTTAACTGTCTTAACTTCTGATCAAACGGGATAATGCTGCAAAGCGTCCGACAAAGGGGATTCTCTGGCGCCAAAGCCGCTTCCCCTTCCCCATAAAAACAAAACAGCGCAAGTACCAGGGCGACCGCCCTTGGAACCTTGCGCTGCAAATTACGAAATTGTCTCCTATAGTTACACTGTGACGGTCAGATCAGCGGAAAGAGTGTCGCGGCTGTCGCCCCCGACTTGAACGGAGACTATGCAAGGAACCGCCGCAAAACGCAACTCGCGGTTCCAGATCCCCAGCTCCTCCAGGCCCAACATGAACTCGACGAAACGGCTTTCTCCCGGGTTCAGCTCGATTTTGTGGAACCCCTTCAGCTCGGCAATCCGCCGGGTGATGCCCGATTCCCGGGCTCGAATGTACAGTTGGACCGTTTCCGCCCCGCTCCTGGCCCCCGTATTTTCTACCTCGACGCGAACCTTCACCCGCTCCCCGTTCTCCAGCTCCGCCGTCGAGACGACTTCCCGGGACAAGGATAAATGGGCATAAGCAAACTGCGTATAGCTCAACCCGTAGCCAAACGGGTACAACGGCGCGGAGGGCATATCGACGTAATTTCGGGTTCGTCCGGGATCCTTTTGGTTGTAATACACGGGAAGTTGGGCTGAGGATCGCGGCATCGTCACAGGCAGCTTGCCGCTCGGATTCGCGATGCCGAACAGGAGCTCCCCGATCGCCCGGCCGCCTTCCGTGCCGGGATACCACGCGCAGAGGACCGCACCGCATAAATCAACGACGTCGAGGAGCGCATGCGGGCGGCCTTGCACGATGACGGCGACGACCGGCGTGCCGGTGGCGGCAACGGCCTCGAGCAGTTCCCGCTGGACTCCGCCGAGCGAAAGGTCAGCCAGGTCGACGCCTTCGCCACAGTCCATCTCGGACGGGCTGCCCTCTTTGACGATCGCCGCGCCGTTGTCTTCGAAGTCGCCTCCGAACTCTCGGGCGCTGCTTCCGCCGAGCACGAGTACCGCGACGTCCGCGCCCTGGGCAGCTTCAACCGCCTCGGCGAAGCCCGCCTTGGACCGGTCGCGGATGCCGCATCCCAGGGCGTACACGACCTCGGTCTCTTCCGGGGCGCACGAACGGATGCCCTGCAGCACCGTCGTGCCCGTCCCTTCCCGCTGGACGCTCGTATAGTCGCCCAGCTGGTTGTACAAGCGGTCGGCGTTCGGGCCGATCACCGCGATCCTCCGCGTTCGGCCGACGATCGGCAGCAAGTCGCCTTCGTTCTTGAGCAGCACGGCCGATTCGCGGGCGACCTGCAGGTTCACGTCCCGGAATTCCGGGCTGCCGACAACGGAAATGGCCCGGAGCTCCGGCACGTAAGGCCGATCGAACAGCCCCAGCCGGAATTTCAGCCGCAGCACGCGCGCGGCCGCACGGTCGATCTCCGCCTCCTGCACCCATCCTAGGCGTACCGCCTCTTCCAGCGTGGAAAAAGCGGTATCCCATAAGCTAAGATCGACGCCTGACGCCAAGGCGAGGGCAGCCGCGGACTCATAGGTGCCGGTTAGCGCCAGCAGCCGGTCTACCGCGCAGCCGTCTGCCATCACCAGTCCTTCGAAGCCCCATTCCTCCCGTAGGATGCCGGTCAGCAAATCGCGGTTGGCATGGCACGGCACGCCATCAATTTCGTTATAGGCTGCCATGAAACCTGCAGCTCCGGCAAGAGCTCCCGCCCGGGCAGCCGGGAGATGGATCTCCCGCAGCTCCCGCGGCCCGATGGCCGCCGGACCGGCATTACGCCCGCCTTGAGCCGCCCCCTGCGCGCATAAATGCTTCAGGACGACCGCGACGCGATCCGGCGCATCCAGCTTCTGCGGCTCGTCACCCTGCATTCCGCGCACCGCCGCTTCCGTGAAGCGGGCGGCCAAATAAGGATCCTCGCCGTAACATTCCTCGGAACGCCCCCAGCGCGGTTCCTGCAAAATATCGAGCGCCGAGACCAGCCCCACGTGCGCGCCGCGGCTGCGGATTTCCGCCGCCACATGGGCGTACGCCCGCTCCATCAGCTCGGGATTCCAGGTTGCCCCGGCGCCGAGATTGACCGGCAGCAGCGTCCCGTCCAGCGCCTGGTGGCCGTGCGGGCATTCCTCCGTCAACAGGACGGGAATGCCCAGCCGAGTATGCTCCAGCACGTACTGCTGCACCATGTTCGCCACCCTCGCGCTATCCGCCGCGGCTATGCCGTTATCGTAATTCACGCCCGACCAAGGGTCGCTGCGAAACAAGCCGTACAGCGCGCCCATTCCGCCGCCTTTGGCTACTTCGTCCCTGAACGCATCGGTCAGCTCGAACGTTTCTCCCTTCCGCACATAAGCGTCCCAGCCGTACATCCGCTGATTGAGTTGGCCCACCTTTTCCCGGAGCGTCATCCGGGACAGCAAATCCGCTACCCGCTCTTCTAACGGAGCGGACGGCAGCTTGTAAGTTTCCATCCGTCTTCCTCCCGCTTATCGGCCGGAGGCCCAAACGCCGTCCGACCGTCTCCTAGTCATTGGCCGGTTCCATACCGGCCGCCGTATTCCCGCCGCCCACGGACGCCTCCTTGCAGACGCGCAGACCGCGGTACTCCTTCGGCGTCATGCCCGTGTACGTTTTGAACACGGACACGAAATACTTGTATTCCTTATAACCGACCTTGTCCGCAATCTCGAATACCTTATCTTGCGTCGTGGCCAGCAGGTTTTTGGCCTGATCGATCCGCATCTCATTCATATACTCCGTAAACCCTTTTCCCGTGCTCTGCTTAAAAATATAACTGAAATAGCTCGGAGTGATTTTCAGCCAAGCGGCGACCTCGGAAGCCTTGAGGTCCGTGCGGTAACGGTCGACGATGAACTTTTTCGCTTTTTCGACGATCCAGTAAGACTTGTCGATTCCGTTCTGGTCAATTAACCGCTGCAGTTCCTCCATATCCTCCAAGACCACCGTTTCAAGTCCGGCATAGGAGTTATATATATTCGGGTCCGGCTGTCCCCGGCGGGCGTAATCCAACCCGGTCATGCCGCTTTTGCGCAAGCGCTGGCGGAGCAGTGCAAACAATTCCTCGTACAGGTTCCAGAATTCCGGCAGCAAATAACCCGATTCCCGGCAAAACCGAACCATGCCCTCCACCGCCCGGCGAACTTCCTCCCGGTCCTGCTTGAAGAACGCGGATACGAGTCCTTGCACCGTCTCCGTGATATCGAACGCCGGCAGCGTCCGGCCGAACATCGCCGCATCGCCGTAGTCGGCCGTCAGGACCCGGCGCCCGTCCAGCACATGAAGCGCCAGCAGACGCACGGCTTCGGCGCAGCGATCCGCGGTTTCTTCCAGATCCTCGTATACGGAGGAAGCACCGCCATAAATACGTCCCCCCGCTCCAGGGTCAAGCGAACCCATAGCCGAGGACAGCCTTTCGTCCCAAGCCTCCAGTTCGGCCCTTTGCTCCGAAGCCAAGAAGGTGATAAGTAAGTTTTCATGGTCGAAAACGGACAGCGCTCGAAACGGGCCAGCCTCCAGATTGCGATGCAACCCGAGCAACCAAGCTTCTTGGATTTCTTCGAACCGCTCCGCTTCCATATCGGCAAATCGTTCGTGGAAATCGGCCAATTGGGTCGCTACGATGCGAAATTGGACGCCGTCCAGCGAAGGCGGCGGCTCTTTGCCGTACGCCGAGCCGTGCCGGGCCATGCCCGAAAGCCATAGCTCGATTTCCCGGTCTTTCTCTTCCTTATCGCCGGTCCGAATGCCGGCAACGATTTTTTTCACGACCGAGCTCAATTCCTCGATATCGACCGGCTTCAGCAGATAGTCTTCCACGCCAAGCCGAATGGCCTGGCGTGCATATTCGAAATCCTCATAGCCGCTGATCATGACCACCTGCACCGCAGGATGCCGTTGCCGCAAATGCTTGGCCAGCTCCAGCCCGTCCATGCCGTCCATGCGGATGTCCGAAAGCACCAGTTGGACGCCATGCTCCTCGACCAGCCGCAGCGCCTCTTTCCCGTCATACGCCTCGCCTACGACTTCCACGCCCAGCTTCGTCCAGTCGATCGTATAACGCAGCCCCTCGCAGATGACCGCTTCGTCGTCCACGATCAGCATCTTCACCCGTTTACCAACGCCGGCAGGATCTGTATTCGTTCCATAATCAAGATTCATGGGGTTCACCTCCGGGATAGCAAGCCTCGGCAAAAGGGAAACGAAGCCGTACCCACGTGCCTTCGGCCGAAGTCTCTACGATCTCCAAACCGTAGTTCTGTCCGAAAAAGATCGATAGTCTTTCGTGAATGTTATGCATGGCTCCCTCCCTGGTTCCGCTGGTTCCCGTTCGCTCCAGGGCGTTCCGGATGGCTTCCGCCTTGCCGGGATCCATTCCTTTGCCGTTGTCGATGACGTCCACTCGAATTTCGCCTTCGCGGGCGTAACAGCGCACGCTCACTTCCCCGAACGGTTTGCCGCGGTCCAGGCCATGCTTGATGAAGTTCTCCACCAACGGCTGGATCGTAGCTTTCAACGTTACGGCCTCCTCGATGCCCGCCTCGGCGTGGAGGGAATACTTCAACTTTTTCTCCCCGAGCCGGCGCTGCTGCAGGTACAAGTAGGATTGGGCGAATTCCAGTTCCTTGCGCAGCGTGGTCTGATAACTTCCGTTATTCATGCTGGACCGGAAGAACTTCGACAGCATTTCGATCAGTTGGCTCGATTTCGTCGCCTGCTCCAATCGTGCCGTCCAACGGATCATATCGAGCGTATTGTACAGAAAATGCGGATCCATCTGGTTTTGCATGAGCTTTAGCTCGGATTCCCGTTCCCTTAGCTCCAGCTTATATTTATGCTCAATGAGCTGCTGGATCGTCGCGACCATCTCATTGAATTTGCGGTTCAATTCGGAAATTTCGTCGTTGGAATTGACCGGAACCCGAGCGTTGAAATCGCCGTAGGTGACTTTGCTGGTTTCTTTTTTGAGTCGCAAAATCGGTCGGATGATCGTATAGTGGAACCCGATCAATGCGGTTAACCCCAGCAGCATAATCGCCGTCAGGATGACCAGCATCGTCATCTTGATCCCTCGGAACTCCTCGGATACCTTCGCTTCGGGAATCATGGCGACCACTTTCCAGTCGGTGTTTTCCATCCCCTTATATAGGGTCAAATAACGCTGGCCGTTCACCTCGTACGTTAAGTCTCCCCGTCCGGACGAGAGCTTGTCCAGAAGCGGCGCTCCCGGTTGGAGCACGTCCGGCAACGGATTCTTCGATCCCAGGATCACCTGGCCTTCCGAGCCGACGATAAACACGCTCCCGGCCCCGTCTTTAAAAATCCCTTTCTCCAGTAAACCGACGATACTCGCTTCGTCCAAACGAATGATCAGCCTTCCGAGCGGTTTGGTAATCTGGCTGTAGGAGTTGAGGACGCGGAACATCGACAGGACGCGAACTTCGCCGTTCCAATCGCTATGGAGCGCATATCCTTCAGTCCAGGTAATCCCGCCTTTGCGCACCTTGGCGGCCTGTTCCCATTTCGTCTCGTCGCCGCTGAACGGCTCGCCCATTTCGATAAAGCTGCCATTGAATCCATTAACTTCGATGGATCGAATGTACCCCTTTGACATCAGTTGGAATGTTAAAAAATCCTCGATATTTCGCTTATAGGAAGCTTGCTGTTCGCTGCTGAGCGGAGGCGACGTGCGCAGAAAGTTCCGCATATCCGGACTCAATATCAAGTAATTGGCGATATCCTCGACCATCTTGGTCTGCTCGTTGAGTTGGCCGGCGACGTTATCGAGATTTCGCTTGGTCGAATTGATGAACTGCTCCCGCAGGACCTCGTTAAATTGGATTTGCACGACCACGCCGACGCCAAACGTCGGGAGGATGACGAAGATCAAGAAGATGACAAGCGCCTTCCGCTTTAAACCAAAGCTGCCGAGCAACCTTCTATAGCCTGTCATCGCCTTCACCTCCGCCATTCGTGATGTCTTAGCCCTTAACCGCTCCTGCTGTCATTCCGGTAACCAATTGTTTCTGCAACAGGAGATAAAAGATAATGATCGGAATGAGCGCCATCGTTAGCGCCGCCATTTGCAGGGTGAGGCTCGCCGTCTCGATGCCGACGAAGTTGGCCAAGCCAAGCGGCAGCGTTTTGAGTGCGGAAGAGCTGATCAACACCAAGGCGAACAAGTACTCATTCCAGTTGTATATGAAGTTGAGGATGACGACGGTGGCCATCGCGGGTCTCGTGATCGGGAGAATGATTGACCAGAAGATCCGGAAAATGCCCGCGCCGTCCATCACACCCGATTCCTCCAAATCCTTGGGGAATCCCCGCATGAAGCCCTCCAGAATAATAATCGTTAAGGATAGGTGGAACGCCGTATACGGCAAGATTAACGATAAATGCGTATCCAGCAGATGCAATTTTTGCATGATCAGAAAGATCGGAATCAAAGTCGCATGAATCGGCACCAGCATGCCGAGCAGAAATACGCCGTAGGTGAATCCGCGAAGCTTGAATTGAAACCGCGATAGGAAATAGGACGCCAAGGCCCCGAAAAATACGGTCACGATCAAGGAAGTAAACGTGACGAAAAGGCTGTTCAGAAAGTATACATTCATATTCGCGACCTTCCACGCCTCGGCGTAGTTGGAAAAATGCAATGCCTCCGGGAACGAAAACGGACTGGCCGCGTATTCCTGTTCGTTTTTGAAAGAGTTGACGACCATCCAGAACAGCGGGACTATATTCATCATAGCGAATAGGCTTAGAAAAGTGTATGCAAATATTCGGAAGCCGACAGACTTCTTATTCATGGGTATATCCTCCTTCCTTAAGCTTCTTTTTCTCGGCCCAGTCGATTCACCAGGGAGATGACGATCAAGCTAAACAGCAGAATCAGGATCGACACGGCACTGCCGTATCCGTAACGCATGTTCATGAAGGCGCTGTTGTACATGTGAATCGTCATGACCTCGGTTTGATGCGCCGGACCGCCGCCCGTCAGGATCTGAATCAGGTCGAAGACGCGGAAGGAGTTACTGATACTGTAGACGACCCCAACCATAAGCGTGCTGCGAATCATCGGAATCGTAATGCGAAAGGTGCGTTTGAGCCCGGTGGCTCCATCCAGTTCGGCTGCTTCGTTCACCTCGTCGGGGATGTTCTGCAGCGCGGCCAGGAAAATCACCATGTACAGTCCGCAGTTCTGCCAGATGTACGCAATGCTGATCGACAGCATCGACCACCGGTCGTCGCCGAGCCAATTTTGCTTCCAGCCGTCTAGGCCAATGATACTCAGCAGATTGTTCAGCATCCCGTACTCCGTGTTATAAACCATGCCCCAGATCAGGGACACCATGACGGATGATATCACGACCGGCATGAAGCCAACCGTCCGGAAAAATCCGGAGCCTTTGAGTCCGCGGTTGAGCAGAAGCGCAAGCAATAGACCAAGCGGAATTTGGCCGATCAAGCCGGTCACCATGATGATGATGTTATTTTTGACGGATAGCCAGAAGGTGTCATCGCCCA
The DNA here is from genome assembly GCF_018403305.1 of Paenibacillus sp. J53TS2. Taxonomy (NCBI): domain Bacteria; kingdom Bacillati; phylum Bacillota; class Bacilli; order Caryophanales; family Paenibacillaceae; genus Paenibacillus; species Paenibacillus sp. J53TS2. The sequence goes on from NZ_BOSK01000003.1 coordinate 401,551, forward strand.
GGATCTTCACGAAATTATCAAGGCCGACGAACTTCATCGAACCGATGCCGTTCCAATCCATCACCGAATAGTACAGAGACATTCCGATCGGAACGATGGCAATGCCCAGATAGATGATTAACGCCGGAAACAACCCGATAAAGATCGCCAGTTTCGTGCCTCGTAACGTTTGCACCAGAGGTTCCCTCCTTTTCCTTTATGTCGAATCTAGGTTCAAGCCCGATGAATGAAGAAAACCCGGGATTCGGGTTTTCTTTCACGCATCGATTTTGAAAGACGTAAGCGCAAGTTTGATCGCGAATATAGAATGCCTACTCTTCTTCGTTAATTGCTGCTATAGTTCTCCATGGCTTCCTGAACTTCCTTAGCCAGCTCTTCTGGAGTGCCGCGGCCCACGGTCAAGGCTTGCAATCCGTTTTGCAGGACGTCCACCACTTGCGTAGGAATAACGCTATCGAATACCGGGGCTGTACCGCCACCTGTCAGCGATAGCATTTCTTTCAGATATGGGCTGGCGTCTTCGGGAATTTCTACCTTAGCGGGCACGACCACCCCGTTGCGGATCAACTCTTTATACAGATCTTCGCTCACGAAAAACTTCAAGAACTCCTCGGCAGCCGCTTTTTTCTTCTCGTCGAGCCCGTTCTTGATAGCGATGCCGTATTGCACGATCCCGGCGCTCTTCTTCGGATCGCCTTTGCCGCCTTCTACGCTTGGGAACAGAGCGATGCCGAATTTATCTCCCTCTTCGTTGTTAATCCGTACTCGTCCATCGACGGTTGCGGAGGAAATATGCATGGCTGCCTTCCCTTGAATGAAGTAGTCCTGGCCTTGAACGGAGTCCATGTTGTTGGCGTCCGTATTGAAGGCACCCAACTTCGTCAGCTCATCGATGACCGAAAGCGCCTTGACGAACTCAGGGTCGGTGAACTTCGCTTTGCCTTCAAGCACGGCCGGAAGGAAATCGCTTCCGGTGAACCGGTCGCCGATGATGGAAATATAAGACGATTGCAGCGGCCATTGCTCTTTATTGCCGAGCGAAATCGGGGTAATCCCCGCCGCTTTCAGCTTCTTCACTGCATCGATGAATTTATCGTAGGTGTCGGGGAATTGATCGTAACCCACTTGAGCGAACATCTCTTTGTTGTAATAAATGATGTCTACGAAGTTTTGCTTGGTCGGTACCGCATATTGCTGTCCGTCCACGTTAAATCCGGCTAACGCGGCTTCCGGCAGAATGGAGCCCCAGTTGTCCATCAGATCGTTGATCGGCTGAAGCAAATTACCGGCTACAAGCGGCGACAAATCCGCCCCTGGCCATACGACGTTGATATCGGACAGGTTGTTGGCGGCCGCTAACGTGCGTAGCTTGGTTTTGTATTGGGCGGATGGTACGCCGTCTTGCTTAATTACGATGTTCGGGTGCTGCTTTTCGAACTCGGCGATCCGCGCTTTGTAGACTTCGTTGTCCACGTTCGGGGAAGTCCAAGGATGCATCATGTTTAAGGTAATCGTCTCCGCTTCGCCTGCGCCGCCGGAGTTGTTGTTGCCGCCCGCCGCGTTTTCGTTACCGCAAGCCGCCGTGAACAATGCCAGCACCGCAACCAAACCGAGCAGTACCGCTTTTTTGCCTCTGTGTTTTTTGCCCATAGTCAACCCTCTTCTCTTGTTTTTTGGATCTAGTCCTTAAACATAACAGGAAATGATCACTTTTGTTTCCTTACCCGTTATATTACCTATTATAAAAGCTGTACCGATTCGACTATATCCTATAAATCTTCGATTATATCCGAAATATCAAGCTGGTTTTGATGTTTTTTGTGCCGCTTTCAGAAAACAATGTTATATAACATAACATTTATAAATTCACTTTCACTAACCGGTGCTTTTACCCTTTTCAACCTCTTTCAGTAAGCGGTTGCAAAAATGGCTCTTGGAATAACCGCTTGATGCGGTCATTCCAATGGAGGCATTAGCAGTTTAGGCCTGTGGATCATTCAGGATATAATCGACGAGTTCCTCGACCGGCACAGTCGCCAGCGCGATCGCCGTATCGGTCACCCCGTAGTAAATGTAAAGCAGTCCGTCTTTAACGACGTTCCCTGTCGGGAAAACCACGTTTGGAATCTGATACCCGAATTTTTCGTAATACGTTTCCGGTTCCATGATGAAGTTTTGGGTGCGGGCGATGACCTTCTCCGGGTTCTCCAGATCCAGCAGCATGGCGCCGACACGGTAGACCACCTCATCGTCCACACCGTGATACAACACGAGCCATCCGCGATCCGTCCGTACCGGTGGTGTCGAACCGCCGATTTTGCGCGACTCCCACGCCATGTTTTCCGCTTTCGCCAGCAGCTTCGGCTCCTCCCAGTGGATCAGATCTTCCGAATAGGTGATCCACATCGCCGCTTTTTCCGTCCCGTACGCTTCGCCCACATATTCCTCCGGCCGGCGTAACAACACGAACTTGCCGTTAATTTTCTCCGGAAACAGGATGTTATCCCGATCGTTGATCTCCAGCGGGGTCGTGTCGGCCACGAACTCCCAATCGATCAGGTTCTTAGAGGCGAGGATCGACGAACGCGTCAGCCAATGGCCTTCCTGTTCGCCCCAACCGTCTGGGTACTCGGGGATCGAACGCTCCGGGACCCCTCGGCCTGTCGGGTAATAGCTCATCGCACACGGACGAAGCGCATAATTCAGGTAAAACGTATCGTCGATTTTCACGATCCGTGGATCTTGCACGCTGCCATACGGGAAACCGAGCATGTCCGGCGTAACGATCGGCTCGTCCTTCACATGGGTGAAATGCACGCCGTCTTCGCTTTCCAGAAGGCCCAGGTAGTTTTTGCACGGCGTCAGCGATCCTGCCGTCCGTTCAATCATATAGAACTTACCGTTATCCATGATCACCGCCGGATTGAATACGGTTACTTTTCTCCATTCGAAACCTCCCGGTACCACGATCGGATTTTCCGGATGCCTCGTTATCTTCATCTGTGCTCCTCCTCATGAAACCCTTTGTAAGTGCTTTAATGCTATTATAGCTTTGGCTATCCGGCGGAAATATCCCATAAACTTTCGAAAACATCTGAATAATTCGGATCGTTTGGTGCGATTATACTCGGTATTTCGCATATATTTAGTCGCTAACGCCAAAAAGTTCGGATTCTATTCGAAATATCATCTATAATCGCGACTTTTCACTCACCGGGACTTCAATCTGTATGAAATTTCATATATATTCCGCGAAAATCACCGGGCACGGCGAATTGTACTCGGTTTTTCGCATAAAAAACCCAGATCATTGCGCAATCAGGGCAACGATCTGGGGTCTAGAGTTCATTCGACCAGCCGCGTTACGCGTCATAATCGACGATGTAAGCTTGCTGCTCCGTATTGTAGTAGCCGACGCTGTATTCGGCCATGCTTCCCTGGACATCCCGCGAATAGCGCGACCGCTTCAGCACGGGCACCCCGTCAGTCACCCGCAGGAACCGCTTCGCCTCGCCCGGCGGAAGGGTCACTGCAAATTCGTCCCGGAGCTTGTCCAGCGACACGCCCCACTCCTCCAACACTTCGTAAAGCGAATGATCGCGGAAATCGTCGAGATCCGGTTCTTTCCGGGGAGTCTTCACGTAATGCTCGTAAAAAATATAAGGCTGGCCGTCGAGATAATACGCGCGTTCCAGCTTCAAGCAACGCTCCCCGAACATCCCGTGGAGCTCGGAGCCCGCGTCGTTCCGCACCGTTTCAGCACGGAGCCACTCCTTGCGGATTTGATGGTTCTCCTCCACCAGAATCTCCGTGAAGTGCTTCCACTTGGACCACTTGGAGGCCGCCTTATTGCGGATCACTTTGGTGCCTTTGCCGCTGCCCTTCTCCAGGTAACCTTCCTGGACGAGCTCCTGAATCGCGCCGCGGACGGTAATTTTACTGACGGCGAATTCCTGCTCCAGCTGAGGCTCGGAAGGGATATTCGATCCGAGCGGGTAAACGCCATATAAGATGCGATCCTTCAGGATATTTTTGATTTGCAAATATAACGGTCGATCTTTACGGGACAAATTCATGGCCCTCTTCCTACCTTTCCACATCACCGGCGGCAGATTGCTCCATCGCCCGGAGGATCTCCGCCTCCGTCGCCATCGGGGTATCGCCCGGCACGGTATGCGCCAGCATGCCCGCCGCCGCCGCGAACCGGACGGTTCGCTCCGGGGCGAAGCCCTCTAGCTCGCCGTGGATAATCCCGCTCGCAAAAGCGTCCCCCGCCCCTATTCTATCATAGACGGAAAAGGTCAGCCGATCAGAGTAAACGAGCCGCTCCCCCTTGTAGAGAAATCCGCGCAGCGAATGGGAATTATCGCCGTGGATCTGGCGATGCGTTCCGGCAATCGCGGAAATGCCGTAGCTTTCCGCCACGACCGGAATCAGCTCTGCCAGTTGATCCTCCCGTTCCTGCCGGGCCGTGATCATCCCCAGGGTAAGCATCGCGTCCTGTTCGTTCATCATCACGACGTCTGCTAGCCGCAGCATCGTTTCGTAATGCGGTTTAGCTTTGGCATACCCGCCTTCCCCCCAAAGGGACGGGCGGTAATTGCAGTCGAAAATCACCTTGCCCCCCTGCCGCTTGACCGCTTCGGCGAACGATTTCATGTGCGCCCGCACGCCGTCGTTCATCGCCAGCGTAATCCCGCAGAAATGGACCGCATCGATCCCGGCAGCGATTTCCGCGAAATCGTAGGTTCCTTCAGGCGCGGTGTTAAAGCTGCTGTCCAACCGGTTCGAGTATGTCACGCGACTAGGCCGCACGCCAAAGCCGTTCTCCAAGAAGTACATGCCAACGTACTTGCCTCCTCGCAGGACGCGCGAGGTATCGATACCCAGTTTGCGCAGGTAGGCGGAAGCGGCGCCTCCAAGCGGATTGTCCGGCAACCGCGTAACCAGCGAACCGGCATGCCCGTAACGGGACAAGGCCGACGCGACGTTGACGCCGGTGCCCGAAAAGGAATATTTCAACGTATCGCCCTGCGCCAACGTTTCGTAACCCGGCACCTGCAGGCGCATCATGACTTCGCCGAAGGCTGCTATGCGTTTAGGCATAAGCATCCGCCAGCTTTTTCATGACTTTCGTCAGCAGCAGCACATCTTCGGTACGGGTGTTGCCGGTCGCTTTGTCGATGATGGACGTATACACATGCGGAATTACCTGCGGAACGCCGGCTTCCAAGGCAATGCGCAGGATCGCTTCGAAATTGTCCAGGTCAATGCTGCCTGTCGGTTCCAGCGCAAAATCCGCCTTGGCACAGGCGGCCGCCACGGCGCGAAGCTCCTCTTCACGGCTGAGCCCCTGCATCGGGAAGTATTTAAGCGCATTGCCGCCCATATCGCGCACCAGCGCGATCGCCGCTTCGACCGGAACGATCGCCTGGTTCTCCTGGGCGGCGCTGACTGGGCCAGTGGAAATGTTCACGTAACCCGCTTGCCCCGTCGGTGAAACCAAGCTATTAATCCAGCTGTCTTGCGTGCCGAGGTTTGCCCGGGTCGCCCCAACGGCCGGGAACACTTGGTTGATGTGGCTGCCGGGATAATACTTGGCGATTTCCGCAACGACCGCCGCCTGGCGGTTATCGCCGGCGCCCAGGCCAATCGAAACTGCATCGTCGATCTCCCGGCCGTACGCTTTCATCGCCGTGACGGCTTCCTGGGCAGTGGGGTAGTCTTTAGATAATACCCCGACGAGAACGTATCCTTCCGCGGCTTCGAACACTTCTTTGGCGTTCGGAATGTCTTTGGCCAATACATTGAGAGCTACCCGTTTTTTATAAAATCGTTTTGCAATCTGCGACATCTTAACGTCCTCCTGCCAATTCGCGTATTTTTTCGGCAATCACCTGGATATCGTCCCCCATCAGCGGGCGCGGATCGATATCGAAAAACCCTTGTCTGACGCCGTAATCCCGGGTATAAATCGCAATATCTCCGGTTTGCAGCGCATGAACCATTTCCTTCGCGTTAATGCCAGCCTGCTGCGGATCAACCTGCACCCGTGCCCGGTAAATCGCCCGTCCGGCTTCGTCCTGCACGATCGAAACCCGGATTCCCGGGAGATCGCTAAGCGGCATCAGCGTCTGCAAAGTCGCTTTTTCCCGCTCGCTGTGGTCAGGCTTGACGGCGTACTCATCCAGGGCCTGCAGCAGGCCGAAGGACGTTTCCTTGCCGACCTTCATGCTCCGTCCAATGCCGTGCAACTGCACCTTCACCCATTCGATATAGGTACGTTTCCCGGCGACGATTCCAGAGGTCGGGCCTTCGATCGCCTTGGATCCGCTATAAATCGCCAAATCGGAGAACTTCACGTACTTTTGCAGATCCTCTTCCGCGGCCGCGTCCACGATCATCGGCACGTGGTTCCGTTTCGCCACCTCCCACGCTTCTTCGACGGAAATCATGTTCTTCTGCACCGCATGATGCGATTTCACGTAGAGGATCGCCGCCGTTTTCTCACCGATCGCGTCTTCGAAATGTTCCGCCCGTCCTTCGTTGGCATAGCCCACTTCCACCAATTTGCCGCCGCCGAGGTAAACCATCGTTTCCACCGGAGCGCCGTATTGCACGTTGTGGCCCTTCAGGATAAGGATTTCGTTACGGGCAATCTCGTCCTGATGCAAACGCAAGCTCTTGCGCCGGTCGCCTTGTGTCACGATCGCCGCTACCGACAAGGCGATGCCGCTTGATGCCGAGTTCACGATCACTGCCGCCTCCGAACCGACGTGCTTGGCGACATAGTCCCCCGCCTTATCGACCAGATCGGCGATTTCGACGTAGCTCTGGCCGCCTCGCTTCATCGCCTCCATCACGGTATCGCTCGGTGCAGATACGCCGAGGATGCTCATCCGCCCGCTGGCGTTGATGACGCGTTTAAGCCCGTACTTCGCATTCAATGAACTTTCCATGGATGATCGCTCCTTTTGCTTCAATATGGCGATTCGAAACGCGCCGTTCTCCTTCCGAATCAATCAAATCCGTCGGTTCCTCCTTGACGGCAAACAAGGTCAAATTAGCCGGATCCCCGACCCGAATGCGGCCGAGCTCTTCCCTGCCCAGCCACTGCGCGGCACGAGTGGTCACCGCCGCGATGACCTCTTCAAGCGGATAGCCGAGATAGAGGAATTTGCTTAGCACGTTCGCCATGCTATACACCGGACCGTTCAGCCGGTTACCCCGATAAATGTCGGTGCTGATCGTATCCGGGTTGATACCGTGCCGCTTGGCCGCCTCGGCCACCCGGAAGGAGAAGCTCGCTGTGCCGTGGCCCACGTCGAGATGCACGCCCCGGCTGATGGCTTCAGTCAACACCGGAAGCGGTTCGCCTGATGCGTCGAACAGATTGTTCGCTTTGCCGTTGAGATAATGGGTAATGATATCTTTTCGCTGCAGCAGCGGAACCACCTCCCGGATATCGGGCGGAGCCGAACCGATGTGCACCATGAGCGGCATTCCCGTCTCAAGTGACAACTCCCGCGCGATACGCAGCGGCTCTACGCCGTTCTCCCGAACCACGCTTTGACTGATCCTCGCTTTCAGGCCGACGATCGAGTCGCTGTAATCCGCTAGCGCTGCTTTGATCCGATCGCGGTCGATCCAGGCCAATTGGGACAGTTCGTCGATGCGTTTCAACCCGATCCGCGAGATGTTCAAGAACGCCAACAGGTTGGTGGCGGATCGTTTCCCGCTCGCCACTAGATCGCCGATTCGGTCTGCACCGCAGCTGCCGGCGTCCACGATCGTCGTAACGCCTTGCTTCGCGCCGATCTCATCGATTTCATCGCCGTACGGATCGAATTCCGGAAAAGCGTGAACATGCATATCGATCCAGCCGCTGGATACGTAAAGGGACGATCCGTCCCATTCCCGATCGCAGAGAGCTAGGCCGGCTCCGGTGATCTCGGCGATTTTTCCGTCCTCGATCACGATGTCGATCTCTTCCCCGTTCACTTTCTTCAGATGGCGGAGAACAATTCTTTCCTTCATTGGGTTCGCCTCTTTTTAATAGATCGTTGTCATGCTTACGGTTGGGTTTAGCATAACACGGAAAAATTCTCCTGGGAATATAACGTTATAATGTTTATGTGTGAAGTGCATCGAATCCTTCGATCGTCAGCTCAAACCCCACCTCAAACATGCGTCTCCACGGAAAATGCAGCCCGCTTAGCCGAATCCGACCTTCCTTTATATCCGCAAAATAGTGCGCTGCCGCTCGGTTCATTTTCTCCGCTAAAATCGCCTCAGCCTGCCCCAAGCAATGCTCCAGCACATAGTAGCTCGCGTTCAGCCCGGGAAGGTCGTTCGCCAGCATGTCTTGCCGCACCAGCGACTGATACAGGAAATCTTCTGCTAGACGGTGGTAATAAAAAACACGACTCGCCTCATATGCCTTCGCCAACTCGCCCTGCGCCCAGCGACTCGCGTAATAAGAAGCAATCACCAAGTGGGCCACCACCGTTCCCAGCGTGTTCCCGGACGTATTCCAGCCGGCGTAGGACGTTAATTGGTCCAACTGTCCTTTTTGCTGCAGCAGGTTTATCAGCACCGGATCGCCACCGTTGCACGTCGCCACGTCGCCTAATGCGACCAGCTTCCCTTTGCGCAAGTAAGCCTCCATCGCTTCGGCAAACTCCCGATAATGAATTTCCGAGAAATAGGTGCGATGCCGTTCCTGGAACGGAATTTGCTCGGCCATCCCCGCCTGGTCGACCGCCGGCGAGTGGACGAGAAGCACTAAATCCGTCTCTGCGGAATGGTCGGTCAGGACGGCTCCTGCCGCGGTAATCTGCGATTTGACGCTTTCGTTCAGGCTGCGGTCTTCGTATTTCGGCTTGATCCGCGGACCCAGGGTTGAAGAATAACGCACAAAAATCTCCGGCTTGTACTGTTTCAATTCCCCGAAAATGCGGGCAAACATTGTGCAGCCTACCTCATCTGCCCCTGGGTAGATCAAGACCTTATCCAGCACGTTCAACGCTTCCACGCGGCAAACCATCATTTGCTGTTCCGCCCGGGAGAAGCCGTATTGGGAATTGTCGTCCAACGGGACAACCAGATGGTCGATCACGCCTTCGCGGACCAGGGTCAATGCGTGCTGGTTTACTTGTTGGTTGACGGCACGTCGCTCCAAAAAATCGCCTAAATCGGCTTTCGGGATGAACCGCGTGACCTCTTCCAGTTCTCGTTGTTCCGCCGGGGTCAATACCTCCTGCTCCGCTTTGTCCGTCAAGTAACTGTATTTGAAAATTTGCCCGCCGTGAAATTTGTAATAATCCGGCTCTTCTTCGTCTTTGTTATTGTTTGGCACGCGCATAATTAAGTTAAAGGCGTGAATCTTGATGCCGGGGTAATGCCGTTTGACTTCCCCTAATACCGCCAACCGCCGCAAGCACTCCTTCAGAGATAAATGATGCAGCCGGGATGGCACGATCCCCCCGTAAACGAGCAGATCGATCGAGACAAGCAAATAATCCGCACCTTCCGCGGCCTCGAGCAGCCATTCCCGAAGCGCAGTCGTATTCGCCGGGCGTTTCTTGTTCCCGAGCATCGAACGGTCCGGAACGACGAGCGTTACGTCCGTCATCCGCGCCAGCTGCCTGGGAAACCCCTCGTTGCACGGCCTTTCGTCCAGCGGCACATAAACCACTTTAGCCATATTGCCACTCCTTCCCGTTAGCCTGATTCCCATCGAAAAATAGCGCATAGCTCATCGTACGCCTAATGTAATCTTAGCTTTCCGGGAGTCCGGGAAATATCCCACGGATTTACGATAATATCCGAAAAATGCAAAAAGGGCCGTTCGCCAAAGCGAAACGGCCCAAAACAAGGGAAGGTCAGGAGGCATGATGCCGTCCTTTTGCCACAGGAATACAAGCCAAAATATTCTCCATTCGAAAAGCCCGAGGCGCATGGGAAGCCAGACAGGTCGCCCGAACTATACCCTCACGCACATCGTGCACCTCGATCCGCCGCTGGGTGATCCTGCCCTCGCGGTCGACGTAGATGATTTCTACGGTCCGGCCGATGTATTTTTCCACCCGAATCATCTCCAAATAAGAACGTTTGTTTGTATTATATGCAAACATGTGTTCTTCATTCAACTGGAAAATAAAACAGGGGGTATCGTGTTAAGGCAACAGATGCTAAGTCACTTCTCCTTCGTCTTCACTTGACGATTGTTCCCAAGCTCGAACAGTCCGGTGGCCGACAAACCGGCTAAACCTCCCGCCCACAGCCGCAACGCTAATTCCATTTCCGTAAAAGGGTAAGCCGCGGCTCCGACCAATACGCCGATGACGACCCCGATGAAAGGGATCAGGTTTTTCGGCAGGTTGACGGTCGTTTTGACAAGTTGGACTAAAGCTAATACGAATACGGATAAAACCGAGGCAAAGGCCAACACATTGGTTAAAATCTCGTTTTGCATGACTTCCCTCCTTCTTATTGCTCCGGGATGCCCGCGGCCCGGCGCAAATAATTCGCCAGGTTGTTAAAATGCTGCGCTCGCGCCGAATTCCCTTCATCCCGCGCCTTAAACCAAGCCGGCGAAAGCCACCGGAAGATGATTTCCTGCGCATTACTTTTCGGTAGCGGAATCAGCGGACCGGCTGCGGATGAGGAGGCCAGCGGAATTCCCGAGGCTACTCGCAGATTGTTTGCCAAATTGTGAAAATGCGTCATTCCGACCTGGTCGCCCTTGGCTTGCGAGGCGAACCAAGCCGGAGAGACATAGTTGTCGATCAAGGACTGCGCGATGGTTACGGGCAGCGGCGCAAATGACGTACTCGAATTTGGCGTTGGCCTAGGCGTCCGCATCACGTTGAGTTCGGTCGAGATATCATCCAGTAACTGGTTCAGCGTTTTCCTGCCTGTGGCCAGAGCCTCATCAGGATCCTGTCTGCGCGCCGGATCCAATTGCCGGTGGGACGGGATAAAGACATAAGGATTTTTGTTCCATACGCTGCAGCAATAGGCCAAATACCAAACATACCGCTTGTACGCTTCCGTAAAGTTTATGCGCCCGCCGTAGCAAAATTCCACCCCGATCGCCGCATCGTTGGCATCATAGCCAAACAAATCATTGTCGGTCGTGACGTCGTACAGCACGTGCCAGGCTTTTTCCGCCGGTTCGGGACCGGTGCCGGTCGGTATGATTTCAAGAATCTTCGTATCGTCAATAAATACATGGGCCGAGGCGGAGCGATTCGTTGGCGAGTTGAAATAGGCATAGTGATTGTCCGCCGTTGCTCCCGGATTTCCCGAGTCATGGGCCACAAAAAACTCCGGCGTTCCGGTCGATAACCTCGTCCCGGGCCTTATGTTCGGCCGGATCGCGACGTACCGCCTTTCAATTCGGTATTTTTGTGTATCCATAAGCGTTTTCACCCCTTCCATTCATACTATTCCGTACGGGTGCCGGTTCGCCTGTGCGCTTGTTGTCCGATTCCAGGGCACCTAAGAATAAAGAAAAAGAGCCTGCGATAAATAGCAGACTCATGGTATAATTTAGCATGTATAACTGAACTTGGGTGGGACAGTATCGCCTCCGGATGGGAGGTGATGCGTATGAAATTTTCGTTTTCGGAAGTGATCATGCTTGGCATGTTTGTCCTGGCACTGCTTACTTACCTGAATAAACGAAAATAACCCGCCCAGGTTAGCGCCAACGGTGCGGGTTATTCTCTGATGAACATTTGGAGGTTTCCCACCCAAGTGTTGTACCGGGGAGGCTGTGGCGCAGCCTCCTTGTTTCTATTGTTATCTTAGCATACTCTGCCATATACCTCAATTATTCACAGGGCGTTTATTCCTCCAGCCGATCGATCCGCTTATGGGCTTGTTTGGTCGATTCCTCGACGCGCGTCAGCCGCTCGGAGAACGCTTCAAATCGCTGACCTTGCAGCTTTTGTTCGATTTTCATGTCATCAACGAGACGTGTGATGTTTACTATTTCCGTCTTCCTTATCGCCTCCGCTTCGGCTACGTCCTCAGCTTCCTGCCGAGTTGCTCTTGAACGTCCCGCCCACCCCAATGCAATTCCGCTAATCGCCGCCAGTACCGAAGTGATCGATGTAATAGCAGCCATATCCATTATCCTCACCTCTCTTAAGTTCATCCTGCGCAACAATAAATTACCGTATTGGAAACATCAACTAGCTTCACAGTTCACTTAGGCTTGTCCAAACAATCAACAATGAGAAGATCACCCTCTTTTTTACCAATTTGGTAACCGTATCCTGATTATAGATTGCCATTTCGGTAATGTCAAGTCGCATTATTGCCGATTTGACAATATAAAATATTTCCATCTGGTGTGCCCACGCTTTACCAATTTGGCAACTTGTGCTACACTAAATGAAACGGCAAGGAAGAGGAGTAACCATGCAAACGCTAGGCGATCGGATCAAATATCTTCGTGAACAACGTCAGCTCACGCAAAAAGACCTCGCCTCCCAAGCGGACATTTCGGTCGTGCAGTTGTCTCGGTACGAGACAAACGACCGCAAGCCGGATCCGGAGGTGCTGCGCAATATCGTCGACGCTCTGGATACCAGCGCCGATTACTTGCTGGGCCGAACCCCCGACCCGTCTCCTGCTGCGGAGAAAGGGATGAGCTTGTCTTTTTTCGGCGGTCCCGAAGCGTATACGGCGGATGAAATCGCCATGATGGAGGCCGCTTTGAAAGCGTATCGGGAGCAGAAGAAGAAGCTGCTGAACGGGGACGAAGCGAAGTAAGTTGAAGTGAACCAACCTATATATGACCAGCAATGACGGCCCCGATTCTGGAGGGCCCTTATTTCGGGCGATGAACCGAACATACATTCTGATTCGGGGTGACTTGGATGCTGTACGCTTATTATCATGAGACCCATCTGGAACAATGGATTAACGCCAAATTATTGAATCACGGGATATCGGCCCCCGCCGATCTCGACATCGAGCGAATCGCCGAAGCCTTCGGCATCGGGCTAATTTACGGGAATCACCCCTCTTTTTCGGATAATGAGGAGAACGTGATTTTCCTGAACAAGTGGTTGGAGGCGGTTCAGACCCGGGTCGTCTTCTTTCACGAGTTATGCCATGTGCTGCGCCATGCCGGGGATCAGCGCCGGATGACGGATCTGTTCCTGCATGCCCAGGAGACTGAAGCCGAGCAGTTCGTGCTTTACGCCGCCATCCCCTTTTATATGTTTGCCAAACTGCCAGTGCCGGATCATCGCAGCGAGGCGGTGGCTTATATCGCCGAGCAATTCCATGTCCCGCCAGAGCTGGCGGAGCAGCGGCTGGACCAAATCCAGCGGCGGGTGCTGCACGGCAGCTTGATCGCTGCAGCCCAGGAAGCAACCCGCCGCCAGCGCGAAGCAGAGCGGGGCTGGTCGCCGGAGACTCGGCGCATGTTGTCCCAACTGGAACGGCAAATCGGCGGCCAGGGAGGACGGTGACGATGCGGATCGCGGCGTATTGCGATTTTTACGCGGATTCCAACCGACCGCTGCAGTTGATTGTCGATGCGCGGCCGGGAGAACTGGATTGGTCGAAGACGCTCTACATCCCGGTCTCCGGTCCGTTTGAGCCGTTCACGGCCGAAGATTTCGGTGATTTGCCGGGCGTATCCGTTCTGCTGGAAGACCTCGTACGACCCAAAGAACCGCCGGAGTTTTCCGGCGGTTCGGAGCTGGAATTAGCGCTTTCCGTTCCATCCCAACGGGTTCTCGGCATTCGTCTCCCGCAAATCGCCGCCCGCAGCGGCGATACGGACGAGATTCAGCGCCTGGTGGTGCAGATGGATGATGTTGAAGAAGTCTTAGGTTATGAGTGAGGTTTAGACGTACGGTCGTATTCCACCACCGGCCACTTTTGCTTCCGCAGCGCATCCACTAACAGAGGCCCGACATGCAGATTGTCCTGGACCAGCTCGCGCGGCGTCAGCGCCATCCATTGATTCAGCGACACATCGGCGAACCGGTCGCTGCGGAACATCTCCAAGAACCAGATGCTGCGATCCCCGGTATTTTGAATATAGTGGCCAAAGGCAAATGGGACGTACCCCACATCCCCCGCCCTGACGTTGAATGTGCGAGCGACGCCGCCTCCGGCGAACACGGTCATGCGTCCTTTCCCGGACAAATAATATTGCCATTCGTCGTTGTTCGGATGCCAATGCATTTCCCGCATGGCGCCGGGCTTGATCTCCACGAGAGCAGCCGCAATCGTTTTGGCGATGGGAAAGTTGGTGGAATCCGCGATGCGCACGGTTCCGCCCGGCGTTCGGACCGGCTTCTGGGCCAATAGGCTATGCTTGAAGCTGACGGGAATCTCTCCGTAAGGCGAAGTGATCTTTTGACTGGCGATCGGCCCCGGGACTCGGTCTTGGTAGATGTACACCTGCTTACCAGGGATATTGTCAAACGCTTTGCGCGGCACGCCAAAGTTCGCCGACAGCACCTCCTTGGGCGTGTGGGCGAACCAATCTGAAATCGACAGGGTGTTTAAGTCGGAGAAATGTCCGTCATCGAACACAAGGAGAAACTCGCAGCCCTCCTCCAGCCCTTGAATCGAATGAGGAATCCCCGGCGGAAAATACCATAAATCCCCGATGCCTACATCGGCGATGAAGTTCCTTCCATCCTGGTCCACGGCGGTGATCCGGGCTTTCCCCGAGATCATGAACGACCATTCCGCCTGCTGATGCCAATGCAGCTCCCGCACGCCTCCCGGCGTTAAGCGCATATTCACCCCTGCCAGCGTCGTAGCGATAGGCAGTTCCCGAATCGTAATTTCCCGCGACCAGCCCCCTTGGTTCAACTGCATGTGCGTGTCCGAAAAAGAAAATTTTAGATTCGGTACCAATCCGTTATCGGTCACCGGAGGAGCCAGCATATCGGGATTTTCGCGATCCCGCATGACATCCCGTGGTCCTGTATCAGTCGCGCCGCTGCCGTCATCGCGTATCGGCTCGGGTACGGGGGATGTCCCCGCAGCGTGATTTTCCGGATGCCTTGAAGCGGATGGATCCATTTGATCCGTCATCGACAATCACTCCTTATTCTGGACGTGCCAATGTTAATTTTTTCCACATTCTAATCATACAGTGATCCTATTCCCTCCCTAGCAGAAATATGTTCTGGCGAAACGGTTCATTTCCCAATAAAATCCGATGATTTCGGAGAAAATAACTTCAAGAGCTTGATAGTTGTCCAAGCTTCTGTATAATTAAAGTTAGTAAGTTTAGTCAACAAACTAACTAGGTAAAGGGGAATCCTCGTGGAAAAACCTGTACGTCCGAATGAACCGCTCGTTACGCATATTTTTACGGCAGACCCATCCGCCCATGTGTATGACGGCAAAATTTATATTTACCCATCCCATGACCTCGATCACAACGGTCCCGACAATGATAACGGCGACCAATACGCGATGGAAGATTACCACGTTCTCTCGCTGGACGATTTCAACTCACCGTGCGTCGATCACGGCGAAGCCTTGCATCTGCGGGATATTCCTTGGGCGAGCCAACAGCTGTGGGCTCCGGACGCGGCTTACAAGAACAATACCTATTATCTCTTTTTCCCTGCCCGGGACAAAGAAGGCATTTTCCGCATCGGCGTAGCTACGAGTTCCTCGCCTGCAGGTCCGTTCACGCCGCAAGAAAGCTACATTCCTGGCAGCTTCAGTATCGATCCGGCCGTACTCGTCGATGACGACAACCGCGCCTATATGTATTTTGGCGGACTTTGGGGCGGCCAGTTGGAGAAATGGCAAACCGGAACCTTCAAACCGGACGCCGAAGGACCGGCACCGGATGCGCCGGCGTTGGGGCCGCAATTCGCTGAATTAAGCGATGACATGCTCAGCTTTAAATCCGCACCGCAGGAAATTTCCATCGTTGACGAGGACGGAAATCCGCTGTTGGCCGGGGACGAAGACCGGCGGTATTTCGAAGGACCGTGGGTGCATAAATACAACGGTAATTATTACCTGTCCTATTCAACCGGATCCACCCATACCCTCGTGTACGCGATCAGCAAGAACCCGCAAGGGCCTTATGTCTTTAAAGGCAAAATCCTGACGCCGGTCATCGGTTGGACCACGCACCATTCCATTGTGCAATTCCAGGACAAATGGTACCTGTTCTATCATGACAGCTCGTTGTCCGGCGGCGTGAACCACAAGCGCAGTGTCAAATACACCGAACTGCATTACAACCCGGACGGCACGATCCAAACGATCGATCCGTACAAATAAGCAAAGCAGGGGAGCACCGGCCGGCTGAATCAAGCCGGAGGTGCTCCCCTTTTTTTTATTTACTTGGTTCCTCTCCGCCTCCCACTCTCGGTGTCGCAACATGCTCCGTCGATGCCTCTGCGATATCGTGGAAAGCCCAGTGTGATTGCGGTACGTCACGCCAAACCGGAAGCACGTCGATGTTGCCAAATAGCGGCCCTCGGCCCAATGCCCGGTTGATCACGGTCACTGCTTCGGCCCGCGTGACGAATGCCGCCGGGCGGAACTTGCCGTCGGCATAGCCGCTAACGATCCCTGCCGCTTGGGCGGACCGGATCGCCTCCTCCGCCCAATGGCCGGCGGTGTCGGAGAAGCCGGTACCCTGCCCCGCGACCGACTTCATGAATTTCGCGGCGACGGCCGTGATTTCCGCCCGCGTCACCGGTTGTTCCGGCTTAAAGCTGCCATCGGCAAAACCTTGCATCAAGCCCATGCGGGATGCTTGGGCGATCGCTTCGGCAGCCCAATAACCTGCCGGAACATCGTTGAAGCCTAACGCTTCCGCCGTCTCCTTCAGGCCCACGGCCTTGGATAGCATGGCAGCCATCTCCGCGCGGGTAATTTGGTTCTCCGGTTTGAATAGCCCCCCCGGATAGCCGCTGATATAAGCATTATGCGTTGGCAACATGGCCTCGGCCGTCTTCACCAGGACGAAGGTGCTGAAATGGTCTACGCTGAATTTCAACCCTTTGCCGTTCCCGAACGGAACAACCTCTCCCGTCAGGAACTCCGTCGTCCCGTCGGAGTGTTCGATATACACCCCTAGTTTGGCCGGGTCCGCATCGTTCAGCGCCGAGCCGGCCAGCGGCAGAATGAGCTCGACCTCCCGGTTCTGCAGGTTCGTTTCGATTTGAACCGGACGACCGATGACAGTTACCCCTTGCCCCCCTGTGGACGCAAGTACCACCTCGGCTTTGTTGGCGCGTCCTTCGATTTCCTTGCTTTGGTTAGCTGCTTTCACGGGATGGATTGTCACGGTCAGATCGCCGGTCGAACCCTGCAAAGAGGCTGCCGGGAACAGGATCTCTCCGCTCGTCGATTGGAGTTTTAATTCCAAACCGCGTCCCGTAATCAACTGAATAAAATCGCGGGCGAGCGACAACTGGACGGAGGCCACTTCATCCTTGGCATCCGGAATCGTAAGGGTTAGCGATGTGACGCCTTCGTCCTCTAGTTTGTCAATCGCAGCCCGAAGCGGAGCATCGGCCGTCAGTTTGACTTCATCTCGTTTCGTTCCGTCGGCTAACGTCGTCCGAATGATATCCACCGGGATCTGATTGGCCGGATCGCGAACGATTTCAGTTCCCGCCGCGCTAGGCGGCGCCGAAGGACCGGACGGTCCGGTTGGGGACGACGGCGGGTTGGACGGATTCGTTGGCGTGGTTGGTGTCGTAGAACCGGGGGCGACGCGGTAAATCAATAGATCCGCCAGCATCAGCTCGCCGGATTTTTTCACTACTTTGACCGTATGTTGGCCAGCTGGCAGGTTAGCAATGCCGAACAACGGCTGCTGGGCGCTGCGGGACTCGTCATAGGCATCAACGGTTGATTTTAACTGTCCGTCGATGTAAACCTCCATTTCTCCTTGGGCTGGACCTTTTGGCATATGCAAATCAATGCCCGTTCCTTTAAACGTATACTCGAAGGAATCCCCATTCACCTCTGTCGCATGCACGTCATCGTAATAATCGCCTTTGATGTGGAACGTCAGCTTCAAGCTTCCCAATGGCTGGACAGCGAGGTATTCCTTCTTGATCGTGACAATGTTCCCCGTTACGGTGTAATCCGCGCCCGCAACCAACGGCACTTGGCCGTTCCGAATGCTACCGAGGTTCCCGATGCCGCCGAGCACTTCGACTTCGATGTCGTCCTGGGCGGACGGATTCTTATCGAAGGTCGCTTCGGTGTGGTTAATCAAGTCGGGAATTTGCACTTTGAGGGCATCCAACAGCATGAAGCGGCCCGATTTCTTCACCAGCTTGATGGTGTGCAGGCTGTCGGTCAACCCGGATATGCTGTAGACCGCTTGCATCGGTTGTCTGGCATCGGCATGGGTATCCACGGTGCCCGCGAATGCGCCGTCCAGATAAACGTCAACTTCCCCCTGAGAAGGGTCAATTTCCGTGATATATTGGATGCCGGTCCCCTTGAAGGTGTATTCCAGGAAATCGCCGTTCGTCTCGGCAAAATGCACGTCATCCTGATAATCGCCGAAGTTGCGCCCTGTGCTGCGGTTCCAGGACCCGGTGTAACGAATGCCAGGATCATTGTTGTTGATCATGAGGAAACGGCCGGACGTATTTACAATATCGATCGTGAGCGTTTGCGGCAGCCCGGCGCTGAACTGGAAGGTCAGCTCGGTTATGCCGGTTGGCTGCTCGGCCAAGTACGAGGAATGGATGCGGATCGTATCCCCTTCGATCGAAAAATCCGCCCCTTCGGTCAAGGCTTCTGCCCCGTTGGTGATGCGGACCAGCGTATTGCCGTTTAAGGTCATCGTGGTCGAGACATCGGCTTGCGCGGATGCTTTTTGATCAAACTCCGCTGTCTTCGGAGCGATCGTGCTATTCACGATCACCGGTCCGGTAATGTCCACCGTGAACGTCTGCGTGTCGCCGCCGGCAAAACCAAACGTCAAGGCAAGCGGGCCGGGCGGTTGCTGGGCCAAATACGCTTTCTTGATCGTGACGCTGTCGCCGGAGACCGCATAATCCGTGTTTCGCACCAGTTCTGCTGAACCGTTCGCAATGTGGGTGAATGTATCTCCTCCCAGCGGCAGCGAAACGGGAATGTCCTGCGGATTTGTCGTATCAAAGCTGGCCGTCGTTGCCCCAAGCAAGCTGTCCGCGTAAACCTTGAACCCATCGACGAGCAAGTAGGTCCCGCCCTTCATCACGCCGGAGATCGTATGCTCGCCGAACGGCAGGTTCCGTACGCTGTAAACCGGGATTTGTCCCTGTTGATTCGGGGCATTGGCGCTTACCGTCTCTTGGAATTCGCCGTCCAGATCGATGTCGATGTCCCCTCCGGATTCGGCCGTTTCAGTCAGAAAATCTACGCCCGTACCTTTAAACTGATGTTCGAAACGCACCTCGCCTTTTTCCCCGTAATGAACATCGCCTAGATAATCATTCCAGACGGGATCCCTCCCCGAACTGTATCCCCAACTGCCGTCGCTTCCGTAAGTATCATAGGTCACCGACGGGTGGTTATCGTTATAGATCACCCAATGCTCGCCCGCCTCTGCGGCGGTCAAACCAGACGCTGCCTGCTCCGCAAAGGCTCCAGCCGCCAATCTCTCCTCATTGACCGCGGCTGCGTCATACACAACCGCGTTCCCCGATGCTGCCGCGCTCGAGTCGACGATTGTCACATTCAGATCCTGCGCATCCTGCACCAGCTCATTACCGCCGTTACGCGTCCAGTTTCCGGTATATTTCACGCCGGTATCGTCATCATTGACTTTGGATGTCCCGTTCTTCGCCGTTACCTTAAACAAGCGCGAAGCATGCGGCTCCAAAGCAATATTATCCATGCCGGTTGCAAACTGGCCGAGTTCCGCATGGCTCCACAAATCGCGGACGGAAGCCGCGCCGTCCAGCCCGATGTCGCTCCATTTGACATCCATCGTTACGCCTTTGTTGCCTAGATTAAACAAGGCGACGGTATAGGTCCCATCCCCGTTATTGACAACCCACACCTGCTGGTTGGTAGCCATCGACACTGGATGTGCCGGACGGCCGGCTTGGTTGACGGCGATGACCTCATCGTTCGTCAACAGCTCGAGGCCATAGCTGTCCAGGTTAGTTAGATCATCGCCGGTATAGAATTGCGCGCTGGCGATCGCCCACAACGTCGTCGCCGTCTGCCGCTCGTCCCGGGTCAAACCAGAGGTTTGCCCATTGCCGACGTTGAGGGAATCGAAGTCGTTCCAGCCGCCGGGACCGGCGTCACGCCACCATAAAGCGGCATCCGGAAACAACCGGGCGATGTTCGCCCACTGCGTCATCCCGATATTGCGGTCATAAGCCTCAATGTCCCAATTGACGCGCCATCCGTTGGCGTACTTTTTCCAAAAATCCACGTAGTTGTGATCCAGCGCCCAAGACAGTTCGAACCAAATGCCGTGCTTGGACAGCGCAGTAGACCAGGCCTTCACGTCGTCGCGAGCATCGATCGACAGGTCATTATGACCGGAGCCCGGAGTCACACTATCGAACTTCACGAAGTCGACGCCCCAGGAAGCGATCAGATCGGCGATCGAGTTAATGTATTCCTGTGCCCCCGGCTTAGAGAAATCGATCTTGTAATCGATGTCCCAATAGTCCGCTTGCCGGAGCGGCTGAGCGGCGATATCCTGCATATGGTATTCCGTACCGTAAATCGGCAGGTTCAAACGATAAGCTTCCTTGGACAAACCCGGAATCAAGTAAATCCCGACCTTCTGGCCGTTGTTATGAATGTAATCCACCAAATTCTCGAAACCGTCTGGATATAACGTTTCGCTCGGAATCGGCCGGCCGTATTCGTCCATGCTGTCGTTCCATCCGGCGTCGATATTGATGTATTCGTATCCGTGAGCCTGCAGTTTTTCATTCATCGCATCGGAGATCTTTTTCAGTTTCTCTTCGGAGGTCCAGTTCCCCTCCGGGCCGTCGTAAACCTGTAAGCTGTAGCTGCTCCAGCCCATATAAGGCTTCATTGCCAGCCCATTATCGGCCGCGTGTGCCAACTTGTGACTTGGCTCAAAATAAGCACACGGTACTAGCACAATCGCTGCTGCTAACAAGCAAATCAACGTCTTTTGCAACAAACGGATCATCATTTCATCTCCTTTGGTAGAATAGGTGTCCCTGTTCAGAGACCCGTGAAATTCGGTGCTCCCCCCTATCTGCGCCAAGCGTCCTTTTTTGGTAACGCTTTCAAAACGGCGGGTTGAATTATTTCAGGTTACCTGACCGTCTCCCTGCGTGAAAATACCCCTAAGCTTTCCACATTTGGGTCACGTTTCCTTCGCGATGAGTATAGAAAATTGCCGAAGCTTTCGCCTAGGTACATCTCTTCGTTCGACGTACATCTCCCCCTCATTTGGGGCAATCATCCAGCGGATTGAGGCAACCATTTTCTCGAACAAGGGACAATTTTCCTTTTAGATAAGAGATCTCTTAAGGGAATTTTTGCGATCAACCACTTTTACCAAATAATGCATACTTCCGAGAATCACGTAAGACACTATCCTCAAATTGAAATTTGGAGGTCAATCTAGTGGATCCACATGCAGGCACGAACAAAGAAGCGAACGAGGAGGAACAAACCCTAACGGACCGCCAAGGGCACCCGATCACAGACAATCAAAACGTCCGAACCGTCGGAAGCCGGGGGCCGACCACACTGGAGAACTATCATCTCCTCGAGAAAATCTCCCATTTCGACCGAATCTCGTAAACAATCTGAAGTTGTGCAGTTCCGTAATTTAGGAGACTTGGATCAGCCACTTCACGCAAGCGGACCCAGAGTATAGAAGAAGGGCCAAGGAAGGACTTGAGGCGGTGAAGCGGGAGATGGATGCGGCGGGTAAGCATACCAGCACTGCCAGTGCGGATGAAGCGCTGGATAAGGCCCAAGGGATGGGACACAAGTCCGATCGATATTAATGAAAAGCCGGCGATTGCAGCAGCAATCGCCGGCTTTGTTCTTGCATTTATTCGCCGCGGCTCAGCAAGTCCATCCGCAGCTTCCGGCAGCCATAACACCGATGGTTTTCGCATAATTCCCTTATATACTCGATTAACCGCAATATTTTACCCTCATCGTTCCAAAGTTACTATAGATATTGCACTACTTCTTGATTAAGATGAACCTAAATAGAGCAATAATCATCTGTAAAGGAGCCTGTAAAATGGACCATTCGTTTATTGCACCTACTCCGCCGCTGGGCTGGAACAGCTGGGACGGTTATGGCGCGGCCGTAACGGAAGAAGAGATTCGAGGCAATGCGGAATACATGGCGAAACACCTCAAAGCCTTTGGCTGGAGTTATATCACGGTCGATATTCAATGGTATGAACCGGGGGCGCATTCCTCGCAATATCGCCCATTTGTACCGCTCGCGATGGACAGCTATTCCCGGCTCATGCCCGCTGAGAACCGTTTTCCCTCCGCGGTCGGCGGCCTAGGCTTCAAGCCTTTGGCCGATGATGTTCATCACCTGGGCTTGAGGTTCGGCATTCATATCATGCGCGGGATCCCTCGCCAAGCCGTTCATGCCGCCACTCCCATTCTAGGCACAACCGCGACCGCGCGTGACATTGCGCATACGAACTCCATCTGTCCCTGGAATACGGATATGTACGGCGTGGATGCCTCAAAGGAAGGAGCGCAGGCTTATTACGATTCGCTCTTTGAATTGTACGCCTCCTGGGGTGTTGACCTGGTAAAGGTGGACGATATTGCGGCCTCCAGGTTATACGGCACCCACCAACCGGAAATCGCGATGATTTCCGAAGCGATTAAACGCTGCGGCCGGCCTATGGTGCTAAGCCTGTCCCCCGGGCCGGCTCCGGTGGAATCCTCGGGCTTCTTCGCCGAGCATGCCAACATGTGGCGGATGACGGACGATTTCTGGGACCAGTGGCCGCTTCTGCGAGATATGTTCGACCGGTGCCGGGCCTGGCAGGGCGTGCCGCAAGCCGGCTCATGGCCGGACTGCGACATGCTGCCGCTCGGTCATATCGGCATACGCTCGGTGGATGGCGGCGGGGCGGATCGCTGGACCCGGTTCACCCGAGACGAGCAGTTGACGATGATGTCGCTTTGGAGCATCTTCCGCTCGCCGCTCATCTTTGGCGGTGAATTAAGGGATAACGACGAATGGACTCTTTCGCTGATCACCAATCGGGAGGTGCTGCGCATGCACCGGGAGAGTCGCGGAGCCAGGGAAGCAATCCGTGAAGGCGATCTTATCGTTTGGACGGCTGAACATCCTGAGGGATTCGGCTATGCCGCTGTTTTTAATCTCGGTGAAAGTCCGCTGACGCTGGAACTCCCTATGGAGCGGATCGGTCTATCGGGAGTTACTGCGGGCTTTGAGCTGTGGAGCGGAGCGACGGCCGAGCTCACGGTATCAGGTGAACTTCCTACCACGGTACCATCGCATGGAGTGCGTTTATTCCGGTTAGGGTAAGCAACACAAAGAGACCTGCTAGTGACTTATGCATAGGTCCTCAGAAATCCTATTATTATCTTTTGACCGGTGGCCCTGATAAGTAACGGTGGTTAAGAACAAAAAAGTAACCCCTAGCGCTCAATTCGAACGACTTAGGGGTTACTTTATATGGGAAATCATTTCTGCCCTTCTCTACCAGATCGACTTCATTTCCCACACTTCCATCGACCTCACAACAAGCTCTCCATCTCCCCAAATCTCCAGCCCCAGCGCATCTCTGCGGCTTGGATAGACCCGGGTGGTCAAGCTTTTTAGGCTGTTGGCATAAGCTTCGACCATGGAACGGTCCAGATAAAGGTGCAGCCTCAAATTCTCGCTCGCGAGCTCCAGCTTGCCGCCCTGGATCCCTCCGCATCGTTCTCCCGGATGCAGCGTCGTTTTCGTTCGGTCGACCAGGAGCATCGATTGCTTCGAATCATAATAGAGCAGCGTTTCTTCTTCCCCGTCCGGAGTCCGCCGGAGCTTGATTCCGAATTGTTGGGCGCTGTCCGGTTCGATTTCCAATTGAATCTCGAGCATGTCGCCTTGAATCTCTTGGAGCCGTTCATTCGCCTCGGCGAGCGAATTGTCCCGAAGCGACAGCCGCTTCTCTCCGCGCAGCGATTGCAATTCTTGGATCGGCTCGATTCCCAGCCGTCCGTCATCCCGTAAATACACGCTTAATGGTAACCCGGCGTTATGGGCCCAGCCCGATTGATATTCCAGTTCGGACGTCCGGTCCCCTTGGGCTATCGTAAAGATGATTTTTCTGCCGGTCTTCGGGTCCACCATGCCGCTCGGGCCGGTGAAATGGAAATCACCAACATCAATCAGCTCGGGTTCCTCCTGATCTGGAATAAACGAAAGCTCCTCCTTATCCAGCCGCCCAATCCAGTAAAACACCTCAACATCCGCGCCATCTCCCACGGGACTGACCAACAGTAAGTGCTTGTTCTCCCCCTGCTTATCCGTGCCAAGAGGAAGCAGAACCGGAAGCTCCCAGATCGGTCCAAGATAAGGAAACCTCTGAAGATCCGCTTGGAAAAACGGTCCTTTGTACGTCCAGTTCAACATATCCTTCGAAACAAAGGCCAACGCGGCCCCGCCTTCGCCTTCGATCCCCGATCCGACCAAAGCATACCAACCGTCATCATCCTTCCAAACGAACGGATCGCGGAAATCTCCAAACGCCCCTATCCCTTTTTGCTGTACGATAAGCGGCTCCCGATGCTTGACCCAAAGAACCAAATCCGGGTTGCCATCGGCTGGATACGTGCTCCGAGCAAGAGCCACGCTTTGATTAGGCGAAGCACTGTCATTGCCTGCTGTAAAGAACAATACAGGCAAACCCTCCGCATCATACGTGGCACTGCCTGACCAAATTCCGTCCGGGGCAAGTTGATCCCTCTCAGGGGCCAGGGCTACGGGAAGGTCACGCCAATGGACGAGATCCTCACTCACCCAATGTCCCCAATGGATCTGATAGAAGAACGGCCCTAACGGATTATGCTGATAAAACAAATGATATTGCCCTTCAAAATAAATCGGCGCGTGTGGTTCATTCATCCAATGAGCAGGAGGGCTGGCATGATACTGCGGCCTATGCCGATCCAGCAGGAGCGGAGCCCGATCCAGCTTAATCTCATCATAGGGCACCTGAGGTTTGATGCCGCCATACAGGGAATCCAGCACTTGCCGATACGATGCGGCTATTTCCTCTCCACTTAATGCCCGTTGATAGATCTTCAGTTCATCCAGGATCCCGCTAAACATCTGGAGATGAAATACTCCCGCCCATCGGCTGCTGTGATTATTTTTGCCGATTAGCAAATCTGTGCCTACAGCCTCGACCATTCGGGAACCAACAGGAACCTCTGACGAAGCAATTTCCCGGCCATTTAAGTACAGCTTGATTACGCCTTGCTCCCCATTAAAAACAGCGTTTACGTAGGACCATTCATGCTTAGGCAGCTCATCGCCGTCCGGTGACCAAACTTCCTTCCAGCCCCCTTGATCAAGCCCCAACTGAAAGGACCAGCGGCCGTGTCGGAACATTCCAAGCAGATATCCCTGCTCGCATTCCCTGTTGTGACGGTTCACAATTGCAGCCAGTTTCCCTTCATACCCCCAATCATAGGAGCGTGGCGCCACCCACACCCCAATACTTAGGGCTGACAACGGCTCCGCCCCCTGATTCCTGTCTAATTCACAAACTGGCCGGGCGATCGAAGTTGAATATCCATCGAACAGGAGCCCGCTTCCTTCTACGCCTTGTCTCCACTGCGGATCAGCGGGTTCAGTGAATTCGGCTTGATTCAATACATACTGAATCTCATCCCGCGATTGGGATACCTGCTCCAGAGCACTTCTTCCGGCCCCTTCATCAAAAGCCCAATGCATCATTAATCCTTGCTCACCCGTGAGCTGACTCATCGATTATCCCTCCTGACACACCACTTGCTTTGGAAAGGCGTAGGGGATTTCAACGGATTTCAGGGTATGGATCTGAACAAAATCCAGTACAACCTCCCCGGATCTCGTGATGACTTCAACCTGATCCAACGGAGCTTTCGGAAAAATTTGATCCGTCAATACAACGAGACCTTGATTCCCGTACACTTCAACCGCATTGCGATCCAGCCAAAGATGCAGTTGGATCTTTCCGTCTATCGCCGCCATTTTAGCCCCATGCTTGCTAGCGAATGACGGATGGAAATCGCTAACCCCGGAATAGGTACGATCGATGAACAGCCATTGATTCCCGGGATCATAGCCGACAATTACCTCGTCCTTCTCTGAGGATTTCAACCTGATCAGCACTTCCTCGCCAGACCGGATATCGAGATTCACTTCCATTTCAAGCAAATCCTCTTTCACGTTCTGCCAAAAAGGAGCTTCTGGCGTAACCGAGACCTCCTCCCAACGCAATGATGCTTTACGCAGTTGCTCGATTTCCCGGACAGGCATTTGGGATAATACGACACTCCCATCCTGTTCCGTTAATGACAAGACTCGGGGTAAAGTCATTGCGCCTCGCCAGGCCCCCGTAGGCGTCTCGTTGGCGTATTTCCAATTACTCATCCATCCGATGATCACTCGCCGTCCGTCTTCTTCCGGGAGATCCGACCAGGTGACCCCGGCATAATTGTCTCTCCCATAATCCAGCCACAGGATGTGATCAGGCGAATTCTCATTGATGAACGTGTTCCCGTCGAACTCCCCGATGAAATATTGCGTACGGGATCCTTCCGGACCATTCGGATGATCGCCGATGCTGATGATAAGCACCCATTTCGAACGCCCGGTATCGCCTATCGGCAATTCAAATAGATCCGGGCATTCCCAAACGCCGTCATGGGACCCTTCTTCTTTACCGAATACACCGGACAGGGACCATTTCAATAGATTCTCAGATTGATAGAACCGAACATGATCTCCCGCCACAAGCACCATGATCCAACGTTCGCTTTCGGAATGCCAGAACACCTTCGGATCGCGGAAATCAACCAGCTCCTCCTCGGCGAGGACGGGATTTCCTTCGTATTTGTGCCAGGTTAACCCCTTGTCGCTGCTGTAAGCTAAGCTTTGTCGTTGGCGGGGCTGCCCGGTTTCCGGATGGGTGTCCGCATGGGTGAAGACGGCCACCAAACCATGGGAATCTTCGAATAATCCGCTGCTATTCTTCCAATCCACCACACAACATCCGGAGAAAATCGCGCCATGTTCATCCGGGTACAAGGCGATCGGCAGATGCTCCCAATGAACAAGGTCTTTACTAACTGCATGGCCCCAATGCATCGGCCCCCATTGATTCCCGTAAGGATGGTGTTGATAAAATAAATGATAGCTTCCTTCGTAATAAACCAATCCGTTCGGATCGTTTAACCAATGGGTTGGGGGCGAGAAGTGAAACCCCGGTCTAAAACGTTCTTCTTCGATAAGTTGCTGATTGGACTCTAGCATCTGATGAATCTCTTCGGTTGTTGGCATTGCTCTCAGAGCCCCTTTCCGTGTTGTGACCAGCGCTCCGCCGGCATTTGCATAAGTCAGCATGTTCGTGATCTGCGAGGGAGTCAGATCTTTCAGAGGGCTTCCGGCCTCCAGGATTTTAAATAACAAGCATCCGAGAAAAGCATCTCCGGCGCCCGTCGTGTCAACGACCTTGACTTGAAACCCCGAAACATAGCCGTCTTTACTTCCGATCCGGTAGTAGCAGCCTTTTTCCGCCAAAGTGACGACGATCACCGCAATCTCAAATTGTTGCGCCAGCTTCAGGGATCCTTCTTCGATATCGTGAGTCCCCGTAATAAAGGAAAGCTCTTCTTCGGAGATTTTCAGAATATCGGCGTATTTCATTCCCCAAAGGATGTTCTGCTTGGCCTTTTCTGGGCTCTCCCATAACGGGAACCGGATATTCGGATCAAAGGAGAGCAGAACGCCTGCTTCCTTCGCCTGAAGAACCGCCGTTCTAGTTGCGGTACGAGCCGGTTCATGGGTCATGGATACCGTCCCGTAATGCAAGATTCGGCTGTTCACGATTTTCTCGTGCGGAAGATCCATGGACTGCAAGAAGGTGTCCGCCCCTGGCTTCCGAATAAAGCTGAAGGATCGGTCCCCGTGATCGTCCAAATGGACAAAGGCCAGCGTGGTGCTCGCTTCCTTCGTATACGAAACTTCGGTAACATCCACACCGGCGTTTTGCAAAGTCTGATGCAGCAGGGAACCAAACTGATCCTCCCCCACCTTGCTAATCAAGGCCGATTTGGATCCTAACCGGGATAGCGCAGCCGCCACGTTAGCCGGAGCTCCTCCCGGATTACATTCAAACTGCTCGTTTCCTCCAGTTGAACGGCCAGCCGGCGTAAAATCAATTAATACTTCCCCGATTGCGATGACATCTAGCACGGTTTCTCCCCACCTATCGTCAATTTATTTAGGTTTGCATAATAACGATCCAGCCCGGTTTGGTAGAGCTCCATTAATTCATTGAGGCCCATTTTTTCCAGTGTTTTAACGTAGCTGTCCCACTGCCCATCCACGCCGCCATCCACGATGAATTTCCCTCTTTGCGTATTTACATATTTGATTAACTCCGGCTCAATCTTGTTAATTTTGTCCAATTCCTCAGGTTCAAAGAAGATGCTTGGATAGTTTTCCTTCTCCATATAAGGGTTGTAATACTGTTCCAGATCCTTGGCACGCTGTTGGGCACGTGGTTCCATATCGACCACTTTGCCGAAGTCTTCAAATGTGATCACGCCGGGTCCGCCCGAACCTGGAGCAACCTTTTGACGGAATTCACCTGCAGAGGTGCCCTCCGGAAGCGGCAGGTTCACCAATTTCCCATTTTCATCCTTCTCGAACACGACATCCAGCGGCCCCCAATGGATTTGAGCAGCCATGTAGGGTTCATACTGTTGATCGATCCAACGCATGGTGATTTCCGGATTCTTGTTTGCTTTCGTAATCACAAAAGCTCCGCGTCCCGGACCTCCGCCATTAGCGCGTCCGATTAACTGATCACCACTGGGTCCCTTCAGCGGAGACAACAGAGCATAGTCCTTACTGCGTTCTGTCCCGACAACCTCTTCGATTTCCCACCAGATATAGGAGCCCAGCGTCTCATCCGACGATTTACCTTTAGCCAGATACTGTGCAGCGTCCTGGGTAAAGGACTCGGGATCGATCAGACCTTGTTTGTACCATTTTTCGTGGAAGTATTTGAGCGCTTCTTTATATTCAGGCTGAGTGGCGGTGAAAATGACCTTGCCATCGCGAACGACTCGATGCTCCAGGTTATCCGGAAGTCCAAATGCACCAAAGATGCCGGCAATATCCATACACCATTGCATGTGCATAAAGCTGAGCGGAATTTCATCCTGTTTGCCGTTCCCATTGGGGTCTTGTGTTTTAAAAGCAACCAGAGCCTCCGTATATTCATCCAGGGTTTGCGGCATTTTCAGCCCCAGCTTATCCAGCCAGCTTTTATTGATCACATGAAAGAACGGGTTGGTTCCCAGATTATTATCTTCCCAGGATGGAAGTCCGTAGATATGACCATCCGGTGCGGTGATCGTCGATTTGATGTCCGGCCGACGTTCAAAAAGCGCTTTCAAGTTCGGTGCGTATTGATCAATTAAGTCCTCAAGAGGAATAATGGTTCCGTCTTTACCGAAATTAATCAGCTCATAGTCGGTAAATCCGGCTGCGTAGAATGCATCCGGCAAATCGCCACTCGCAATGAGCAGGTTTTTCTTCTCTGTATAGTCAGTATCCGGAATGTTCTCCCAGTTGATCTTTACGTTCGTTTCCTTCTCTAGTCGCTTAAAGATTTCCATCTCGGAATATTCCGGCGCTAATGCCGCTTTTGGGGATACCATGGTTAAGGTCACGGTGTCGTTTACAATCGGAAGACCGGTCTTGTTAAAATTGGTGTCTTCCACCGAGCTATTGGCCTGGTTCTTCGAACCCTCGCTGCTGTTCCCTTTACCCGAACACCCACTTAGTACAAAGGCTCCGGCTAAGGCAAGAATTCCCGCTTTTTTGTACCATGATTTCATTGAACATAACCTCCCTTGATTTCGTCCTACTCGTTTAATCCCACGATTGTTTCCTTGCGATGAAATAGCCCTAAGCCCGCATCCCCCCCTTCAAGTCGCTTGTTCCTATCAGCCCTTGATCGATCCGATCATGACGCCTTTAACAAAATACTTTTGCAGGAAGGGATATAAAATCAGCAAAGGTAAGCTGGATACAATGATGACGCCGTATTTGATCAACTCGGTGACGCGCATTTTGGCCGCGTAAGATTCCACATCAATCATCATCCCCGAGTTCACCTGATTTTGGACAAGGATGTTGCGAAGCACCAATTGCAAGGGATACTTGCTCTCATCATTCAGGTAAATCAAAGCGTCAAAGAAGCCATTCCAGAAACCAACTACATGATAGAGCACCATGACCGCCAAGATGGACTTGGACAACGGCAGAACGATACTCCAGAAGAACCTGGTATTGGAACATCCATCTATCGAAGCGGCTTCCCACATTTCATCCGGGATGGTCGATTGAAAGAAGGTTCTTACGATGATCACATTAAATACGCCGCCCGCTCCGGGGATAACCAGCGCCCAAATCGTGTTCAGCATGTGGAGATCCTTAATCAGCAAATACGTTGGGATCAACCCGCCGCTAAAAAACATGGTGACCATTAGAAACCACATAATCACTGATTTCCCCACCAAATCTCGACGAGCCAGCGGATAAGCTGCAAATACGGTGACGGCCACTCCAATGAGGGTTCCTAAAGTCGCGTAAAGGATCGAATTGGCATACCCTATCCAAATGGAGGAATCGTTAAATATTCGCTCATAACCATCCAAGGTGAAGCCTTTGGGAAACAGCCAAACCTCTCCCGAGTAGATATAGTTGGGATCACTAAATGACGCGATCAGAACAAAGTATAACGGGAATAACACGAGCAGCATCACAATGGTTAATAAGGAATAGTTGGTTACATCAAACCATACGTCCCCTCTGCTCTTTCTTTTCAGCAATGAATTCAAGGTGGACCCCTCCTACCACAAGCTAGTTTCTGTCAACTTCTTGGCGACTCGATTGACAGTGACAATCAGGATAATATTAATCAGCGAATTAAACAGGCCTACTGCCGTGGAGAAGCTGTACTCTGCTTTCTGAATCCCCATTTCGTAAACATAGGTTGGGATGATATTGGAGGTGGCATAGTTCAAATCGCTTTGCATCAGGAAGGCCTTCTCAAATCCAATGCTCATGATGTTGCCTAACGCGAGAATCAACAGAATCACAATCGTTGGCAAGATCCCTGGAATGTCCACATGCCAGATTCGCTTCCATTTACTCGCACCATCCATAATTGCCGCTTCATGCAGCTCCGGATTCACTCCGGCAAGCGCCGCCAGGTAGATGATTGTTGAAAACCCGGTTTCCTGCCATATGCCGGACAAGATATACAAAGGACGGAACCAACCCTCATCAGCCATAAAGAGAATAGGCTCTCCACCAAACCATGTGATGATATGATTTACGATGCCGCTGTTGGGAGATAAAAAAACGTTCAGCATGCCGACCAGCACAACGGTAGAGATAAAGTGCGGGGCATAGATCACCGTCTGAACAAATTTCTTATATCTCTTGCCGAGCATCTGATTGAGCATAATGGCGATGATAATGGGTGCCGGAAAGCCAAATATCAACGATAGGAAACTAAGGGAGAGCGTATTGGTAATGATGGTCCAGAAGTTATAGGAATCAAAGAAATCGATAAAGTGCTGAAACCCAACCCATTCACTCCCCCAGATCCCCTGACTTGGCGAGAAATCCTTAAATGCGATTTGGACGCCGTACATCGGATAATACTTGAAGATGAGATAAAGGATTAGGATAGGAAGCAGGAACAGGTATAACTCATAATCGCGTTTGATCCGGCTCCATCTCCGATTCCCATGAGGTTTGATCATCCTCGGTTCCCCCCCGCTGGTTCTTGAGGTCATTGAAATACTCCCTTTCCATGGTAAAATAATCTTCTATTTTGAAACGTTTCCAATTTGTTATGTGCAGAAGACCGCGAATCTATCCCATCCATCAACTGAAACCTTTAATGTTTTTCAGTGTTTATCGCACAGATACTCAAACTTGAAACGTTTCCAATTCTGAGAAGAAAAACGTCAGTTTCTCATAGAAATCGGAATAAACTGATGTTTTTCTTTCCTTTTGAAGGAATCAAGTTGTTTCGCCCTGCTTGAAGGTGACCGGGATCCGATAGACCTGCTCGGTCAGAGGTTCACCTTCCATCTTGCTATATAGCAGTCGAATCGCCATGCGCGCCATCTCTTCCACCGGTTGTCTAATCGTTGACAAGATCGGGTGAAAATAAGGATTGTCCTGAATGCCGTCATAACCTACCACCTTGACATCCTCCGGAACACGAATGCCTCGTTTGCGTGCTCTTTCGATGTAGTTGGCAGCCAGCATATCCGTGATGGCAAAAATGCCATCCACCGCTGCATGCTCATTAAAAAATTCATTAAAATAGGCTTCGTCATCCACAATAGGGTCCGGTTTCTCGTAAACCACGTACTCGACACCCAGTGCCTCAGCCTCGTGCATGAATCCTTTTTTTCGGTTCATGGTCTCACTAAATACGGAAGTGACGCTCCCAATAAAAGCCGGTTTTCGAGCACCGGCTTTAACTAACTCCCGTAAAGCCATGCGTCCTCCTTCAAAATTATCCGAAGTCACACAGGTAATTTTCTTATTAAAGTGTCGGTCAATACTTACGATCGGAATATCATGGCTCACATTATTTTCGATATCGTTGTAAGTGATCCCCACTATTCCAGCCACTTTGTTTTGCCGAAGCATATCCAGGTAGTACAGTTCTTTTTCGGGCTTCCCCCCGCTGTTACACAGCATGAGCTTGAAGCCTTCCCGATCCAACTCATCCTCAATGTAATAAGCCAGTTCAGAGAAGAATGGATTCCAGATACTTGGAAGCAAGAGAGCGACCATCTTGGATTTTTGCATCTTAAAATTTCGAGCGACTTCATTAGGGATATAATTTAACTCCCTGATTGCCTCTTCCACTTTTCTGCGCGTCTTGGGTTTGACCGCCCCCGAGTTATTGATGACTCTGGATACGGTTCCCACGGCGACGCCAGCTAAGTTGGCTACATCCTTAATGCTTGCCATATAACCCCCCCGAGCTCTCTTATGAATCCTATCATAGCACCAAAGTGGAAACGTTTCAATAATAAATTTGGAAACGTTTCAAATTCGTAAAATTTTAAGTCTTTCCATGTACCGTAAAATGAAAAAAGCCGCTGCTGCGGCTTTTTGGAGTCGAACGTTATATTTCCAATCGATTCGTAACACATAACGCAAAATCGTTATTCTCTTCGCTTCATCAATAAACCTTCTTCAACATTTCGATCATCTCATCCAAGCTCAGTCCAAAGGACTTATAATAAGACACCTCATTCATCAATTGCTCCATCACCATTTCGTTGCGGATTCGCAACATCTCCTCCGGTGAGAACTCGGCCACGAAACATCCTTTTCCAGTAACCGTATGGATCAAACCGCGCCGTTCGAGTTCTTCCCATGCCTTCTTGACGGTGATGACACTGACCCGCAGCTCATGGGCAGCTTGTCTGATCGGGGGGAGACTGTAGCCGCTCTCCAGTTCACCCTTCAAAATCTGAGCGCTAATTTGCTCAAACAGCTGTTGATAAATCGGTTTCTCCGAAGTGTTCGAAATCGCTACGTTCATTGGATCTCCACTTGAAGGAATCGTTTGACTGCCATCCGGTAAGCCACAGCGGTAAATGCAAAGAAGATGACGATTCCTGCAATCAGCATGTATGCTTGAAACGCCACATGATTCGCTTCCGTACCATAGAAAATACGGTTCATCCC
Organism: Paenibacillus sp. J53TS2; assembly: GCF_018403305.1. Taxonomy (NCBI): domain Bacteria; kingdom Bacillati; phylum Bacillota; class Bacilli; order Caryophanales; family Paenibacillaceae; genus Paenibacillus; species Paenibacillus sp. J53TS2. The sequence continues at coordinate 435,545 of NZ_BOSK01000003.1, forward strand.
CGAATTCACGATCCCGAGCCATTGGGTAATCCCGGCGAACAGCGTAGCAGCCACGGTGGAGGCAAGCAGCGCCATGCCGAATTTATACGCCGTTTTGTAATACATGGTTATAAAGACAAGGTTAAAGATCGCCAGCATGGCAAAACAGAGACCAAAGAAACCCAAATTCGGCGGGAAGAACAGATAGGTCATCGAATCCGGATAGATACGCGAGCTAATCAGGCCAAAGATCAGGGCAACCACAATATGCGCCGTTTCCAATCCGGCGACTACGAATACCCGCGCTTTCACGATGTCCCGTTTCGTGACCGGCATCATCGAGGTAAACATCAAATCATTTTGCGATCTCAATTGGTTAAACATATTCGGTATGGTGATCCAGCAAAAATACAGGATCACTACGAAGTAAACCCAGCCGGGAATGAACATTAAAGCGCCCGTTAGGAAAGGCATCATCAAAAACAGGGGATGTACGCCCAGCCTGATATCTTTCTTAATCAAGTTAACCATGGATTTGCTCCCCCTTCTTCGTGTAATAGATCAAGACATCCTCGAGGCTTGGCGTGGCGGACTTGATGCCGCAGGACGGATCGAAGTCGCTCGCTTGGATCAATCCCGTAAACCCAAACGAATTCGTCTTGTAGGCAATCATCTGGTCCTTCACCTGGTCCAGTTCACTCGCGGAACCGTTCAGCAGAAGATAAGATTCCTTGAATTCTTCCTTCTCGCAGCTAAGGATAATTTCCCCATTCGCGATAAAGGTAATGTAATCCGCGCACTTCTCCAAGTCGGAGGTAATATGGGTGGAGAAAAGAATGCTGACTTCACCGCCAACGATCAACTCCTGGAAAATGTCCAGCAGATCATCCCGTGAGGCCGGATCAAGTCCGCTTGTCGGCTCGTCGAGAATGAGCAGCTTCGCCCCGTGGGACAAAGCAAGGGCAAGGCTGTATTTAACCTTCATGCCCGTCGATAGATCGGCGATCTTCTTATTCTCATCCAGTTTGAATCTCCGCAGGTAATAGGAGTAGGTCTCGTCGTCCCAATTCCGATAGAACTTTTTGATGGTTTCGGTCAATGTCTTGATTTTACTGCGCGTGTAAAAATCGATGCCTCCAAAGGCGAATCCGATGTCTTGTTTCAATTCAAGCTCGTGCTCGTTCATGTTTCGCCCCAGAATATGAACCTCACCGCTATCGATGTGAGTCATATTCAGAATCGATTTGATCGTGGTGGTTTTCCCCGCGCCATTGACTCCGATAAAGCCCATGATATAGCCCTTCTCCAGCTGGAACGAAACATCTTTGAGCTCAAAGCTCGGGTATTTCTTATTTAGGTTACGAATATCTAATGCCAGCATTCGGTACCTCCCCCAAAAAAATAATTGTGCATATCGTGTATGCACAATATAACATCGAAATTGGGGAACGTCAATAACTCAAGATGTAAAATAAACACAAAACCCCCGCCAGACGATAAAGTCGGCGGGGGTTTGATTGTACAGCATCCCGGTTAAGCCAAGAGCTTCTTCGTAAATTTTACATCAAAAAAGTGGATGATGGGTCCTAGACCCAGCGCGGACACGAGCGTTCCCAAACCGATCACGCCTCCAGCCAGGAAGCAGATCAAAGCACAAAGTGCGTCTGTAAACATCCGATGCCAAAAATAAGAGATTTTCGGGAAGCGATTTTTCATAATCAAGGACAAACTATCATACGGAGCTATTCCCACATTCGAGGTCTGGTACAGCGATACCCCAAAACTGCAAACGACCACACCAATCGCCACAACGACCGTCCGTTGCCAAAAAAGCTGAGGTTCGCCGAATAGATGAAGCCAGGTACTATGAAAGAAAGTAACGATATAGCCCAGAAGAATCGCATTGACGAAAGTCCCGGCTCCGATATATTTCCGACCCATGATCCATTCGATTACAAACAACATCAAGTTAAGTAGGATTAGAAAATGAGCATACGCAATACCGAGAGAATCTGCGAGCGCCATCACCATGCCGCTGAAGGGATCGTTGCCCATACCGGACAGCTTGAAAATACTAATCCCCATCCCCAAAAAGACATTACCAATAACCATGATGATCAGTCTCTTTGAATCTATTTTAAGAAATAATCTCTTCATAGGGTCCGTCCTAATCCATTTATATTTGCTCCTGCTGCTTCACAATCAACGACGCCATTGTATCACAATTTCAATCGCTTGACTGTAAAATAAGCGGGACCGAGCATGGCTCGGTCCCGCTTAGGCATCTACAACAAATTCTTATTATTTTTTCTTATAAAACTCATGATACAGCTTCATGAGCGCTCTCTTCTCGATCCGTGACACATAACTTCGGCTGATGCCGAGCTCCTTGGCGATTTCGCGCTGGGTCCGTTCTTCTCCCCCATGATCCAGGCCAAAACGTCCCTTAATCACTTCCTGCTCCCTCGCGTCCAGAATGTCCAGGTTCCGATAGATTTTGCTCTTCTCCATCTTCAGTTGAACCCGGTCCACCACATCGTCCGCTTCCGTACCCAAAATATCGATCAAGGTGATTTCATTTCCTTCTTTATCTGTACCGATTGGATCATGCAGCGATACGTCCTTGCGCGTTTTTTTCAGCGATCTCAAATGCATGAGGATTTCGTTCTCGATGCAGCGGGCCGCGAAGGTCGCCAGCTTCGTCCCTTTATTCGGCCGAAAACTCTCGATTGCCTTGATCAGACCGATCGTACCGATCGAGATCAGATCCTCCAGATCCTCGCCGGTGTTATCGAATTTCTTCACGATATGCGCCACCAGCCGCAAATTATGCTCGATCAGAATATTGCGGGAAACCGCATCCCCTTCCGCCATGCGCTGCAGGTGTTTCGTTTCCTCCTCCTCGGTCAAGGGCTGGGGAAACGCATTATTTTTGACATACGATACGAGCAAAGTCAGCTGTTTAATGAACAAAGCAATTGCGGTAAACAATCCAGGCAATGATGACACCTCCTGCTGATTCACATCACAATGAATACAACCTCGCTTCATTTTGGGTCATTTCATTGTATGTGGGCGGAGGCCTAGGCGTGCCTGTACGAAGGAATTTGATTTAACAGGATCCTTTCTCTCATCTTGGAACATGAAGCACAAGTAAATCCATGAATTAAATCATTTTTAGCTAAGAAAAAGAATTATTTTCCTCCTTTTACAAACACTACATCACAATCGATCAAAGGAGGAAGATATTTCATGTGTCAACGGTTTTCCATCGCGGCCGAGTTGCCGGAAGTCCAGGAGCATTTTCAAATCGGGCGGGTCATGAGCTATTACAAGAACCGCTTCAACATCAGTCCCACGCAACCGACGCCGGTCGTGCTTCAGCAGGATGGGGAGCGGGTGCTCGACGAGTTCCGTTGGGGGTTTGTTCCGTATTGGGGAAAAGACGCGGTTAACGCGGATCTGCATAACGTCCACCAGAATCCGACGTACCGCCGAATCATCAGCACGCAGCGTTGCATCATCCCGTGCAATGGCTTCTATTATTGGAGGAAGGAAGGCAAGAAAGAATACCCCGTCCGGGTGGTTCTGAAAAACCGCGGCATGTTTGGTGTGGCCGGACTGTACGAAATTTGGCGGGATACGCGAGGCGAGCCGCTCCGCACCTGCACCCTCGTCATGACGGATGCCAATCCGCTGATCGGAGAGTTTGAGAGCCGCATGCCAGCGATTTTGTCTCCTGAGGATATGACCCGCTGGCTGGACGAGGAGATCAATGATCTCGACGCGCTGGACCCCATCTTGCGTCCGCATGCAGCGGAGGAAATGAAGGCCTACGCGGTTACGCCGCTTATCGACAACAACCGGTACGACACCGACGAATGCATCCGGGAGATGGATTTGCAGCTGGCTTGGGTGAAGCGATAAGACTTTGAAAAAAAAAGTAAAAAAGCTCTTGGACCCTTCTCTCGTCCAAGAGCTTTAATTTCACTTCAGTTATTCCTGCCGTAATATAACTTGAGATTCGGGATATCCACCAGGTACAGGATATCGACGCCTTTGGCGCTACGCTCCACTGCCAGCCGTTCGATCGGTTTGCCAGGGGCCAACGAGGTCTCGGTCCATCCGGCTCCGCTCGAATTCACGGCCACGAAGGCCCGATCCGCACCGCTTTGCTTCACGTAGTAGATTCTCGCTTCCGTGCCGGTCCAGGTGACATCCACCGCAGCCCGCGTCGCGGCGGCATCAAAGACCGTTTGCAGCTCCCAGCCTCCCGTGCCGTAGGTTGCCTGCTTCACGGCGAAATTCGCGCTGCCTGCTTCACGGTAACGGTAGGCGATGATCGGCCGTCCTGCGGAGTCCACCGTCATTTTGGCGCTTTGCACGCCGGGTCCGCCCGGATCGTCGCCGCTCTGCACGTAGGTTTCGCCAGGGGCTAAAGGCTGGACGATATCGGCCGTAGACAACGTCGCCGGAAGGGACACCGGCGTTCCATCCGCCTTCGTAAAGCTGCCTGTGGCTGGGCTGTACTTCAGGTACGACAGCTCATGGCGTAACGCGCTGGCTGCAAAATGCGCCCACTCGAACAAAATATGCATATCGCCATTCGCATCAAAAGCCAAGTCGTCCGGATAAACGGACCGATTCAGCGTTGATGCGATCACACCGATCTGACTCCAAGTCGAGGCCGTATTATCCCAATGGAACAGGACGCCTTCCCGTTTCCCCGCAGGATCTTTGGCCGCCCGTGCGAAGAGATACAAATCCCCGTTTGGCGCGGTTTTGACGATTGGATAAGAGATTTTCATATCCGGACCCGGCATATCCGCCGAATGATTCTGAGGAGCTCCGCCTACCGTATCCGATCGAAAATATCGCCAGTTATTATCGTGCATCGAGGCAAACACATGGAACCGGCCGCTGCCGTCCCTCGCGATGGAGGGCTGGTTGTGACCTAAATCGTCGTTATACTCGGCTACGACGGACCCGTTCATGACCGGGATATTGCTCCAAGCCCCCGTTCCGTCTCTTCTGGCGATATATACCGTATGCATACCCGCTGTGCCCCCAGGCGCATTGTAAGCCATATAAGCGTATTCATACCCCGTTCCATACGTATCCAGCGGCGACCACCATCCCGCCTGGTTGCTGGAATCCATCGGATAAGGAACCTCTGTAAGTTCAGCGGCCGCATACCCCGTAGTTGTCGGCAGCAGCGTCATCAACGCTACAAACCAGAGCCCGATTCGCCAACCTTTTCCCCTTTTCACACTTCTCGCCTCCTCAAACTGAAATCGCTTGCAAAACTCAATCCCCCGATAACCTTGGTCCTCCCGCTACCGGTACAAGCGTATCACGCTGCCCCGAGCCGGAATAGAAACAAAACAACGTTCTGAATAGAACGGAATTACGCATTTTTGCTAAAAATAGAACATTTCTCCTTTATCATACAGACCAACCCCGGATTCACGTGAATTAACGCCCGCGTTCGTACCAATATCCCGGGATCCCGTGGCCAAGGCGCATCAACGCTTCGAGGTAAAAATAATCCCCCCAGATCACATAATCATCGGTTGCGATACCGCCCCTCACATAGTAGGAGCCGTGTCGCAGGAAGCCTTCGCCTTCCCGGGCCCCGTTCGTGCCGCCCGAGAAACAATGCTTCGCCAGCGACGCCACGGCACGTTCGGCAAAAGCCAGCAGTTTCGCCCGGTCCGGGTCATCGGCGGGTAAATGCTCCACGAGTTCCAGAACGCCGCATGCCGCGATCGCAGAAGCCGAACTATCCCGAGGTTCGCTTTCATTTTGAGGCGCATCAAAATCCCAATAAGCAATGAGATCCGCAGGTAGATGATCGATGAAATAACGGGCCAGCCGCTTGGATGTATCCAAAAAAGAAGCTTCCCGGAAATAACGGTAGGAGAGCGCAAATCCGTAGATTCCCCAAGCCTGCCCCCGCGTCCAGGTCGATCCGTCGCGATAGCCCTGATGCGTGCCGCCCCGAACCGCATCGCCGGTCGCGGTGTCGAAATAAAACGTGTGATACGACGAGCCGTCGCCTCTCACCAAGAATCGCTGGCTTTGCTCGGCATGAATCCGGGCGATGTCGGCATATTCGGGATCCCCGGTTTGCTGGCTGGCCCAATAGAGTAAGGGCAAGTTCATGAGGCAATCGATGATGATGCGTCCGCCGTTGATTTCATCCCCCTCAGGGCCCCAGGCTTGCAGGATGCGGGCAGTTGGCCGCCACCGTGTCAGCAGCAAATCGGCCGCTTCCAGAGTCGACTTCCGGGCGGCCTCATCTTGCTCTACGATCCACTGCGCCCCGGTGGACAACAGATATAGAAAGCCGATGTCGTGATGCTCCAAATGGCTCCGCCGCGTAAGCCGGTCTTGAAAAGACGCCGTGGCCGCTTCAGCCGCTTGACGGATCGTTTCGTCCCGGCTGTACTCGTAGCTAAGCCATAAGATACCCGACCAGAAGCCTTCGGTCCAATCGGTATGCTCCACCAGCTGGTACTTGCCCTCTCCCTGGCTGACATGCGGAAAACGGGTTTGAAAACGGGAGATATTCGTTCGCGTAATGTCCAGCGTTTGTTCGATCCATTCATTCCAGTTCATTTTATCCTCCTGTAGGTTGGCTTGATGGATTTTTCAAGTTACATGACGACGTCAACACGGACGGATGAGCGTCCGGGATAAGCCGGCAGGACATGGCCCTCCAGCGGCTGACCGTCGACGGTGATGTGTTTTAAGCCCTGGCTAACCCGGCTTTCGTTGCGAACCGTAATCTCGTAGTCGCAACCGCGGAACCGGCGTTTCACCGTGAACCCTTCCCAATCCGCGGGAATGCAGGGGTTGACGGACAAGCCCTGCAGCACCGGTTTGATGCCCAGGATATATTGCGTCGCGGCGACGTACATCCAAGCGGCCGTCCCGGTCAGCCAGGACACATTGGCCAATCCGAACTTGTCGGACTCCGGCCCAAACAAGTTTGAGGCGTAGACATATGGCTCCGCCTTATACCGCCACAAGCCCGCTTGGTCCATCGCCACGTTCGGGAGCAGCTGGCGGTAATACTTGTAGGCGACATCCCCTCGCCCGAGCAGGCATTCGGCCATGATCGCCCAGGTATTGGCGTGGCAGAATACCGCCCCGTTCTCCCCCGTCCCCTTGTTGTAATTCGTCAAAGGATCGGCGGGATCGGGAAACGTGCTGATGGAAGGGTGGATTTTTTTGATGCCAAGCTCCGTGTCCAGCAGCTCCCGAACGCTGTCCATCGCTTGCCGACCTTTCTCCGGATCGGCCATCCCGGATAGAACCGCCCAGGTTTGGGCGTTCAGCCAGATTTTTGCTTCCTCGTGCTCATCGCTCCCAAGGAAACGGCCGTCATCCATAATGGCGCGGCGGAACCAGCGGCCGTCCCAGCCAATGCGGTTGACCAGCTCCCGCTGTTGTTCGTACATGGTCTTGTATTTCGCGACATCCTCCGGACGGCCGGCGGCGACGGCGAGATCAACCATCCGTAACAACACCAGGCCAAGCTGCATGGCGGTCCAAATGCTCTCCCCCCGACCCTTGCGGCACACCCGGAACAACTGGTCGTTCCAATCCGATCGCAGCATCAACGGGAACCCGTTGGGTCCCAGCTTCGACGCCGTAAAATCGATCGCGGCCTTCAAGTGCTCGTATACTGTTCCTTGACCGCCATCGTAGTAAGGCACCTCCGCTAGCAAAAACGCGGCGTCCCCGGTTTCAGCTAACAGGTCCCAAGCCGCCAATGCCGGCCATAAATGATCGTCGGAATGGATGCTCGTCACCGGCTCCCAACCTTCATGAGGGAAAAAGTAGTGGTTTGCGTGCCCGTCCCGGTACTGCTGGCCGAGCAGTAGCCGCAGCTTGCCCAGCGCTTGCGCCGTATCAAACGGCACGACCGCCAATATATCCTGCGATGTGTCCCGGTACCCGACACCGCGGAACGTTCCGGTAGCATAGAAGGAAATATTCCGTGAAAACAGAAAGTTGCGATGCGCTTGATACGGGTTCCAGATGTTCAGCATCCGCTCGGCGTCCGGATCCGGCAGCCGGCACTCCCAAGCTCCGAGATAACCGTCCCAAAAGGATCGAAGCCCTTGAAAAGAACGCTCCGCGAATCCTTCTTCCCGGGAGCGTGCAAGCGCCTCTTCAACCTCCGCTTCATCTTGGGCCGTGCCAAGGAAGAGATGAAGGGTCCGGCTTTCGCCCGGCTGCAGCGTGACCTTGAATTGCAGCGCGCCGCAAGGATCTCCGCCCATCAGCGTCGATCCGCGGCAGCCTCCTTCTTCGATCGCCGCCGGATTGGCCTCGCTGCGATAGCTGCCGATAAATTCCTCGCGGTCGCCGTCATATCCGGACAGCGGCGCGTCGGAAGCAAAATAAACGAGCGGCGTCTCCTCCGGCTTCGGTTGATTTTCAACGCCATACCGGTACACCAACGCTTCGGACGGACGGTACTGCACGGAGACCTGGTGCTTGTTATAGCATTGCCACTGCAGCTCGCGCATGAATTCCATCATCCCGAACTCCACGTAAGCGTAAACTTTCAGTTCTTTGGCTACCGAGGTTTCATTGGACAAGGTTAATTTCCAAATCAGCGAATTTTCGTAGGGACCCACGAAATACAACGTTTGGGCCGCGATTCCGTCCCTCCTCGCTTCAAACCGGGTGTAGCCGAGGCCGTGGGTGCTTTTCCAGGTATCCGGTTTGGCGGCAGCAGGTTCGTTGGTGGGGCACCAGTACGTCCCCGAGTCCGCGTCCTGGAGGTAAATATAGGGGCCCGAGCGATCCATCGGCAGGTGAAAAAACCGATAGCGCGTAATCCGCCAAATTTGCGGCGATTTGTAAAACGCGACCCCGCCGCCCGCATGGGACAACATCGTATGGAATGTGCCGTTGGACAAATAGTTCATCCATGGGGTCGGCATGTCGTGCCGGTGGAACTCGATTTCTTTTTCCGCATCGCGGAAGGAATAGTAGCTTTGCGGGTCGATCGGTTTCATGGGTATCCACTCCTTACTTCTTTGTTGATTTCTAACGGACCTCAGCGCCGTTATTTAGCTGGAAAAGACCGATTCCATCTGTAACGGACTCCAAAGACCTTATTGAGCATCTAAACGTACGATCAAGCCTATTTGGGAGGAAATAGCGGCTTTCCGGTCCGTTAGAAACAGGAAAGGTGCGTTTTCGGACAATTAAGGTCTTTCAGGTCCGTTATACCGTAAACCCGTGAGACCGGGTCCACCTATTTGGGCTCTACCTCGTCTAGCGTCAGGCTATACGACAGATCCTTCATATAGCGGCCGTCGGGATGAAGGAAGACCAAACCGAAGTCAAGATCCTCGTCACTCCCACGCACGATGGCAATCAGCCGGTTCAAACCCGGATTCAAGACCAGCTCCTGTTCCGGCTCCGCTACCCGCTCCCCGTTTAACACGATTTCAACCGTGGAAGAGGTATCGGCGAGCACGCGCAGCCGTCCCCGACGGGGAGCTCCCCCTTCTTCCGGTACCGTCACGAAGCAGCTCAGGAACCACGGATCCCGACCCGCATTGGCGAGATGCAGCAAGCCGGTGGAGCGGCGTTCTTTTTTCTGCGTCCAGCCGTACAGGCCTTCACCCAAATTGTTTAGTGAAAATTCCGGATCGGTATAGTAAGCCCTCATCGCGTCGGAATCGACGTAAGTCGGACAAGGCAGAGCCATCATGGCTTCCACGGCCCACTCGCCGTCGCCTTTCTCCTCGTACAGCAGCTCATCGTCAAAAGAGGCACCCAAATGAGCCAGCAAGCGAGTATATAAGCGCAGCGCCTTGTCGCTTTCAGGGTCCGGTAACAGCTGGGAGCATACTACGGTTCCGCTCCCCACTTTGGCTTCAATCAGGAACACCCCGGATGGCAGGGCTTTCCGGCGATTTAACTCCACCAGCGCGAGGCGGCTGTATTCGGCGGTGTATCCCTGCACGAAAAAGTCCATCCAGGCCGTGCCTTCCACGCTGGTGCAAAGGACGTCCACGCCTGGCGCTTCCAGGCGGTGGGTGGCGAGGACCCGGTTGACCACCTCCCGCGGCGACAAGAACACCTTGTCGAAACCGAACAGGTCAACCGGGCTGAGCCCGCGGACGGCGGCGTGCGCATAGTCCGCCGCCAAATGGTACGTCTCGTGCGGCGCCACGCGCACGGGACGGTCCAGCAGGCGGGCTAGCGCCGCCTGCTGCCCAGGCTGCGCCGGCAGGACGAGCACGCGTCCGCCGGCTTCGGCATGGCGCCGGACGGCTTCCGCCGCCCCCGGCGCCTCGAGCAGGCAGGCTTCGGCCACCAGCAGGCCGAAGTCCTGCCCGGGCGGCATGGCGGCGGCGTCCCCGCCATGCCCGCCAGGCGCGGGCGCCGGCGCATCGCCCGGCGCCAAGGGGCCTCGCGGCGCGGCATGCGCCAGCGCCGCGATATCGGCCAGCGCGGCGTGCCGCAGCCGCAGCCGGCCGAGCAACGCGGCGGCGGGGCCGCCGGGGCGCACCAGCGCGGCGGTCGGCAACGCCGCCGCCTCGTCCTGCTCCCCGGCCGCGCCGCCCGCATACGCGAGCAGGTTGCGCAGCAGCAAGCAAGCCTGCGGCACGCGATCCGCGTGGGCCATCAGCTCCAGCTGATTGGCCACCATCCGGCCGCGGCCGTGCCGGTATTCCAGCAGCGGCGACCACAGATCGCCGCCGTCGCCGAAATCGCCCGCGCTGCACTCCAACAGCAGCGTGAAGTCGCCGCGGACCGGCTTCTCGAAGGCGGCGCGGATGATCGGCAACGGGCCGTCTTCGGCAAGCTCCGGTTGCCAGAACATCAGGTCGTCGTCGCCGATCCCGGAGAGCGCCGGATGGCCGTAATCCCCGGCATGGGCGCGCTGGAACGGACGCCGCGACAGCGTCAGCTTCCCCAGAGATAACTGGTTCTGTTCCAGCAGCAGCAGCCGGCCGCCCTGGGCGACATACGCCTGGAGTAGCCGCTCCAACGCGCCGTCAGCATCCTCTGCGCAACTCCCGATGACCAGAAGCCCGTCAGTCAGCAGACGACGGTCATCCAACTGCTCCCGGTCCACCCGTTCACAGCCGGGCACTAGCCTGCGGATCGTCTCATAATCCGCATCGTTCCCCCAATAAGCCACCGGCCGGTTGACGGGGACGGGACGGCTCCGCAGGTTGGCGGACAGGATCCGGTAGTTCAACATCAGCTCATGCACCGGTTGTCCATCGTGAATCAACGTTGCCGTGAGCTCCGCCTTTCCTTCCGATTGGACAGGCAGTGGTTGCCACCTGATCCGGAGTACCCGGAGCTCCGCCGGGCCTTGTGTGAAGTCGAAGCTTTGGTCATGGACGAGCGTCTCCCCTTGCTTCACGGTCAATTTCACCGTGACCCTCCGGGCCGAAAGCGTGTCATTGTACACGTCAAAGCTGCGATCGATCGGCTGTTCGTCATAGAAGCAGCGATCGTATTCGGCGGCGATGATCGTTGCCGGCTTAAACGCCTCGGCCATAACGGCAAAAGCGGGATTCGGCCGATACCTCGGTTCATCCTCCGGCAGCAAGCCGTTGTGCATCGTCAACGAATAAGCCGGGATCACCTTCGGTTTCACGCCGGGGAGATCAGCGTCGAGCGGCGGCGGGAGGACCACGTCCCGCTCGGGCATCGCCCGCATGAAGTAGTGGGCGAAATTAAACGTCGATATACCTGACACCTGCTGGCGCCGCGCAACCTCCACGAACAGCCGCTCTTTCTCCGCCAGACCTAGGGTACTTTCATCGGTACCCCGGTAAGCCCGCAGCCCGACGTACATGCTGCTGTTCTGCGGGCAGATGTACCACCAGCCGCCATGTTCGCCAAAGGTTAGCGGAACGGTACGATCCCATTGTCCGATCGTTCCGTCGATGTTGTAATGTCGGCTCTCCACCTCCGTATGCGCTTTGGACAGCAGCCGGTTATCCCCCTCGGCAATGATCGCCCGCGTCGGATCCAGCTCTCGGATAGAAGTCATCAACCCGGGAAGATGCACCTTAAAGCCATCCCGTCCGTCCACCCAGCGCATCTCGTTTTGCACGCTCCAGAGGATGACGGACGGATGGTTCTTATCGCGCTGCACCAGCCGGCGTACATGCTTCCGGCAAGCTTCCAAAAAGTCGGGATGGTCAGCTTGCATCGATTTGCTCGAGCCGTAAATGGCCGTTTCGTCGACGATCAGCATCCCTTCCTCGTCGGCGATCCGTAGATAGTCTGCCGGGTAAGGCTCCGCGTGCAGCCGAATACTGTTTACTCCGACGGAGCGGCACATCTGGTACCAGTTACGGATATAACCTTCCGTCTGCTGGGTTCCGCCTTGAAAATGCCAAGAGTCGCCGCGCAAGTTCAGCGGAATCCCGTTCAGCTTAAACTGCGGGCCTTCGCACCAGAACTCGCGAAAGCCAAACGATTCCTCCCGCCGATCGATTACGCGTTCCCCGTCCAACAGTTCGAACTCCGCCCGGTACAGGAACGGCGAATCGGGGCTCCACCCCTTGGCGTCCGCCCAGTCCAAATCGAACGAAACGCGGAAGACTTCCCCGCCATGATCGTTCTCGCACAGCCGCTGCCACCGGGCCGACTCGGACGAAACCGGCTCAATCGCCCGTTCCGCCGTTAGAACCTGCCGCCCGGCACCGGTCACCACCTCTGGGGGGCGTCCCCCATCCGGGCTCGAAGCCAGCACCCCCAGCTCGCAAACGCGAAGCCGGACACGTAGCGGTCTTTCCCCTGCAATCGCCGCCGCCTTCCCTCCCGCGCCGCCGATCACGGCGTCTGCCTCAAGCCGCCCTTTCCGGACGGAAGTGCGCAGGGTGACGTCCTCTACGGCCAGCGCCGGGTAACTCTCCAGATAAACATCCTGCCAGATTCCCCGGCAAACACTGCCAAACCAGGAACCGACGAGACCGGTCACCTTCTTGGCTCCAGAGGGTAACGTCGTTTGATCGAAGCTCCCGCAGACGAGATGCAGCTCATGCTCCTGCCCCGGCGTCACAAAAGACGTGATATCGAGTCTTAGCGGCAGGTAGCCGTCCTCCCATACGGCGATTTCTCTTCGGTCCAGATAGATGACGGCTTTCTGCATGATGCCGTCCAGTCTCAGCACGATTCGCTGCCCGGCCATCCCCTCCGGCACTCGAAAACAGCGATGCAGCACGCCAGCCTCGGCATCGTCCCATTCCTTTGGGTAACCGTACAAGTCCATCGGAACAAAGCCATGCTCGGGGATTTCGCCAAAACGCTTCCCCGGCCCCTGGGCGTAGGTTCGTCTCCAACTGGAAGGAACCCTCACCTTCTGTGCCTCATACACGAGGGATTCGGGCAGCGTGCGGCGCCGCGGCTCGCCGTACAGCGGCATAAAATCCCAATCTCCGTTCAAGCATAACGTATGACGCATCGTGTCTCCTCCTCCGTCCGGCGCGCGTGCAGTACAAGCTCCAGCTTCCGCCAAAGCTCCTGCCCTGCCGAAACTCCCGTCCACGGGATAAAATGCGGTTCCATCACTTCGGCCCAGCGTTCCGGCTTAAGCGACGTGTTCAGCTTTCCTTTATAGGTAGCCGGCTCAAGGGTCGCAGGCTGCTCCGAATAGAAAAACAACAAGTTCTCGTGCAGCCCGATGATCCCGTATTTATCCCCGTCGCCCGGCTTTTCTTCTTGATATTGATAATGGTGGTAGATGTAGCTTGCGGCTTCTTCGGGCTTCAGCCTTGCCAGCCTTCCGTAAGGTTCGGTCGAGCGATCCGAATGCCGCCAAGCCGCACCGATAGCGGGTTGATGGTAATGAAAAATATCCGTCATCGGCGCCCACCGCCGCTCCATCCCCGTCCTTGTCCCCGTCTCCAACTCCCCTCCTGGCCAAACGGCCAACCGCTCACCAGCCGCCATCAGCAGCAGCTCCGGCGGAACCGTCTCCCGCAAGCATTCATAATACAGATAGAACCGATTCCCGTCGGCAAAAAGGCTGAGATGATCCACCTCCAGCCGTTCCATCGCTTCGGACAGCTCAAACCAAACCTCCGACCCCCGCCAGATCTCAGCCTTCTCCACTCCATCTAGACCTTCGGCCCGGTAAATGCACCGTTTCATGGCCAACCTCCCAATAGATCGGGGAAATCTATTCGAAAATTCGCATAGATTTCCCCCGTTTACGTCGATTTCAAAGCAATATACTTGAAATTTCATATACAATGAGGCTTCTGAAAGACGAAAGCCCCTAATCTATATGAAAAATCATATAGAATCCCGATTTCTGGCCGCGATCGAGGAAATGTATTCGAAAAATCGAATACAATCAGACATCGAACTCGAACCCTAGCCCGAACTCGATCTCGAACCCGCCGCCCTCCCTGCCGTGCCCCTAATCCACATCACGGATTCAACGATACCCGAATATCGTCAAACAGCAGATAGTCGAACCCGCTGACATAAAAGCCAACCTTGCCCGTTGGCCGATGATTCGGATCGGTGCCGGCGATTCGCAGCGAGCCGTCTACGTAAGCGGCGACGTCGCCGTCCTTGACGACCACCTTCACCGCATATTCCGTATCCGGCTGCAGGTCAAGGCCCGGCAAATCGGCCTCCGCCAGCTTCTGCCAGCTGGTGTCGTACAGGATCCAGCCGGAGGTCCCATCCGCCCGCGTCCGGTAGCCGATGCGGGTGGAACCAACCGCGTCTTGCCGGTCGAAAATATACATCACCCCGCCGTTCTCAGGCATCGAGGACGGCGTCTTCAGCGTAAACTCCAGTACATAGGACTCGAAGTTTCGGTCCAATAGACCGGTAGCGCCGTTCAGAATCTTGTAGCGGCGATTACCGTCCGGATCCGCCGTGATGCTGCGGTTCGGATCAATCGGCCAACCGTTGCCGCCGTTCTCGAAGTTGGTCTCGTGCATCACGTTGGAGACGGTCACCGAAATGTCCGCTTGGATGAGCGGATTTACCGTAGACACCGCCGTGATGATCGTTTCCCCTTCATAAACGGCGTTCACGACGCCCATGGCATCCACCGTCGCCACCGCCGGATCGGCCGATTGCCACGCAACCTCCGTCTCCGGCGTATCCGATGGATCGAAGGTGAGCTGCAATTGCCGCTGTTCTCCAGGAACCATCCGCACCTGGCTCTCAACGGGAAGGATGCCGGCCAGCTCCGTCGACAGCGCCTTAAACTGGATATCGTCAAACAGCATGTAGCTAACGCCGGCGATGTAGAACCCGACTTTTCCCTCGGCGTTGTGTCCGGGATCCTGGCCTTTCAGGCGGAGACCGCCGTCCACATACACGCTGATGTCGCCGCCTTTGACGAGCATTTTGACTTCATATTCCGTGTTTGGCTGTAAGTCGTGGCCCGGCAGTTTCACTTCCTTCAGAATCGCCCAAGCAGGATCGTACAGTAGCCAGGCCGAGCTGCCGTCTGCCCGGGTTTTGTAACCGATCCGGCTGGACCCGCTGCCGACCTGTCGGTCGAAAATGTACAAGGTCGCAGCGTTCCCGATCGTCTCCGGCGTCTTCAGCTTGAAGCTCAGCTCGTATTCGGAGAACGATTTGGAGCTTAGCGCCGAGGCTCCATTCAGTACCTTATACCAGCGGTTGTCCCCTTCCTTGACGATGCTTCGGTTCGCATCCTGGGGCCAGCCGTTCGACCCCGATTCGAAATCGGTAAAGTCCATCACGCCGTCGCCGGCTTCCACTGTAACGTTCACCGTGGCCGTGAACAGCGGATTTTCCGCCGACGCTACCGTGATGACCGTTTGACCTACCGCCAGTCCGGTGACAACGCCGCTTCCGTCAACCGAAGCGATGGCCGGATCGGCCGAGGTGAAAATCAGCGCCGGATTGTCGGCATTCCAGGGAAGAACCGCCGTCCGCAGCTTCACCGTCTTCCAGCGATCGACCGTGACGTTGTCGTCATAAACCGCGACGCCCTGCACCGGGTAGCTGTCTTGACCGAGAGTCGTGCCCGCTTTGCCTTGGACACCGATCTGATCAAACGGGATATCCGGAAACCCGGGAATCTGCTGGAACACTTCCGCATCCGGACGCAACGACAGATCCCCTCCCGCCAGATCAACGAAGCCGGGATCCTCCTGCGCCACCCAGTTGTTGGCATATTGAATCAGCCCAAATTTGTCGTACGCCCCGTTTTCGTTCGTCGTCGTACTGCGCGGGACCACCGGATTGTAGATCACATTCCCCTGAAACGTATTCGTGTCCGGGTAATAACGGTTTTCCGTGAAGAAATCAGCCAGTTCCGGGTATTTCGCCAGATAAGGCGTCCCTACGAAATCGTTGTTGGCCGCAAACAAAGCCAGCCACTTCGGCATGTAATTCTTCGGCACCTGATCGTCCGGATCATCGCCCAGAAACAAATCCGCGTAATCATAAGGCACCTTACTGTCCACAAAAATATTGTTGCGCGTCAGAATGTGGGATCCCCCGTTGTTCTTAATCGCCGAATTGCCCATTTTATAGAAAATGTTCTCGTCGATCGTCAGACCCATCGTAAAATTGTCGGGATATACGCCTTCAACCCCGGGTTTCGTTTCCCCGATATGATGGAAATAATTGCGCCGAATCACGGTTCCGCGCTCCTGCGGCGTTTCGCCGGCGTTCATGTAGATCGCGCCGAGGTCGGAGAACGTTTTGCATACATCGTAAATGTTGTTGTATTCCACCACATGGTCGTTGCCAAAAATCAACACCCCGGGATGAGGCGCGTCATGCAGTTCGTTGTGTTGCATCCGATTGCCCACGCCCGACAGCAGAACGCCGGGATTATAGGCCTTGTGATAATAGGCAAAATCGTGGATATGGGAATTTTTCACGACGTTTCTGCCTGGCGAGAGCGTCGTTTTGTTGCCGCCCGTCAGGGTCACGGCCGTCCCGCCGATATGATGGATATGCGTGTTTTCGATCGCGTGGTCTGTGCCGGGGACGCCGTCGAAGTCGTTGTAATAGAACCGGCTTTGCGTGTTCACCAGGACGCCGCTGTTGGTAAAGTTGCGGATTTCGCTGTTCTGGATCTTCATATGGCTGCCGCCCATGAACACCGCCGCCGAATCGCGGCCGTTCTCCAGGATCAACTCGGAGAAGTTGATGTGCGAAGCGTTCAGCGCATTGATCATCGGCGATTTCAGCATCGTGACTTCAATCGTCGGATCGGCCGTCATAAATTCCGCATTCGGCAGAAAATATAACTTCCCCGCGGAACGGTCGATGTAATACTCGCCGGGCATATCGATTTCCTCCAGCAAGTTTTGCGCGAAGTGGAAATCGGGGTACCAGTTCTTGAAGATCCCGCTCATCTCTCCGTAACGAAGCGTAATGCTTTTGGCGACCGGATCGATCGAGGCGATCTTGTTATACGACCACTCCCAGCTATAGCCGAAAATCCCGTCCAGCCAAATGTCGTCCGCCTGCATCCAATATTGCGGACGATCATACGTGTACGTAAACGTCCCCCCTCGCGTATGCACTTCTCCGTTCGGGTCTTTCCGCGTCGGACCGGGATCGAGGATCTCGTCCATTTGAACGGTACCCTCGTTCGGCCAGCGCGCCAGCGTCATGCCCTGCCCGTTGATGTACAATTCCATGGGCGGCACCTCGCTGAGATCGTTGGCGAGATAATACCCGTGGCGGCTTAAGTTCCCATAGTCCGTGATGCCAAGTCCCGCCAAATCCGCCACCAGCACCTTCTCTCGCGCTTCAGCGCTGATGATGCGGTTACGCACGGCCTCGTCGGTAACCGGAACAAATGCCGACTTCTCCAGCTGTTCGGAACCGGAGATCACCACCTTCTCGCCGGGGTACGCCGCATAGGTGATCGGTTTGCCCGCACTACCCGAATCCTGTTCCCGCAGTTCAAAGCTCGCTGATCGCTCGTAGCGGCCTTCCCGTAAATAGACCGTAATGCCTCCGGGCGGCAAGCCTTTCTCCGCTTTTAGTTCGCGAATGGCATCCCGGGCTTTCTCCAGGGTTCGAAACGGGGCCTTCTTGCTCCCGCTGTTGGAATCACTGCCGTTTGTGGCCACGTAATAAACCGTGGCGCGGGGATGACCGGAATTGCCGGGATGGCTGTTTTCCGCCGCGGAAACCGCAGGCGATGCTACAGGATTTAACGTGAATAACAGACTGGCGATCATCAGCACAAGCCAACTTTGTTTCGTCATCGTTCTTCTTCATCCTCTCGCATGCGATATGAACGGCTTTGCCCAATCTCTGCGGGCAAAGCCGTCCCTCACAGCGGGTTCCTCCCTATCTCCGCTCCACGTACTTTCGTTCAGGCGAGTCCGATTACTTTAAGCCTTGTTCCTTTAAGAACGCTTCAAACTGACGCGTAACCTCTTCCACATATTTGACTTCGCCCGCTTCCTTCAGCTTGCCGTACAGCACAGGCCACGTTTCGTCGAAGTCCAGTGTACCGGTGAGGATCCCCCGCTTATATTCGCCCCACACCGCGTTCAGGTTGGCGATCTCCGTGTTCACCGGTTCGGAATTGAACTTGAAGGCGCCAATCGGATTAACTTCGGCTTCCTGATTGATTTTTTTCGTTTCTTCCCATACGTTCTCCGGCTGTCCTTCCTTCAGGTAGGAATTGAATACGCTGCCGAAAACCCAGTCCATATTCGGGCGGTACCGGGTATCCGCCAAGGCTTCGATATAATCGCCGGACAGTTTTTTGTAATGGACGTCTTCAATCCCGTTACAGATCAGGTTGTAAAGCTCTTTGTCGGTGTTGATCAGATTGAGCAGCATCATTGCCCGCTCCGGATTCGGCGAAGTGCGGCTGATCGACTGGTTGGTCGCTGCCGAATAACCGTTGGAATACCAGTTGCTGATCGGAACGGTGATGACTTCGTTGCCACCGTTTTTCGCCATCACCTCGGCCTCTACGCCCGGCTTCAGCGTCACGTTATACTCCACCGCAATCTGTCCTTTGGTTTGATAATCCGCGAAGTTGGCTGTTGCTGCATCCTTGTAGATATACCCTTCTTTGTACCATTTGCTGACCAGTCGGAAATTGTTCAGCTCTTCCTCAGGATAACGGTACAACGTGTAAGTCGGATCGTTGGTCTTGACGAAGAAATGGCCGTCGACCCCTGGAACCCCCCAAAACTGATCGTCATGCACCTGAGGAATGAAATCGAAGTAATTGCCGAAATTGCCAAACGGGATGATATCCGGTTCGTTTTGCTTGATTTGGGCCAGGAACGGCTCAATGTCCTCGATTTTTTTGATGGATGCCGGATCCAGCCCGTACTTGTCGGCAAATCGCTTCTGCACGATATACCCGTAACGATTGCCGTTGATCTGTTGGTTCGGAATGCCGTAGATTTTCCCGTCGACGGTCAAGCCATCCCACATGACCTGCGGGACATCCGCTTTCAGTTCGGGAGCGTACTTGTCTAGCAGCTCATCGATCGGCTGGATCGCCCCTTTGCGTACCAGCTCCTCCGGCTTCAGCATGTAGCCGGTCCAGAGAATGTCAAACTTCTCGCCTGCGGCCAGCACGGTGTTCATCTTCTGCACATAGTCGCCGATGGCGATCGGCATCATTTTGACGGTGGCGTTCAGCTTCTCCTTCGTGATCTTATTGACCGCTTCCTCCACCTTCGTTTGATCCGCCTGAAGTTGGGAAAGCGGATAATACCAGGTCAACGTGACGGGCTCAAGATCGGTTGTGCCTCCCGTCTCCGCCGTTGGAGCATTTGCACCTTCCCCGCCGTTTCCAGCGTTTCCGCCGTTGCCGCTGTTCCCGTTACCGCCGCAGGCTGCAAGTACGGATGCCGCCAGCAGAACCACTGTCAAAATTCCGATTAGCCTTCTTCTCATGTCATGACCTCCTATGTTTCATTTGGATTGTTCTATGTTAACCCTTGAGGGAGCCAACCGTAAGCCCTTTCACGAAAAACCGTTGAAAGAATGGAAAGATCACCAGCATCGGTCCGCCGGCTAGAACGGCGATGGCCATTCGTGCCGAGTTATTGGGAAAGCTCGACAGATCGATACCCAACTGCTGCGTAAACTCGGAATTGGAGGTAAGAAACTCGATGCTTTTTAGGGTTCGCACCAGCAACAGCTGCAGTGGCACCTTGTTCGGATCGTCGATATACAGCATCCCGTTGAACCACTCGTTCCAGTAGGTGAAGGAGATCAACAGGCCCAGCGTGGCCAGCGCCGGCGTGGACAGCGGCAGGATAATGCGGAAGAAGATACGATATTCCCGCGCCCCGTCGATTTTGGCCGACTCGATGATTTCAATCGGGATTTTCGACATGAACCCTTTCATCACCATAATGTTAAACGGCGACAGCAGCACCGGCAGGATTAACGCCAGCAAGCTGTCCTTCAGGTGCAGGTATTGCGTCATCAGGATGTACGAAGGCACCAACCCGCCGCTGAACAGCATCGTGAAGAACACGTAAAACGTCGTAATCCGGTTATACCGGTAGTCCGGCCTGGAGATGACGTAAGCGGTCATCGCGGTTAATAGCAAGCCGGTCAACGCTCCGATTACGGTCACCGTGATCGTCACCCCGTAGGCCCTTAGCAAAATATCAGGAGCGTCCAGCAAATATCGGTACGCGTTCAAGCTGAATGATTCGGGAATGAACTGATAACCGTTTTGAGTCAGCGACTTCTCGTCGGTCAAGGATACGGCAACAACAAGCAGAAACGGAAGAATGACGACCAGCGATAGGACAACAAACAGGAGATGTAGTCCGATTTGAGAAAGTTTGATCGTTTTAGGCATTGTCGCATCCCCTCCTTACCATAGCGAATGATCGGGATTGATTTTTCGCACGATACCGTTTGCCAGCAGCACCAGAATGAACCCGACCACCGATTGATAAAATCCCGTTGCCGCGGACATGCTCACGTTTCCTACTTCGCGCAGCGCCCGATAAACATAGGTATCGATAATATCCGTAGAGCCGTACAGGAAACCGGAGTTGTTCGGAATGAAGTAATGCAGCCCGAAATCCCCGCGGAACATGTTCCCGATGGATAAGATCAGCATGATAATGACAAGCGGTGCCAGGAGCGGAATCGTGATTTTTAACGCCATCTGCCGTTTCGTCGCCCCATCCATCCTCGCCGCCTCGTAGTACTCGCCGTTGATGCCGACAATGCCAGCGAAATAGATCAGCGTGTTGAACCCTACCGCTTTCCATAACTGAACCAGAATTAAAATGAACGGCCACGACCCGGCATTTTGATACCAACTGATCGGATCCATGCCGAAAGCTTCGAGCGTGCGGTTAATGAATCCGTCCGAATGATTTAAGAACGCGTAGGCCACATACCCCACCAGTACCCACGATAAAAAATAGGGCAAAAACAAGGCCGTCTGGTAATACTTGCTCCATTTCGCCTTCACTTCGTTCAGCAGAATCGCAAGCAGGAGCGCCGCAGCCGCCGTGGTGATAATGTAAGCCGCATTGTACAGCACTGTATTGCGCGTAATGCGCCAGGCCGCATCCGTGGAGAACAAATATCGGAAATTTTCCAGCCCCACCCATTTACTGCCGAACATGCCGAGGTCATACCTGTAATTCTTAAATGCAATAATCAGTCCGACCATGGGGAGATAAGCAAAGATCAGCTTATACACGATCCCCGGTAATGACAGCACGAACAGCTCCCGGTTGTTTCGAAAATGGTGAAGCTCCCTTCGCATCCATGAATCCCTTTTCAACATTTCAAAGCCCCTTCCTTTCCATCCGTCTTGCCTGCGACGATGGCTTTGCACGTCTAACGATAGCGCAGCTACGGGCCACATCGTTACTGTACAATTTCAGGATTGCTGTATAGGAAGGCTGTAACAATTTCAGATTGCTGTATCGAGACGTCAAAAACCCGCAGGCGGTAGCTCCCGCTGCGGGTTCTTAAGGTAGGAAAAGTTCATGTGTTGCGGTCGATGGCCGCTTTCAGGCGGTATTCCTTTGGCGTGGCTCCGTAACGCCGTTTGAATTGCCGATAGAAATAGCTCTCATTGCCGAAGCCGACTTTCTCCATGATTTCCGTTACGGTCAATTGCTGTTGCTCGAGATACACTCGGGCTTGAGCCAAACGGACTTCGTTAATCCGGTCGACGACCGACAGCCCCTCCTCCGCTTTGTAGACCTGTCCCAAATGAACGGAGCTCATTTTTAGCATGTCGGCGATTTTTTGCACATTAAGGTCGGGATCGGCGTAATGCTTGTCGATGATTTCCTTGACGGTATCGGCCAGCAGCCGGTTTTTGTTCTCGCGTCCGCTGCGGCGTTGCTCGAGTACTTCCTCCACCACCTCCAGGAGTACGGCCTCGATTTCGGTTAGCGTTTCCTGCTCCAAAATACGTCGGTTGATGGCTTGGAGGTTCACCGAGACCGGGTTAGCGTTGTGATGGTTCATTTCGCCCAACGTGTTGCTTAGGGCCACGGTCAAATGCAACAGTCCGGAATACATATTCTCAAAGCTGAATCCTTTAAGAAGCCGGATCCAGCTGCGGATCGCCTGCTCGGTTTCCTCCGGATCTCCGCTCTTCAGCCCTTCCGTCAATCGCCGTTCCAGCTCCTGCGGGACGCGGAACGCCTCATTGGTCTCGTTAGCGCGCAGCTGTTCCGATTCCAGGATCGCTCCTTTGCCCACAATCATACGGTAGTTGGCACGCCGCACCACCAGGTTATAATGCGCCGTAAGCTTGCGGTAATCCTCGAACACGTCGCTTAAGGTTACCGTGAAGGTAATCCGGTAATAGCGGAGAATCATGCCTTGTAGCTCGGCAAAGCGCTCTCCCAGCTTCTCCAGCGCTTCCGTGCCTCCGCCGACGATGAAGACGAGATGACCGCTTTTCATATCCGCAGCTTCGCAGGAACCGCCGTTCCCAAGCAGCTCCTGGCCGATATTGGCGACGGCGAAGTAGAGCAGCGACTCTGCCGCGGGACCCTGCTGTTTGGCCAATTCATGGGCATCGTCGATCTGCACCAACGCCAGGCGAAGCGGCGACGGGTACGCAATGTCGATGCCATATTGCGCTTTAAGCCTTAGAAAGGCCGGCTCCTCCAGGCTTTCGCTCAGACTGATCAAGCTGCGCAGGTGATACAGCTTCGCGATGTTCCACTGCGACGCCCGCTCCTGCTCCAACCCCTTGAGTTTACCCAGCATTTCCGTTACGTTATCCGCGATGAGCGACAGCTCATCCTTGGAATTTGTTGACGGTCGTCCTCCCGGAGGAGGGACCAAAGCAAGCAGATGGCCGACCGGTTTATATAGCCGCAGCGCAAAGAAAACGGACAACAACACGGCCAGGAGCGCCACGGATAACGTAACCGCAATTTCCGTCCATCTCATTTGCCGCACGCTGCCTAGCACATCATCATAGTCCTGTAAGCTGATGATTTGCCAGTTGTTTAGGGCTTTGCTTAAATAGGTGACCTTGTATTTGCTTCCATCCTGCGCGTAGATAAACGAGTCGAGCGATTGTTCTGAAGCCGCGATACGCCGAAGAACATCCTTGGTATCAAGTCCTTCAGGAAGCTGGCGATCGTTAGACATCAGCAGCCGACCCGCGCCGTCGGTAACGAACAGCAAGTCGTTCTCTCGGTCGACCACCCGATTAAGCGCTTTCAGATTGTCCAGCATCCACCCAGGCTTCACTGTCAGAATCAACACGTCGTCGTTGACGGAGCCTAGCGTAAGCCCGTCGTACACAAAAAAGGCGAATACGTCGATTCCTTCGTTCCCGCCGTCCAGGTCAAGCGGTAAGAGCTGCAGCTTCGGGAGTTCGCTGTCTGAAGCCATGATTTTCTCCAAAGCCCCGTACAACTGACCGTTGTCCATCCCGTGGTTCAGCGACGAGAAGAAACGGCCCTGCTTGCCGTTGTAAAATACGATGGCGTGCAAATAAGGGGAGGTCGCCACCATTTTGTTCAGCCGTTCGATTTTTAAAATACTCTGTTTATAGTCCCCCCCGGACTTTAGCGCGATCATCTCTTCATCGTTGTAGAGGGAAACCGCCAGATCTTTGACGATCCCGTTCATGTTCTCGATATTGTAGTTAAGTTGAGTGAGCAATTTGCGGTCGGCGTCGTTTTGCAGGCTCAGCACCTTATCGCGGGCGACGGAGTTCAGGACGAGGGAGGCAATGGCAAGCATGGCGACTACGGGCATAAAGCTGAGCAGGATCCGCTGCAAATATTTGCGTGAGCGGAGCATTTGCAGCACATTCATCGGTTCTCACTCCCTGTAGATGACTTAGGGTTGCGTTCAAATATATTGGATTTCGGCATCGGGAGAATGCCTTGGTATCGGGTGCCCTAAATATATCGTTCGCATTTTGGGTTGTCAATCCTCCTCCTTCCACCGCGCCGTGAATTGTGACCGCAATCACCTTGCCGCTCCTTCAACAGCGTTATCCTTCGAAAGAGATGGACCAATGATAAAGAAATAATGGATGCAGGAGGTCGTAACGTGGAGAAACTCGAGGTTAATTTCGAAAAAATGTACTATGGTTTTCCGGTGATTCTAACCAGCTTTTACGATGAAAACGGGGTCGCGCATGTGACGCCGTCTTCGTCCTCTTATTCGCTCAAGGACATGGTTGTCCTGGGCTTCAACAGTAAGGGCTTTGCCGCACAGCATCTCAAGGCGGGCGCCGACTTCGTCGTTAACCTACCGGACCCTTCCCTGCAGGAGTCGGTCAGCTACTGCGGTTCGCGTTCCGGCTCGGAAGGCAGCAAGTTCGCCGCAGCCGGCCTAACGCCGGAGGCTTCGGAGCATGTTCATGCGCCTGTCGTCAAGGAATGTCCCATCTCGATCGCCTGCCGGGTCGTGGATGTTGTCGAAAGCGAGCATTTCCCGGGCTTGACCCATATCATGGGGCGAATCATCAGCCGCTCCGTAGCCAAGGAATATTTGAATGCGGAGGGACGCTTGCAGATCGGCAAGATCAATCCGATCATCTATGGCGGGGACGGGGTCAACAAGGGGTTCCGGTTTTTGCAGGAGAGCTGACAGCTATACTCCTTACAACATCTCCCTACACGAAAAAGCTGCTTCATCGCTATCAAAGCGACGAAGCAGCTTTTTGCTGTATTCACTCAACCAACCAACGGCGGAGCACATTCGCGTGATTATACTCCGGGTCCTTGGCGGCATACAGCAAAGTAACCGAGCGCTCGCGCGCGAGTTCGCGGATACGGTCGGCTAGCACGGCGCACTCCGGGCTGGTGTTCAGTTCCCGGACATAGCTTGTGCTGAAATCTGCATACCGTTCCATCCGGTGCGCGAATTGCTTACGCAGCTCCGGGCTCGGTGCGATCGCCTTCATCCACTCGTCGATCGCCGCATCCGCCTTGGTCATCCCGCGCGGCCATAAGCGATCGACCAAAATGCGGTACCCATCGGCGGGGGCGGCAGGTTCGTAGATCCGTTTCACGCGGATCTGCGCTTCTTGCATCGTCCGGGGCGAGCCCGCTGCCGCAAACTGCCGCACCTCATCCGCCGTCGGCATGCCCGCCTGGGCGCCGAATTTCGTCACGGCCAGCGCGGAGGCCAGCGACGCAAAGCGTATCGCGGCCTCCAGGCCCTCCCCTTGGGCGAGCGCCGTCGCCAACGCGGCGTTGAAGCAGTCGCCGGCCCCGGTCGTGTCCACGACGGAGACGGCATGCCCCTTCACCGGGCGGACCTCCCCGGCCTCATCCAGATAGGCCGATCCGTCGGCTCCCAGCGTTGTCACGACCTGAGCCGCGCCCAAGTCCTTCAGCCGCCGCATCGCCGAGCGGAGGAAATCGCCGGTCGATATGCGGGTTGTCTTCGGCTCTATCCCGGCATACCGCCCGAGTTCGGTGTGGTTGGGCGTCATATAGTCGATATGGCCATAGAGTTCCTGCGGCAGTTCTCGGGCCGGGGCGGGGTTCAGGATGACCTGCTTGCCCAGCGATTTGGCGGTGCGAGCGGCGTAAAGCACCGTCTCCACCGGGATTTCCAGTTGGAGCAGCACGATATCGGCCTGCTTCAGCTTGTCCAGGTGCTGATCGATATCCGCGGGCGACACCCGGTCGTTAGCGCCGGGGACCACAACGATGCTGTTGTCCCCCTCGGCGACATAGATTGAAGCGACGCCTGTCGAAGCGTCGGGCAGCCGCTTAACGCCGCTGATATCAACGCCTTCCCGGCTCAGAGCAGCCCGTAACTCCTCGCCGAAGGCGTCCGCCCCGACCGCTCCGATCATCGAGGTGACCGCTCCTAAACGAGCGGCGGCAACCGCCTGGTTCGCGCCTTTCCCGCCCGGTATGAAGCGGACCCGTTCGCCGAGAAGGGTCTCCCCGATTTGCGGGATTAGCCGTGTCTCGACGACGATATCCATATTTAAACTGCCGATCACAGCTACATTAGGCGTTGACATGATCATCCGTCCTTAACTGAAGTAGTTTTTGCCTTCAAGTTTATGCCAGAACCGTCTTTTGAGCAAGCCGTTCCGCCGGCTAACAGCTCTAACGCGGATCAGCAACGCTATTGGTCGAAAAACAAGCCGTTTGGAAATGTAACGCTTGTGACAGAGCTTATATTACTATTTCTCGGCGAAATATACGCAATTCCATCCTCATAAGCCTTCCGGCAAGCGTTAGATTCTCTCTCCCCCTTTTTTGGGCTTAATAAGCTCCCTGATAAGCGTTAGCGCACCAACGCCCAACGCCCGGCTCCATCCGCCGCAAAAAAGCCAGAGCCCCCGCATCCGAGATGCGATCGCTCTGGCCTTTAGTTCGACTTATTGCGTGACAGAAGCTTGAGATCCTTGCACAGCCGTACCTTCCTCGCCGCCTTCTTTGGCGGTCTGCGGAGTTGGCGCCTGGTTCGTTGACCGAAGCGGCAGCTCCCGCAAGAAGAAGACCAGCACGAAAGCCACAACAAGCACCAAGGTTCCTGTCAGGAACACGGTGGACAACGTATTGCCCAGCGCGTCGCGGATACCTTGGATCATCTGCGCGAACAGCGGCTGCGCATCCGCAGGCAAACTGGCTTGCGTCTGCTCTAACAGCGGCTTGTTCATCAAGGTTTGAGGATTGGCAAAAGCGGTCATCTGCTGCACCATCTGCGGATCCACCTTGCTCATGTCGGGCGCTGAGGACGACTGCAGCGCTTCTTTCAGGTTCTTCGTCAAATTGTTCGACATGACGGTACCCATGACGGCGATCCCGATCGTACCGCCAAGGTTACGGAACAACTGCGTCGAAGCGGTAACTACGCCAAGCTCTTTATGCGGCACGGCGTTTTGCGTAGCCAGCGAGAACACCGGCATCCCGACGCCTAGACCTAAACCGAACACGATCATACTGACGATGGCGACCGGTACACTGTGCATGAAGATCATAATGGCCATCCCTGCAATCATGATTGGAATGCCAAACAATGCAAATTGTTTGTATTTGCCCTTCTTGGCGATCATTTGGCCGGTGATGGCACTCGCGACAACCATGACGATCGACATTGGCATGGTGACATAGCCGGCATACGTTGGCGAAATGCCCAGCACGCCCTGCACGAAGAACGACAGGTAGATCAAGGCGCCCATCATTCCGAAGTTCATAATGAACCCGATAATATTCGAAATCGTCACAACATCATTCTTAAACAAGTGAAGTGGCAAAATCGGATTTTGTACCTTCGATTCGACGAACACGA
The DNA here is from genome assembly GCF_018403305.1 of Paenibacillus sp. J53TS2. NCBI lineage: Bacteria > Bacillati > Bacillota > Bacilli > Caryophanales > Paenibacillaceae > Paenibacillus > Paenibacillus sp. J53TS2. Next base: position 463,259 of record NZ_BOSK01000003.1, read on the forward strand.
AGATCAAAGCGGATACGACCGAGGCCACAAGCAAGCCGATAATCTCCGTCGAACCCCAAGCGTACGTCGTTCCCGCCCAAGAGAAGGCCAGCAGCATCGGTACGATCGTCGTTGTCATGAACAGCGAACCCAGATAGTCGATGCTTTGGGATTTGCCGCGTTCCATTTTCGGAAACAGCATCAGGATCATGACAAACGCTACGATACCAAGCGGCAAGAAAATCCAGAACAGCCAGTGCCAATCCATGTGATCGACGAGATACCCGCCCAAGGTTGGGCCAAGTACGCTGGAGAAGCCGAAAATGGCGGTCATCAGGCCCATCCATTTACCGCGCTCACGCGGCGGGAACAAGTCGCCGACGGCCGTAAAGGCGGTCGATTGGATGATACCGGCCCCGATCCCTTGAATCCCCCGGTAGGCAATGAACTGGAAGACGTCTGAGGACGTCCCGGTCATAAAGGCGCCTGCCATAAAGAGCAGGATCCCGATCAGCAAAAACGGCTTCCGCCCATACATGTCGGACAACTTGCCGACCAGAACGGTAGCGATCGTCGACGTCAACAAATAAATGTTGATCGTCCAGGTGTAATAGTCCATGCCGTCCAGAATCGAAATGATTCGCGGCATGGCGGTGCTCACGATCGTCTGGTTGATGGCTGCGAAGAACATCGCGGCCATGATGGCGATCATGATCGAAACTTTGCGTTTAAGTGATAAGTGTTCCATGTAGTTTCTCCATCTCCGTTATGATTTATTTTCTATATTTGCAAGCACTACGCCAAAGATTCGTCGCAAATGCTGTAAATCTTCCTCATGCAACTGATCAAATATCCCCTCAAGCATTTCCTTCTGCCGTTCGGTAACCTGGCTGATGATTTCCCTGCCTTGATCCGTTATCGAAATATTGACAACCCGGCGGTCGTTCTCCCCGCGCTCCCGGTTAACGAAGCCTTCCGTGACCAGCCGGTCGGTGATTCCCGTGATCGCCGCCGAAGTAATTCCCAGCGCCTCCGCCAACTGTGATACGGTATGCGTTCCGGTAGCATTCAGCATGTGGAGCATTTTAAATTGCGGAAAACTGAGGTTAAAATCGCCGCCGCGTTTGTTCCACTCCTGAGTGATCGCCTTAATCAGCGTTCGAAACATCGAAGTCACTTCGAACAGCTCTTCTCTTTTTACCAATGTCCTTTTCCCTCCTTCCTGCCTCGAGCCATTCGTTTATTTAACAATTTAATTAATTTACTGTTTAAATATTTTAGCGTTTAATAATATACTCCCTAATGAATCGCCCGTCAAGCCTTCCTCCCCACAAAAAATTTGACATGGAAAATATAGCCCCAAGTCACTTAAGCTCACTGGACCGTAATAAAAGGAGCCGTTCATCTGGCCGCGGCCGGAGAACAGCTCCTTTCTTATTTTTCTACCTATTCTTCTTCTTTGAATACCGGTTGGATCAACAACTCGAAATCAAATGACTTCTCGGCAAAACGGTAAGGCTCTGCCAACTGTGGCCCGCAGGAGCCAGACCCCGCGCCGCTCATCTGGTAATCAAGCGAAACGATTGTTTCGGGACGCCGCTTCAGCTCGTACGTATGTTTTGCCGCCGTTAGGTCCTCGGCCGTATAATGCAAAGCCTGGAATGAGAACGGCTGTGCCGCCGCGAATTTCAACCCCATGCCTTGCACAGTGGATGCGATCGCCCAATCCGTGCCGTAACGGGAACCGGTCTCTTGCGGCATGACATAATTCTCGAACATGTCATCGACGGATAGTAGGTATTTTCCTTTGCGCACGCTCGCGCGTTTGTCAATGTAGCTCTCGTGCGGACCGTAGCCGTAATATTCGATCTCCTCGGTCCCTTCCGGCATCATCAGCTCGAGACCGATGCGCGGAAGATAAGGAAGATTCTCTCGCACGTCGGCATGTACCGCCAGCTTGACTTCCCCCGTGGCCGCAACCGTCCAGACGGCACGACCGCGCAGGAACGGTTCGTAGCTGTAGCTGCCGAGCGAGAAGTCCACGTGAACTTCGACCGTAGCGTCCGGCTTCTGTTCCCAGCGGCTGGCGTATACCTTCATGGTTGCATGATGCAGCCCCGCCGCTTCCCATTCTCTTCGAATATACATGTCGTTATCCATCGGCGCCCGCCATAAGATAAACCGGGCCGGACGGGAAAGCAGCGGAACGCCTTGCTTCGACAGCTGCTGCGGCATGCCCTGCTTTAGGTCGAAGACGTGTTCGAAGTCAAATCCGGTGACGGCCAGAAGTCCGTCTTGTTCCACCGCTTTCATAAAGGCGGCGTGTTCCCCGATCAGCGCCTGATCTTGACGCAGCTCGGCGTTTGCCCCCGGCAGCTCAAATTGATAGAAGGCGATTTCGTAGCCTTCCTCCGCCCAAGGCGTATCGAGCTGCTGCCGAACCGAACAGGTCAAGACGAACGGTCCTGGCACATCCTGCGGTAGATCGTAAGAGAGAGACAATGTCTGTGTCTCACCCGGTCCCGCGGTAAGCGAAGTCGAGCGTCCTTGCCGGAGCACTTCTCCCCCTCGCTCCAACTTCCAGCTGACCGTCAGGTGCGACAGACTGCTGAAGTCATAGCGGTTCCATACGCGGAACCTGCCTTGCCCGGCATCTTCCGCCTCAATAAGAACCGGTGCAATCACCTGCTTCAATTCCAACAACCCCGTGTGCGGCTGGCGGTCCGGCGATACCAGCCCGTCGATGCAGAAGTTCCCATCGTTCGGCTGATCCCCGAAATCGCCCCCATAAGCGTAATAACGCTGTCCGTCCGGTGTCTCGGCGGCGATGCCATGATCGCACCACTCCCAAACGCAGCCGCCCATCAGCTTCGGATATTGATAAATGACGTTCCAGTAGTCTTGTAAATCACCGGGGCCGTTCCCCATCGCATGGCTATACTCGCATAGAAACAACGGTTTGGTGCTATTCTCATCCTGGGCATACCGCTCGATTTCCTTCACCGAAGGGTACATACGGCTGTCCAGATCAAGGCAGTCCGTGTTCGGATCGCCGTAATACCGGGCATCCGCGCCTTCATAATGCACCGGCCGGGACGCGTCGCGTGCTTTCGTCCACTCCGCCATGGCCATATGGTTGGCCCCATACCCGGATTCGTTGCCCATCGACCAGAGAATGACGGAGGCGTGATTCTTGTCCCGCTCAACCATGCGGACTGCACGTTCCACGAACGCATCCCGCCACTCCGGGTCCTTCGTCAGCTTGTGGAAGACTCCCTCTTCAAGTTTGCCGGTGCTGGTGACGCCATGGCACTCCAAGTCCGCTTCATCGACGACGTAAAACCCGTATTCATCGCATAAATCAAGAAATTTCGGATCGTTCGGATAATGTGAGGTGCGGATCGTATTCACGTTATGCCGCTTCATGAGCTTAAGATCCGTAATCATGTGATTCACCGGGATCGTCTGCCCCAGCTCCGGATGGGAATCGTGGCGGTTAACTCCCTTCAGCTTCACGGCACGGCCGTTGATGCGGAAGATGCCGTCTATGATCTCTACCTTTTTGAAACCGACGCGAAAACGCAGGACCTCTTGCCCCGCCGTCAGCAGCAGCTCATACAATCGAGGCTGCTCGGCGTTCCACAACTGCGGCTGCGGCACATCCAACTCGATGGCCCCTTTGCCGTCCATTTGCGCCTCCTGCCGTCCCACCAACTTTCCTGTCGGATCCCGTAATTCCGCTTGCACCGTCAGGCTGCCCGTCGTTTCGATCTCCGAGCGAAGCTTGCCCTCAGACAGATCAGCCGACAACTGCGGTTGGTTGAACACATCGCGGATATGCGTATTTTCCCGGGAGAGTAAATAGACATCGCGATAAATTCCGGAGAACCGCCAGACGTCCTGATCTTCTAAATACGTGCCGTCGCACCATTTCAACACCAGAACAGCGATGCGGTTGCGACCCGCCGCGACGAACGGCGAAAGGTCGAACTCCGCTGGAATCCGACTGCCTTGGCTGTAACCCACGAAACGGCCGTTCACCCACAAGTAGAAGCAGGCATTGACCCCTTCGAACACGATATGCGTCTCTTTCTTCGTCCACGCTTCCGGCAAATTGAAATCCCTGACATAGGTGCCTGCCGGGTTGTCATCCGGTACGAACGGAGGATCATAGGGGATGGGGTAATTCACGTTCGTGTAATGAAGTTGATCGTAACCGTTGGTTTGCCAGCAGGAAGGCACGATCAAATTGTCCCAAGCGCTTACATTCGTTTCCGTTTCAAAAAAGCTTCCCTCTACCTCGCGAAGACTACGATGATAGCGGAATTTCCACATTCCGTTTAACGTTTGGTAATGCGGTGAGCGGCCTCGTTTTCCCGTCCGAGCCGTCTCGGCGTTTCCATGCGGAATAAAGGAGGCGCGGGCCGGCAGCCGGCCGATGTGCAGACACGATAAATTTTCCCATTCATAGTTCAGTTCCAACATGAGTCACACTCCCAAAACGATTTGCTCTCATTATAGAGGTGGGATATAATCGGGCGGAAGCCACAAATCGGACAATCCACTAGACAAAAAGGACAAAATGGAGGAAACGCCCATGGATCTTCTCCCGCTCAAAAGTAATTTAACCCCCTCCCACAACGAACTTTTGCCGCTGTCCGTATATACGGTCGGAACGGAAATCCAGCCGCCACTCACGCGGATGAAGGGATTTTCGGCGCACCAGCTATTCTTGACCCTATCCGGGGCAGGACAATTTCGTCGGCTGAACGTCGACAAGGACAAATGGGACATCCTTCATCCAGGGCAACTGCTCTTCATCCCCGCCGGCTGCGCCCATGAGTATATGCCTTACGGGGAACAGCCCTGGTTCGTCGGGTATGTCACGCTGCTGGAAAACTTCGGCGAAGTGTTAAGCCGATGGGGCTTTGGGAGTACGCCTCGGCTGCTGCAACTGTCGGATGTCTCCCTATTTACGGACCGACTGTTAGCCATCTGGCAACGATCCGGTAACGATCATGACCCTTGGCAAACGACCGAATTGCTGTATTCGCTACTGCTGGCGATCCTTAAGGATACGTCGGGGCAAACAAGCTTACGGACCGATGCTGCCGTCCCACCGGTACAGCCGGTTGCACCTGCTGCCTCCTACCGGGCATCGGTCGTGGAGGTCGCGGTCCGCTTCCTGCACGACCACTTGAACCGGCCGATCACCATTGCCGGGTTGGCGGGCCATGTCGGCTATTCGCAAAAACAGTTGACCCGGTTGTTCCGGCAATCGATGGGATTAACGCCGCTGCAGTATCTCCATCAGATCCGGCTGAAAACGGCCCGGCATCTGCTGCTCGAGCATCCCGACATGACGATCCGCCAAGCGGCCGCCTATGTCGGCTTAGAGCCGGTTTATTTTGCCCGGCTATACAAACGTGAGTTCCGCCGCCTGCCATCGGAGGAGCTTCGCGAGGGGCGGTAGGTGGCCTCACCGGCCGGGAGTTGCCCCTACTGCGCGGAACGTACCAGATGCCTTGAGATGAATTCCGGCCAAGCAGCCCGCATTTCCGCGGTTTCCATATGACCGCCGCCGGTGATGACGGTCTGCCAATGGTCCGGCTTCCCGGCGGCCGCATAAGCTTCGCGCAAGCCTTGATCCAGCAGTTGCACCCCTTCGAACGGACATAACCGGTCGTTTCGACCGACGAGGCTCATGCGGGGACGGGGGACGATCAGCTTTTGAATCTCTAAAGTCGTAAAATGTTTCAGCAACCCAGGGACATAATAATAAAACCCGTGATGCTCCAAGCCGCGCCTAGCGACCAAGGTTTCTGCATCGACCTGCCCGCAGAGGTCGACCACGACGCCAACCCGCTCATCAAGCGCCGCCAGCCACCAAGACATCAGCCCCCCCATGGACATGCCCATCGTTCCGATTCGCGAAGCATCCACGTCGCTACGCGTGCACAAATAATCGATCAAGCGGTGGTTATCATAAAGCATCATGCCCCATAACGAGCGTCCGTTCCATAACATCTCCTTCACAAGCTCCCCCTCGGTTCTGCCGCTGCGTTCATTGAAGGCCCACATATCGATGCAGCAAACGGCGCAGCCCAATCCGGTCAACACCTTGGCAAATGAAGGCTCTTGAAGGTAAGCGCTGCTGCGAATCATCTCCTTGCGGCCGTTACCATAATTTCCTCCATGGGAATGGTTAAACACGATCAGCGGGAAAGGTCCCTCCCCTTCCACTGGCTTGGCAAAATACGCCGGTACAAGCTCCAGTCCGTTCAAATCCAGCAGCAACGTCTCCAGCATAACCCCGTCGAGCACCTCCTGCTTCAGCAAGCGGGCAGATACCGGTCGCTCGAAGGAGGGCAATTCCCCGAGCGCTTTCCACAATTTCGACCGCTGTTCCTTTACGCCCATTACAGCTCATCCCTCCGATCATTTTACTCCCGATTATAGCGCTTTCATCGCCCTGCAGGCAATTTATATTTTCACGTGTGCATAGCTTGTTTTCCTTGACTATTTGGAGAATTATGAATTAAAATGTAAACGTAAAAATAACCAGTGACTTCCTACGAAAGATGAGGTTCTATGATTACGATCAAAGACATTGCTCGCGTGGCCGGCGTGTCTCACACCACGGTGTCCCGGGCGCTGAACGGCAGCCCGCTGATTAAGCCGGAGACGCGGGACAAAATCGAAAAAATCGCCGCCGAAATGAACTATATCCCGAATGTCAGCGCCAAAAGTTTGGTGATGAAGAAGACGTACACGATCGGATTGTTTTTCTCAAGCATCGATCAAGGAACGTCCGCCAGCTTTCTCGTCGATGCGATCAAAGGCATACACCATTCGCTGGATGAGAACTACAGCTTAACCGTACACGGGATTGACGGCATCCGCCACTTAGAGGGCATTTCGCCGCACCGCTTCGACGGTATTCTGGTCATGAGCCAAAGCGATGCGGACAATGCGTTCATCTACCATGTCAAGAAGGCCGGAATTCCGCTTGTCGTCCTGAACCGCCATCTGGACGATCCCGGCATCGCCAACGTCGTGGCGAACGACCGCGAAGGCGTACGGGAGGCGATCGACTATGCGATCGGCCGCGGCCATCGCCGTTTGGCGATTATGGAAGGCAAAGCGGGCTTTCGATCGGCGGCCGAACGGAAGCAAGGTTTCCTGGAAAGCTTGCTCGCCCATGGCCTCTCCCTTCCCGCCGAGTATCAAACGGTCGGAGATTACAGCATCGACAGCGGATACCGGACGATGAATTCGCTGCTGGATCTGCCCGAACCGCCAACCCTGGTATTTTGTGCGAACGATGATATGGCGATCGGGGCCATGAACGCTTGCTTCGCTCGCGGGGTGAGCGTGCCGGATCAGGTGTCCTTGATCGGATTTGACGATATCGTATTCGCCAGCTATACGAATCCGGCCATGACGACGATCCGCAAACCGGTCGCCGATATCAGCGAGCTCGGCACCCGGAAGCTGATTGAGCTGATGAAGCCTCAGGGACCGGACCAAACGGATGCCGAACAACCGGGCGAGACGCTCTTCGTCCCAACGACGCTGATGATCCGACAGTCGGTAGCCGGGATTTAAGCTCAGCCGGTTGACGCCGAATGACAGTAGTTTTTCGAGAATTCGGCGCATTCGCGGCCCTTAGCTGCAACCCGGTTACATCTCTTTTGTCTCATTTTGTTCACGTGTGCATACATTCCTAATAGAGGAGTCGAGGAGCCAATGGATACGCAGCTTCCGCTTTATCCGCTCTTATCCCGAACCTTATTCCCCGAATTGCCCGCCTACCCGGAACGAATGATTCAGTTCGGCGAAGGCAATTTCATGCGCGCCTTCACCGCCTGGCAGGTCCAGCAGATGAATCGGCAAGGACGTTTTCAGGGCAGCTTGGTGATGATCAAGCCGCAAGGAAGTCCGGTATCCGAACATTATGCCAAGCAAGATCATCTTTATACGGTGCTCATGAACGGAATCGCGGAGCAGCAAATCGTCCGCGAGCACGAGATCATTAGCTCCGTCAGCCGGTTGATCAGCCCGTACACCGAATATGAACAATTCCTCGCCCTGGCGGAGCAGGACTCTCTGGAATTCATCACCTCGAACACAACCGAGGCCGGCATCGCCTACAACCCGGAAGACCGCTTAACGGATGCACCACAGCGCAGCTTCCCCGGCAAGCTGACCGCCCTGCTCTATCGCCGTTATCAGTTGGGGAAGGCGGGATTTACGATCATCCCTTGTGAGCTGATCGACCGCAATGGCGAGAAGCTGCGCCAAATCGTACTGCGTTACGCCGCGGAGTGGAATTTGGGCAACGGGTTCACGGAATGGCTCGAACGGGATAATACGTTTTGCTGCAGCCTCGTAGACCGCATCGTTCCTGGATTTCCGCAGGAAAAAGCGGATCATTGGGAGCGGGAGCTCGGCTATCGAGACCGCCTGATGGTAACCGCTGAACCATACCTGCTGTGGGTCATCGAAGGCCCGGATTGGCTGCCTGAACGGCTGCCGCTGGCCGAGGCGGAACTGAACGTTATTTTCACGGAAGATTTACGCCCGTACCGGGAGCAAAAGGTCCATCTGCTGAACGGCCCTCACACGGCGATGGCCGCTTTGGGCTTACTAGCCGGCCTGGAGACCGTCGAGGAAGTGATGAACGACGAGGATTTATCCGTATTTGTACGGGAGTTGATGGAAGAGGAGATTCTTCCGATGTTGGATTTGCCTAAGGCAGGGCTGCTGGCTTATGCCCAGGCCGTACGGGAACGATTCATGAACCCCTTCATCCGGCACGAGTTGGCTTCGATCTCGCTGAACAGCATCGCCAAATTCCAGACCCGGCTGCTGCCCGTTCTCCTGCGTTACCGGCGGGAACGCGGCGAGCTTCCGAAGCGGATCGCCCTTGCTTTTGCCGCGTTGTTAGTCGGCTACCGGGGCGACCGGCTGGAGCGGAAGGACAGCCCCGACGTGCTTGCGCTCTTCGATCAGGCCTGGGCACAGCACGCTGAAGTGATTCCGACCCTTTTACGGGATGTCCAGTTATGGGGCGAGGATTTGTCCGACGTACCCGAGCTTGCCGCGTCCCTGGAGCAATATGTCCGAAAGCTGGACGCGTTTGGTGCCCGAGCCACGTTACAATGGATAGGAGGCGGCAGCCCATGCGGCGATTAATGAGAATGAATTCGCGCGACAATGTCGCGGTAGCCTTACGGCCCATCGAAGCTGGCGAGGGGATCCAGTGGGACGATCTGATCGTTGAAGCCAAGCAAGACATTCCTCAAGGTCACAAAATCGCGCTACACGATATCCCCGCCGGTTCGGTTGTCACCAAATATGGCTACCCCATCGGTCATGCCGTGACAGCCATCGCTCGAGGCGAATGGGTGCATATGCATAATGTGAAAACGAATCTGGCCGGCGAGGAGCAGTACGAATATCAACCCGATTTGCATCCCGTGATTTACCCGAAACGTCCGCTGACGTTTCAAGGTTATCGCCGGGCTAACGGGAAAACAGGCATTCGGAATGATCTGTACATTGTGCCGACCGTCGGCTGCGTAAACGGGATAGCCGAGCAGATGATCAGCGCTTTTAAAGCGGAGCATCCAGATCTCGGTCCCTTCGACAATATCACCGTGCTCAAGCACCCCTACGGCTGCTCGCAGCTGGGCGAAGACCACCTCATGACGCGCAGCATTCTCGCGGATGCCGTACTGCATCCCAATGCGGGCGGCGTGCTGGTGTTCGGCCTAGGCTGCGAGAACAACATCGTTGCCGAGTTCCGCCAGCACCTGGGCGATTACGACGAGCAACGCGTCAAATTCCTCGTAGCCCAGGAGGTCGAAGACGAGCTGGAGGCGGGGCTGGCGCTGCTCGACGAACTGGTCGAGGCGGCCCGGAACGACCGCCGGGAGCCGGTGCCGCTCAGCGAGCTGAACGTTGGGCTGAAGTGCGGCGGCTCCGACGGTTTTTCCGGAATTACGGCGAATCCGCTGCTCGGTGCTTTCTCCGATTTCCTTATTTCCCAAGGTGGCTCTACCATCCTAACCGAGGTGCCTGAAATGTTTGGTGCCGAACAGATGCTGATGGCCCGCGCCGAGAGCCAAGCGGTATTTGAACAAATCGTCGGCCTCATTAATGATTTTAAGCAATACTTCTTATCCTACGGCGAACCTGTCTATGAAAATCCATCGCCGGGCAACAAGGCTGGCGGCATCAGCACACTGGAGGACAAATCGCTGGGCTGCACGCAAAAAGCCGGGACTGCCCCGGTGGTCGACGTGCTGAAATACGGCGAGAAGCTGCGCAAGAAGGGGCTAAGCCTTCTGCAAGCGCCGGGCAACGACCTGGTGGCCTCCTCTGCGCTAGCCGCCGCCGACTGTCAGTTGGTCCTCTTTACGACCGGTCGCGGTACCCCGTTCGGCAGCTTCGTCCCCACGGTAAAAGTCGCCACGAACAATGAGCTGTTCAACCGCAAGCAGCATTGGATGGACTTCAACGCGGGCACCTTGCTGGATACGTCAATGGAGGATGTGCTGGAGAAGTTTATCGCTTATGTTATCGCGGTGGCGAGCGGGCAGAAAACTCGGAACGAACAGAACGAAGTACGTGAGTTGGCGATTTTCAAAACCGGGGTTACGTTATAAGAGTCAGAGCCATACAAAAAGCCAGAGTCACCGTTTTCGGTCAGACTCTGGCTTTTTGGGAATCATGTATGTCAGATGCAGGCCGTATTTATTGAAGGCACGGACTCAAGGAATGTTATCGTAAATCAACCCGTTAGCAAAGCCAACCTGTCTATTTGTTGGTATAACCGCTCCGCCTCGTCCGCCAAGTTAGGCTGATTCAGCCGGATCGACATGGCAAGCAACCGGTCGGCTTTCTGTTTGAGCCGCTTGATCTCCATCATAACCACTTCTTGATCCATCCCCGGATAACGTTTCACGAGCGTTACTCCTTTCACCACATTTACTAAAAACATCCATTCGTCTTCCTCCAATTTACTTCATTTTGCAGTAGTGGCCATTTCCTGGAGTTTTGAAATAGGGACAATTTTTCTGCAAGCTTGATCTAGATCAAGAATAAGCCGACCGGTTGATGTTAACATAAGAGACAGGAAGACAATGATATCAACGATCATGATCCAAAAACCCATTCAATGAACCGGCCCGCTGACCGGTCAAGGAGGAACTATTCATGGAAAAGCTGGCATTAACCAACCTTCAAGACTACCAACCCGAGAAATTCACCAAACGCATTGCCTTCAAGAAAGGCGAAAGCGTCGTATTCGTGCTGAACTTTATGCCGGGGCAAGAGCTGCCAACCCACACGCATCCGAATACCGACGTGTTTATTCTTGCCCTGCAAGGTAGCGGAGCGATCACGGTGGACGGAGAAACCTCACCGCTGGGACAAGGCGAAGTATTGCATCTGGAAGGAGCCGAGTCTTTCTCCTACCGTAATGACGGAACCGAACCCGCTAGCCTGTACGTCATTCTAACGAAAGTTCCTTCGGCGGAATACGCGCAGAACATTTAACGCCAACTCCGGCTCATGCTAAGGGTTCGTCCCAGTAGAAAGTGAATCCAATCGCGAAAATGCTGCATTATGTGCAGGATTTTGCACAAACTGCAACATTCTAGCCGGTATCCCAAGTAAGCCTGGAGAACAGGTGACTTTCTCTTGATAAATCATCGGCCAGGTGGGAACCCACCTGGCCGATGATTTGATTCAAGCAAGGTCAACTTCTACAATACGACCGAGCGTTTTTCTTGTACTGATCGGTAGGCAGCCTCCATAAGCCGGGTTAATTCCACGGCCGCACGGATATTTCCCTCCGCCGACGTACCATCTTGGATATGCCTAATCCACTGCGCAAACGCGCCTGCCCGGTTGGCTGGAATCTCCAGCTCATGCCATTGTCCAGCGTATTCCTCGCCTTTCGCACCGGTCCGCAGCAGCAGCTTCGACTCCGGCGTTCCGTACAGCAAGCTGCCCTCGGTTCCGTGAACCTCGATCGTAAATGGGGAATACGGATTCACAAATCCCGCCTCGGCGATCCCCACGGTCCCTGATGCCGTGCTTAATGTCATCACCGCGTTATCTTCTACCCGCTTGTCCATTACATACCCGAACTGCGCCGTAACCTCGACGGGGTCTTCTCCCAGAAACAGGCGAGTCAAATATACCGGGTGGCAGCCCAGGTCAATCAAAGCCCCACCGCCGCAATCCACCGGGTCATAGAAATGCTCCGGCAGCCATCCCGCTATCGCGCCATTGTGAGATAGTCGTACGCGAACCTGAGTGACACGTCCGAGCAGCCCTTCCTGCAACGCCTCCGAAATCGCCAATGTGTACCCGTCATTCAGTCGGGGCAAGGACACCGCCAACTTGACATTGTTTTGCTGCACCGCGTCCAGGATCTCCTGAACCTCTTGCAGATTAGGAGCCAACACTTTTTCCGTAAAGATATGCTTGCCTGCACGGGCCGCCTGCACCATCACGTCCCGATGCAATCGGGTCGGTGCATCCACGATGACCGCTTCGATGCCGCTGTCCAGCATTTCCGTCAATGAAGCGTAATACGGAACGCCCAGCTTCTCGGCCTGCTCCTGACCCCGTTCCGGGTTCTCGTCCCATACCGCCGTGATCTCGGTGTCGGGATGCGCCAAGGCCTCCTTTGTATAATCCCATGCATGCACATGCCAATAACTGATCATGCCAATCCGAATCGCTGCCATTCGCCATTCCTCCTCGGAATAAATGTCCAATTGATTCCTTCTTAATGTAACACAACCCCGGGCAAAAAACAGACCGAAGGCTGGACCACTCCGCCCCGGTCTGTTTGTTCATTTATTTCGCGATGAGGTCTCCCAATGAAACGGAATACCCCTTGGAGACATTACCAGAAGTGTCGACAGATTTGAACTGTACCGTGTACCCTTTCGGATTCTTCATGTCCGGCAGCACTACGGTCTGAACGCCGCGAGCTACCTCCATCATATCGCCGAATGGCTTCTTGTTCTTTAGCAGACGGATCTGCACCTTCTCGCCGTCCACATCGTACGGACCGTCCCAATATAGCCGGATCCGTCCGTTTTCCTTTACCGCGCGCACATGTTCAACTTCCCCCGGAGGCGTATGGTCGCGGGGCGGTTCAGGAATCAGGGGCGGCGCCGTGAATACGGCCGGATCGCCGAACGTGAACTTATCCAGGTTAAACAGCCAATCCGAGCCTTTGAAGAGGAGGAATACGATATGTTTACCGCGAACCGGGGAGGTAACCTCCGCCGAGAACACTTTAAACTCCTGCCAGCCGCCAGTTCCGGTGACGGCCGTCTCCGCGATCACGGGGCCGCTTGGGCTGTCCAGCCGTACCTCGATCGTCCCGCCGGCGGTATCGCTGGCGGCGCTGACATGGAATTGCGCTGCTCCGCCGTCTTCGCCAAAGTCTACGTAATTGTACATAGCATACGGCTGATTAGGTCCAAACATCCCTGCAAGGTACGTTTGTCCCCCGCCTTGCTCCGTGCCGAAACCCGAACCGCTCGTATAGCTTTCGGCCTCCAGCTTGCCGTAAGCATCCTGGGCCTTGCCTTTAACAGTCGTAAAGCTGAACCAGTCGAGGTTACACGGAAAATCGCTGCCGTCCGTGCCATAGAACACCAGGTAGACGTCGTGGATGCCAGCCGCTGCCGTGTCATCGACCGTGGACATCACATCGATCCATGTCGCCCAGTCGCCAACAGCGGGAATAGGAAGGGTGCCGACGGTTGGCCCGTTCAAGCTATCCAACTTCACCTCGATCGTTCCGCCGCGGTTCCCGCTCGCGACATGCGCCGTGATTCCGGCCGCACCGCTGCCGAAATCGATGCCCTCATAATGAACGTACGCGCCATTCGTGATTCCCTCCAGGAAGCCATGCTCGCCGTTTCGGCTTACCCCGGAACTGGCGTCGAATTCGCCGGCCTTCCGTTTGGCATAGGCATCGGTTCTCGTCGGATCGGTCTCCGTAAACCGAAACCAGTTCAAGTTAAACAGATAGTCGTCATTCGCCTTGAGAAAAGTGAAGTAGACATCATGCTTTCCGGTTACCGTCACTGAATCGCCTTGGTCATCCTTGAGCACGGCAACCGCATCGATGAACTGGTTCCAGCCGCCCGTGCTTTCGACCCGGACCGTACCGATCTTAGGACCATCTTCGGCGTCCAGCCGAATTTCGATCGTTCCGCCGGACGTTCCGCTAGCTGCCCGGGCGATGAAGCCGACGGCTCCCGTCGTCCCGAAATCGACGTTTCTATAAACCGCAGTATGCCCGTGCTTTATTCCGCCCAGTTGCAACGTGCCTTCCGCGCTACCCTCTAGCACAAAGCCTTGGCCGATGTTGTATTTTTCCGCTTCGATTCGTTGATAAGCCGATTTCACTGGGTATGCCGGGACGATGGACTTCGGTTGCACGACCGTCAAGGCCTGGACGGCGCTGGAGGCGGCCCAGGATTCATAGGTTCCGGACAATAGCTGCCCGATCCAGTTGCCGTCGACGATGCCCTCTGCGTTCCGATGGCTCCAGGCCATGGTTGCATTCAAAGCCAGCCAATCGTCAAACTTCCGTTCAAACTCCCGATGAGCCCGGGGTTTGCTGCCATCTACCGCTTGCTGCAAGTACGCCAAATTGCGTAGCAGGATCGTTTTGCCGCCTTTCAGGTCCCCGTTCGGGCCTTCATAACCCAGCAGCCCATTGGCTTCCGTTTGATGCGCCATGGTAAACTGAGCTGCCTTGATCGCATCCTCCAGATACACCTTATCGCCGGTGACCCGGTGCAGCATGGTGGCGGCACCGATAAATGTCCCCTGATTATAATGCGTGGCATCCGGCACAGGGCCGCGATCCGGTTCAATCCGATCGAACACCTTGCCGTTTCCATCCGTCAGCATCGTTTTGCCCCAGCGGTAAATTCGGGTTGCCGCCTCCAGATAATGCGAGTCCTCCGTGATCTCGTACAGGAACACCGCTGCTTCGGCTGCCGGGAAGTTAATGCAGGCGTTCTTCGTGACATGCTCGCTGTTCAACCACCACAGACCGCCGTTCGCAAATTCGTCATCCCACTGGGTATCGTATACAAAATCAAAGTAATATTTCGCCTTGTCCAGGTAGCGGGCTTCCCCGGTGATTTGATAAGCTCTTGCGCTGGCCATCGCCCACCACATGATGTCATCGTTAAACGGATTATTCGTCCAGTCCTCGCCATATTTAAGAACGGCGCCGTCAAAAATATCGTCGATCTGGGCGCGAAGCTGCGCCTTCAGTTCCAGGTCCGAGGTGCGAAGATAAGCGTCCATGACCATTTCCCATAACTCGGCTTCCACCCAGAAGCCCTGGTAGTTGGAGCCGCGATTGGAATCGGCCCAATAGGATTTGGCCTTCGGATCCCAGAACTTGGCGTTAAAGGCTCGGATTGCGGCGTCCGCATCTGCGGAATTGAAGCTGGCCGCTTGAGCCTCCGGAGCCTTCGCCCCGGTAAGCAGCGATATCGAGAGTGCCATCGTCAAGGTGAGCGTAAGAAATTTCGAAGCGGTTCTTTTCACTTGATTCCCTTTCACGGCAAAACCTCCATTTGCGGATTCATTCCGTACTGAAAGCTAGCGCATGGCAATTTCCAGACCGCATAAGCTGAGCACGAATTCAACAAACATCGCGTTGGACCAAGAGAACCATTCCCGCGAGTATTCCGAAGGATTATCCTTGTGGAAACCTTCATGCACCAAATTCGTTCCGGCATCAGTTCGTTCGAACATGCCCAGAATGTCCAGCTTTTCCGATTCATCGAGTGCAGTGATTCCCTGGATGGACAAGGCGATGTGCCAGATATAGTTCGGGGGCGTGTGCGGGCTGCCGATCCCTTTGGCATAAGTTCCTTCATAGTAATAAGGATTGCGTCGGCTAAGGATCATCCGGCGGGTGTTCAGATAAATCGGATCGTCCTTGCTGCAGTAATCGAGATAAGGCAACGATAAAAGACTAGGCACATTGGCGTCATCCATCAGATTGACCCCACCGAGCCCATCCACCTCGTACGCATACACCTTTCCAAACTCCTCGTCATCGATGACCGCGTACTGTTCAATCCCCTGCCGAATGTCATCGCGCAGCGCGCGTACCTCATCGGCGAAATCGTCGTCCCCGTAAAACCGTTCATTGATCTCCAGCAAATAACCCAGCACGACGATCGCAAACAGGTTCGATGGAACGAGATAGCCGTATTTGCAGGCATCATCGCTTGGGCGGAAACCCGACCAGGTCATGCCCGTATACGTTACCGGTCCCGGGAGCCTATCCGTTTCCCCGCTGTTTTCCCGTACGAACGTATATTTCGAAAGTTCCTCGTGGCGCTGCTCGGTCCGCCAGGTTTGCAGGATCAGCTCGGCCGCTTGCTTGAATTCCGGCGTGAAGTGACGGGTCTCCCCGGTATTTTTCCAGTAAAGGTAGGCTAACTGAAGGGGATAACATAACGAATCTACCTCGTATTTGCGCTCCCAAATCCAACCGGACATCTCGGTCAAATCCGACTGATGGCCGCGAAAATTCTCGAATTCGTTAAACGCGTTGGCGTACGGATCTCGCAAGATCGATTGGCATTGCGTCATCAGTACCCCTTCGATAATCTCGCGCAAGCCGGCATCCTTCGCCGCCGGGATCAGATACGGCCGGAGCTGGTTGACGGAGTCGCGCAGCCACATGGCCGGAATATCGCCGGTCAGCATAAACACCGTTCCGTCCTCATGACGATGGATGGTCGTTTCCAGCGTATTTTCGTAACACCGTTTAAACATCTCCACGATCTTCGGGCGATGCTTCATCTTCGTTTCCACCAACGCGATGATGTCGGTTTGGGTTAGTTGCTCAGTCATGATCTCTCTCCTCCGTTTAATCTAGCAGTGGTTTGATGGGACTTTTTCCGCGTGGTTTCTTCACTCCGATAACTTCAGCTTTGCCGCCGCTTCCAGCAGCATCAAGCCGCTCAGCTGGACGCTGAGCTGGACCGGCAGGGTAGGTGGCTCCTTCCAGGAAGGGCCGCATAAGAGGGGGTTCTCAAGCAGCCCCTCGGAACAAAGCTTCTCCGCATTCATGAGAAGGACCTCCCGGACACGCGGGCAAGCCGGGTCGATCTCCAGGAGACGGACGAGGTAGCGAATCAGGATCCCCTTAAATAAGCCGGTATCGTCGATCCCCTCCTCGGGAAGCAGACCGGTGCCGGGCTCACCCAGCTCCTTGAAGCAGGCGGCAGCGGTCCGTCTGGCATCCTCCAGGTACACCGATTCACCGGTGCAAACGTACAATTCAACACCCGCACCGATAAAGACGCCCTGGCAATAAGTAAAACGCCAGTCTTTGTCGATCGTTCCGTCCCCAGTGCGGTTCATGCCGTCCCACACAAAGCCGGTAGCGGGGTCGACCAGATGTGTTTTATTCCACTCGTAAATCCGTTTGGCCCAAGCGAGGTCGTCAGGTCGGCCGAACAAACCGTAGAGCCGGGCAGCCAGGATCGCTGCGGGCGCGTTGGCCGGGGTGTTTTTGTAATCGAGCTGATCCTTCTTCCACGCCATCCCGCCGCCGCAATGCGCATTCCAAGCCGTTTGGATATCCGCCCACAGCTCCTGGACCTTCTCCTCGTACCACGTCTCGCCGGTCGCCCGGTAAGCCCGCAGCAGCGCCAGCGCCGTCCATTCCATGTCATCATAATAATTGTGCGTCAACGCCCCGCCGTTATAGCGTTCCAGACTGATGCAGAACTGCCGCATCCGGTCCGGCAGCGCGGGGTCGGCGGTCCGTTCATAGGCGTCCACCAGCACGTCGAGGACGTGGGCTTGCCACCAGTAATAGAAGTTTTCGCCTGCAAGGCCCGCCGTACGCGGATACCACTGGTCCAGGATGCCGGTCTCCTCGTTCCTATAGCAGGCGAACAGGTCGCGGTGCACGTGTTCTGCCAGATGAGCCCAGCCCAGTTCGCGGCGGTCCATCATCGCGTCTCCCCTTCGGTCGCGGCATCCGGAGTTACCCCCGAGGCCGCCTCCATCAGCATGACGCCGCTCAGTTGCGAGCTGAGCGACACGACTTCGCCCTCCTTAGGAGCTCGGCTCCAATCTGTGCCAAACCGCGGTTGCCCCGATGCGGTCTGCCGGCTCCAGGCGCGTTCCGCCTGAAGGCCAACATACTCGGTAACTTCGGGATGGTCCGGGGCCGCATGGGCCAGCTCCGCCAAATAGCGGATCAAGATGCCTTTGAACAGCCCGGCGTCGCCGTCTCCTTCCTCCGGCAGCAGCCCGGTTTCGCTGGAGGTGAACTCCTGGAGGACGACGCGGAACGTGCGGAGCGCCGCCTCCAGGAAAGCCGCCTCCCCGCTTACCCGGTACATCTCCACGGAAGCTCCGATAAAGACGCCTTGGCAGTAGGTGAACTTCCAATCCTTGTCGATCGCGCCGTCTCCCGTCCGGTTCATGCCGTCCCACACCAGGCCGGTAGCCGGATCAACCAGGTTCGCTGCCTGCCAATCGTAAATTCGCTGCGCCCAAGCCCAATCGTCCGGGTTTTCAAACGCTTGGTACAACCTGGCCGCCAGGATGACGGCGGGGGCGTTGGCTGGGGTATTTTTGTAGTCCAATTGCGATTTCTGCCAAGCAATCCCGCCGCCCATCTGCTCGTTCCATCCGGTTTGGATATCCTGCCACAGCAGGAGGGTAGTCTCCTTGTAGCGCGGTTCTCCGGTAACTTGATAGGCGCGCAGCCAGGCGAGTGCCATCCATTCCATATCGTCGTACAGCTCATTGGGCCAGGCGCCGCCGTTGCGCCGAAGAAGGCCGTCGTACAGCTCTTCCAGCCGCTTGGCATACCGCCGGTCTCCCGTGCGCTTCAGTCCGTCGACCAGCGTGTCGACCGCATGCGCCATCCACCAGTAATGAAAAATGTCGTTGCACGTCCCGTTTTCGCATGGCGTTTGGATATTATACATTTGGATCTCTTCGTTCCAGAACCTTTCATCTAGCGCAGTCTGGGCCAGGTCAGCCCGTTGCCGACGCACTTCGGTTTCTTTCATGGTGGTCTTCATGTGATCTCTCCCATCTGTCCTATCCCTTGATTCCGCTAAATGCGATACCTTGGATAAAATACCGCTGCAGCAGCAGGAACAGCACCAGAATCGGCAGGATCGCTACCAGCGCCCCCGCCATCATCGGGCCGTAATCCGTCTGATAGTTGTACGAAAAAGCCTGCAGCCCCATTTGAATCGTCGCCTTCGCCGGATCGTTCAGTACGATCATCGGCCAAAGGAAGCCGTTCCAGCCCGCTTGGAAGGTGAAAATCCCCAGCGTGGCCAGGGCCGGCTTGGTCAACGGCAGGTAAATGCGCCAGAAGATTTTGAACTCGCCGCAGCCTTCGATCCGTGCCATTTCCATCATGTCTTTCGGCAGTGTCAGAAAGAACTGGCGCATGAAGAACACGGCAAACGTACCGGAAGCCCCCGGCAAAATAATCCCCCAAAACGAGTTCATCAGCCCGTTACCGCCGCTGCCGAACAGGTCGTTTCCACCGACTAGCGGAATATGGCGCAGCACGTACACGCTAGGGATCATCGTAACGATCCCCGGCACCATCATGGAAACGAGCAGGATGCGGAAGAATGGCTGGTTCATCCGGAAGTTCAGCTTGGCGAACGCATAACCGCTTAGCGAGCCGAAGAACAGGTTGAACAACACGCCGACCGCGGCCAGCAGAAACGAGTTCCAGAAATAAAGACCAAACGGCACAGTCGTAAACGCATTATAGTAATGCTCGAACGTAAGGTTCGTCGTGAACCACTTGATCGGCAGCGAGAACATCTCTTCATCCGGCTTAAATGAAGTAAGCACGCTCCAGTAAAAGGGCAAAAACATAATCACAGCGATGATGGCGCTGACCGTATAAAACAACACGTTCGCCAATCTTTTCTGCATCGGTGCGCCCAATTGGACGTGACGGGTGCCGACGCCGGTTCTCGTCGTCTCTTGATTTGTCATACAATCGGCTCCTCCGCTTTGGTGATTTTCATGCTGATCAGCGAAAATACGAGAATCGCCATCGCCAGCACAAACGCCTGCGCCGAGGCATACCCCATTTGCAACTGATTAAAGCCCTGTTGGTAGATCAGGTACACCGGGGTTTTGGTGACATTGGCTGGACCGCCCTGCGTCAGCACGAACGCCTGATCAAACAGCTGCAGAGCGCCGATGATCGCCAAAACGCTGACAAGGAACGTCGTTGGGCGAAGCTGCGGCCAAGTGATATAACGGAAGCACGCGAACCGCGACGCCCCGTCAAGCCGGGCCGATTCGTACAAGTAATCGGGCACGCCTTGGAGTCCGGCCAAATAAATGATCATATTGGAGCCAACCGACTGCCACAACGTCATGACGATGATCGACACCATGGCCGTTTCCGTTTGCGATACCCAAGCCGGACCGGTGATGCCGATATACGAGAGCAACCCGTTGATCAGCCCGTATTCGGGATGCAGCATCCAGATCCACACGGTGGCCGCAGCGACGGCGGAGGTCAAGGTCGGCAGGTAGTAAAACGTGCGAAACAGCTTGACTCCGCCTTTCTTTTTGTTGAGAAGCATTGCTAGCAGTAAGGAAATCAATAAATTCAGCGGAACGAAAACAACTGCGTAATAGAACACGTTCAAAAAGGTCTGCCAGAGCAGCGTGTCGCCGATCAGGCGGCGGTAGTTATCCAGCCCAACCCAATCGTTGCTGCTCAGCACGTCATAATTGGTAAAGCTGAGATAAAGGGCCATCACGACGGGGATGACCATGAATACGGCAAACAACAGCATGGTTGGTGTAATGAACAGATAGGCCATTCGGGCCTGATGCCGTTCGAGCTTATTGACGGATGCCATTCTTCGCTCCCCTTTCAGAGGCCGGTTTTATTTCACGACCGCATTTTCCGCAAGCAGTTTGTCGCCTTGCTCCTGAGCTTTCTTCAACGTATCGTCGATGGATTGCTTGTTCTGCAACAGCAGCTCCAGATTCGGAATCAACGCGTTCTCCTCCATGACCGAATAGCCCGGATGCGTTGGACGTGTCTTGGCGAACTCCAGCGTTTCCGTAAACGGCTTCCACAACGGGTCCTCAGTAAAGAACGGATCCTCGAGCGCCGGCTTGAAGCCCGGCAAGTTCAAGCTCGTTTTCGCCCACAGCAAAGCGTTGTCCTTATTGGCCGTCCACCACTTGATGAACTCCCAAGCTTCATCCGGATGCTTGGAGCCTTGCGGAATCACGAGTCCGAAACCGCCCATGACGCTGCCCTTGTCGCCGTTTGGACCTGCCGGAGGCGGAACGATGCCGTAATCCAGATCCTTGCCGTATTTATTGTAGGTGCTCATCATCCAAGGACCGGTGTACAACATGGCAACTTTGCCCGTTACAAATGCATCGGTGCCTTCGCCAAGACCTTTTTCGAAGCCAACCTTATATACTTTGTCCTCGTTCAGCAAACGCTGCCAAAACTCCAGTACTTGCTTGCCCTGTTCATTGTTGAAGTTGGTTTTGCCGTCATCGCCGAGCATCTGTCCGCCGGCCTGTTGCAGATACATGTTGAACAGACCCGGGTCAGCCATGGAGAAGCCAGAGGTTTCAAGCTTACTGCCGTTCCACTTCGTCAACGTCTTGGCGGCCTGCTCCAATTCATCCCACGTTGTAGGCGCCTCTAGGCCCGCATCCGCAAACATCTTCTTGTTGTAGAACAACGCGCGGGCATCCACCGTCAACGGCAGGCCATATAGCTTGTCGCTGTTGGTTAATTCCTTTAAGGACTCATCAAAAAAGTCGCCTTTGTTCACGCCATCGCGCTCCATATAATCATCGATCGGGCGAAGCACGTTTTTCGGAGCGTACAGCGACGTTCTCCAACGGTCCCAGAACAAAATGTCCGGCGAACCACCGCTCGTTGCGGCGGTCAGGAACTTCGTCACCATATCCTGTTGAAGTACGTATTTAACTTCGATTTTGTCCTGCGATTTGTTAAAAGCATCGACCATCGTCTCGAATTGCTTTTGCCCTTCGCCGCCCCAGTCGCCCCAGAACGTCAGCTTCACTTTCTTGGCATTGCCGCTTCCGCTGTCTCCAGAACTGCCACCATTGCCACTGCTGTCACCACTGCCGCTTCCTCCGCAACCAGCCAGCATCGCGCCGAATAGGACCGTCACCAGCATTACAAGCATCCACTTTTTCATTTCATAAACCTCCCCTTTTCGTTTAGATGACATAGCAATTAAAGCGTTTTCAATAAACATAGTATATTAGCATCATATCATTATGTCAATGGGGAAAAATATCGATGTTCCTGGTATGTAAAATATATATCAAACGTCCCCTTCTCCCTTCAAGCGTGACAAAACAAGGACCTCCTGTACGGAGGTCCTTGTTCGGAATTCACGATAGGATTTCACCCTGATTCGTCTGCCAAATGCAAAAGTGCAGTTGGTATACAGCAAAATGCGCTGGCTAGCGTACTCAAATGTAAAAGTGCATTTGATTTGCCGTAAAATGCTCTCGAAAGAGACTTCAAATGTAAATGTGCAGTTCAAATTTGCTCGAATCGCCCTTTTCAGCCAAATTGTCCTCAATCAGATGCACTTTTACATCCCAAGAGCCCACAAACGCAAAAATGCCGAAACTCAACTGCACTTTTGCAGTTGGGTTCGGCATGAGGGTGGCAGTTACCTTAGTACGCAGGCGAGCAACTGCCATCGCACTACGGAGACAGCACTCCCATCGCGCACAGCCACGGTTGCTCCGCCACGGGGCAGAAGTTGGCTTGCTGCGCCGCGAGCGGCAACTCCAGCATCGAGTGGCCGCAGTTGGCCATTCCCACGGAGTGGCGACTCACTGTGCACCAGCGCATGCCTTCGCCGCAGGCTGGCGAGCGAGCCTATGGCTACTCGCGCCGCTCCCTCGCGGGTCCGGTGGATTCTCCCGGAACGAGTGCGGCGGGCAGCTTAACCTTGTTCGCTACCGGCCGGTTCTCAAGCAAGGCCAAAACATTCTCCACGGCCAGCTTGCCCATGTCCTCTTCGCTTTGGCGCATATGGGTAAAAGCGTAGCCCTCGCCAATGCGGAACTGCGGGCTGTCAAAGCAAATGATCGATACGTCTTCGGGAATGCGAAGCCCCAGCCGCGTTACAGCAGCTTTAGCCAACAGCGCGATGTTGTATTCGATGGCGAAGAACGCCGTGATTGAAGGATGCGCCTGCAAATGGCGCATGATCTTATCAATATCTCGTTCGATATTCTCATCGTAAAACGAGTTTGGCAGGGTGGAGGTCAGGTCGCTGATCCACAACTCCCGTTCCGCAGCGATGCCTCGGCCGGCATGCGCCTGCACAAACCCTTCGATCCGTTCCTCAACGGCCGACGTATCTACCGGCGGCGGGGACAGCAACGAAATGTGTGCGTGCCCGAGATCAAACAAGTACTCCGTCGCCTCCTGCGCCGCTTTCACATTGTCGGTGCTTATCGAGGCCGCCGCCACGCCTTTCAGTTCCCGGTCGATCAGCACCAGCGGGAAGCGTTCGATCACCATCTTGAGGATTTCCGCATTGAAATATTCCCCTTGCGCCGGGAATACGATCAATCCGTCCACCCCAAGCTGCAGCAGCTTCCGAATAGTCGCTTCCTCGTTCTCCTGAATCCCAAATGTCCGCTTCGGGACGAGAAAACAATCCTGCTCCCGTGCGGCATCCTCCATCCCGTAGATCAGCCGCGTCCCGTAGCTCCCGGCGAAATCCGTCAACACGACGCCGATTAACTTCCCGGCCGCTTCCCTGTCCGCTCCATTCCCGCCGTAGGCGCCGTCCATCCGGCCGTGACTTTGTTCCGCCGCTCCTACTCCATCGGCTTCCGGATCCGTGACAAACGAACCTCGTCCCGGCTTTCGAACGATGATATGTTCGGCCGCCAGCAGCTCCAGCGCTCGCTTGCTCGTAATCCGGCTAACCTGATATTCCTCGGCCAGCTCTTTCTCCGATGGGATCCGGTCGCCCGGCTTATAACTTTGATCCAGGATTTGCCGTTTCATATCATCAAAGATTTTCTCGTACATCGGTTTAGACGAGGTACTTTCACTCATGACGTTCCTCCCACGTTCCCTCACAAAAGGACATGATATATATTATAATATATCATGATATATCTTGATTGTCGAACCATGTTTGAAACGGTTCACGATGCCCCCGAAACATCAGCCACGGATAGTCATCGCTTCCAACCCCAAGGCTAATGCGCCGCAAAGCCCTGCACGGTTTCCCAAGCCCGGCGGGACAATGTATCCGTCCATACCACTTAAAATCGCCGAAGCGTTCACATACCCGGCCAGGTTCCGCCGAACCTCCTCGCGAATCAACGGGAACAACTGCGGCTGCTGCATGACGCCGCCGCCCATGATCACCTTCTGCGGCGAGAGCATCAGAATCGCGCCGGTCACCGCCTGCGCTAAATAGTAGGCTTCGATTTTCCAGGCCGGATGATTCGGCGCTAGCTCATGACCTTTCACCCTCCAGCGCGCTTCGAGGCTTGGACCCGCAGCCATGCCCTCCAGACAGTCGCCATGATATGGACAAAGGCCGGGGAAATCGTCCTCCGGATGCCGCCGCGGCAGAACATGTCCGCCTTCCGGGTGGACCAGCCCATGGACAAGCTTGCCTTCCGCCAGCACCCCAACGCCAATGCCGGTCCCCACCGTATAATACACGCAGCTATCCAGGCCTTGTGCCGCGCCCCACTTCGCCTCGCCCAAGGCGGCGGCATTCACGTCCGTATCCCATCCATAGGGAACATCAAATTGCGATTTTAACTTACCAAGAACATCATATCCATTCCAGCCCGGCTTTGGCGTCGTCGTCACATAACCATAAGTGGCGCTGTTCCGGTTGAGGTCAAGCGGGCCAAACGAGCCTACGCCGATCGCCTCTACCTTTTTATCGCGAAAATAGCCAATCACCCGCTCCAGAGTTGGTTCTGGAAGCTCTGTCGGGAAACTGACGCTATCTTCGATGACGCCATGCTCATTTCCGACGCCGCACACAAACTTCGTCCCGCCTGCTTCAATTGCTCCAATCCGCATCGTAATCTCCTCCTTTGAAGGTCTGGGATATGCTATAATCATAGAATTCAATCGCTGCCTCATCTGAATTATTCTATCCGTGTAAGGAGCATGATCATGTACCCTTTCCTTAAAAATAATCACGCGCACTACCCGCCTGCGAAGTCCGGTAACAACCTATCCCGGGCAGGACGTAAAATTGGCTTATTCACCTTGGCCGCCCTGATATTCATAGTCTGCGTGAATGCAGCCGGCACCGGTTATTCCACCGCTGCCTCCAAATTAACCGCGTCCCCTGCCTCCCCCACCCAGGCTGCCGATGTCAGCAAGAAATATCATCTACCCAAGGGGAAGGGCTTCGTATACCTTGACGAGGTGATCCCGAATGCCCTATATGATCTTCGCTATTATACCGGTGACAACTTCGTCGGGGAGCGAATCGACGGGTACAGCGGACCGTTCGCGATCTTGACCTTACGCGCGGCCCGCGCGTTGAAGAAGGTCAACGACAATTTAGAAGCCCAAGGCTATCGCCTGAAAATCATTGACGCCTACAGTCCGCAGAAAGCGGTTAATCATTTCGCCCGCTGGTCCAAGGATCCCCTCGATGCAGAGATGAAAGAACGTTTCTACCCCGAGGTGGATAAGAAGAATCTATTCAAGCAAGGTTACTTATCCTCCAAATCCGGCCATTCCCGGGGCAGCACGGTGGATCTTACGTTGGTCTACAAGAAGACCGGCGGGGAAGTCGACATGGGAAGCCGGGTCGATTTCCTTGGCCCGATTTCCGCGCATGGAGCACAGGGGCTGACCAAGGCGCAGCGGACGGGCCGCTACATTCTCAAGACGGCGATGGTCAAGCAGGGCTTTAAGCCGTATGCAAAGGAATGGTGGCACTATACCCTGAAGAACGAGCCTTACCCGTCCACCTATTTTGATTTTGACGTGGAATAACTGTCACTCGCACTCACCACTTCAAGCGGTAGATCCCCTTGTTCTCAAGCCCCCGAATCAGCGGTGTCCATGCTTCGGATTCCGGCGTTGTAGCCAGCGCGTCCTCCACCATTTGTAGTTTGGCGTCCAGCGCGTCGATATGGTGCAGGGCGACAGCCTCCGGCGTCTGCGGCTGCACCGGGCTGCCCCATTCTCCCAAATTATGGTGAGACAACACCAAATGCTGCAGCCCGAGCACCTTCGGCGAATCCAATGCAATATCGAGGCGAATCGCCGCTTCGGTGATCCATTGCGAGGACATGGAGATATGCCCCAGCAGCTTGCCCGGCGTGCTGTACTCGGACACAATGCCCAACTCGGCCACCATTTCTTCAGGCTTGGCGATATCGTGCAAAATGATGCCTGCCTTCAGCAGGTTCGGGTTCAGGAATGATCGCTGCCCGCACAGAAAATCGCCGATTTCCAGCATGCGCACCATGTGGTAAGCTAATCCGCCAAAATAAGCATGATGATGCGTTTTGGCTGCAGGGTAATGGGACAGCTTCTCCTCCACCTTCCCGACGCAATACCGGACGATCGCCTGGATCTCCTCATCGGCAATTGCGTTGATGACGCCTTGAATCGTATGAATCAGCGCCTCGGATGAAATCGGTGCGGTACGGATGAAATCCGTCAACCTCACCCCATCTTCCGGATTGGCCGGCCGGATCTGCATCACCTTGACCTGCAGCTTCTCCCGGTAGGTTTGCACGATTCCCCGCACCTTGACTAGCCCCATCGGGAAGAACGTTTCCTTATCGGTTGACGAAGCATCCCAGAATTTAGCCGGCATTTCGCCCGTCGCGTCACACAACACAATATCCAAATAATCCTTTGGCGGGTTGGCGTTGGTCTGCTTTACCTCCAGCTCCTTAAGCAAATAAAAGCCAACGAATTCATCCTGATTTCTTAATTGATTAATTTGCGTCACCCGTAATTCCTCCAAATCCATGATAAATCTATTATACTATGGGACTGCCAAAAGCTCAGCGCCTTTTCCCTTCGCCAACTTATCCCGATATCCAAAAAAGGACGCCGTCCCCGTGATATCACGAAGACAACGTCCTTCTAGAGCTCAAGCCATGCCATGACATAAGTTGTAACCCAGAATTTTTATGGTTGTCCCTCAGGTACAGCAAAAGCCCCCTTAGATCTAATCCAAGGGGGCTTTATGCACTAAGTCTTTAGACTCGCAGATTCCGACGAAAACGGTTATCTGCCGGCGTTCTCAAGCGCATTCTTCACAGCGTCGACCACTTGGGCCGATACCGCCTTCACGCCGTCTGTTTCACCAAAGGCTGCCGGGCGATACCCGTATTTATGCAACGAACCTTCTGTGGTTGGCGTTTCAATTTCCGTTTTGACGGTTTTCTCGTCAGCGGATAATTGTTCTGCGGTCTTGATTTTGCCGTTCGCATCTAGATAGAATACTTCCATTTTGAACGGAATGTTGTTTTGGACCGTCACCATGACGTAAACGGATTTGTCCTTATTGATACCGGCGAAAATGCCGTTAATGTAAGCCGTTTTGTACGACTCGTTGATTTCTGCCTTCTTATAGGCATTTTCCACAGCTGTCTTCAAAGCGGTACTGCTGCTGGTTGCCCCGGTCACGACGTCCACTTTAGCTGCTTGCTCTCTCGTTCCTGCAAACAGCAGATCGCGGGTCAGAATCGGGATCGCTCTAACTACCTCCGCATAAGCGGAAGCACCGCGGTCAACCATGTTCACACCAACACGATACAGTTTCAATCCAACAACGACACCGTTACGCAACGTGACATCCGCACGGTTCGTCCCTTTGTCATAAGCGTCGCCAAACGCAGTGTAAGTGCCGTCCTTGTAGTTGCCTTGTGTTTTCGAAGCGTTGTTCAGCAAGTCGGCGAACGCGGCTCTGGCAGCTAGGGACAAGTCTTCTTGACCTACGATCGGCGTCATGTTTGCACCTTTTTGAGTCAAACCTTCATTCAATTGAGCGACAAGAGCTTGTTGCTCTTCCGTCAGCTTGTCGGCGGCGATCAGTTTACCATCGGCGCCAAATAAGAGTACATTTACGTTCGAAACTTTGTCTGCCTTGATGTCAGCCAGAACCAGTACTTTGGACAGGTTGTCGACACCAGCGAAGGTGCCTTCAAAATACTTCGCTTTGCCCGGTACCTTCAACGCTTTTTCGAAAGCTCTTTCCACGGCCAGGTTCCAGCTGTGGCTGCTTTCGGTTGCGCCGGCAATCGCGTCAACGTCGTCGCTGTAGTTCGCGATGTACGAGCCTTTAGCGAGCAGTTTAGCCGTCATCGGCGCGTTCGCTTTTACCACTTCGGCATAAGCCGTTTCGCCCCGGTCGATCAGGTTGGAGCCCAGTCTAAACAGCTTCACATCAACCAGCTTGCCGTTGCGAATGTAGACATCGGCTCTCTCTACGCCTTTATCACGGGCTGCGCCGTAAGCAGAGTAGAAGCCGTCGATGTATTTCGAATCGTTGCTTACTTTCGCGTTTTGTTCCGCATCCCAATAAGCGTTCACTGCGGCTTTGTATTCGGCTTCTTGTCCTTTAGGACTAACAGCGCCTGTACCTTTTGCCAGAAGTTCGGCAGTAATGGCTTTTACCGACGCTGCTTGCGCTTCGGTCAGGTTCGCTTCTTCGATTGCATTGCCGCTGGCATCCAGCGGGTAAACCTTGACAGCCGTACGCTTCGTAGCATCAAAAGTAACGAAGACCATGTATTTGCCTTCCGGATCTACACCCATATGCTCACCAGCAAAATAGGTTACACCCTTTGCCTTCGCTTTCAAGGCTCTTTGGAAAGCACGGTCGACGGACATCTTCCAACCATTGCTGGAACGAGTTGCCCCGGACACGATGTCCACCTTAGCGGCTTGTTCCTGCGTTTTGCCGAGCAGATTGGTTTTCATCGTTTCATAAGCATTCCAGAGGCCGCTGTAGTTGTTGCGCACATCTCTGTCAATCAGTTTAGGGCTTGTTCTAAGCAGTTCGATCGCGGCAACTTTGCCATCCTTGATCGTTACCTTTGCCCCTTCGGTTCCTTTGGAATAAGCGTTACCGTAAGTGACGTACACACCGTCAGCGTATGGATTCTCAACCTTTTTGACGTCAGGTGTAGTCGTTTTAACCGGAGTTGCCGGTTTGGTTGTCGTCTTCGCAGGCGTTGTCGTTTTCGTAGGTGTCTTTGCCGGCGTTGTCGTTGTCTTGCTAGGTGTCTTCGTTGTTGTCTTGCTTGGTGTTGTCGACTTGCTTGGCGTAGTTGTCTTGCTAGGTGTCGATTCCTTAGCTGGCGTTTCTGATTCCGATGCAGCGGACACTACGTCAATGCCGGTCAGTTTGTTCCCCGACATACCGACGGTAAGCGACAAGGATGATAATACCAACGTCGCGCTTACTGTAAGGCTAATCAGCTTTTTCAAATGCGATCCTCTCCCTTGTGAAATTCACCAAGCTATGTAAATTACATAACCTGCTCTTCAAATGGTGTTTCTCTTTGTTATTCGACTTTGCTCAGAAACGATGAAACCCTTTCCAAGCAATCGCGCCCCTCCCTCTTGCACGATGTCTAACCGGAAACCACGCCCCCCACGAACGTGAATCAATTCACATAACAGTGGAAAAAAATAGATACGGGTGGTTTCCATTAAATACTAGGTAATTTGTCGCAAAAAAGCTGTACGCAAAATCACACAGCCTGAAAGATATGTCACGTTCTCCAAGGCGTTGCCAAAGAAAAACAACCGCCGGAGTGATCCGGCGGCTGTTGTATTCACAAACGTCCTACAGCGTATTACCGATTGCGATCCATGTCACAAATCCGTAATTGACGTTGCTCTCCTTCAGCTTGGAGATCGTGATCACGGCCGATTCGGCCGACTGCTCTTTCAGTGAAGCGGAATACGCAGCATGGTTGGTCATGGCAACAACCACATAGTTCGACGACGTGAACGGCGAATCGAAGCTAATCGTTACCGTCGTCTCCACCTCATGATGTTTCAGCAGAAACGCAACCATACCGAATTGCAGCTCCGCCGGCTGGCCCGACATCGTTTGTATCGGAGCAAAGCTTAACTGCTCCATCCCGACGGACCCCGGTTGCAGGTGGCGGGTTCCGACAGCTTCGTTGGCCAGTTGGCTGCTACCGACCGCATTCGGCGCCAGGTGAACGTTCCCGACTGCGCCCTCCTGCAGATGCTCCGTCCCAACTGCATCCTCGGCCAGCGCTCCGCCGTCCACCGCACCCGGCTGCAGATGCAGCCGACCGATAGCTGACGGCTGGATGTCTTCGGCTCCGAGGCCATCCTCGGGCAACAGCCCCTGCTGCTGAATCTCAGCAGACAAATGCCAGATATTGACGGCTTCGAGGGAGATATGGTGGGCATTCACCGACGCATCGCTAAGATGTCGGGATTCCACGCTTTCGGCTGCCAAATTTGCCCCTTGCACAACTTCTTCGCCCAAGTGCCAGCTTTGAACGGCCCCGTTCGCCAGATGCTCGCTTTGCACGGAATCCGCCTGCAGCTCGCGAGGGCCTACAACGGCTTCGCCGAGATGGCGGGCTGACACGCTGCCCTCGGCTAGCTGACCGCTTTTCACCGCGCCATTAGCCAAGTGGCGGCCTTGGACGGTTCCATTTGCCAAGTGTGCACTTTGCACGGAACCCGCTTGCAAATGACCGCTGCCAACCGCTTGTTCACCCAAGGCCACGGCGTTCACCGCTCCGGCTTGCAAATGCCGGCTTGTAATGGACGTCGGCTGTAAATCCTCCCCGCTGATGCCTTCTGCGGGCAACAGACCGCGCTGCTGCAGTTCGGCAGACAGGTGCAAGACATTCACGGATTCGGGGGCCAGATGTTGGGCTTCAACCACGGCCTTCCCTATGTGTCGGGACTCGATACTGCCCTCGGCCAAATGTCCGCCTTCCACCACGTCGCTGGCCAGGTGCCAACCCTGCACGGACGCATCCGCCAAATGACTGCTTTGCACGGAACCTTTCTGCAGATGGTTACTTCCCACCGTTTGATCACCCAGAGCCATTTCAGTAACCGCTCCGGCTTGCAAATGCCGGCTTGTGATCGATACCGACTGCAGGTCCTCTCCGCTGATGCCTTCCGCGGGCAACAGACCGTGATGCTGCAATTCGGCGGATAAATGCCAAACATTTACGGATTCGGGGGCAAGATGCTGTGTGTCGACGATGGCCTCCCCAAGGTGCTGGGACTCAACGCTCCCTTCGGCCAAATGCCCGCTTTGCACCGCCCCCTCGCCTAGGTTCCGGCCATGCACGGACGCATCCGCCAGATGGCGGTTTTGCACGGAACCGGCCTTCAGATGACCACTACCAACGACTTCCTCGCCCAACGCGATGGCATTCACCGAGCCGGCTTGCAGATGCCGGCCTGTAATGGACGCTGCCTGCAGATCCTCGCCGCTGATGCCATCAGCGGGCAACAGACCGTTTTGCTGCAGATCGGCGGACAAGTGACCCGCATTCACAGTTTCGGGCGCAAGATGGTTCGCATTGACCACGGCCTCCCCGAGGTGCCGGGACCCAATGCTGCCTTCAGCCAAATGCTCGCCTTCTACCGCGCCTTCGGTCAAGTTCCGGCTCTGCACGGAAGCATCCGCCAGGTGGCGATTATACACGGAGCCGCTCTGCAAATGGCCGCTGCTGACTGCCTGCTCACCCAGCGCTATGGCGTTAACTGCTCCAACTTGCAAATGCCGGTTGGTAATGGATGCCGGCTGTAGGGCTTCTCCGCTGATGCCGGCTACGGGCAGAAGACCGCTTTGTTGCAGCTCTGGCGACAGGTGCCGGACATTTACGGCTTCAGGAGCAAGATGACGGGCATCCACTACCGCCTCTCCAAGGTGTGGCGATTCAATACTGCCTTCGGCAAGATGCCCGCCGTGCACCGCACCTTCGGCCAAGTGCTGGCTGCGTACGGAGGCATCCGCCAGATGGTCGCTTTGCACGGAACCAGCCTGTAAATGAACGCTGCCCACCGTTTGCTCACCCAACGCTTCAGGGCCAACCGCACCGGCCTGTAAATGCCGGCTCGTGATCGATGCCGCTTGCAGAGCCTCTCCGTCGACACCAGCGGCAGGCAGCAGCCCGCTTTGCCGCAGCGCGGGCGTCATATGAGCCGCGCTGATCGTTTCAGCGGCGATATGGTAAGAGCCGATTACCGCGACTCCAAGGTGGCGATCAGTCACGCTGCCTTTGGCTAAATGCTCGCTCTGCACCGCATCTTCGGCCAAATGTCGGCTTTGAATCGCCCCATTTGCCAGATGGCCGCTCTGCACCGCATCGGCTCGAAGATGGGTGCTGTCGATCACCTGCTCACCCAGCGCTTCAGCATCAACCGCGCCGGCCTGTAAGTGCTGGCGCGTGATCGATGCCAGCTGCAGGTCCTCCCCGGTGATGCCGGCGGTGGGCAGCAGTCCGCTTTGCCGCAGTTCAGCAGACAGATGCCCGGCATCGATCGCCTCAGGCACGATATGTCGAGAATGGATGACGGCTTCACCAAGGTGGTGTTCCGTCACGCCGCCTTTAGCCAAATGCACGCTCTGTACCGCATCTTTCACCAAATGCTGGCTCTGGATCGTCCCATTCGCCAAATGTCCGCTTTGCACCGCGCCGGCTTGCAGATGCGTGCTGCCAACCACCTGCTCGCCCAGTGCCTCAGCACCGACCGCACCCGCCTGAAGATGTCGGCTTGTGATGGAGGCGGATTGCAGATCCTCCCCGGTGATGCCCTCCTCAGGCAATACCCCGTTTTGCCGCAGAGCAGCGGATAAATGATCGACATCAATCGCCTCATCCGCGATATGTCGAGATTCGATCTCGGCCTGGCCGAGATGTCGTCCCGTCACACTGCCTTCGGCCAAATGCGTGCTTTGCACCGCCCCATCGGCCAGATGGTTCGCTGTGACGGCGCCGGTAGCCAATGCTTCGGGCCCAACGGCACCCGGAGCCAAGTGCCCGGCGTCCACGGCCTGCGCCGCCAGCTTCGACCCGGTCACACTGCTTACCGCCAGCTTAGCGGCTGTCACCGCCAGATCTCCGAGCTTATCTGTCGTAACACTTTCCGGCGACAGCTTCAAGCTGGTGACTGCATGGTCCTGAAGATGCGGCGAGAAGACGACGCCAACACCCAGGTGCTCCTCCCGCACCGCCCCCGCTCCGATTTGGCTGCGGTTAATGGAACCCGTCGCCAAATGCCGGGTCTGCACGATACCTAATCCCAAATGTTCGGCTGTAATTTGCTGAGATCCAATAGCCGCTTCCGTCACCGCGCCAGGCGCGATCGCCCGAGACGTCACACTGCCTTTAGCCAGTTTGTCGGCTGTGACGCTCCCCGCCTGCAGATGATCCGCCGAAACGGCCTCTTCCGCCAGATGATCGGCAGTCACCTCGGCGAACGCCAGCTTCTCCCGTGTCACCGCGGCATCGGCCAAATGCCATTCCTGTACCGCCTCCTGCACCAGGTGTCCACTTTGCACCGCCCCTTCGGTCAGGTGCTGGCTCGTAACCGAGCCCCGGGCAAGCTGCGTCGATTGAACAGCGCCTTTAGCCAGATGTCGGGTCAGAACGGCCTCGTCGGCGATTTTCCCCGGCAGCACGCTTTGATCGGCAATTTTAGACGAGGTCACCGCCTGTTCCACGATATGCGAAGTACCCACAGACTGGTCGGCCAGCTTTGTGGAAGGAATCGCTTTGTCTGCCAGATGCCGTGCTTTAATCTCCCTGTCAGCGATATGCTCCTGCCCGATACTACCCGGCTGGATATGTTCGCTGCCTATCGCCCCTGACGCAAGATGGCGAGATTCGACCACGGCTCCGCTCAAATGAGCCGACGTGACACTCCCCATTTGCAGTTGTTCTGCACCAACGCTGGACCAGGCCAACAGCTCCCGGCCGATCAAGCCCGGAGCCAAGTGGCGCGAGATAATGACCTGATCCGCTAAATGACGGCTTTCTACCGTGCCTTCTGCCAATTTGTCCCCCGTCACGGAGCTATCGCGTAGCTTAGACGTTGTCACGGAGGCGTCCCCGAGCTTCGAGGTGTCGACCGCCCCGTTGGCCAAATGCTGTGCATTCACGGCTCCGCTGCGGATTTTATCCCCCGTCACCGCTTGGTCCTGCAGCAACTCGGCCGTCACGATCCACTCCGACAAATGACGGCTTTCCACCGCTCCCTCCGCCAGCTTCTCCCCAGTGATGACCCGATCGGCCAGCTTCTCCGGTGTAATGCTGCCGTCCACCAGCTTCTCCCCGCTAATGGAGTGGTCCCGGATCGTCCGTCCTTCGATCGAGCTGTCCACCAAGTGGCTGCCGTTCACCGACGACGGAGCGATTTTGGACGAGGTCACCGCCCGGTCTGCCAGCTTGATGTTCTCCACGGCGTAGTCGGCGATCCAAGCCGTGTCAATCGTCCCCCGCATGATCCGCGAAGCGTCGATCGCGAACGGGGCGATTTTCTCCCGGGTCACGGCTTCATCAATGATATCGTCGGTATAAATAATGCCTTGCTCCTGATTGGGTGCGGTTTTTTCGCTCAACAAATCCTGCAATGCCCGCGTCCCGTCCATACTCTCGTGCTCCGGCTCTGCCTCAATGGCAGCCGGCACCGTGGTCTCTTCGCCTTGTTCTGGCAGTGTGAGCGCTGCAGTTTCATGAAGTCGAACCCCTTCATCCCCAGATTGCGACGAAACCTTTCGTTCCTCCAACAGCGTTAATTCGTTGATTTCCGGGTTATCTACGAAATAGAGCGATTTCCTCGGTCTACTAGGTTTCGCTGGTTTTTGTCTTTTCAAGAGCCGCCCTCTCCTTTGCCAAAAGTTAATCATCTCCGGTATCATATGCGGGCAATTAGGCTCTTGTCACAACGCTTTCGAGTAGGAAATAGCCGTCCAAAGACTCGAGAAAAGATGAAATGGTTTCGCCAAATTTCTACCGTTTTTCCGCACCTGTTAGCGCGTTACAATAACCTTGGGTGTAAACATGTTGATCCATTCCCTTTGTCAAGAACCTGGAGGCCACCGAACATGGAAAACGATCTCACTTTGACCACCACTAAGTCTGCGAGCACAAGCTCTGCTCTGAATCAACACCACCGCCGCTCCTTCGCGATCATTTTAACCAGTGTCGTGCTGCTCACCTTCGGGGGGAAACTGTACGAAATCATTCTTCCGCTGATGATTTACGATATCACCCATTCCTCTGTGGCCATGTCCAGCATGAAGACCGCAGAACTGCTGCCAAATTTCTTCTTTGCCATATTCATCGGGGTCTTCGTGGACCGCGTCAACAAAAAACGATGGGTCCTCTGGATGATCGGACTCCAGGCCTTCCTGCTCCTGAGCTTCGCCCTCTTGTTTCGGAGCGGGATCCATTTGCTGCCGGTCTATTATGCGATCGGCTTCTTCCTGATGACGCTGAGTTACGGGTATTTCAACGCTGAAGTCAGCCTCATTAAGCTGAGCGTCCCGAACCAAGAGCTCACGGCCGCCAATGCCAAGCTGAGCTTTGCAGAGACTTTCGTCGGCATTATGGGACCGGCCTTGTCCGGCTTGATCTTGATGTTATCCGACGTCTCTGACGGACTGCTCATCACGTCGGCATGTTACCTGATCTGCATGGGATTGTTCACAAGACTGAAATTGACTGGGGAAAAAGAAACTCCGCGGCAAACTAAGTTCGCCGCGGAGTTTCTGGAGGGGTGGCATGCTTTTAGCGCCAATAAGCCACTCATGATGATGACGGTATTCGTTGTTTTTCTGAACTGCACCTATACCGTGATCAACACCACGGCAATTTACTTCGCCAAGGACAACCTGCGGTTGTCCTCGTCCCTGCTGGCCGTCGTACTCTCCGCTTCGGGAGCTGGAGGCCTGGCTGGAAGCCTGCTTTTGAACAAGCTTAGACAGGCCTGGGGGCTTGGCAAAGTGTTCGGCGCTTCGATCCTGCTGAACGCTGTCGCTTATTTTCTACTATTTATCATACATGGACTTGTGTCGTTTGCAGCCGCCTTATTCGTATGTGGATTTGCCGCAACCCTATACAGCGTTTCGGTGTACGCGTTCCGTCAAGAGCAGACGCCAGCCCATCTCATGGGCCGGATCACCGGAATTACCGGGACCTGCTTCCGCATCGGTATGCCGATCGCCGTCTACGCTTCCGGCTGGGTGATTGCCTGGTGGGGGGCAAGTGTCATTTTTGTGGCCTGCTCGGTATGGAATCTGGTCGCATTGGCCGTTTACGTGCGGACCCGTCTGTGGAATGTTCAATAATTAAATGGTCTGAACCACATGCGAAGAACCGCAGCATTTCCTATTTAACGCTCACGCACCCACACCGTCATTTCCCCTTCGCCGCGGTTGGCCCAGGCGTAATACGGGATGAATTTGAGCGCTGCCTTCTGTTCCGACAGTTGCGCAGACGCGCTGTACAACCCGCCGTTCCAGTCCGGCGCGGCGCGGCGAACCGCCTCAGCCTGTACGGTGACGACGCCGCCGAGCAGTCCGGCCTCGCGTTCGATCCGAAGCTCCGCCTCCCGCGGAAGTGCCAGTTCATGCAGGTTCGCGCCATTGTCGGCCTGTTCCAAGCAATATACAAGCGGGCCGCGTTGCAGAGCGACTTTCCCGGCGTTTGCCCGCACGAGCGGGTGACTGTACATGCGCGTCGCCGGCATCGCCAGCGTAAGTTCCACGATGTCCCCCTTACTCCACTGCCGCTGTAGCCGGAGATAGCCGTCCTGGAACAAACCTTCCTCCAGCGGCACGATTTCCCCATTCACTTTAAGGCTCGCTTTCGGGCACCAATCCGGCAGCCGCAGCGCGAGCGTAAAGCGGCCTTCCCCTTCCGGCTCCACTTCGAAACGCACCGTTCCGTCCCAAGGGTAGTCCGTCGTTTGCGTCAGCTTCACCTTGCCGCCGCTGGTCTGCAATTCGGCTTCCCCGCCGATATAAAGATGGGCGTACACCGTGTCCCCTTGGACCGTATACATGTATTCGCCTAATGAAGCCAACAGCCGGGCGATGTTCGGCGGGCAGCAGGCGCAACCGAACCACTCCTGGCGCACCGGTTTGACATGGTCTACCTTATGATTGGCGCCACCGCAAGCCTTCGGATCCACCTCCAGCGGATTCACGTAGAAGAAATGCTTGCCGTCCCGGGCCATTCCGCCGACGACCGTATTGTACAAGGCCCGCTCCATCACGTCGGCGTATCTTGATTCCGGCGAGATCCGCAGCATTCGCTGGGCGAAGAAGATCAGTCCGATCGACGCACAGGTCTCCGCATATACCGTGTCGTTCGGCAGGTCGTAATCAAACGAGAACGCTTCGCCTTGCGGCATCGAGCCTACCCCGCCGGTAATGTACATCTGTTTGCCGACGATATTGTCCCACAGCTTACGGCAAGCCGCCAACAGGGTCTCATCTCCAGTCAGCGCCGCTACGTCGGCCATCCCGGTCAACATGTAGAGCAGTCGAACGGCATGCCCTATTGCCGTCTCTTGTTCTTGTACCGGCTGATGCGCCTGATGGTAAGCGAGATCGACGTGTTTGGCGCTCCCAGCCCAATGCGTTTTCCCGTCCCGCTGCTTCAACTCCTCCTCGAAAAAGAAAGGCTGCTGCCCTCGCTGATCGAGAAAATATCGACTTAAGCGCAAGTACCGTTCCTCACCGGTCGCCTCGTACAGCTTCACGAGCGCCAGCTCGATTTCCTGATGGCCGTCGTAGCCGGCCAGCTTGCCGGGTTCTAGGCCAAACACACTGTCGATGTAATCCGCGAATTTCGCGACCACGTCGAGCAGCTTTCTTTTTCCCGTGGCCCGATAATAGGCAACTCCCGCTTCGATCAAATGTCCCGCACAATAGAGCTCATGGCATTCCGTCAGGTTCGTCCAGCGCTTGTCCGGCTCCTTCAGGATAAAATACGTGTTCAAATACCCGTCTTCCTGCTGGGCCATCGCGATCGTATCGATCAACCCGTCGGCAATGGCCGCCAGCTCCGGGTTTGCATCCGCTTCCAAAAGATAAGCCGCCGCTTCTAGCCATTTGGCCAA
Source organism: Paenibacillus sp. J53TS2 (assembly GCF_018403305.1). Lineage (NCBI taxonomy): Bacteria > Bacillati > Bacillota > Bacilli > Caryophanales > Paenibacillaceae > Paenibacillus > Paenibacillus sp. J53TS2. Next base: position 501,468 of record NZ_BOSK01000003.1, read on the forward strand.
ATCACTGTCCTGAAACACCAGCCCATAGAATTCGCCTTGGGACTGACCCGCGGCGATTTGAAAGTTGCGTACCGCACCGCTGGGTTCCGCACCTTCCACCCGGTCGTTTAGCGCCTCCCATTGATAAGGAACGACAACCTCCTTAACCAATTTGATATAGTAACTCCAAAACTCGTCGCGGATTTTTACCTGATTTAGCGCGATCCGCTCGGAACGCGGCATTTGCCCGGCCATATTCATCGCAAAGCGTCCTCCTCTTTTTTGAAAAATCATACTGACAAATCTCATTTTATCTCATATATTTAGATCAAAATATGAATAGCAGCAACCTCAAAGTTATAATATTTCACACTCGAAATGGAGGCGATGATCATGTCAAAACCAACGGAGCTGGTGCAGCTTACGGCTCCGCCCCTGCCCTATTTTCTCGAGTGCGGACATTCTGTATATCAGCCGGGAGACGAGCATCCCAATCGGCGGAATATCGGCATTTTCGATTGGATCGTGGTGGAGTCAGGAACGCTATTCATCGGCGAAGCCGGGCAGGCCTGGAGCCTGGGGGCAGGTCAGTCCCTGCTGCTGCTGCCCGATCGGCATCATTACGCGGTGAGACCATGCGAGGAACCCACCTCATTTTATTGGCTGCATTTCTATACGGTCTGTGCGTGGCAGCAACTCCCGGCGGAAGAAGCGGACCACCGTTATCCCGACGCGGACGAGCACTATGCCCGCTTCCTTGCCTCACCATATTCCCTACAGCTGCCGAAGGCATGGGACCTTCCCTCTCCCGACCAAACGTTCCGCTTGTTCCGGCAATTGCTGGACAGTCTGGGAGAACGTCAGTCCCGAGCGTTTTGGATAAGGCAACAGCGGTTCGAGGAGCTTCTCCATGCGATGGACCTAAGACAGCTGGAGTCACACGCCTCCCCGGTGGTTGTCGTTGCAGAAAAGGCCGAAGCTTACATCAAAAGCAATTACCGCTCGGAGCTGAACAGCGGGCAAATGTCCAGCGCGTTACATTACCACTACAACTACATCACCCGCTGCATGAAGTAGGTTTACGGCATGACCCCCAACGATTATTTGCTACATTATCGGTTGGAACAAGCCAAGCTGCTGCTGCTAAAGACGGAATGGCCCATCGCCGACATCGCCGCTTACGTTGGCTTCAACAGCACCCCGTATTTCTCGAACCGTTTTGCGCTTAAGAACGGCTGCTCACCCCGCGCGTTCCGTAAACAATACACGTCCTGAGGACGAGGGCTATGGCTGAGTGTGACGAGACTGGAGATGGCGCTTCTGGGCGAGGCTCTTCTAGGGGTAACGCGACTGGGGCGATACGAATGGAGCCGCGCTTCTGAGGGCGGAGTGACTGGGGCGATGCGAGTGTGTGTTACGGGCTAGGGATGACGCAACTGGAGGCGAGGTGACTGGGGACGGAGTGACTGGGGGGTTACGCGGCTGGGGCAGAGTGACTGGGGGCTGAGCGACTTGCATGCGTTGGTTTGCAGCCGGTCTATCCAGCATCGATCCCGTTTGCTGCACCCCGCCCGTCGCCGCTGAGCCTAACCTGAAATGTTGTAATTCCTACAACATTTCCTATAAAGCCCCCTAATCACTTTGGACACTTTCAGACTAAACAATATACAATAAATATTAGCTGGAGGTAGTCCGTATGAGAGTTCAGCATAGCAAGTTCGACGAGTTAAGAATACAGGTCGTCGAGGAGGCACTGGACAGGGGGAATGTGGCTTTAACTGCTCGCAAACATGGAATCTCCCCCTATTCCTTGTACAAGTGGGTGAAACAATATAGGGATGAGGTGGAGATAAACATGGGTAAGAAAAAGGACATAA
>NZ_BOSK01000004.1:0-488230 GCF_018403305.1 Paenibacillus sp. J53TS2
AACGGGCCCATGGAATCCTTCTGGGGAACATTGAAATGCGAGAAATTTTATTTGCATACTTACCGAACTTTTGACCAGTTGAAGAACGACATTGATGACTACATCCACTTTTACAATTACGAACGATCACAGAGAAAATTAAACGGCCTCAGTCCGATGGAGTATAGGACCAAGGCCGCCTAATTGAGCTTTTATTTTTTATACTGTCTACTTGACGGGGTGCAGTTCACTGAGACAGGGGGCCTTTTTATTTTATAAGGCAACCAGGTTTATGGCGAAGTGAGCGCAATCACCAAGCAGGTGTACCTCGTGAAGTATGGTGAAGAGGTAAGCTTGACTTCATTATTTCAGGAGGTTTTAGAAATGGATATCAATCCAATAGAATTTCAAATGACCGATAAAGTTCGAGATATCGTGCTGCGGTTTCCAAAAGCCGCGGATTATTTCCGGCAACGGAAAATCGACTTTTGCTGCGGGGGAAACCGTCCGATTACCGAGTCGGCGGAAGAAAGCGGCGTTCCGGTAGAGCTGTTGCTGGAGGACTTGAACCGTATGTTGGCTGAGCATCCGCATACAGGAGGAGAAGAAGGCTGGCTTCAAGCGTCATCTGCGGACCTGGTTGAACATATCGTAGGCAAACATCACCGTTATTTACGGGAGGAGCTCCCGGAAATTCAAAAATACGTGACGAAGGTCTCGCGCGTTCACGGTGAAATAGATCCTCATCTGCTAGAGGTGGCCCGATTGTTCGGCGAGTTGCGGCGTGAGCTGTTGGTGCACAGTGACAAAGAGGAGGCCGAGGTATTTCCGAAGATGCTCAACTGGGATGCAGGCCGCGAACCGGAAGTGCTCGAAAAACTGCAGGGCGCGATTGCCGATTTGGAATCGGAGCATGACGGTGCAGGGAATATTTTGAAACAGCTGCGCGAGCTCACCGGGGATTTTCAACCGCCGGCTCATGCCTGCACGACGTACCGTCTGACTTACGCGCGCCTGGAGGAGTTGGAGGGAATGACCTTTACGCATGTACATCTTGAAAATAACGTGTTATTCCCAAGATACACGGAATAAGTAGTCTTTCGCTTCCGCGAGCCGCCGTTTGGATAAAATTTGAGAACCTGCGCCTTGTCCGGTATCCTTAAGATAAGGAATATTCTATTGCCCGGGTTGGGACAATGATAGGAGAAGGGCAGGGGGCGGCAATGCACAAGAGATGGCGATGGCTTGTTGGATGGATGGCAGGAATAGCAATAATCGTGACGGCTTGCGCCCAAGGCCAAATTACGGATCAACCGGCACCGGCGGAAGCACAGAGAACCGACAAAGAACAACCCCACGACATCACGTTGACGATCGACGGGGGTACCTTTATCCCCGATGTGACGCGCAGCCTGCATTACGATTATATGGCTGGGCTAACGGCACGGCATGCGCTGGAGAGCAGTGGGATCGTGAGGTTCACGGAGGATCAATCGGCAATCCAATCGGTTGGGGAAGTGTCGCTGGATTCTACCCTGGAGTGGGGAACGCAGTTGAATGACAAAGAGCTGGATCCGAGCGACTGGGATCATGAGTTGAAGATTGGCGACAAGCTGCTCGTCTATGTCAAGACGGTCGATAGCTTTGAAGCGATCCCGCAGCAAGCGTCCTTGCTATTGATTATCGATGGGGGCAGTCCGAAGAAGAAGTATTACGTCAATAAATACGACGATAACACGACGGTCAGGGATCTTCTGAAACGCAGCGGCATCGTTCAGTTTAGTCCCACCAACAAATCCATCGTGTCGGTCGGCGGGTATACTCCCCAAGAAAACGAACAGTGGATCCTGAAGGTGAACGGAAAGAAGCTGCTGGATACGGGGCTGGATATGAGATTAAAGCCACAGGACAATGTGGAAATTGTCTTAAAGCAGAAATAGATGTAGGTACTCGACAAAACTTATGGAATCCGCAATCCTGGTCATAACCGGGGTTGCGGATTTTTTCAATAGGTTCATGAAAATAGTTATGACAAAAGTTTGTGTATTCTTTCACAATTAATGTGAATGTAATCACAAGGTATCTACAATTTTAAATTTATACTAAGAGTATCACTTAAAAATTGAACTATCGTAAAAACACTAGAGATCTAGGTATTTATAGGAGGAGGCATTACGAATATGGGAACGGACAGAGAGAAACTGGTCGTGATCGGGAACGGAATGGCCGGCATCAGCGCCGTGGAACAAATCCTGAAGTTGACTACGAAATTTGACATTACGGTCTTCGGAAGTGAGCCGCATCCGAACTATAACCGGATCATGCTGTCGTATGTGCTGGAAGGCAGCAAAACGATGGATGATATCGTATTGAATGATTTGAATTGGTATAAAGAACATGGAATTACGCTGCATATGGGGACCACGGTCGAGCGGATCGATGCGGAGGCCAAAGAGGTTGTGGCCGATAACGGGCAACGCGTTCCGTACGATAAAGTGTTGATTGCTACCGGCTCGACTTCGTTTATTCTGCCGATTCCGGGCAGTGATAAGGAGGGAGTCGTTGGATTCCGCGATATCGCAGACTGTGAGCAAATGCTGCAAGCGGCCAACACTTATAAGACGGCGGCCGTGATCGGCGGCGGCTTGCTCGGTTTGGAAGCGGCCAAGGGGCTTGTGCAGCTTGGCATGGACGTGACGGTCGTACATTTGATGGAAGATTTGATGGAACGCCAGTTGGACCATCAAGCGGCAGGCATGCTGCAAGCGGAATTGGAGCGTCAGGGCATCAAGTTCAAGATGGGCGCACAAACGACGGAGTTGCTAGGGGATAACCGGGTACGCGGGCTGCGGTTCGCGGATGGCACGGAGCTTCCGGCGGAATTCGTTGTTATGGCGGTAGGGATCAAACCGAATGTCGCCGTTGCCAAGGCCAGCGGAATGGAAGTGAATCGCGGGATCGTGGTCAACGACTACATGCAAACCTCGCTGGAGGGAGTCTATTCCGTTGGTGAGTGCACCGAGCACCGCGGAATCTGTTACGGTCTGGTCGCACCGCTGTTCGAGCAGGGGAACGTGATGGCCAAGCATATCAGCGGCGTAGACACTCCACCTTATGAAGGTTCGGTCGTATCGACCAAGCTGAAAATTTCCGGCGTAGACGTCTTCTCGACCGGCGAATTCATCGACGGGCCGGAACATACGGTCATCGCGAACAAGGACGATTGGAAGCGCACGTATAAGAAAATCTTGCTGAAGGATGGCAAGCTGGTAGGTGCGGTGCTGTTCGGCGATATCACGGATTCGGCCGAGCTGCAGAAGCTGATCAAACAAGGCGCAGAGATGACCGACGAATTGTACGAGTCGCTGATGGGTGGAGGCTGCTGCGGCGGCGGAGCCAAGAAGAAGGCCTCGGTCGAAACGATGAGCGACGAGGAAATCGTCTGCGGCTGCAACGGGGTTACCAAGGGTACGATCGTGGATTGTGTTGTGAATCAAGGCATGACGACGGTGGACGAGATTAAGGCATGCACCGGGGCGACCCGTTCTTGCGGCGGGTGTAAACCGGTCGTGGAGCAAATTTTGCAATATGTACTTGGAGACGGCTTCACGCAAACGGCGAAACAGGGGATTTGCGGCTGTACGACGCTGAGCCGCGATGAGATCGTTGCGGAAATTAAGGAGAAAGGGCTGCAGACCACCAAAGAGGTTATGAACGTACTCGGATGGTCGCAACCGGAAGGCTGCTCGAAATGCCGGCCCGCCATCAACTACTATCTGGGCATGATTTACCCGGATACGCACGAGGATGAGAAGGCTTCGCGTTTCGTCAACGAACGGATGAACGCCAACATCCAGAAGGACGGCACTTACACAGTGGTACCACGGATGTACGGCGGCGTAACAACCCCGGAAGACCTGAAGAAAATCGCCGACGTGTCCTTGAAATACGATGTCAAAGTGGTGAAGGTCACGGGCGGACAACGGCTCGACTTGATCGGGGTGAAGAAAGAAGATCTGCCGAAAGTTTGGGAAGAGCTGGATATGCCGTCGGGGTATGCTTATGCCAAATCGCTGCGTACGGTCAAAACATGCGTTGGTTCGCAATTCTGCCGCTTCGGGACTCAGGACTCGATGGGTATGGGCGCGCTGCTGGAGCGTAAATTCGAACGGCTTGATTTCCCGGCCAAATTCAAAATGGCGGTTAACGGCTGCCCGCGGAACTGCGCCGAATCGTGCACGAAGGACATCGGTATCGTCGGTAATGATGGCGGTTGGGAAATCTTTATCGGCGGCAATGGCGGGATCAAGGCGCGCTTGGCGGATTCGCTATGCAAGGTAAAAACCGATGAGGAACTGATCGAGCTGTGCGGTGCAATCATGCAATATTACCGTGAAACCGGCAACTACTTGGAGAGAACGTCGGAGTGGGTGGAACGGATGGGGCTCGAGCACATTCGCTCGGTTGTCGTCGACGACACCGAGAACCGCAAGGCGTTGATGGAACGGATTGAATTTGCCTTGACTCAAGTGACGGATCCTTGGCAAAAAGTGCTGAACGACGATGATCAACGCGGTAAATTGTATCATTCGTTGGAAATGAGCAACCAGCTGTAATGTAGCGTCTAAAGCGAAAGGGGTTATCAAGCATGAAGATGGAGTTGAGTGGTGATACGTTTTACCCTGTGGGCGCCTTGGAGGAGTTCCTGCCACAGATCGGTCGGGTGGTGGAATTGGCCGGTCAGTCGATCGCGGTGTTTCGTACGTCGGATGGTCGCATTTTTGCGGCATTAAACCAGAATCCCCATCCGAAGGGCGGACCGCTGGCCGAGGGCATCGTTTCGGGTCATTATCTGTATGATCCATTGTACGATTGGAAAATCGACCTGACCACCGGACAGGTTCAAGCGCCGGATACCGGCCAGGTGACGATGTTTCCGGTCAAGGTGGAAGAGGGACAGGTTTTCGTTGCCGCAGCGGTGCTGCAGCAAGCGTAGCGGGATGAACTGAAGCGCGGTGATCGAGAGGTCGCCGCGCTTTTTTTGAAAGCAAGGCAGGCTTCATATGGGGGAGGAACACAAATGTTTACGCAAAACGTGGAAGCGATCGTGGAAGCGGCCGTCAAGAAAAAAGAAAAGATGAACGAAAGTCTGCCACGGTATCTCGTGTCGGCCATGCTGGCAGGGGCGTATGTCGGGTTGGGCATCATTTTGATCTTTAGCATCGGTGGGCCGTTGGCTGCGGTCAAATCGCCATATCAGACGATGCTGATGGGGATGTCCTTTGGGCTGGCCCTGACGTTGGTTGTGTTTGCTGGCTCCGAACTGTTCACCGGCAATAATATGTTCTTTACGGCTAGTACGCTCGCGAAGCGGACAACGGTTGGCGATACGGCGAAGAACTGGACTCTTGTTTTTCTAGGCAACCTGGCAGGTGCGTTGGTGCTTTGCCTGTTAATCGTCGGCAGCGGTTTGTTTAAGACGGCCGCGCCGGAGCATTTGATCTTTGCCGCTTCCGCCAAGAAGATGGGGGCTCCGGTGACAGAGCTGTTCTTTCGCGGGATTCTATGCAACTGGCTTGTTTGCTTGGCACTTTGGATGGCGAACCGGGCCAAGGAGGATATCGCCAAACTCGTCTTGATCTGGTGGTGCCTCTATGCGTTTATCTCGAGCGGGTACGAGCATAGCGTGGCCAATATGACTTTGCTCAGCTTGTCGCTGCTGCTACCGAATCATCCGGATACGGTTACGGTCGCTGGATGGTTGCACAACATGGTGCCGGTTACACTAGGCAATATGGTTGGCGGCGCCGTGTTTGTCGGTATGGCATATTGGTTCATTTCGCCTGTGCGCAAGAAGGCGTAGGACATAACAGGAGCTGAGAATGATCCCCCAAGTTCGTCTATCATAGACGAGGCTTGGGGGATTTGCTTTGTTTTATATGAAGAAGAACAAAGCAAAAAACCGTCCAACCAAAGAAGGGACGGTTCGATACGCTAGCACTAGCGTCTATTGGTGATGAAGCTGCGGGCAATTAGATACGGCAAATTTCGTTCGGGCATAGCTCGCAGTGACAAATATCCTGCAGCATCACCAGGTCTTTGATCACGATCATGCCGTTCTCGTACTCCAGCGCGTCTTTCTTGCGCAGATCGCTCAGCATGCGGTTGACGCTCTCGCGCGTTGCTCCGATCATGTTGGACAAGTCGGTGTGAGTGATCTTCTTGTTGATAAGAATCGTGTCTCCATGTTGTTCGCCATACGTATTGCTAAGGCGAATCAGTGTCGAGCACAATGCGCCTGGTTTGCCGTACATCATCAAATCACGGAATTTCGTCTGGGTCAAACGGTGATGGATTCCCATCCATTTCATGAAATCGATGGCGAAATCGCAATGCTGGCAGATCATGATTTCCAGATCCTTTTGCTCGATGACGCCGATTTCGCAGTCTTCGATGACTTCGGCGGTGAAGCTGTGCTTCGTGCTGAAGAACGGATCGGCCTGACCGACCATGTCGCCGCGACCATACATGTAAAGGATCAATTCCTTGCCTTCATCTGTCGATTTGGTCAACTTCACGCGGCCGCGCTTGATGTAGAACAGTTTATCGGAAAAGTCACCTTCCCAGAACAAATGCGTCCCCTCGGGATATGCTTTGTCTTTCATCGTAACGAGAAGGCGATTGAAGTTTTGCTCTGTAAAACAGCTCGTATTACCGCGGGGCAGGGTGGCATTTAAAATTTCACTCATCATCGATTTCCCCTTTGTACTCCAAATTTTTCTGAAAATTTTAAATTAATTATATAACGTTTTTTCGGTTTTTTGGGGGCCGTAAAGCCTGAAAAAGTGTCGAAATTTCAACATTGTGAGAAAATTCACTTTGTCAGATGGTAGAAATGCGCTATGTAATGCGCACAATAACAGGCTTGGGCTTACAAAAATCAATTCAAAATTTTCACACAATGTAAAGTATATATGAAAATAAAATCATGGCAAGTGAAAACTTTCAACTTTTTTAAAGTATGTGAAATAATTCACTATACAAAGACCATCCCCTGTGCTATGATCAAGACATAAAGAGAAGCACACAAGCTTCATAAGGGTTAGCTTGCAAGTGAATTTTTTCACGAGACATTGATCACCCGTACCTGCAGGCAAAATCCTTAAACCACTTAGGAGGATGAGAGAGATGGCCGTTAAAAACGAAGTGGCTCCAAAAGCACAGGCAACCGCGCAAGATTACATTCAAACTTTGATCGACAAGGCGAAGAAAGCATCCGAAGCCTTCATGAGCATGGATCAAGAGCAAATCGACAATATCGTGCAAGCCATGGCTTTGGCGGGGCTCGACAAACACATGCATCTCGCGAAACTGGCGATTGAAGAAACGGGCCGCGGGGTGTACGAGGACAAAATCATCAAAAACATGTTTGCGACGGAGTACATCTGGCATAGCATCAAGTACGATAAAACGGTAGGCGTAATCGAAGATAGTCCTTACGACAACTTCCAAAAAATCGCCGAACCCGTGGGAATCATCATGGGGATTACCCCGGTGACAAACCCAACGTCAACCACCATCTTTAAATCTCTGATCGCCATCAAAACACGTAACCCGATCATTTTCGGTTTCCATCCATCCGCTCAAGCCTGCAGTACGGAAGCCGCTAAAATATTGCTCGAAGCTGCCGTTAAACACGGCGCACCGGCCGATTGCATCCAGTGGATCGAAAATCCTTCCATGGATCGCACGAACGCTCTGATGAATCACCATGACATCGCCTGCATCTTGGCTACCGGCGGATCCGCAATGGTTAAAGCCGCTTATAGCTGCGGCAAACCGGCACTGGGTGTTGGCCCTGGTAACGTTCCTTGCTTCATTGAAAAGAGCGCAGACCTGGATCAAGCGGTCAACGACCTGATCCTTTCCAAAACGTTCGACAACGGCATGATTTGTGCATCCGAGCAAGCGGTCATTATTGAAGAACCGATTTTCGACCAAGTGAAGAAGAAAATGATAGCCAACGGTTGTTATTTCGTTAATAAAGATGAAGCTGCGAAGCTGACTGCAGGCGCGATCATCGCCGACAAATGTGCAGTGAATCCTTCGATCGTCGGCCAACCTGCGGTAAAAATCGCGGAAATGTGCGGCATCGACGTGCCGGCTGGAACGAAAATTCTCGTTGCTGAAATCGAAGGCGTGGGTCCGAAATTCCCGTTGTCTGCTGAGAAATTGAGCCCTGTACTCGCTTGCTACAAAGTGAAAAACGCGGAACAAGGCATCGAACGTGCTCTGGAAGTCGTTCAATTCGGCGGCATGGGTCACTCCTCGGTCATCCACTCGGATAATGAAGAAGTGATTCAAAAATTCTCGGAACGGATGCCGACTTGCCGGATCCTGGTAAATCAGCCTTCCTCGCAAGGCGGTATCGGCGACATCTACAACACGAACCTGCCGTCGCTGACGCTGGGCTGCGGATCGTATGGACGCAACTCGACTTCGTCGAACGTCACGGCTGTCAATCTGATCAACGTGAAAAGGGTGAATCGTCGTACCGTGAATATGCAATGGTTTAAAGTGCCTAACAAAATCTACTTCGAGAAGAATTCGACGCAATACCTGGCCAAAATGCCGGACATCTCCCGCGTGCTGATCGTCACTGACCCGATGATGGTGAAGCTGGGCTATGTGGAAAGAGTGGAACACTATCTGCGTCAACGCCAAACGCCGGTTGCTATCGAAGTGTTCTCGGATGTCGAACCGGATCCATCGACGACGACCGTGGAACGCGGGACCGAGCTGATGGCCAAATTCCAACCGGACTGCATTATCGCCTTGGGCGGCGGTTCGCCAATGGATGCGGCGAAAGGCATGTGGCTGTTCTACGAATATCCGGATACCGACTTCCATAACCTGAAGCAAAAATTCATGGATATTCGCAAACGGATCTACAAATACCCACGTCTGGGACAAAAAGCGAAATTTGTTGCGATTCCAACAACGTCGGGTACGGGTTCCGAAGTCACCTCGTTTGCGGTTATTACGGACAAAGTCAACGGCAACACGAAATATCCTTTGGCGGATTACGAGTTGACGCCGGACGTGGCGATCATTGACCCTGAATTTGTATACAGCTTGCCGAAGGTTGCGGTAGCCGATACCGGTATGGACGTACTGACACATGCAATCGAAGCTTACGTGTCGGTGATGGCCAACGACTTTACGGACGGCCTCGCGATCAAAGCGATCCAACTGGTGTTCGAGTGGCTGGAGAAATCCGCGCTGACCGGCGACAAACTGGCCCGCGAGAAAATGCACAACGCTTCGACCCTGGCGGGTATGGCGTTCGCGAACGCATTCCTCGGCATCAACCACAGCTTGGCGCATAAATGGGGCGGCCAATACCATACGGCGCATGGACGCACGAATGCGATCCTGATGCCGCATGTGATCCGGTACAATGCGAAGAAACCTACGAAATTCGCCGCTTGGCCGAAATACACGAACTTCGTGGCCGACGAGCGTTACGCGGAAATCGCCCGTATCCTGGGACTTCCGGCTCGCACGACGGAAGAAGGCGTGAAGAGCTTGATCAAAGCCATCCGCGACCTGAACAAAAAACTGGGCATTCCGGAAACGTTCCAAGAGCTTGGCTTCGATCCGAAGGATTTTGAATCGCGCGTCGATTACTTGGCAGATCGTGCCTTTGAAGACCAATGTACGACGGCGAATCCGAAGCTGCCGCTCGTAACTGAACTGGCTGATGTATATCGCGACGCCTTCTACGGAAGATTTGAAGAATAAGTGAACATCGCTTCATGAAAACGTGACAAATATCACTTAATGTGATATTTGTCACAATCTTTTTATAGGACATAAGCTATGATTACATTATAAATGATCCCTCATAGAGTGATGATGGAGTGGAACCCCGGTCCGGATGGCCGGGCACAATTATTGTCTAAGTTGTGAAAAGTATCACAAATTTTAGGGATCATGAAGCGCGGGATATATCCTTCAAACCGCGACCACTATATAAAATGGAGGGAATAAAGATGTCGGTGATCGAAAAAGAAGTGCAAGAAGTGCAAAACGCATGGAGAGGCTTCAAACCGGGCAAATGGATGAATGAGGTGAATACCAAGGATTTCATCGATACGAACATCACGCCTTATGTCGGTAACGAATCTTTCTTGAAAGGCGCTACGGCTAACACGAAGGCCTTGTGGGAAATCGTATCGGGCTTGTCCAAGAAAGAAAGAGAAGCTGGCGGCGTATTGGATGTTGACGTAAACACGCCTTCGACCATTACTTCCCATGCTCCTGGATACCTTGACAAAGACAAAGAACAAATCGTTGGTGTGCAAGGCTCCGCGCCTTTCCAACGCACGATCCGTCCTAACGGCGGCATCCGGATGGTTATTACCGCTTGTAAAGCTTACGGCTTTGAGCTTCCGGAAGATATCGTGGATCTGTACACGAACGTTCGTAAAACACATAACCAAGGCGTATTTGATGCCTATACTGCAGATATGAGAAACGCTCGTCATACCGGGATTATCACCGGCTTGCCAGATGCTTACGGCCGCGGCCGCATCATCGGCGACTATCGCCGCGTAGCCCTGTACGGCGTGGACTTCCTGATCAATCAAAAGAAACAAGAGCATGCCGAACTTGATGTTGACGTGATGAGCGAAGAAGTCATTCGCCAACGCGAAGAGTTGTCCGAGCAAATCCGCGCTTTGGGCGAGTTGAAACAACTGGGTCAAATGTACGGGTTCGACATCGCTAGACCAGCAAACAATGCGAAAGAAGCTTTCCAATGGCTGTATTTCGGATACCTTGCAGCCGTTAAAGAACAAGACGGCGCTGCAATGTCCCTTGGCCGCGTATCTTCGTTCCTCGACGCTTATATCGAACGCGACCTGGCTGAAGGCGTGTTGACGGAAGAAACGGCTCAAGAGCTGGTTGACCACTTCGTCATGAAACTGCGGATCGTAAAATTCCTGAGAACTCCGGAATATAACGAATTGTACAGCGGCGACCCAACTTGGGTAACCGAATCGATCGGCGGGATGTCTGTACAAGGCGTAACCCGCGTAACAAAGAACAGCTTCCGCTTCCTGCACACGCTCTACAACCTGGGGGCTGCTCCAGAACCAAACCTGACCGTGCTCTGGTCGGATAAACTGCCGGACGCGTTCAAGAAATTCTGTGCCAAAGTATCGATCGAAACCAGTTCGATTCAATACGAAAACGACGATTTGATGCGTCCGATCTACGGCGACGACTACGGTATCGCTTGCTGCGTATCTGCAATGAGAATTGGTAAACAAATGCAATTCTTCGGCGCTCGCGCGAACTTGGCAAAATGCTTACTGTACGCGATCAACGGTGGTAAAGACGAAAGATACGGATCGCAAGTAGGTCCGGAATACCCAGCGATCACTTCCGAATATCTCGAATATGACGAAGTCATGAAACGTTTCGTTCCAATGATGGAATGGTTGGCTAAATTGTATGTAAATACGCTGAACGTCATTCACTTCATGCATGACAAATACGCTTACGAACGGATCGAAATGGCGCTTCATGATCGTGATATCCTGCGTACGATGGCTTGCGGTATCGCTGGTCTGTCGGTTGTGGCCGACTCGCTTAGCGCGATCAAATACGCGAAGGTTAAACCGGTTCGCAATGAGAATGGCATCGCCGTTGACTTCGTTACCGAAGGCGAATACCCTTGCTACGGCAACAACGACGACCGTGTTGACCAAATCGCGGTGAACTTGGTAGAAACATTCATGGGCATGATTCGCAAACACCAAACTTACCGGAACGCTTTGCCAACACAATCGATCTTGACAATTACCTCGAACGTTGTATATGGTAAGAAAACAGGTACAACGCCTGACGGACGTAAAGCCGGCGAACCGTTCGCACCAGGTGCGAACCCAATGCACGGCCGCGATAAGAAAGGTGCCTTGGCTTCCCTGAGCTCGGTAGCGAAACTGCCTTACGAGCACAGCTTGGACGGCATCTCGAACACCTTCTCGATCGTACCTAAGGCGCTGGGCAAAGACGAAGATACCCGCATCTCGAACCTCGCTTCGATGATGGGCGGATACTTCGGCAGCAACGCACATCACCTGAACGTTAACGTATTCGACCGTGAGACTTTGCTAGACGCAATGGATCATCCAGAGCAATATCCACAGCTGACGATCCGCGTATCGGGTTATGCGGTGAACTTCATCAAGTTGACTCGCGAGCAACAGCTTGATGTCATCAACCGGACGTTCCACGGCAAAATGTAAGAACCTTCTGCTGACAGGCAGCAATAATACAAGCTGAACGATAGAATGGGGAGTTAGGCCAATCGCCTTTCTCCTCATTCTTTTATCGGCCGGCTTATCATGGAAAGGGTGACGGAAGATGCTTAAAGGTCGCATACATTCATTGGAAACTTTCGGAACGGTAGATGGGCCGGGGATTCGCTTCGTCCTCTTTATGCAGGGCTGCTTGCTGCAGTGCCAGTATTGCCATAACCCGGACACCTGGAGCCTGACCGAAGGCAAGGAAATGACCGTAGAAGAAGTGCTTGCCGAAATCGAGCCGTACTTGAGTTATTACCGTTCTTCGGGCGGCGGACTGACGGTATCCGGCGGCGAAGCCACGCTGCAGGCGCCGTTCGTCACCGAATTGTTCCGGGAGGCGAAGAAACGCTGGAACCTTCATACGACGCTGGATACGAACGGATACAATGAAGGGGACAAGATTCGCGATCTGCTGGACGTGACCGATTTGGTGCTGCTGGATTTGAAGCATATCGACAACGAGAAACATATCAAGTTGACCGGCAAGCCGAATGATCGGATGTTGAAGATGGCGCACTGGTTGTCTGACCACGACCGGAAAATGTGGATCCGTCATGTTTATGTTCCCGGCATCCACGAAGATGAGCAGGATTTACTGGAGCTTGGGCGGTTTATCGGCAGTCTCCGAGGCGTAGAAAAATTCGAAATTCTCCCTTACCACCAAATGGGGATTTACAAATGGCAGGAGCTCGGTTGGGCTTATCCACTCGAAGGCGTGCCTTCCCCGACGGATGAGGAGATCGAACGAGCTTATCGGTTGATTCATGAAGGCGAGCAGCAAACCGCAGCTAAATCCTAAATATGTGTAAGTAAATCTAACATAAAAACTTAATATCCCAACCTCAAACGGTTAAACCTTTCGATAGATGTTAGGTTTAACCGTTTTCATTTTGCGATTTAGATGATATTATCCCCTTAATAGAAAAATGTCCTCCTTATCAAAGCTGATGGCGCTTTCTATAATGAGGGTGTATCACATAAACGAGTTTGAGGAGGGTCTATAGAACATGAGGAAGAGTTTAACGCTGTTGCTATCTCTTGTGTTTATCGCATCCGCGCTGCTGGCGGGCTGTGGCAATTCCAATTCCGGGAATAACGGAAAGAATGCTGCCCCGGCGAACGAAGGTCAGAGCACGTCGAATGCGGGGACGGAAACGGAAACGAATAACGATCCGTTTGAAATTACGATCCGTCACACGCAGGTTGGGGATTCCAAGAAATTTCGCCTGGCGATGCTGGAGGACGTAGTCAAACAAACGGAAGCCGCCGTGCCAGGCTTAACCATCAAGCTGGATGCGGTCGATTCTGAAGTAAACCGCAAAGAAAAACTGCGGGGTGAGATGGCCGCAGGCAAACCGCCGGAAGTCTTCGACGTATTCGGCAGCCCGGATGCCCAGCTGTATGCCAAAGAAGGCTTGATGCTGGACTTGACGCCGATTATCGAGGAGTTGGGCATTAAAGATAAATTTACGACACTGGATCCGTTTACCCTGGACGGTAAAGTGTACGGCCTGCCGATCGGCGGTTCGATCGAAGGCTACTTCTACAATAAAGAATATTTCGAGGCCAAAGGTCTGACGGTGCCTAAGACGCTTGGAGAACTGGAGCAACTCGCCGAGAAAATCAAGGCGGACGGTAAAATTCCGTTTGCTCAGTCCTCCAAGGATGCTTGGATTCCGCTGATGACAACCAACAACCTGTGGTCGTACTATGCTGGACCGGAGATCACGTATGGCTTCAAAACAGGTACAACAAAATGGACCGATGAGAAGATGGTTACGGCCATCGCGAAACATCAGGAATGGGTACAAAAGGGTTACTACAAAAAAGGCGAGCTGGGTTTCGAATACGCAGATATGAGAAACCAAGTCATTACGGGCGAAGCGATCATGATGATGGACGGCTCCTGGGCCAACTCCGTGTTCCGTGATCCGGCTCAAGCCGGCGATATGGTCGGAAAAATCGGGTTCTTCAATATGCCGCCGGTGAACGCAGGCGATCCGGTAGTTGTCATGCAGGACGCCAATAACGGTTATGGCTTCTCCAGCGCCGTTGCAGAGGATCCGCGGAAGCTTGCGGCTGTCAAGGAATTCATCAAAAACATGTGGACGGACGAAATGCAGCTGCGCGGCTTGAAAGAAGACGGTGTACTGCCGGCGATGAAAATGGATCTGGAACAAATGAAAACGGCGTCCGACGACCCGTTGATGCAGGATATATTCAAAGCGGTCAGCGAAATCGGCACCTCGTTCCCGGCATTTGACGCCCTCGTGCAAGCGGAAGTCAACACGGCGCTTAGCATGGGCATCCAACAAATCATCGGCGGTGAAATCGAACCGGCGAAGATGCTGGAAAATGTACAGGCGGCGCAAGAAGCGGCCAATGCCGCAGCAGAGTAATCATCTAATATGATCATCGAGCAAGGGCGTCACCCGCCGGCAGCGGTCCGGGGGGACGCCCTTGCTTCCAACTACGGAGGTATTGGCATGAACAAAGCGCTCAGAAGTCCTCTGATCTATGGTTTGTTTGTTCTCCCGGCATTGATCTTGTTCTTTGCCTTCTTCATTTATCCGATCTTCACGGCCATCAACAACAGCTTTACTAGTTGGAACGGCATTTCCAAACACATGACTTACATTGGATTGGATAATTACACGATAGCGTTCGAGGATCAAGCGTTCTGGAAATCGGTGCGGAACAATGTGTACTTTATTTTGTTCTCCTGCTTGGTCCAGGTGCCGCTGATCGTGTTCTTCTCCTTGCTGATTGCAAATGTAAAGAAGCTGAAGGGATTGTACAAGACGGCTGTTTTTATGCCATCGATCATGTCGACGGCCGTCATCGGGATATTGTGGGGGTTCATTTATAATCCCGATTTTGGATTAATGAATCAATTGCTAGGCGTGTTCGGGATTTCCCCGGTGTATTGGCTATCCGACAAGAATTGGGCGATGATTTCTATCCTCATTACGAATGCCTGGCAGTGGACGGGGTTCTATATCGTCATGGTGCTGGCGGCGATCCTGGCGATTCCTCGCGAGCTAGACGAAGCGGCGGCGATCGACGGGGCGAACGGCATTCAACGAGCCGTCAAAATTACGATTCCGTTAATTATGCCGATTATTAGCGTCGTCATCATGCTGTCGGTAGCCGGAGCCATGAAAGCGGCCGATATCGTCTTGGTCATGACCAAAGGCGGCCCGGCCGGCTCGACGGACGTCATGGCAACCTATATGATCCGCTACGCGATCACCAGCTTCCGCCATGGATTTGGCAATGCCATCGCGGTGCTCATTTTTGCGTTTACGATCATCATTACCGCCGTGTACCAAATCCTCGTGGTCAGACGCACAGAAAGGATTGAATACTGATGAGAATGCTAAAAAAGTCGATCCCGCATCTGTTTCTCATGGCGTATCTACTCATCATTTTGTATCCGTTTCTGTTCGTGTTGTTCTCCTCGGTCAAAACCGATAACCAGGCGATTGCGTCGAATCCGTTTGGTTTGCCGTCGTCGATCATATTCGATAATTACGTGAATGCATGGGTTAACGCCAAGATCAGCACGTTTTTCTTTAACAGCTTATACGTCGGCGTATTGTCAGCTTGCTTGTCCATCTTCTTTGCAGCGATGCTGGCGTTTGCGGTGACGCGCATGCGGTACAACCGAATCAGCGCGATCGTGTTCCAGCTCATCCTGCTGGGGATGCTGATCCCGAACAATTCGCTGCTGCTGCCGATCTATGGCATGATGCGGAACTTGAATGTGCTCGACACGCATATGGCGTTGATATTGCCTTATGTGGCCAACGCGATTCCTTTTTCGGTCATCATTTTGGCAGCATTCATGCGCTCCATCCCCGGAGAAATTGAAGAGGCTGCCGTCATGGACGGCCTATCCTCGTTAGGGATGTTCTTCAAAGTCATGCTCCCTCTGACGGTGCCGGCGATCGTGACCGTGTTCATCATCAATTTTCTCGGCAATTGGAACGAGTTTTTGCTGGCCAATTATTTTCTGTCCAGTGAAGAACTGCGTACGCTCCCGGTTGGTATGGTGGGTTTCCGAGACGCATACAACACGAATTATGCACAAATGTCGGCAGGGATCGTGTTCAGCGTGCTGCCGGTCATGATCATCTATGCGGTGCTCCAGGAAAAAATAATTGAAGGCGTTACGGCCGGCAGCGTTAAAGGATAGACGGGGGCATGTTAAAATAAGGGGAGTCTTACCAATTGGGAGCTGCCGCCGATGAATTTACGGATCAAACTATTTACCGCCTTTTTAGGATTAGTGATCATTCCCTTATTTGTGCTTGGCATTATCACGTTCTTCGTCACGTTCAACTCGATCGAGAAGAAATACAGCCAGCAGGCGGAATATTCGCTGAAGGCAATCGGCTACAGCATCAAGAACGTCTTCCAGGAGATGGACAATGTCACCGATAACGGCATTGCCAAAGGGGTGTTTCAGGCGGCATTGTCAGCCAAAGACCCGGATACCCAGGATTTGACGGCCACGACGCAGCTGGAACTGAACGCCAATCAGCGAAATTTCCGGTCCTTGCTGTATAGCCATCCGGCCATCGATTACGCGTTTCTGTATAACATTCACGGGGGCCGGGAATCCAATGTCATCGCTATTTTCAATAAGGAAAATTTTGAGACGCTGCCCTACGAGAAATTCAAGGAGCATCCTTTATATACGGAAGTGATGGCTCTAAACGGCCAACCCAAATGGATCGCTCCGCACGAATATCCGGAACTCACCGGGTCGGACAACGTGTTTACGCAAATTCGCCTGATTAAGGAGCTTAGCAATCTGGAGCGGGTTGGCGTGTTGGTGGTGCAGATCAAGAACTGGGAGTTCGAGAAGATTTTTCAGAACCTGAAGCTTGGCAGCCAGATGCGGGATACCCGGTTTATGTTGGTCAATGATAAGGGCCTGATTCTGTACGATTATCAATCGGAGCTGGACGGTCAGCAAATCGGAGCTTATCTGCTGAAGGACTGGGAGCTGGGCGAGGGGTATCGGAGTTTTAAAGGGAAATTTAACGGGAAAGAGAGCGTCGTCTCGATTTACAAATTGCAGGATTACCCGTGGAGCCTCGTCTCGGTGACTTCATGGAGTTATTTGTCGCAGGAGGTGACGACCTTTGCGAAATGGTTTGTCGCCATTATCTGTGTATGCGTATTGACGGCGATGTTGTTTAACTTCATCTTTATCAATCGGATTACCGGAACGATCGGCGTGATCGTACGGTTCATGCGCAAGGTCGAGAGCGGCGATCTGAACGCCCGCGTGGATGAGAAAGGCGATGACGAGCTGCTTCTGCTGCAAAAAGGTTTTAACAATCAAATGGATAAAATCAATGAGCTGTTTGATCAGGTCAAACGGGAGCAATTGCAGAAGGCGAACGCCGAGCTGCGCGTCCTCCAGGCCCAGATTAAGCCGCATTTCCTCTTTAATACGCTGGAATCGATCAACGTTCTCGCGGTTCAGAATGAAGGGCGTAAGGTAAGCGAGATGGTGCTCCGTCTTGCCAGCATTTTGCGAATCAGCATTCAGGATAAGGAAGAGATCAAGCTGAGCTTGGAAGTCGAGCATTTACGCAGCTATTTGGAAATACAAAAATTCCGGTTTGATGAACTGTTTGAGTATGTTATCGATATACCGGACGAGATGAAGAACTGCCTGCTGTTAAAATTGACCCTGCAGCCCCTCGTGGAGAACAGCATTCAGCACGGGTTTGAGGGGATCGACTATAAAGGCAGGATCACGGTCACGGGGAGAATGGAACAGGACCGCATCCTGCTGAGAATCGAAGACAACGGAATTGGGATGACGAACGAGCAGCTGGCGAACATTCAATACGCGGATATGGACGATCCGGCATACCGTTCCTTGGCGCCTTATCCAAGTCATGAACGCCGGGGGCTGGGACTCCGCAGCGTGTATGACCGGCTGAGGTATCAGTATGGGAGCAGGTATGGATTATTTATTTGTTCGCTGCCCGGATATGGAACAACGATTCAATGTGTGATACCAAGATATGGGGCGGGTGATTTCGATGAGATTAAAAGCGTTGCTGGTTGACGATGAAATTCATATTCTCACGAACTTGTCGAAGGTATTGCCTTGGGAAGATATGGGGTTCGATAACGTCTTACTGGCCAAGAACGGAAAGGAAGCGTTGGAGCTGGCCTCCATTCATCGTCCCGACTTGATCTTAAGTGATATCCGCATGCCGGTCATGGATGGGATTCAATTGCTGCAAGAGCTCCGGGAGCGCGAAATTCCTTGCGAAATCTTGCTGTTGACCGGGTATCAGGAATTTGAGTATGCTCGAACTGCGATCCGTTATGGCGTCAAGGATTACATTTGCAAGCCGATCAATTACTTTGAGCTGGAGGAAACGGTTCGGGGAGTTGCCAAGCAGATTCGTGAGAAACGCAAAACCCAAAATAAGGAACAGCGGCTGAATCAGGTGGTTGATCTGGCCAACGAGAACTTCCTGCTGCATTCCCTGCTTGGGCAGGAGACGGATGGGGAGGGGCTGCTGTGGGACGACGAAGACGTTGGAGTAGAACAACGCCGTTACGCCATGCTTCTCTTGGATCTGGAGGGATATTCGCATCGTTCGATCATTTGGACACTCCATGAGCGCAAAGCTTGGAATTTGCATATCAAGCATGCGCTAAAGGACATCTTTGGCGTGGTGCTATCCGACTTGGTCGTGCTCCAGATCCGTGAAGGAGAATGGTGTCTGGTATTCCCGGCCACCGAAACGGATCGGTCGTATGGGGAGGACACGCTGATGCCAGGATTTGAACGTATACGGCAGCTGATCCATAGCAAGGAGGAACTGCCGGTTCGAATGTGTATGACCGCACAGCCGCATCGGTTGCAGGAACTATCGGTGTTGTACCATCGATTGCAGCATCGGTTGATTTTGGGATCGGCGCAGGAAGGGTTCGTGAGAGCCGACACAGCGCCTGCGGACGAGGACCGTTCAAGGAAAGACGCGATGGAATTGCAATGGGGCTGGATCGAACAGCTGGGGACCGGATTGCGTAATGGAAGCCAAGAGGTCTTGGACCGCATCGCCGGAGAACTAAAATCGTATTTCGGCCGTTTGGATGAACAGCGGGCGGGTGCGGCCGAGAAGTTGATGCACTACCTGCTTATCCATTTGCTGCGCGAAATGCGTGAGCTGCAGATGCTGCCGCGAGAACAGGAAGAAGCGTTATGGCAGCGGCTACGGGAACCGATGAGCTTGAAGGAGCTGCTATCGCTGATTGTCTCGCTCATTGAGCAGTCGCGCAGCTGTTTGTCAGCGAAGAAGTCCACGGAGCTGCTGATGATGACCGCGCAGAATTATATTCAGAATCATCTTGGCCGCGACTTCGGGATCGAGGATATCGCCGATTATCTCGGCATCAGCAGCAGTTATTTCTGCTTGCTCTTCAAGAACCATTTTGGCGAAACATTTGTGGAGTACCTCACGAAACAGCGGATGGAGATGGCGAAATGCCTGCTGCGCAGCAGCGAGCGTTCGATCGCGCAGATCGGGACCTCCATCGGTTACCAGGAACGGCGTTATTTCACCAAGGTTTTTCAGAAGTATACCGGCATGACGCCGTCGGACTTTCGGCAGAAGGAATCGAACGTATCTTAACGTTTTTACGATGAGGGGGACGGCTCGTGGATGGGAAGGCATGGACGTTAGAGGAGAAGATCGGGCAGCTGTTTATTTGCGGATTTCATAGCCTGGTGCCGGACGAACAGATCAAGATGCTGGTACAGCGTTACCATGTAGGCGGCGTGGTCTATTTCCGGCGGAATATCGCCTCGGTGGAGCAGCTCGCCGAGTTGTCGCGGAGCTTACAAGCGCTGCCCCGCAGTAGGCCTGAGCTTCCGCTGTTCGTTTCGATTGATCAGGAGGGCGGCATGGTGGCCCGGTTGGATCATGAGGGGATGAGCCGCATTCCCGGTAATATGGCGCTAGGGGCAGCCGATGATCCGGCGTTGACGGAGGAAGTGGCGAAGCTCGCGGCGAAGGAGATGCTGCAGCTTGGGATCAACTTCAACTTTGCGCCGTGCGTCGACGTCAACAACAACCCGGCGAACCCGGTGATCGGCGTACGTTCGTTCGGTGAACGTCCGGAGCGGGTGGCCGCGCAGGGGGCCGCAGCGGTACGCGGGTACCAGAACCAAGGCGTGATCGCGACGGCCAAGCATTTTCCGGGCCACGGGGATACGGCAGTAGACTCCCACCGCGGCTTGGCCAGCGTCCCGCACGGGAAGGAGCGGCTGCACCAGGTCGAGCTGGCGCCGTTCCGTGAAGCGATTGCGGCAGGCGTCGATGCGATTATGACGGCGCATGTGATCTTCTCGGCGTTCGAGCCGGAAGGGATCCCGGCGACTTTGTCGCACCGCGTGTTAACAGGCTTGCTTCGCGAAGAGCTGGGCTTCGGCGGGTTGATCGTCACCGACTGCCTGGAGATGAAGGCCATTGCGGAGCATTACGGCATCGCCGAGGGGGCGGTGCAAGCGATTGAAGCCGGCGCGGATCTTGTGCTTGTCAGCCACACCCTGGCGGACCAGCGCGCGGCGATTGAACGGGTGGCCGAAGCGGTGCGGAGCGGCCGGATCAGCGAAGCGCGGATCGACCGCTCGTTAGAGCGCATTCTGGCGCTCAAGGCGAAGCGGATCGGCAGCGCGGAACAGGCGTTAACTGCCGCGACCGCGGGGGAAGGGCCGCTGACGCCGGAGGCGGAGAGCGGTGCGCTATTGCGGAGAGCGGCAGAGCGCAGCATGACCCTTGTGAAGGGTGCGGGCAGCCTGCCGCTTGAGAGCGATCGGCCGGTGCTGGTCGTCTGGCCGGAGCTGCGGCACCGCACCGAAGTCGATGAGCCGGCGGTGCATGCCTATACGCTAGCGGATGCTCTACGGCCGCTTCATGGCCAGGTATCTGCGACGGTGATCGGCACACAGCCCAGCGACGAGGAGATAACCACGGTGATGGAACGAAGCAAAGAGTTCGACCAGATCGTTGTGGCAACCTATACGGCGGAAGGGGGGATCCCCGAAGGCCAGCAATCCTTGGTGCGGCGGCTTCTGCAGCTTCCAGATAAACGCCTGATCATCGTGTCTACGCGGAATCCTTACGATTTGCTCGCGTTTCCGGAGATCGAGACGTATCTCTGTTTATACGAGAACCGCCCTTATTCACTGGATGCAGCCGCTAAGGTCTTGGTTGGCCAAGCGCAGCCACAAGGAGTATTACCGGTCAGCTTGATCCAAGGTTAATGAAAGGTTTTGCGGCAACGCCCGGGAGTGTTTTCCGGGCGTTTTTTGTGGTGATTTGTCAAAAAATAAAGGAAAATGCGGCAACGAACGACTTCTTTTGCCAATTTATTGTCGTTCGTGTCAGCAACTTTTCGTTTTTACTTGCGTTTAATACATTGTGAGATAAAGGGTGCTTTATAAAATGGGAGAGTAAGGGAGTTTAGGCATGAATTTAAAGAGATTGTTGATCACCACGATGTTGGTAGCATCGCAAATTTCCATGGTGCTTCCGGCTAGCGCGGAGGAAATGGGGCAAGGGAACGGCGTGGATCCGTCGACTGTGACGCAGCAGCCTGCGAATAACGGGACATCGACCCAACCAACCGATGTTGTCCAACCCGGCGATACGCCTTTGGATCAAGGAACGAATGATGGAACGACGGGGGAAACGATTCCCGGAGATAGCCAGGACGGGACGGAGAACGGTGACGAATCTTTGCCTCCAACCAGCCCGGTAACCCCGCCAGCAGATCAAGGCACGCAAAACCAGAGTAACTCGGGCCAATTGATTTTGATGGTGAACAGCAACAAGATGTACCAGAACGGGAAGGAGTACCTTGCCGGCTATCCAATGGAAGTAAAGGACGGCGTATCCTACATTTCGATCCGGGCGATCGTGGAACGGGCGGGATTCCAGCTGTCTTTTGACAATAAAACCAAGGAAACGATCATCAAGCGAGGCAGCGACGAGCTTCGGTTCAAATTGAATACGACCTCTTACAAGGTCAATGGCGTAACGCAGACGATGCGTGGGAAATCTTATTCAGCCAAGAATAACTTCATGGTGCCGTTGACGGCGATTACGAAGGCCTTAAATATCACGTATTCTTACGATTCGGTAGGCAAACGAGTGATCGTTAATTTGAATACTCTGCCGTATGCATCGTTTACGATTGGCAACAAAGAAGTGGTCGCCGGTGAAACGCAGGTTCAGTATGTAACGAATGCTTCCTCGCCGATTGGACTTCCGATCGTGAACGAGGAATGGATCGGGCGCCAGGATATGTTCATGACGCCTGGGGATTATACCGTTACCTACCGGGTACAGGATTCCAGCGGTCAATGGAGTAATCCGTTTACGCTAATGATTCATGTTAGCAAACCGCATACGCCGCCGGTAGCGAATTTTACGACGGACAAAGACACCTATAAAATGGGTGAAATGATCACGTACACTGACCTCAGTACGGATGAAGTGGCCATCACCGAACGCGTGTGGGAAAATAAACAACTGGCGTTCTTTACGCCAGGGCAAATGACGATCCGCCTGAAGGTCGTCAACAAATTTGGTTTGTATTCGACCGTAGAGAAGACGATTACGATTACGAACGAAACGCTCTATACGCGGGACGAATTCAATAAACTGTTCATGCCTGTAGGGGAAAAATATACGTTTGACGGTACACAGGTGCCAAGCTGGGAACGGCTCAAATACGCGTTCACTTCCGAAGCGGTAACGTTGATCCGCAGCAATAGCCCGGAAACGGTCTATTCCAAAGGGATCCTGTATAAGGAAGCCGCCATCGGAAATACGCGCTTCATGATCCACCACGCCAATGCGACCGGGAAATCGGTCAAAATGTACGTCATCGCGACGAACAATAATGGTGAAACGACGCGACTAACGCAGAGCAACCTGGGTTTTGGCGGTCCGAGCAATTACGCTACAGCGGCGGGGAAAGCTTCGGTACAGCGTTATTATGAGTCGATGCAAACCGGCAACAAATACAAGGATACCTGGTTTGCTCCAGGGGAAAGCAAGATCATCCTGAACGAGCTGAGCGCTACCTCAATGAAGCAGGGAGATGTCATCTCGCTGTTTGCGGACTTGTACAGCGATCACACCTTGAATTACACGGTCATTATGGTGGATCAGGATCAAGACCCGTTCAAGACTTTGCCTTATCTGAGTGCATTAGCACCTGATATTCATAATCGCGGTACCTATATGGAGGCCAACCGCAATATCGAAGTGACCGATCTGATCGGCAATACGCCATCCCGGTTGTTGATTGGCGATAACTCCAGTGACCCATTCCTGATCGGATACGACGGTCCAACCGGGGAATATCGCATGAACGCCGGTAACTTCGGCGTCTTGTACCGGATCAAACTGTACCGCGTCGCCCCAAACACACTGATCTCGTTTAATCCACGTGGGGGTGCTTATATGGGAGCGGTTATGGTCAACGGGGATATCGTGGGATTGGCCAACGTTGGTGGACTCAGCGCCCCTAACGATAACGGCGTGCTGTTCCGCACCGGGGAACGCGAGCAAACCGTGGATCTGATTTTCACGGCGGCTCCGGGCAGCAATTTGTCCGTCAACCTGCTGTTCCAGCAGATGCCGGAGAAGAAGAGCGAGTAAGAACGAATGAGCCTAAAGGCACGGCGCCCCAGCGTCGTGCCTTTTTTTGGTTAAGGCTAGAAGCGGATAAGCTGCACGCAATGCATATCCGATCTCATTGACGGAGCATTTGATTTGGGGCATTATTAGAGAAGACGCATGGATTAAGGGGTAGATTGGAGGAATGTCACATGCTGTCGACCGAAGAAATTATTAAAGTGATGTCCAGCCGGGGGCTGCGGATTACCGACCAACGCAAAAGCTTGGCCAAGCTGTTCGCCGAGCGGGACGGTTATTTGACCCCAAAGGATGTCTATGAATATATGGGCAAGGAGTACAGCGGTCTCAGCTTCGATACCGTATACCGCAATCTCCGGGTCATGGAGGAGCTAGGCGTGCTGGAACAGGTCGTATTTGAAGACGGCCTCAAGTTCAGAGCCAGCTGCAGCAGCGAGGGGCATCATCACCATCATATGATCTGCCTCCAGTGCGAGAAGACGTATCCGATCCATTTCTGCCCGATGCCGCTGACGGACGCGCCGGAGCAGTTCCAGGTCGTGAAGCATAAATTCGAGGTTTTCGGGTATTGCAAAAACTGTCGGCCGGACGGCAATTCTCAGGATGCCGCGCCGGAGCCCAACGAGGTGTCCTGAGATGGGCGTGGTCCGCAAAACGTTTCAGGCCCCGATCCATGTCTACCGCAAGTTTATTTCGCCGCTGAAACCGCCAACCTGTCGTTTTTATCCGACCTGCTCGGCGTATGCTTTGGAGGCGATCGAGGTGCATGGCCCGCTGAAAGGCTCCTGGCTGGCGGCGAAACGGATCGTCAAATGTCAGCCGTTCCATCCGGGCGGATATGACCCGGTTCCCCCTAAGGCGGAGAAGAAGCCCGGGGGCGAGCAAGGCACGCCGCCGCTGAATGGCGGACAAGCCTGATCGTTTCGGGGAAGAGACCGGCTCCGAGGCGGCTTGACACGGTTTGGAAATTTTTTTAATATAAAACGTAAGTTCAAATTAAAATGTAAGTTCAAAAAAATCAAGATTCGACGCCGAGTTTTCTTCTTGAACTGCTTCGTGATCGAAAGCTGATTTTTTGAACAACTTCAATTGTGTCCAGTGAACGGATGAGTACAGGGATAAGATCCAGCTACAGAGAGCCGGGGAAGCTGCAAACCGGTCTGGAACATCTTTGGAATATGGTCCGGGAGGAACCGTTTTCGAGCCAAGTGGGATGCGTTCAGCGCAGCGCACGGGTAAGGGAATGGCGTATGGTCCGGCGTTAACGGACGGTCGGTTTCGACCAATGGAGCCCGTTGCCTGCGAAGGTACGGGGAATTTGGGTGGTAACGCGTGAGAACTCTCTCGCCCCATGATGGGGCGGGAGTTTTTTGTTTTAATTGGAATGAAATGAAAGTTCAAAAAGTCAGGTTTCCAGCACCGAGAAGGTTGGATGAAGCTAGGGACTGAGTAGCGGAGCGTAGCTGGAAGCTACGAGAGCAACGGAAGGCCCGGTTGAATTCAAGATTCGACGTCGATTTCGCTTCATGAATGGCTTCGTGATGGAAAGATGACTTTTAGAACAACCTCTAAAGGAGATGACGGTACAATGTCCACCAACAAACCAACATTCTACATTACGACACCGATCTATTATCCCAGCGATAAGTTGCACATCGGCCATGCCTACACGACGGTAGCCGGGGACGCCATGGCGCGGTATAAACGGTTGCGCGGCTTTGATGTCCGCTATTTAACGGGGACCGATGAGCACGGGCAGAAGATCGAGCAGAAAGCGAAGGAAAAGGGCCAAACCCCGCAGCAGTTCGTGGATGGGATCGTGGCGGGGATCAAGCAGCTTTGGGATAAAATGGACATTTCTTACGACGACTTTATCCGTACGACGGAACCCCGGCATAAGGTGGTCGTGGAGGAAATTTTTGACCGCTTACTGAAGCAAGGGGATATTTACAAAGGGGAATACGAAGGCTGGTACAGCATTCCCGATGAGACCTATTATACGGAATCGCAGCTGGTTGACGTCGTTCGTAACGACCAAGGCAAAGTGATCGGCGGGAAAAGCCCGGAAAGCGGCCACGCCGTGGAGTTGTTGAAGGAAGAGTGTTACTTCTTACGGATGAGCAATTATGTCGACCGATTGCTGAAGTATTATGAGGAAAATCCGGATTTCATTCAGCCGGAGTCACGAAAGAACGAGATGATCAACAACTTCATCAAGCCGGGATTGGAAGATTTGGCCGTGTCGCGGACAACATTCGACTGGGGCGTGAAGGTCAAAGGCGATCCGAAACATGTTGTGTACGTGTGGATCGATGCTTTGTCCAACTACATCACAGCACTGGGTTACGGCTCGGACCATCCGGAGCTGTATGAGCGGTTTTGGCCGGCAGATGTACACCTCGTTGGCAAGGAGATCGTCCGATTCCATACGATTTATTGGCCGATCATGCTGATGGCGCTTGGGCTGCCATTGCCGAAGAAGGTGTTTGGTCATGGCTGGCTGCTGATGAAGGGCGGTAAAATGTCCAAATCGAAGGGCAACGTCATGGACCCGAATGTACTGATCGACTGCTATGGGCTTGACGCGACCCGTTACTATTTGCTGCGTGAGGTGCCATTCGGCTCGGACGGTTCGTTTACGCCAGAAAGCTTTGTGCAGCGGGTCAATTCCGATCTCGCCAATGACCTTGGTAACCTGTTGAACCGGACGGTGGCGATGGTAGAGAAGTATTTTGGCGGTGAAGTACCGGCTTATCAGCCTAATGCGACGGCGTTTGACGCCGAGTTGGAACAAGTGGCGGTGGATACGGTTCGCAAGGTGGAAGAGGTGATGGAGAAAATGGAATTCTCCGTGGCGCTGACCTATATCGGGGCGTTTATCAGCCGCACGAACAAATACATCGACGAGACGCAGCCATGGGTGCTGGCTAAAGACGAAGCGAAGCAAGGCGAACTTGCTTCGGTGATGGCGCATCTGGCCGAGTCGCTGCGGATCGCTTCGATTCTGCTGCAGCCGTTCCTGACGCAAGCGCCGAAGAAGATCTGGGCGCAGCTCGGGATCGCTCCCGGGGAGCTCACGACCTGGGAGAGCGCCAAGACGTTCGGCCGACTCCCGGCTGGAACGAAGCTTGTCAAAGGCGAGCCGATCTTCCCGCGGCTTGACGCGGAGCAGGAAATCGAGTTCATTTCGAACTCGATGAGTGGGGGAACGCTGGCGGCGGAGGCCGCAGCTCCGGCAGACGCTGCGGCGTCGACTCCAGCTCCGGCGGTGGAACAGCCAGAGCCGAAGGAGGAAATCGGCATCGACGATTTCGCCAAGGTGGAGCTGCGCGTAGCGCAGGTACTGGCTTGCGAGCCGGTACCGAAGGCCGACAAGCTGCTGAAGCTGCAGTTGGACTTGGGCTACGAACAACGTCAGGTCGTGTCCGGCATTGCTAAGTTTTACAAGCCGGAAGAACTCGTTGGACGCAAAGTGATTTGCGTGACCAACCTGAAGCCGGTGAAGCTGCGCGGCGAGTTGTCGCAGGGGATGATTCTGGCCGCTTCGCAAGGCGACCAACTGACGTTGGCGACGGTGCCGGATTCGATGCCGAACGGCGCTATTGTCAAGTAAGCAAGGTTTGCAGACGTGATCAACGCGTCAAAATATCGGTGTCATGCGACCGCCAGGGGAACTCCCTCTGGCGGTTTTGTTTGTGGCGTCTTCATTAAAGGAAGAATAATAGAGGTTGACAATCGTAGGAGAATGGCCCTATAATCCTTGTTGGTAATCATTACGATTAAGAGAGGGAGTTATTTATGCTTATACATAGATCCAAGCGGGCGCTGATCCTCGCGGTGGCGCTGCTTACCATCACGCTGGCTTTGTCGGGCTGCGGAAAGAGTTCGGACAGCGGAACCATCGTGGAGGGGAAGGTTAACGTCATCACTAGCTTTTATCCCATTTACGAATTTGCCAAAGCGATCGGGGGAGAAGAAGCCAACGTTATCAACCTGCTGCCCACGGGGGTCGAGCCGCATGATTGGACGCCGCGCAGCCAGGATATTTTGAATGCGTCCAAAGCGCAATTGTTCTTGTATAACGGAGCAGGGCTGGAGGGCTGGGTCCCGAACTTCCTGAAAGGCTTGGGCGGTGACAACTTGGTGCAAACCGTGGAGGTCAGCCAAGGCATTGATTTGATCGAAGCGGATGGGGACGATGGTCATGGACATGGCGAGGAATCGGAGTCGAACTCAGGGCATGAGGGAGAGGAAGCCGACCATCACGTCGATCCGCATACTTGGGTTAGCCCCAAATCCGCAATCGTGATGGCGGAGAATATCAAGAACAGCTACATTGAGGTAGATCCGGCTCATGAGGCAACCTATGAAGCCCGCTATCAGGTGTTGATTGGACAATTGCAGGCGCTGGATGCCAAGTTTACCGAGCAATTATCCGCGCTGCCAAACAAGGAGATTGTCGTTTCCCACCAGGCCTTCGGCTATTTGTGCAGGGATTACGGCTTAACCCAACATGCGATCATGGGGCTCTCGCCCGAAGCCGAGCCGCGGGCTCAGGACCTGGTAGCTCTGTCGAAGATGGTGAAGGAAGAGGGCATCCGCTATATTTTCTTCGAGGAGCTTGTATCGGATAAGTTAGCCAAAACGCTGGCTTCCGAAGCTGGCGTGGAGACCTTGGTCTTGAATCCGGTGGAAGGGTTGACGAAAAACCAAGCACAAGCGGGGGACAATTATTTTACATTGATGGAGAAAAATTTGCAAAATCTGATCCAAGCTCTACAATAAGAAGAAAACTACATGTACCGGAAGGACGCTATATAAATGATATCCGACGCAAATACGGCACAGGAAGCCGTTTGTCATGATAGTGTAATCGAGCTCGACCACGTCTCCTTTGCTTACCAAGAGCAAAAGGTCATCAACGATTTCAGCTTTCGAGTTCGTGAGCGGGATTTTGTTGGCGTGATCGGTTCCAACGGCGCGGGGAAAACGACGCTGCTGCGAATGATGGTAGGCTTGCTGCAGCCGACGGAAGGGCAAATCCGCTTGTTTGGCGAACCAATTCGGCGCTTCCGCGATTGGGAGCGAATCGGTTATGTGCCGCAGAAGAACGCCTTTAACCCGCTATTTCCGGCGACGGTCCGCGAAGTCGTGATGTCCGGCCTATACAACAATAAGAAGCTGTTTCGCCGAATCGGCCGCGAGGAGCAACGTAAATGCGATGATGCGCTGGAAGTAATGCGAATCGGCGAGATCCAGGATAAACGGATCGGTCAGCTTTCGGGCGGCCAACAGCAACGTGTATTTTTGGCGCGGGCGCTCGTCAACAAACCGGATCTGCTCGTTTTAGACGAACCTACAGTCGGTATCGACGCACAGACGCAAGCCGACTTTTTTGAATTAATCTTTCATATGCACGCCCATCATCATATGACGTTTCTGATGGTCTCCCATGATATCAGCATGATCGAAGGTCAGCTGGGCCATGAACCCCGTGAGCATTGCGGGGCGATTAAATTTTACGTGCGTCATTCGCACGAGCAAGACTGCGCGATCCCGGACCTACAGCATTCGTTGGTTTAGCCTACGCTTTCGAGGCCGTTTTGCTTCGAAAAACTTTTAGGAGTTGTTGATTTTGGAAATATTATCCGCTGATTTTTTTCAAAGAGCGCTGGCTGGAGGTCTGCTTATTGGGCTGACGGCACCGCTGATCGGGATCTTTCTGGTATTGCGCCGCCTATCGATGATCGGGGATACATTGGCCCATGTGACGATTGCCGGGGTGGCCTTAGGTTTCTTAGTTGGTGTATACCCCGTAGGGGTTGGTTTAGCTTTTGCGGTGATCGCCTCCTTTGCGATCGAGAAGCTGCGCAAAGCTTATAAAGGCTACGCCGAGCTGTCGATAGCCATCATCATGTCCGGGGGCGTTGCGCTAGCTTCCCTGTTCTTCACACTAGGGATGGGTTACAATACAGATGTGGTCAGTTATCTGTTCGGCAGTATCTATACGCTGGATACGACGGACTTGTACGTGGCATTTGGCGTCACCTTGGTAGTGGTCATTGTCGTCGCGGCGTTTTTTAAGGAGTTCTTCTTGCTCACCTTTGAGGAGGATGCCGCTTCGGTGAGCGGCCTTCCGGTAAAGCTGCTGAATTTGCTGCTGACGGTCATGACGGCGTTGGTAATCAGCACCGCGATTAAGATCGTTGGCGCTTTATTAGTCTCGGCCTTGTTGACGATTCCAGCCGCTTGCAGTCTGTTGATCGCCCGAAGCTTTAAGACGTCCGTTCTATTCTCCGTCATCATAGCCGAAATTGCGGTCGTGGCGGGATTGATTGTGGCGGGCATCTGGAATCTGGCACCGGGTGCCACGATCGTGCTGCTGCTGATCTGTATGTTGATACTTACTTTGCTGGGCAAACGGGGATTTTCCGCCTAGCCCGCAAGGGTACATAGGGGGTTCATATGGCCGACATCCATCTCGGGATTGCTTTTGGCGCGGGAGTAGCTTCCTTTATTTCGCCTTGCTGCTTACCCTTATATCCGTCTTATTTGTCCTATATCACCGGGATGTCCGTGCAGCAGTTGAAGACGGAGCAAAGCAAGCGAGACGTCCGGTTCCGGACGATGACGCATACGCTGGCGTTTATCCTCGGTTTCTCCGTCGTCTTTTACACATTAGGGTTCGGCGCCGGTTTGTTTGGAGAATTCTTTAATCAATACCGCGGGTTGATCCGGCAATTATCCGCTATTCTGATCATTTGCATGGGTTTGTTTCTTATGGGGATCTTCCAACCGCGGTTTTTGCTGAAGGAACGAAAAATGGACCTGAAGTTCAAACCTGCCGGTTATGTTGGATCATTTATTTTCGGGATCGGTTTTTCAGCGGGTTGGTCGCCTTGCGTTGGACCGATCCTGGCGGCGATTATCGCGTTGGCTGTGACGGAGCCGGGAACCTGGATAGGACTCATTACCGCGTATACGCTAGGATTTGCCTTACCATTTTTTGCGCTGGCCTTCTTTATCGGTTCGACGAAATGGATCCTCCGTTATTCCGCGATCATGATGAAAATCGGGGGCGCTTTGATGCTGCTGATGGGGGTGCTGCTCTTCACGAACCGCATGGCCCAAATCACCATTTGGCTGCAGCAAATCACGCCCGAATGGTTGAAGTTCTAGGGTTGGATATAGGAAAGTGTGCCGATGCGCACTTGCCAACGGACAATCAGAACATGTATCATTAACAGAGTAATGTTAACCTGCGTGTACATGTTTGTCCGCGTCAACTCATGGAAAAGAGGGAATCGATAGATGCCAACGCCCAGTATGGAGGACTATTTGGAGCGTATTTACAAACTGATCGACGAGAAGGGATACGCGCGCGTGTCCGATATCGCGGAAGGTTTGGAGGTTCATCCTTCCTCCGTCACGAAGATGATTCAAAAATTGGACAAGGATGAATATTTGATTTACGAGAAGTACCGGGGCCTTGTCTTGACCAACAAAGGAAAAAAAATCGGCAAACGGCTCGTGGACCGACATCAACTGCTCGAAGAGTTCCTTGGCATGATTGGCGTTGAACACGAGAACATTTATAAAGACGTCGAAGGCATTGAGCATCATTTAAGCTGGGATTCCATCACACGTATTGCAACGCTAGTGGAGTATTTCAAGCGCGACAATTCCCGAATTCAAGATCTGGAGAACGTCCATCAGGAACTGGTTAACGAATCATAGAAGAAGCATCTGTCTTTGGGCTAAGGGCAGATGCTTTTTCTTTTTGTCCTCAGAACCGCAACTCTTGACCTCTACTAGACGTTAAAGAAAGTAGCGCGGTTTGTCCGTACATAAAGATGATGTGGAGGATTCTGATGAAATTTCGTAAATGGTTTATTCCTTTTCTTGTGTTGCTCTTCTTATGGCCTTATTCCGGAAATACGCCGGCAACTGCCGCATCCGACATTCGGATTATTCTCGATGGTGTCGAGTTGTCCTCCGATACTTCGCCATACATTAAGCCCGGAGCGAACGTCACCATGGTCCCCCTTCGGGTGATTAGCGAAAACCTGGGCGCCCAGGTGTCCTGGTCCCAAATCGATAAAAAAGCGACGATTCAAAAAGACGGCAGCACGATTGTGCTTACAGTGGGGGATTCCACGGTTCAAGTGGACAGTAGCGCTATTCGCCTTGAAGCGTCCGTAGAGATCAGTTCCGGACGAACGATGGTCCCGCTTCGCTTTGTCAGTGAGCAGCTTGGAATTGCTGTTGATTGGAATGGACAAACTCGCACGATTTCGCTGACGAGTGGATCTGCGGAAGAGCCATCGGTTCCCGGCACAGGCGGGGGAGTTCCGCAAGGCGAGATTCCTCTGCCTCCGGCTGCGGG
Organism: Paenibacillus sp. J53TS2; assembly: GCF_018403305.1. Lineage (NCBI taxonomy): Bacteria > Bacillati > Bacillota > Bacilli > Caryophanales > Paenibacillaceae > Paenibacillus > Paenibacillus sp. J53TS2. Next base: position 32,457 of record NZ_BOSK01000004.1, read on the forward strand.
TGATACTGCTGATGGGCTGCGAGGTGTTTGGGTATCCACCGTTTCAAACCTGGACTGGCCAAGCAAAAGCTCATACGGTAAGGTGGAAGCTCAGAAAGCCGAATACGTTCAACTGCTAGACGAAGTGCAGGCCATGGGCATGAACGCGGTATTCGTTCAAGTGCGCCCGTCGGCGGACGCGATCTACCCGTCCTCGTTGGTGCCATGGACCTCCTATTTAACAGGAACAGCCGGAAAGGATCCGGGATATGATCCATTGCAGTTCCTGATTGAGGAGACGCACCGTCGCGGCATGGGATTCCATGCTTGGTTTAATCCGTTCCGTGCCAGCACGGGCGGCGACGCCAGCAAGCTTCCGGCCAATCATGTGGCGAACCTGCATCCGGAATGGATCGTTAAGTTCGACGGCAAGTTGTACATTAATCCGGGGATTCCGGAAGCCCGTGATCACGTCATTCGCGCGATCATGGAAGTCGTGAACGGATACGATATCGACGGCGTTCATTTGGACGATTATTTCTATCCAACCGGGGAAACGACCTCAAAGATATTTGCGGATGATGCTGCGTTTAAAGCCTATAACGTTAAGAAGATCGCAAATAAGGGCGACTGGCGCCGGGACAATATCAATCAGTTTGTGCAGAAGCTGGGACAAAGCGTTGCCCAAGCCAAACCAAGCGTGTCTTACGGTATCAGCCCGTACGGAGTCTGGCGGAATAAGTCCACCGATTTGACCGGCTCCGATACGAGAGCAAGTGTTACGGCTTACGACAGCACGTATGCCGATGTTCGTACCTGGATCAAAAACGAATGGATCGATTATGTAGCTCCGCAGATCTATTGGAGTATGACGCGCAAAGAGGTTCGGTATGACCTGCTGGCGGACTGGTGGGCCAGCGAGGTTAGAGGTACAAACGTGAAGCTCTATATCGGCCACGCGCCATATAAGCTGGGGACACCGGAGATTGGATGGTCCAGCGCGCAGGAAATCATCGACCAATTGAATTACAACCGCCAAGTTCCCGAAATCAGCGGCAGCATCTTCTTTAGCGCCAAGGATCTGCGGAAGAACCCGCTGGGCTTGATTCCGCTGCTGCAGTCTTATTATGGGATGTAGTCAGCTATAGGCATACGTACAGCCCCTCCCAACATACATAAGCAATAGACTGATGTAGGTTGGGGGGAAGGCACCTGATGCTAATGAACGGAGTGTTTGAAGGTGGCGGGGTCAAAGGGATTTCGTTGGCCGGTGCGGTCAGGGCGGCGGAGAAATACGGCGCGCGGTTTCATCGTGTGGCCGGAACTTCGTCCGGCTCGATTATCGCTTCCATGATTGCTGCAGGCTATACGGCGGACGAAATGAAAGAACTTATCTTGACCACGTCGTTTTCAAAATTTCTGAAGCGTGCGCCGATCTTTAATCTGGCGTTGATCGGTCCGGCCCTCCGTGTGCTCCTCAAGAAAGGATTATATGCCGGAGAGGCGCTGGAGGAGTGGGTGCGCCAGATCCTGCTGGCCAAAGGCATTCGCACATTTGGTGATCTCCCCCCGGGGAAGCTGACGATTATCGCCTCGGATATCACAAGCGGGAAAATCATGGTACTGCCGGACGACCTGCATAACATCGGTCTCAATCCGGCGACATTCGAAGTGGCCCGAGCGGTTCGCATGAGCTGTAGCATTCCCTATTTCTTTGATCCGGTGCTGTTGCGGCTGCCGCCGAAGCTTGCGAAAGGCAAACCGTTCGCCGAGCAGTTTCTACACATCGTTGACGGCGGACTGCTCAGCAATTTTCCATTATGGTTGTTTGATCGCGAAGAGCCACGGCACGGGGAGAGACGTATTCCGACCGTCGGCTTTCAAATGGTCGGCAAAAATACGAATAAGCCGCATGGCATTACCGGTCCGTTTACGATGCTGCAGGCGATCGTAGAGACGATGCTGTCCGCTCATGACGAGCGGTACATCGAGCAACCCAATCGTTATCGGACGATTAAGATTCCAACGCTTGGCATAGGCACGACACAATTCGATATCAGCGACGAGGAAAGCTTGCTGTTATTCGAATCGGGATTTCTGGCCGGAGACCGATTCTTCGGCAGTTGGAACATGCAGTTGTACGAGGATCAGTTCAAGAAGTATCAGCAAGCGTTCGCCGCGTTAAAATAAACCAAAAGGACGGTACCGCAATTTTAGCGGCACCGTCCTTTTACATTTTAATGATATTTAGGCAAATCGTCATCGCTCTTGCCTTTTTGCCCTTCAATAACTTGAAACGGATACGCTTTGCGTTTATCGCTTCGGGCAGGCTTGCGTTCCGCGGCCACTTTGGCCATTGTACGCGCCGAAGGTTTGATTTTCGGCTGTGCTTTCCGGTATTTCCGCGGCGGGAATTTGTACAGTAGAAAGACGATGCCGATGACGGCGACCGGAACGATAATGCTACTCCAAGGGATCCGATGGCTCACAAAGAGACTGTCGATAATGCCGACGCCGACCAAGAGGACGATGATCCAAAACATGATGCCTTGTTTTTTCATGTTACCTCATCCTTTCAAGGGATCCAAAGCCGAACCAACTGGCGTCTCGAGGACGCCGACTTGTTCCAATTGAGCATCTAACTCAAGCATCCGATTAAACGAAGCGATGGATACTTCGACTTGATCATCGGACGGTTCCTTTGTCGTTAAGAGTTGCAACCATAGACCCGGATACCCGAGGAAACGCAGAACCGGAATGTCCCGAACTGCATTGGTGAATCGCAGCATTTCGAACGAAAGACCAATGACGAGTGGGAGCAACAGCACGCGGATATATACGCGTTCCCAAAGCGAGTCCCAACTGAATATAGGCAAGGAATAAATGATAACACCAACAATGACTGTCAAAATAATAAAGCTGCTGCCGCAGCGGTAATGCAGACGGCTGTATTTTTGCACATTGGCCGGGGTTAAATCTTCCCCTGCTTCATACGCGGAGATGACTTTATGTTCTGCCCCGTGGTATTGGAATAACCGTTTAATGACGGGCGTCTGCGACATCAGCCACAGATAACCAAGCAACAGGACGATTTTGATCGCGCCTTCGATGAGGGAGTGCAGTGTTTGACTCGCAAAAGCGTGCTGGAACAAGTATTGTTCCAAGAGTGCCGGTACTAAAGTGAAAATCAGCTTGCCCACGATAAAGGACAAGACGCCGACCACGGCAACCCCAAGCAGCATCGTGAGGGAGAAGCCGGACTCCTCTTTTTCCTTTTGTTTGGCGCGTTCTTCCGGGTCCATTTCGTCATCGGCCATCGCCTCTGCCGAATAGTTGAGGTGCTTAGAACCTTTGGCACTGGAGTCGACAATGCTGACGATTCCGCGAATCAGCGGGATTTTGCGCAGCCGTTTGACCCAATCCTTGTCTTCTTTAGGGACCTCCAAAAAGCTGATTTCCCCGGTCTTCCGGCGAACGGCGGTTACGTTGACATATTTTCCACCGAACATGACGCCTTCTATAACGGCTTGGCCGCCGTAAATCGTCGGTGCAGATTGTTCAGGCAAAACTTTCACCTTCCTACAATATATGAGTTTTGTGTGGCGTAAGCGGCGTAACATCAAGATTTGTAATGATTCCATTGTAACGGACTTTGCGGGCAAATTCTAGTTTGTTTAGTCTTTTTGGAAATGTACATACTAACCTTCAAAAAAACGAATGTAAATATTTCTATGGAAGGGAAGGATGCGAATGAAAGCGAACAAGGAAAAATCACATGCGAGGGTTCAGCCATGGCGGCAGCAGCGGCGTAAAAACACCAACATTTGGATGTTTGCGTTGGAGATCGGATTGTTTGCCGGATTGATCTGGGGGGGTGTCAAAGGCTTATTTTTCTATATGAGCTTTACCTCGGTATTGCCCGGCTATCTGGTGGAGCCATTCTTCAAAAATTCGTTCCTGAACAGTCAGGCTGGATATTACATTGGATGGCTGTCGTTTATCGTGTTGTCCATTCTGGCGACGATCCTCTATGTGGTAGCGTTCCGTAAACTGAAAGGCCCGGGCCCGGGGATCTTATACGGCATCGCCTGGTGGGGAATTTTGTTCGGGGTGCTCGGCCCGTTGCTGGATCTGATTCCTCCGCTGCGCGATCTGTCACGGACCACAATCATCAGCGAGTTTTGCCTGTATTTACTGTGGGGGTTGTTTATCGGATATACCACGGCGGAGGAATATACGGACGAACGGTCGCGTGAACCGAACAAAGCCCGCGAGCAGCATGCGCTTCAATAAGCGAGCGTCCGAAAAGTTATAGCTTCTCAAGCGACTCCCTCCTATGTTAAAATTATTTTTGGTTATTTTTCGGAAAGGGGGAGCCGCCTTGTATCGCATCTTCGTCATGAACGGACCGAACTTAAACATGCTTGGCGTACGCGAGCCCGGCGTTTACGGATCCGAGACACTCGGTGATATCGAAGATAAGCTGAAGGAACTGGCTGTGCCAAACGGGCTGGAGCTTTCCTTCTTTCAGTCCAACCATGAGGGCGAGCTGATTGATCGAATTCACGCCGCCTACGGAAACACGGACGGAATTCTGCTGAATCCAGGTGCGTTGACGCATTACAGCTATGCGCTTCGGGACGCCCTGACTTCGGTGAAAATTCCTGTGGTCGAAGTTCATTTGTCTAATATCCATGCCCGCGAGGCGTTCCGTCATACCTCGGTCATTGCGCCGATCGCTGTCGGTCAAATCTCCGGATTTGGATCCTATGGCTATGAAATGGGACTGCTGGCGTTGAAACGGCATTTGGTGCGGGGATAACCGGAGGTTTCTAAACCAAGTGACCTTGAATTGACCTTGAATTGACCTTGGATTCGACCGGTTGGCTTGAGACGAATAACTGCAAAAGTGCAGGAATTTCGGGCGATATTGGAGCTTAAGTCGAAAAAGGATGCAAAAATGCAGGGATTTTGGGTTGAATGAGCGTTATAGTCACTTTTTGCGAAATAAAACTGTATTTTTGCAGGTATTCACGTGATGTTGCCCTTTTTCAAGAGAATAACTGTATTTTTGCAGGAATACCTTGGATTCATGTGGCAGATTCGACGCAGACCTCGCAACGCAGCCAATGCTTCGTGATCCAAAGATGGCATTTTGAACTACCGATTCAAATGAAGGTTCAAAAGGGCAGGTTTGGAGCACCGAGAAGGTTGGATGAAGTTAGGGAGTGAGTAGCGGAGCGTAGCTGCAAGCTACGTGAGCAACTGAAATGTTTCCGAAGGAAACATGCTTCGGAAGCATCGGCTTGGACCGGCTGAATTCAAGATTCGACGCCGACCTCGCATCCCAGCCAATGCTTCGTGATCCAAAGATGGCATTTTGAACTACCTTATAATAAGGGAGAGTTAGTTATGGCGAGTACACGTGTAACCCGGCTCCGCGAAGCGATGACATCGCAGCAGATCGAAGCCGTACTGATTACCGGAGAAGTGAACCGCCGCTATTTGACGGGATTTACGGGAAGTTCCGGCTATGTGCTGATTACGCATCAACAAGCCTGGCTGTTAACGGACTTCCGTTATTTGACACAGGCGGCCGAACAAGCGCCCGGGTTTGAAATTGTGGACCATGGTGCATCGGTCACTGGAACCATCCAAAGCCTGCTGCAACAAGAGAACATCGATCGGCTTGGATTTGAAGAAGAGCAAATGGTGTTTGCCACCTTCCGTTCTTACGAGCGCGAACTGCAGCCGGTGACGCTTGTTCCGCTGAGCGGTATGGTAGAAGAGCTGCGCATCTTCAAGGACGCTGAGGAATTGGCGATCATGAAAGAAGCAGCCGAACTGGCTGACCGGACTTTCCTGCATATGTTGGACGTCCTGAAGCCGGGAATGAGCGAATGGGATGCCGCGCTGGAGCTGGAAACGTTCATGAAGAAGAACGGGGCGACGGGTCCTTCCTTCGATACGATTATGGCCTCCGGGGAACGTTCCGCTCTGCCCCATGGCAGAGCAAGCGAACGCATCATGCAAGCGAACGAGCTGGTAACCATGGATTTCGGCGCCTTGTATAAGGGGTATTGCTCTGATATTACACGGACGGTTGCTTTGGGAACACCAACCGCCAAGCTGCGCGAAATATACGATATCGTCTTGGAAGCCCAACTGCATACGTTGGAATTCCTGCGTCCGGGGATGACTGGGCGGGAAGCCGATGCCTTGGCGCGTGACGTCATTACCCGTTACGGCTACGGCGATCAGTTCGGTCATAGCACCGGGCATGGCCTCGGGATGGAAGTGCATGAGGCCCCTCGCGTATCCAAAGCGAGCGACACGGTCTTGAAGCCGGGGATGGTCGTCACCGTGGAACCGGGGATCTACTTGCCGGGGATCGGTGGCGTTCGCATCGAGGACGATGTCGTGATCACGGAGACCGGAATCCGCCGGTTGACAGAGTCGACGAAGGATTTCATCGCGCTCGGCTAAAATAAGGGTGACGACGGTTTGATGTAGCCGGCACCCGGCTGTACGTGGTTTCGCAGGGACTCCAAGGTTGGGGGAAACAGCAGCTTACGTTGGCCGCTTGAATTTTGGGTATTTTTCAATTTTAATAGAGATGTTAACCCACTTGAGGAGGTACTTTTGTGATTTCAGTAAACGATTTTAAAACAGGCTTGACCGTCGAGGTGGACGGCGACATTTATACGGTGTTGGAGTTCCAACACGTAAAACCGGGGAAAGGCGCGGCGTTCGTCCGCTCCAAGCTGAAAAACCTGCGTAACGGCAACACGGTGGAAAAAACATTCCGCGCCGGTGAAACGATTGGCCGGGCGATGATTGAAAACCGCGACGTGCAATACTTGTATGCCAGCGGCCAAGAGCATACGTTCATGGATAACGAAACTTATGATCAGTTCTCGTTGACTTCGGATCAACTGGAGTGGGAGCTGAACTTCCTGAGAGAAAACATGAACGTCAAGATCGTCAGCTACCAAGGCGAAATTCTCGGGATCAACCTGCCGAACAGCGTCGAGCTGAAGGTAATTGAAACCGAACCGGGGATCAAAGGGAACACGGCTACCGGCGCAACCAAAAACGCGAAAGTCGAAACCGGCTTGAACGTTCAAGTTCCGCTCTTCATTAACGAAGATGATGTGCTCCTCATCGATACACGCGAAGGCAAATACATCTCGCGGGCATAGAATTCCCTGCGGTTGTTTGGTACAAGGCTCCGCTTCAGGCGGGGTCTTGTCCATCAAGCGGTATCCTCCACCTGACCTGGGTGGAGGAATTTTTGTTAATATCCGCAAAACCATTGACGAACTTCGGGGCTTTCGTATTATACTGGTTTAAAGCGTTACTGGATTTAATGGGCTGAATGCTCCAATTCGGAGCACCATTAGGGAGGGTCTAACTTGGCTTTATACGTGATGAAATTTGGAGGTAGCTCTGTAGGCGATACGGAGCGTATGCAGCGCGTCGCCCGGCGCGTTGTGGAAAAACAGCAAGAAGGGCATCAGGTCATGGTAGTGGTCTCTGCGATGGGCGATACAACGGACGATTTGATTGATCAGGCGAAGCTGTTGAATCCGAATCCGCCTCTGCGGGAAATGGATATGCTGATGACAACCGGCGAACAAATCTCCATCGCGCTTCTGGCGATGGCCATCGACGCGCTTGGTGCTAAAGCCGTTTCTTATACGGGCTGGCAGGCTGGTTTCCGCACGGAAGCAGAGCATGGTAGAGCCCGAATCACCGATATTAAGCCGGATCGAGTGCTGAAATCGCTGGAAGCAGGGAATATCGTCATCGTCGCCGGCTTCCAAGGGATGACCGAGGGCGGGGAGATCACCACGTTTGGTCGCGGCGGTTCCGATACAACGGCGGTAGCTTTGGCGGCAGCGACAGGCGCAGATTATTGCGAGATCTATACGGACGTGGACGGCATTTATTCCACCGACCCGCGGATCGTGAAGAATGCCCGTAAACTGAATGAAATTTCTTACGACGAAATGCTTGAGCTCGCGAACTTAGGCGCTGCGGTCTTGCACCCCCGTGCGGTGGAATATGCGAAGCACAACAAGGTCCGGCTCGTGGTCCGCTCCAGCTTTAACTATCATGAAGGTACGGTTGTGAAGGAGGAAGTCAATATGGAACAAGGTGTGGTAGTCAGCGGAATCGCTTATGATAAGAATGTGGCCCGCATCAGCATTCTGGGCGTGTCGCATGTCCCTGGCGTGCTGGCGAAGGTGTTTGGCTCGCTGGCCAATGCGAAAATCGATGTGGACATCATCGTTCAAAGCGGTGTAACGGACGGTAAAGCAGACTTCTCCTTTACGGTGGCCTTGTCCGATTGCGATAAAGCGGTGAAAGTGCTGGAAAGCATCCGTGGCGACCTGCCGTATGAGAATGTCACGTCTGAAGAAGGACTCGTGAAGGTGTCGATCGTTGGCGCCGGCATGGTTAGCCATCCGGGCGTCGCAGCGCAAATGTTCGACGTGATCTCGAAGCAAGACGTAAATATCGTCATGGTCAGTACCTCGGAGATCAAGGTGTCCTGCGTCATCGACGGAAGCAAGCTGAACGAAGTCGTGACCGCGCTGCATACGGCCTACGGTTTAGATGCGGAGAGCACCGCTTTCGTTGGCGGGCCGCAAGATCGCCGGTAACCTACGGAACCCTGGAAAATATCAAAACGAAATCCCCTGGAGCTATGGCTTCGGGGGATTTTTTTTAATAAATAGAAATTGTCGGGCATATCGTTAAGAGAACGGATGGGACAAGAAGGAGGTACATATGCTTGATAAATTCGTGACAAGTATGGCGGCCTTACGCATCTTCTCGGGAACGGTCGAGATTCTGGCAGCGCTGCTTATGCTTAAGTTGGGAAGGGTAGACAAAGCGCTCGCCGTCAATTCGGCGCTAGCATTCGTTGGACCAACCATTCTGCTCATCACAACGTCCATCGGCCTTGCCGGCATCGCCGACAAACTTTCCTGGGGGAAGATGGTATGGATTGGCTGCGGCGTGGCGTGTCTCTTAATCGGTATTTTAAAGAAATGATAGAGTTCCCTAGCATAATGGCAAAGTACAAGCATACACATGTCATATAGCAAAAAACAAACCAATTAAGAGATGCATGAAAGTAAGAGTTTTGGGGGTACGTCTATGAACCCAAGTTGGTTAACCGTATTTCCCGACAATCTCCGGGCTTTGCTGCTCAAGCTTCCGCCTTCTATCTTTCCGGGTTTGGAAGAGATCCGCATTCGCGAGGGACGACCGCTAGAGATTAACGCAGGCGGCCGCTACTACTTTCTAACGCCCGACGGAGAGATGACGAGGAATCCGGACGCTGCGTACAAGCCGGGCAAGCAAGACGGCAATCGTCTGCTCGATCTGATCACTAACCATTCGCTCTACACGATGGAAGAAGAGCTTCGCAAAGGGTTTATTACGATCGCCGGCGGACATCGGATTGGACTGGCTGGCAGAACCCTGCTGAGCGGAGGAAGAGTCGAGCATCTGCGCGACATCAGTGGGTTTAACGTGCGGATTGCCCGAGAGATTCGAGGCATCGCCGATCCCATCCTGCCGAAGCTGCTGGATTTCAGGCACAAAACGGTGAATCACACTTTGATCCTGTCGCCGCCGCAGCAAGGGAAAACGACGCTGATCCGAGATTTGGCCCGCCAGATCAGCAGCGGAACCTGGGGACATCCTGAAGCGTCCTGGCCTGGATTGAAGGTCGGGGTGATCGACGAACGCTCGGAGATCGCCGGCAGCAAGCGGGGGGTACCCGGCTTTGACGTCGGTCCGCGTACCGATGTGATGGACGGTTGCCCGAAGGCTGAGGGGATTATGATGATGATCCGCTCCATGTCGCCAGACGTCCTTATCGTTGATGAGATCGGCCGACCGGAGGATGCCGAGGCTTTAGCCGAGGCGCTGCATGCCGGTGTGCGGGTGATCGCCACGGCGCATGGATCGAGCGTGGACGATTTGGCGGCCCGCCCTGCGTTGTCCAAGCTCACGGAGAGCTCCTTCTTCCAGATGTACGCGGTACTGGCGCGGACGGACAAGGGTCTGGCATTCAAGCTGTGGGACGGCAAACGCCGCGGCATTCCGGCGGCCGCACCCAGTTGGAAAGGCAGGGAAGAGAATGTTTAAAATGTTTGGCGCCGTACTTGTTCTGCTGACCGCCACCTTGGCAGGTTTCATGCAGGCCAGACAATTTGCCGCCCGGCCCAGCCAAATCCGGCGGCTCATCCTTGCTTTAAAACGGCTTGAAACGGAAATCATGTACGGCTTCACCCCGCTGCCGGACGCCCTTCGGAGAATCGGGGAGCAAAGCGGGGAGCCGATCCGTGCGATCTTCGTAAACGCGGCGGACAACATGAGTTCGGCCCACCCGTGGACCGCCCAAGAAAGTCTGGAGCAAGCCGTTACGAAGCTGTGGAAATATACCGCCATGAAGGCGCCTGAGCAAGAGGTCATCCGGCAGCTCAGCTTGACTCTCGGGACAAGCGACCGGAAAGACCAGTTGGGCCACCTGGCCACGGCGGTGCGGCAGCTGGAAAGCGAGGAATCGACGGCACGGGAAGAACAAGCCCGCTATGAGAAAATGTATCGAAGCTTGGGCCTTTTGTGCGGAGCGTTCATCGTCATTTTGTTCTACTGAATACCATTTCCCTCCACGGCTGATTGTCGCCTGTGAAATCGTTAGTGAGGTGCCAAATCAATGAACATAGAAGTGAACGCCATTTTTCAGATTGCGGGCATCGGCATCATTATCGCCATGATCCATACGGTGCTGAAGCAGATGGGGAAAGAGGACATGGCGCATTGGGTGACGCTGATCGGGTTCGTTGTCGTCCTGTTTATGGTCATCCGGCTGCTTGACAGTCTGTTTCAGGAAATCAAATCGATCTTCTTATTCCAGTAGGTGAGCGCACCGTGGAAATCATCCAAATAGTAGGGCTTGGGCTCATCGCAACCGTGCTGGTCCTGGTCGTCAAGGAACAAAAGCCGATGTTCGCATTCCTGATCGCCGCAAGCACGGGCGTTCTGATCTTTCTGTATCTGATCGGCAAAATCGGCGGGATCATTGAGGTATTGGAGGATCTGGCCGATAAGTCCGGAGTCCAGATGATCTATCTGAAGACGATTCTAAAAATTATCGGAATCGCTTATATCGCCGAATTCGGTGCGCAAATCGTACGAGATGCCGGACAAGAGAGCATCGCCAGCAAAATCGAGATGGCGGGAAAAGTGCTCATCATGGTGCTCGCCATTCCGATCATCAGCATTATTATCGAGACGGTCATCAAGCTGCTGCCGGCATAGAAGGTTGCATCAGATTGGGGAGAAGGACTTATGCTCGCTACGAATGAACGATGGCGCGGCACTACGCTGCTCTTGATTTTGCTAGGAGTGCTGCTGTTTTGGTACATGCCCGTCATCGCCTCTGCCGAAGGGGAAGGAGATAACTGGATCCAGCGCCAGGCCGAGGAGCTTCCAACCGATCAGGTCGAAAGGTATTGGCAGCAACTGATGGAAGATTACGGGGGATTTTTCCCAGATCAGAAGGTCCCGTCTTTTATGGATATGCTCCTGCAACAGGATCAAAGCTTCAGTCTAAAATCGGGACTAGGCGGTCTGATGCGATATATGTGGCATGAAGTCCTTTACAACGGGCACATTTTGGTCACTATCGTGCTACTTTCCATCTTCAGCATGATCCTTGAAACTTTGCAAACCGCGTTCGAACGCAAGCAGGTGAGCAAAGTGGCCTACTCCATCTGCTACATGGTGATTCTAGTTCTGGCGATTAACAGCTTTCATGTGGCGATCACGTATGCCACGAATGCGATTAGCGGGATGATCGACTTCATGATGGCGATGGTACCGCTGCTATTCACGCTTCTGGCCTCCCTGGGAAATGCGGTGACAGTGACGGTGACCCATCCATTGGTCGTGTTTATGGTCCACGCGGTAGGAACGACCGTGCATACGATCGTCTTCCCGTTGTTGTTCTTCTCGGCGGTGCTGCACATCGTCAGCTCGTTGTCCGACAAATATAAGCTCACCCAGCTCGCCAATTTACTGCGAACGGTCAGCATGGCTTTATTAGGAGTACTGCTCACCATTTTTCTCGGCGTGATTTCCGTCAAAGGTATCGCCGGGTCAGTGGCGGACGGGGTCACGCTGCGGACGGCCAAATACTTAACGGGCAATTTCGTACCGGTCGTCGGCAAGGTGTTTGCCGATGCTACGGACACGGTCATCTCGGCTTCCCTGCTTGTCAAAAACTCGATCGGCTTGGTCGGGGTCATCATCCTGCTGTTCCTCTGCGCTTTTCCGGCGATCAAAATTATCACGCTGGCGTTGATCTTCAACCTGGCTGCGGCGGTCATGCAGCCGCTGGGAGATTCGCCGGTCATCACTTGCCTGGAAACGATCGGAAAGAGCATGCTGTACGTTTTTGCGGCACTGGCCGCGGTGGGCATGATGTTCTTTCTGGCGATCACGATCATGCTGACCGCCGGGAACATCACCGTCATGATGAGGTGAGACGCCTTTCGGACAAGAACGACTTTACAAGGGGTGGTGATCATGCATGGATTGGCTGGCGGAGTGGCTGAGAGAAATTATCTTCATCGTACTGATTGCGGTTTTTATCGATTTGCTGCTACCCAACCGCGCGATGGAGCGCTACGTCAAATTCGTGGTCAGCCTGCTGATCCTGCTGACGCTGCTATCCCCGGTGATGCGCTTCTTCTCGGCGGATGCCAAGGACCAACTGGAGGCCGCGTTTGCGACCAGTTGGGACGGACTGGGGGGCGATTCCCCGGGTCAAAGCACGGAGGTGATCCTGCAGCAGGGGGAGAAGTTAAGGCAAAAGCAGGAATCCGAAGCGCTCGCATGGGCAGGTGAGGAGGCGGCGAGACAAATGAAGCAACAAATTGAACGATCGACCGGGCAGCAAGTCGACCGGGTCACTGTGAAGCTAAGAACAGAGCCCGCAAAAGCTCAAGCCGGAGCTGGCAAAACAACTCCACCTGCTGCGGAGCCGGTGATCTCTGAGGTCGAGGTCGTCATGGCGCAGGTCAAGCCGGAAGAGGAGGGCGCTGATCCCGGGGCAGCCGGACGGGGGCCGGAGGTATCGATCGCACCGGTAGATAAGATCCAGATCAGCGTGAATACGAAAGAGAATTCCGGTGAACCCAGGGGCGCGCAAGACCAGACCGAATCACAGACGAGTACGGCGATGGCCGGATCCGTTGAAGACGAAATCGCAGCAGGGGAACTTGCCGAATCCAGAGACAACTCCAAGGGTGATGGCGGATCGGCGGCAACCCCGTTGGTCTCGCAAATCGAAGAACTGCTCCAGCAGAACTGGGGCGTAGCTAAAGAGGCAGTCACGGTCCTTGGGGCCGCAAATCTAACCGAAGATAACGCCGGGAGGTGATGAAAGTGCCGGGATGGCTGAAGAAACTGGAGCAATGGCTTGGCCGGGGAGCGGAAGGCAAAAAAACCGCAAGTACGTTTCGTTGGCTGCTGATCCTCGGGCTGGTCGGGATCGCCATTATGCTGTTCAATTCCTTCGTAAACGTCAAACAGCTGGAACCCAACGGCGAAGGGAGCCGTGAACCGCCTATGATGCAGGAAATCGCCGGTTCGTCAGGAACCGCGGGCGGAACGGGGGAGGATGATTTCAGCAGCATCGAAATGACGCTCGAAGGCAAGACCAAGGAAATCCTGGAAAAAATCGTGGGAGTCGGTGCGGTGGATGTGCTTGTCACCATTGATTCGACAGAGGAGATCGTAGTTCAGCGAAACATCAAGGACTCGCAGGAGTTAACGGAAGAAAGCGATGCGGATGGAGGCAAACGGCACATCACCCAATATACCCGGGACGGTCAGATCGTCACCTATGAGGCTTCAGGCAGCGAGCAGCCGATCGTGACCAAGAAGATCAAACCCAAGGTTCGCGGTGTCCTGATTGTAGCACGGGGAGCGGAGAACAAAACGGTGAAAAGCCTGATCGTCGATGCCGTCGAAAAGGGGCTGAACGTGCCAGCTTATCGGATCTCCGTCGTACCGCGCAAGCAATCTCAATAATTAATAATCAGGAAGCAAACGTTTATTTTTAATAATTTTGAGGAGGAATTCCATTATGAAATCCAAAAGACAAACGATTTGGCTGGTATCCATGCTGAGCTTGATGGTCATTTTATCTGCCTACTACCTGTTTACGGAAGATAGTCCGAAGACTTCGACGCCAACCGACGGACAGCAAGTGAGTACGACAAATAACGGGATGAACGGAAATGCGGCGGGGGATGACGTGATCTTGTCGGAAGTGACGACGGACGGAAGTGAGAACGGCAGCATCGTTACGGACGACACCGCGGCTGCAGATCAAACCGAAGCAACTGCCGGCAACGATGGAACGGAGCAGGCGGACGGAGCGAAAACCGATGATGTTGCGACTTCCGATAATACGCAAACGACGGATGCCGGTAAAGCGGCGGAAGGCACCCCGGCTACTACGAATGACGAGCAGAAGCCAGCGGCAACGGATGAAGATGTGCTGAGTCAGTTGGAAGCCCAAGGCGTATCCTCCACGGACACGCTGAACGCGTACCAATTCGCCCGGACCCAAGACAACATGAAGAAGCAGGAAGAGCTGATGCAAGCGATTGGCGACGAGAACAAAACGTTGGACGAAGCCGCAATAGCTCAACAAGAATTAAGCGCTTTGGAAGAGAAGGAAGCAAAAATCTATGATATCGAGGAAAGACTCAAACAGCAGTACGCCAATGCCGTCGTAACGGAAGCGGACGACAAGTACAAAGTGGTCGTTGTCAGCGAGAAGATGGAAGCGAAGGAAGCCGTAAGCATCATGGACCTGGTGATCAAGGAACTAGGCGTATCCCAGGATAAAGTCAGCGTACAATACGTGACGCAATAAGGAAAACAGCTCTTAAAACTAGGGACCGATAGGTTCCGATCTCTGGAAGGGTCCGAGGTAACTTGGACTCTTTCCATTTTGATCGATTATGATATAATACATAAAGTTATGAGCCGAGAAGGCTTATGGTTTAAGGCCAAGGCTTTTCCTACAAAGCTGAAGGAGAGAGTGAGAATATGTTTAAGCTGAGTGAAATCAAAGAATTGATCGAACTGCTGGACCAGACGTCCGTGCATGAATTAGAAATTGAAAATGAAGGCGCTCGCTTGTGCATTCGCAAGAACGCAGTGAGCGAAGTCGTTCACGTGCAGCCACAGATGGTTACCGCAGTTCCGCAAAATATTCAGGCTGCCGTATCGGTACCGGCCCCACAAGAGAACGTATTGGCACCCCAAGCGACGGAAGCAGCCCATTCCGCTGCACATGCAGCTAACTTACATACCATAGCTTCGCCGATGGTCGGAACATTTTATCGTTCCTCGTCGCCGGAAGCCCAGCCTTACGTGAACATCGGCGACAAGGTCGGCGAGAAGACGACGGTCTGCATTATCGAAGCGATGAAGCTGATGAATGAACTGGAGGCGGAAGTCAAAGGTGAGATCATCGACATCCTTGTGGAGAATGGACAGATGGTCGAATACGGGCAGCCTCTCTTTTTGGTGAAGCCGGAGTAAAAGAAGGAGCTTTCCAAAGGAGGATACGAGAATCTCATGAAATTCCATAAAATATTGATTGCTAACCGCGGCGAGATCGCCGTGCGGATCATTCGGGCTTGCCGCGAGCTGGGGATTTCCACCGTGGCGGTTTATTCCGAAGCGGACAAGGATTCGCTGCATGTGCGCTTGGCCGACGAAGCTTATTGCATTGGACCCACGCTGTCCAAGGACAGTTATTTGAACCTGACGAACCTGATGAGCGTAGCGACTTTGACAGAGTGTGATGCGATTCATCCCGGCTATGGGTTCCTGGCTGAAAATGCCGACTTCGCAGAAATCTGCGGTTCCTGCAACATTACATTCATTGGGCCTTCTCCGGAAGCGATCACCCGCATGGGGGATAAAGCGATGGCGAAGCAAACGATGAAAGAAGCGAACGTGCCCGTCATTCCCGGCTCGGACGGTTTGATTGAGGATCTGGACGAAGCCGTCATGGTGGCGCGCGACATCGGATATCCGGTTATCATCAAAGCGACGGCCGGCGGCGGGGGCAAAGGGATCCGTATCGCCGAAGACGAGGAATCGTTGATCAAGCAAATTACGACGGCCCAACAGGAAGCGCAGAAAGCTTTCGGTAACGCCGGCGTGTATCTTGAGAAGTATTTGACCGGCATGAAACACGTGGAAATTCAGATCATTGGCGACAAGCATGGCAACGCCGTATACTTAGGCGAACGCGACTGTTCCGTACAGCGCCGTCGGCAGAAGCTGGTCGAAGAGGCACCTTGCCCGGTGCTTTCGCCGGAGAAACGGCGGGAAATGGGCGAGGCTGCGGTTCGAGCCGCGCAAGCCGTCAACTATTCCGGTGCGGGAACGCTGGAATTCTTGCTTGGGCTGGACGGACAATTTTATTTCATGGAAATGAATACGCGGATTCAGGTGGAGCATCCGGTCACCGAAATGGTTACCGGCGTCGATTTGATCCAAGAGATGATTTCCGTGGCCGAGGGGAATCCACTTTCCTTCACTCAGGAGGACATTCAGCTGAATGGCTGGTCGATCGAGTGCCGGATCAACGCCGAGGATCCTACCCGCAACTTTATGCCATCTCCGGGCAAAATCGGCTTTTACTTGCCACCGGGTGGTCCGGGCGTTCGCGTCGATAGCGGGGCTTATCCAGGGTATACGATTTCGCCGCATTACGATTCGATGATCGCCAAACTGATCGTCTGGGGACCTACGCGGGAGGTAGCGATCGCCAAAATGAAGCGGGCGCTGTCCGAATTCGCCATCGAAGGCATTCATACGACGATCCCCTTTCACCAGAAGCTGTTGGAGCATCCGACATTTATTAAGGGTGACTTCGATATCAAATTTCTGGAAGAAAACGAGATATAGAAAGCCGCTGCGAGTTTGTCATAATGAACCCAAAATGATATAGTATGTATAATAAGTGCGCGGTATCTATCGTTAGAGCAGCGTCATACTTATTGAGAGGTGGATGAATAGAATGAGCACTTTGCCAACGGAATTCGAACGTACGGATATTGGTGAAATTCAGATTGCTCCGGAAGTGATTGAAGTGATCGCCGGACTGGCTACCGTCGAAGTGAAGGGCGTTGCCGGAATGAGCGGCGGATTTGCCGGCGGCATTGCCGAATTGCTGGGAAGAAAGAATCTATCCAAAGGCGTCAAAGTGGAAGTTGGCCAACGTGAAGCTGCGGTGGACGTATCCGTGATCGTTGAATACGGCAATCGTCTCCCGGAAGTCGCCTCGGAAATTCAGCGCAACGTCAAGCGTTCCATTGAAACCATGACGGGGCTGAACGTCGTCGAAGTGAATGTACATATTCACGACGTGATTTTCAAGGCTGCTGAACGTGTGGAAGAAATCGAAGCGACCCATCGCGTGAAATAACGATTGTAACGAACCCCCGACTGCTTCTCAGGTCAGGGGTTTACTGTAATTTTCAGCTGGACAAGCTGAAGCAAACCTCTATTAAGGAGGCAATACCTGTCGTGGCCAAAATTTTAGACCGAATTCTGATGTTTATTTACAGCTTGTGCATCGCGATCCTATCTGTTTTCACCATTCTATTACTTACGGGCACTGTTCCCCTGAATCTGGAGATTCTGGAACGGCAACCGTTCTATGTCGGTACCTGGGTAGTAGCCATCGTATTGCTGCTCATCAGCATCCGTGTTTTTTACATATCGGTCAGCAGGGACCGCAGCTCGGCGACCTCGATTGACCAGCGTAACGAATACGGGGATATCCAGATCTCGGTGGACACGATCGAGAACCTGTCCTACAAAGCCGCTTCTCGTGTGCGTGGCATCAAGGAAGTCAAGACGCGGATTCGAATCACGGAATCCGGACTTGAAATCGTGGTTCGCGCACTCGTTGATGGAGAAACATCGATCCCGGTGCTGACGGAAGAAGTGCAGAAACAAGTTCATGACCATGTCGAGGAAATTACGGGAATTCCCGTATCCTACGTGTCGGTTTATATTGCGAATCTGGTCCATTCCCCGGTCCTCAAAAGCCGGGTTGAATAGGGGTGAGCAGCGGGGTGTTCTGGAAACAATTATGGGAGAGTCACAAAGGACGCCTGCTTGGGATAGCGGCGGCCGTGTTTTTATGCCCGATCTATCTGTTTTTCGGATTCTGGAATATGTTGTTCTGCGCCTTGCTGCTGTTTATCGGGTATACGATCGGCAAGCAGAAGGACTTGGAGGGAGGCCCGCTGTTCCCTTGGGGCATGATTTGGGAATGGCTGTCTACGCGTTGGCGTCCCTTTAAATGAGATTTCAAATTCCTCATTACCGTTTCCTGTGATATGCTTACTCCGGAAAAGAGCTAGGAACGTTCTCTTGCCCCTTTTGTGGAGTAAGCCAATTACGGGTCTTTTTTTGTGCAAAGAGAAGTGCAAGTTGGCGAAGCCGGTGATGATTGAGGCGGTTTTGGTCCATGCTGAAGGATATGTAAGGTTAATGCATGAAGCGTAGAAACTATTAGGAGGAAGCAGATGAAACGGCGTTTGGCGAGAGAAATTGCAGTGCAAAGTATGTACCAGATGGAAATGAACGAAGTTGATGCGAATGAAGCAGTGACGATGCTGCTTACGGAAGCCATGGAAGAGAACGAAAGCGAGGTGGAGTTGTCCGATATAGACGCAACCCGGGCCTTCGTATTGGAGCTGATCAACGGCACATGGAGCCGTAAGGATGCGATCGACGCCTTGTTGGAGGATTACTTGAAAGGCTGGCAAATCAGCCGCTTGTCCAAGGTGGACCGTCAGGTCCTGCGACTGGCGACGTACGAAATGATCTTTCGCGACGACGTACCGGGCAAAGTTGCGGTCAATGAAGCGATCGAGTTAGCCAAACATTTCGGAACCGCGGAATCCGGGAAGTTCGTGAACGGGGTCCTTGGGAAGATGATTCAAGACGTTGACCAGTTGAAAAGCAATCGATAATTTAATTTAGGGTAGAGGAGAGGACGAGCATGACGGCACCAATCATTAACGGAAAACAAATTTCGGAAGAGATCCGCAAGGATTTGCGCGAAGAGGTAGAACAGCTGGCGAAGCAGGGCTTTAAGCCGGGACTGGCGGTCGTGCTCGTCGGGGAGGATCCGGCTTCGCAAGTGTATGTGCGGAACAAGGAGAAAGCATGTCATGAACTAGGCTACTATTCGGAGGTTCACCGCCTGTCGGCGGAGACGTCTCAGGAGGAACTGCTAGCCTTGGTGGACAAGCTGAATCGTCAGAGCAATATTCATGGGATATTGGTACAGCTGCCGCTGCCGAAGCATATTGACGAGAAAGCGGTTATCGATGCCATCTCCGCGGAGAAGGACGTTGACGGATTCCATCCGGTCAATGTCGGGAATCTGATGATCGGCGACGATAGCTTGCTGCCCTGTACGCCGGCGGGAGTCATCGAACTCATCAAACGCGCGGGTGTGGACATCGCCGGTAAGCACGCGGTCGTTATCGGGCGGAGCAATATCGTTGGCAAACCGGTCTCCTTGCTTCTGCAGCGGGAGAACGCAACCGTAACGATGTGTCATTCGCGGACGGCCAACATGAAGGAATTAACCCAGCTTGCAGACATTCTGGTCGTAGCGATCGGGCGTGCCAACTTCGTTGACGCGTCTTACGTGAAGCCCGGTGCGGTGGTCATTGACGTCGGCATGAACCGACTTGAGAACGGCAAGCTGGCCGGGGATGTCGATTTTGAGAGCGTGAAGGAGGTTTCCGGCCCCATCACACCTGTACCCGGCGGCGTAGGACCGATGACGATCACGATGTTGATGCAGAATACGTTGATCGCGGCCAAGCGGTTGCAAGGGCTGTCGTAATCCGAGCATTCGAACAATAGCTGCAAGTTCAGTGAGATTTGAATAAAAGGAGGCGGCCCCCTTGGATCAGCAGCGGATTTTGACGGTCAAGGATTTGAACCGCTACATCCGGATGAAGCTGGAATCAGATCAGGTGCTCACCGATGTCTGGATTCGCGGCGAAATTTCGAATTTCACACATCATTCCAGCGGACATATGTATTTTACGCTAAAGGACGCGGACAGCCGAATTAAATGTATTATGTTCGCCTCCCATAACCAGCGGTTGCCGTTCCGTCCCAAAGAAGGAACGCGCGTCATTGCTCGTGGCAACGTCTCCGTTTACGAACGGGATGGCCAATATCAATTCTATGCGACGCATATGCAGCCTGACGGCGTGGGTAGCCTGTATCTGGCATTCGAGCAGTTGAAGCAGAAGCTCGATGCGGAAGGCTTGTTCGCGCCGGGACGGAAGCGGCCATTGCCGCAGTTCCCCAAGACGATTGGCGTTGTAACATCGCCGACCGGAGCGGCAGTTCGCGATATCTTGACGACGCTCGGGCGGAGGTATCCGCAAGCGAAAGTAATCCTGTACCCCGTGCTCGTCCAGGGCAAAGGGGCGGCGCCGTCGATCGTGAAGGCGATTCAGACGCTAAACGCCATGGGCGAGGCCGACGTGCTCATCGTCGGCCGCGGCGGCGGCTCGCTCGAGGAGCTGTGGGCGTTCAACGAGGAGCAGGTCGCGCGTGCGATCTACGAATCGGCGATCCCCGTCATCTCGGCCGTTGGCCACGAGACGGATTTCACCATCGCCGATTTCGTCGCCGACCTGCGTGCCGCCACGCCCACTGCGGCCGCCGAGCTGGCCGTGCCGCACATGGCCGAGCTGCGCGCGCTTCTGCGCCAGCGAGAACAGGTGCTGCAGCAAGGCTTGCAGCACCGCCTGCAGCAGGCGCGCGAACGGCTGCGCCGGCTGACGCGCTCGCCGGCGTTAACGCAGCCGCGGCGCAGCCTGCTCCAGCACGCGGAGCGGCTTGACCGGCTGTCTTCGCGGCTGACCGGACGCATGGAGACGCGCCTGCAGCTCGCCGGCGCGGCGCAGGACCGCCTGCACCAGCGACTGCTGCGCTTCCATCCGAAGGAAGCGCTGGTGTTCGCGGGACGTCGGCGGAGGGAAGCGGATCGCTTGCTGCGGCAGGCCATGCAAGGCATCCTGCGAGAGAAATCCGGACAGCTGGCCTCAGGCATCCGCCATTTGGATGCTTTGAGCCCGCTTAAGGTTATGGCGCGGGGGTACAGTCTTGTATACGATGAACGAGGGGAACGGCTCATTAAGTCGTTGTCGGAGGTTGACCCCGGCGACCGAATCACCGTGAAAGTCACGGATGGAGAACTGGATTGTCAAGTTTGGGGCATGAGACCGGAAGGAGCTGGAGAAGAAGATGAAGGAAAAGGAAGCCAAGCTTAACGCGGAAGCGCAGCAACCGGAACTGAATTTGAATTTCGAAGAAGCGATGAACCAGCTGGAAGACATCGTGTCTCAACTGGAGCACGGGGATGTACCGCTGGAGAAAGCGATCGACCTGTTTCAGCAGGGCATGCGGCTCTCGCAAATATGCGGCCAGAAGCTAGCCCAAGTGGAACAGAAGATCGAAATGATCGTTGAAGAAGACGGGGCGGTAGCGAAGCAGCCGTTTCAGCCGCCGCTGAGCGATAATGCGGATTTCTGAGGAGAGCGGTGATCTTGTTGCGGCAGCATCTAACGATTGAGGAGTACATGAAGGAAATTGGCGAAGCCGTTTCTGCCCGATTGTCTGCAAGCCTTCCGGCCTCATGGGAAGTGCCGGATACGCTGCGCCAGGCGATGGATTACTCGCTGATGGCGGGAGGGAAACGGCTGCGGCCATTGCTCGTCGTGGCTGCGGCGGAGGCGCTCGGTGGTAACCGAGAAGCGGCATTGTCCGTCGCCTGCGCCGTGGAAATGATACATACCTATTCGCTGATCCATGACGATTTGCCCGCCCTGGATAACGATGACTTTCGGCGCGGCAAACCCACGAATCATAAAGTGTTTGGGGAAGCGATGGCCATATTGGCGGGAGACGGTCTGTTGACGCATGCCTTTTATCGCGTAGTTCAAGCGAGCCGTGAGCATGGAATACCTGCGGCGGCGGCCCTCTCGATTGTGGAAGAGCTGTCGCGGTATGCCGGACCAGGCGGTATGGTTGGCGGCCAAGTGGCCGACATGCAAGGCGAGCAGGGAGTGACCGACCTGAAGCAGCTGCGCTATATCCATGAGCACAAAACCGGTGATCTGATCGTTTTCTCGGCAAAAGCAGGTGGACATATCGCCGCCGGTTCGACAGAGCAACTCGAAGCTTTGGAGCGTTACGGACGCGCGTTGGGCCATGCTTTTCAAATCCAAGACGATATCCTGGATCTAATCGGGGACGAAAGCAAACTAGGCAAAAAAACGCAAAGCGACGTGAAGCAGCAGAAGGTGACCTACCCTTACTTTATCGGCATTGACGCTTCCCGGTCCGAAGTCGACCGGCTGACGCGCGAAGCGAAGGAAGCCGTGCAGGACGGGAAGGTTCCGCACCCGCAGCGGTTGTTGGAAATCGCCGATATGCTGCTTCGCCGTGATCATTAAATACAGAATCAAATCATCGAAATCAGGGAAAAGTGACTCATTCATCCCTTGCAAGTGATTTCGACATCATCGTGACATATGGTATAATGAAGGCTATTATCATCTAGTGCATCAGAAGCCGGTATTTGAAGGCCGACTTTTTGAACTATACATTAAGGAAAGCGGGGAATGGCTGTGCTGCTTTCGCAAATACATGAGCCTGCCGATCTGAAAAACTTGTCCCTGGAGCAATTGACGCCGCTCGCCGAGGAAATTCGCCAGTTCTTGATCGAGAAGCTGTCGGTTACCGGCGGGCATTTGGCATCGAATTTGGGCGTGGTGGAATTGACGATCGCCCTGCACTATTGCTATAACAGTCCGCAGGATAAATTCATCTTCGACGTAGGCCACCAGGCTTATGTACATAAAATTTTAACCGGGCGGATGGACCAGTTCGACACGCTTCGTAAACATCAAGGGTTATGCGGGTTTGTCAAACGAAGCGAGAGCGAGCATGACGTGTGGGAGGCAGGGCACAGCAGTACCTCGCTTTCGGCGGCCATGGGGATGGCGCTGGCTCGGGATTTGAAAGGCGAATCGAACCGGGTGATCGCGATCATCGGGGACGGCGCGTTAACCGGGGGAATGGCGTTTGAAGCGTTGAATCATATCGGACATGAGAAGAAGGACCTCATGGTTATCCTGAACGACAATGAAATGTCGATCGCGCCAAACGTTGGAGCCATGCACAACTACTTGACCAAAATCCGTTCCGACCGCAATTACCTGCGGGCCAAGGATGAAGTCGAGCAACTGCTTAAAAAAATCCCGGCTATTGGCGGGAAAGTAGCTAAAACAGTAGAACGGGTCAAGGACAGCCTCAAGTATTTGATGGTCTCCGGCGTCCTATTCGAGGAGCTTGGTTTCAAATACCTGGGACCGGTTGATGGCCATGATTTACCGGGGTTGATCGATTCCTTCAAACAGGCGAATAACGTGAGCGGCCCTGTGTTGGTGCATGTTCTAACCACCAAAGGCAAAGGATATACGCCGGCGGAGCAGGATTCGCATAAATGGCACGGCATTACGCCGTACAAAATCGAATCCGGCCAACTGCTGAAGGCGGTCGGCAATCCGATGTATACGGAGGTGTTCGGTCAGACGCTGATCGAGCTGGCCGAACAGGACGAACGTATCGTGGCCGTGACTCCGGCGATGCCGGGAGGGTCCGGCTTGGTCAAATTTGGGGAACGTTTCCCCGGCCGAATGATTGACGTGGGCATCGCTGAACAGCATGCCGCCACGATGTGCGCCGCGATGGCGATGGAAGGCTTGAAGCCGGTTTACGCCGTGTATTCCACGTTCATGCAGCGGGCTTATGACCAGATCGTGCATGATATTTGCCGCCATAATGCCAACGTGATGTTCGCCATCGACCGGGCTGGATTTGTTGGCGCCGACGGGGAGACTCACCAAGGGGTATACGATATCGCCTTTATGCGGCATATTCCGAATATCGTATTAATGATGCCGAAGGATGAGAACGAATTGCGCCACATGATGAAGACGGCGCTTGAATATAATGACGGGCCGATCGCTTATCGCTATCCGCGGATCAACGTGCCCGGGGTCCCGCTGGACAATGAGCTGGTACCGATCCCGATCGGTACGTGGGAACAACTGCGCGAAGGCGACAGCCTAACGCTTGTCGCGGTTGGACCGATGGTGCAGGTTGCGGAGGAAGCCGCGGAGCAACTGAAGCGTGAGGGGGTTTCGGCTGCCGTGGTGAATGCGAGATTTTTGAAGCCTCTTGATGGGGAGATGTTGGGTCGCCTTGCGCAGGGCAGCGGAAAGATTGTCGTGCTCGAAGAGGCATCGCAGGCCGGAAGCCTGGGCAGCGCTATCCTGGAGTTCTACGCGGATCTGGGAATTATTGGTTTGGACATTCATCTGATGGGCGTCCCGGATCGGTTTATCGAGCATGGCAGCATTAAGGAGCAGTTGGAAGAAGTGGGCTTGACGGCCGATCATGTTGTACGCGAGGTGCAGAAATTGCGAGGCGGTCAGCATTTGACATTAGGCAAAAAAGTAAATTATTGACGGGAGATTGGCATGTCGGTTTCCAAGGAACGCATAGACGTCCTGCTCGTGGAGCAGGGATATTTCGATAGCAGGGAAAAGGCGAAAGCCGCGATCATGGCCGGGCTGGTGTTCGGCGGACAGGAACGGATCGAGAAGGCCGGAATGAAGATACCGCGCGATACCGCGTTGTCTGTCAAGGGGGCGATCCATCCCTATGTCAGCCGGGGCGGGCTGAAGCTGGAGAAAGCGATCAAGCGGTTCAACCTTGATCTGACGGGACGAACGATGCTGGATATCGGCTCTTCCACAGGAGGATTTACCGACTGCGCCCTGCAGCATGGCGCCGATTATGTCTATGCCATTGATGTCGGTTATAATCAACTGGATTGGTCGCTGCGCAATGATCCGCGCGTGAACGTCAAGGAGCGCACCAACTTTAGATATATGACACCGGAGGATTTGGAGGGGCCCAAGCCCGACTTTGCCAGTATCGACGTTTCATTTATATCGCTCAAAATCATTTTGCCGCCGCTTCTTGCGCTGTTGGAACGGCCGGCGGATATCGCCGCTTTAATTAAGCCGCAATTCGAGGCTGGCCGTGAGAAGGTTGGCAAATCAGGGGTCGTTCGGGATCCCAAGGTTCATCAGGAAGTGCTGGAGACTGTGCTGAGCTTTGCATTGGACCAGGGCTACGGGGTAGCCGGATTGACTTTCTCCCCGATTACCGGCGGAGAGGGCAATATCGAATTCCTAGCTCATTTAAGGCTGGAGGAAACCGCAAGCCAGGCAGGGGAACTAGGGGACGATCGTTTCGCTCCGATCCGCGAACTGGCGACGAGCGTTGTCCAAGAAGCATCAAACACTTTTTCGGGTGGCCCATCCAAGTGATGGGTCTTTTTTTGCGTGTGTACGCTTGCAAATCGAACGCCTGTTCCCTATAATAAAATCAAAACTGTGCTTTTGTCCTCATTCCTCTCAACTTTTTGTTATGTACCTGACAGGAGCTGATCGCGGTTGCGTCGAAATAAGGGTTGAGGTGATAATCGGTGGGAGCTTACTCGGACGGTATTCTGATGGTCGTGATCGCGGGAATCGGCGCTTATTTGCTTTACCGAGGTTTTCATTCCTGGGTCCGCAAACCGTTTTCATTAAGATCGGGAATCGGATTTGAAATGAATGAGGAGATTCTAGAGCATCCTGCCGTGGACATGCTGGAGCAAGCGGGTTACGAGGTCATCAGTGATAAATTGAAGGTGCCGCTCACCTTTCGCGTAGACGGCGAACTCCTGCACAGCCGTCTGTTTATCGACTATATTGCGGTCAAGAACGGGGAATTCTATCTGGTAAGAACCGCGAGGGAACGTCTCCCGATGGAATGGACGGGCAGCGGCTTACGCAGAGATCTGCTCCCGTTCCTGCTGCTTTATCCGGAATGCGCCGGCGTGTTGTACGTAGATCCAGATCAAGGGGAGCTCAAGGAAATCTCCTTAACGACGGAAGAAGACGAAGAAGATGAATCCGCCTGAATCGAAATTTTCGATCATCAGGCGAATGGAGGGCAGAATGAAAGGGCATAGACATATCAAAATTCGGGAAATCATTACGGCAAGAGAAATCGAAACCCAAGATGAGTTGGTGGAAGCGCTGCGTGAGGCAGGATACCAGGTCACCCAAGCCACGGTCTCCCGTGATATCAAGGAACTGATGTTGATTAAAGTACCGACCGACGACGGCAAGTATAAGTACTCCATGCCGACTGCTCAGCGTTATAACCCGGTGCAGAAGCTGCAGCGCGCGCTGGTCGACAGTTTCGTTCATATTGATCACACCGGCAATCTAGTCGTCATGAAATGCCTTCCGGGTACGGCAAATTCGGTAGCCGTACTGCTGGATAATATGGAATGGCCGGATTTGCTTGGCACGATCTGCGGAGATGACACGATTTTGCTGATCTGCCGGAATGAGGACTACAGCCGGTTTCTGATCGAACAGATCATGGGATACATATCTTAATTGAGCTTGGAGTAGGGGGAGGAGGGCCTCGCATGTTGGTTCATTTATCCATACGTAATTTGGCGGTTGTTGAAGCGGTGGATGTATCGTTTGGTTCCGGCTTTCATGTCCTGACGGGGGAGACCGGTGCAGGTAAATCGATTATTATCGATGCGCTGGGCTTGATTGCCGGCGGCCGGGGTTCGGCGGACTTGATTCGTTATGGCTGTGACAAGGCTGAAATGGAGGCCTCCTTCGATCTGCCGACGGAACATCCGGTTTGGACCACCTTGGACGGACTTGGGATTGCCGGGGATCCCGGCGAGCTTCTAATTATACGTCGGGAAATCAGCGTCCAAGGCAAGAGCTCGGCCCGCATCAACGGTCAACTGGTCAATTTGTCGATGCTGCGCGAGGTTGGGGACGAGTTGATCAACCTGCATGGACAACATGAGCACCAAACCCTGCTTCGGCCGGAACGCCATTTGGAGCTGCTGGACGCTTACGGGGCCGAATCGATTGATCCGGTGAAGGCGGCTTACCAGGCGACTTACGCCGAATTCGTTCGCATTGATAAAGAATATAACGAGCTGCGCAATACGAGCCAACAGGCCTTGCAAATGCTTGATTTATACCGTTTTCAGCTTGGCGAAATTTCGGCAGCCGAGTTAAAACCGGGTGAAGATGAATTACTCGCGGAGGAAAAGGTCAAGCTATCCCATAGCGAGAAAATGATGGAGTCCATCTCGAAAGCGTATGACTCGTTGTATGGTCCCCAAGGACTCGATGCGATCGCCAAAGCGGTATCCAAACTAAGTGAAGTGGCCGCTTATGACAGCAAAGGGATTTCTCCTCTCCTGGAGCAACTGCAGTCGGCTTATTATCAACTGGAGGATGCGTCTTTCAGTTTGCGGGATTACCGTGAACGGATTGAGTTTAATCCGGAGCGGCTGGAGGAGGTAGAGGAACGCCTAGACCTGATCTCTTCCCTGCGTCGTAAATACGGGGACGACATCCAAGGGATCCTCACTTATTATGAGAAGATCCGTTTGGAAGCCGACGCTTTGGAGAACAAGGACGAGCGATTGGAGCAGCTTCAGGCACAGCGGGAGAAACTGACCACAAGCCTGATGACTCAAGCCCTAGAGCTGAGCGCTGTGCGTCATCGGATGGCTGAAGAACTCGCGGATCAGATCGAGATCGAGCTTAAAGACCTGCAGATGGGGAGAACCTCCCTGCAAGTGAAATTGTCCGTGATGGAGGACGCCCATGGGTTGGAATGGGAAGGCAAGAAAATCCGTCCCGGTAAGCAGGGCATCGATAATGCCGAATTCCTGATCTCGCCGAACCCGGGGGAACCGCTCCGGCCGCTGAGCAAAATTGCATCCGGTGGCGAGCTGTCGCGGATGATGCTGGCGCTCAAGAGTATTTTTGCCCGGCATGAACAAGTTCCTGTATTGATCTTCGACGAAGTCGATACCGGCGTCAGCGGACGGGCAGCCCAGTCGATCGCTGATAAATTATCACGTTTGTCCGCGATGTGCCAAGTATTCGCCATTACCCATCTTCCGCAGGTGGCTTGCATGGCCGATCGTCAGTATCTTATTGAGAAGGTTGTAGAGGACGGCCGCACGATGACCCGCGTTGAATCTTTAGATGAAGCGGGACGGGTCAATGAATTAGCTCGCATGCTCGGCGGGGTGGAAATCACGGAGAAGACGCAGCATCATGCCCAGGAAATGTTGAAGCTGGCACAGGCACAAAAGGATGGTTTATTAAGTGCGGCACAATGATTGACAGTAATAAAACACCTGACCCGGGGTATCTTATAGGTACGCAATTGGCGACCACCTTTTCGTCAAGCGAAAGAAGCTAAGGGAGCGTGACAGCCATTGAACCCGAACCTCAGGAATAGAATGCTCGGTCTTTTTCTTGCCTTCTTCTTTTGTTTTCTCGGCACGTCCGCCGCTGAAGGGCGGCTTCCTGTTTTGCCGGACGAGTTACGCCTGTTTCAAGGTCAGGGAACGCAAATTTCATTAGCTTTGCCTGTACAGGCCGAAGTCAGTGTGGATCGGCCCGATGTTGTGATGTTGAACGGGCAGGGAAATCCATCCATGAAAGTATCATTGGGAAATCCGCTCAAGCTCTCGTCGCTTCGCAGTGGAGAAGCAACCCTCCGCATGAAATTATTCGGTCAAATTCCTCTGAAGACTGTCAAGGTCAATGTGATTCCGGACCTCAAAGTCATTCCCGGCGGACAAACCATCGGAGTAAAGGTCAAATCCGCCGGGATCTTAGTGGTCGGCCATCACCAGGTCGTCACTGATACCGGCAAGGTATCTCCCGGCGAAGCTGCCGGAATTCAAGCCGGGGATCTGATCACTCACATTAACGGTACGAAACTGCAGGATGTCCGCGAGGTGGCCGATATAGCGGCTGATGCCGGCAAACACCAAAGACCGCTCAAGATTACCTATCAGCGGAACGACAAGGAATTTAACACCTCTCTGAGCCCGGCTTACGATCAACAGGATCGAGCCTGGAGATTGGGACTTTATATCCGGGATTCCGCCGCAGGGGTGGGTACGTTAACCTTCTATTCCCCGAATCATGGAGTATATGGGGCGTTAGGTCACATTATCACTGACATGAATACGCAGACACCGATCGTGGTGGGTAGCGGACAGATCCTGCAGTCCAGCGTAACGTCCATCTCTAAGAGTGAAAGCGGAGAACCGGGGGAGAAGCGGGCACATTTTCTGAAGGAAGGTAAAACTCTGGGCAATATCGAACGGAATACGCACTTCGGGATCTTCGGGAAAATGTCACAAAACCCGGAACATAGCGTATATGAGAAACCGATTCCTGTTGCATTTGCGGAGGAAGTTAAGGAAGGACCCGCGGAAATTTTGACCGTGGTGGAAGGTCAACACGTGGAGCGATTTAAGGTTGAAATCGTCCATGTTTCCAAGCAGAGCGCTCCGGAAACCAAAGGTCTGGTGATTCGAATTACGGATCCTCGCCTTGTGGAGAAAACGGGTGGCATCGTACAAGGCATGAGCGGCAGCCCGATTATTCAGAACGGGAAGCTGATTGGAGCAGTCACCCATGTTTTCGTTAACGACCCGAAATCGGGATACGGTTGCTTTATCGAATGGATGCTACAGGACGCCGGTATTCTTCAAAGAGGCAAAGAAACACAGCAAAATCTTAAGGCGAGCTAACGCTGCCTTAAGATTTTTTTATCCTGAGGGTTACGCCGCTCGACAAACCCCTCCTCATTCCTGTATGCATTTGTCGAATGAATCCGAACGAAATCGCTTTGTGTAAATAAATATTTTATTATATCTCAAGCCTGCAAAAAAATAAATAAAAATAATTTTCGACAGAAGGAATTTACTTTTGCGTGTCGAATCCTTATTCTGGGAAGAGGAGAAAAATATTAGAACCCATCCATTTACCTGAAGGAGGACGTAGGCAGTGCAGAAAATCGAAGTGTTGTTGGCGGATGATAATCGAGAATTTACGAATTTGCTCGCGGAATACATTTCGGAGCAAGACGATATGGTCGTCTCGGGAATCGCCTATAATGGGGAAGAAGTGCTGGAGATGATCGATAATGCAGCAAGAGTTCCGGACGTGTTGATCCTGGACATCATTATGCCTCATCTAGACGGACTCGGCGTACTTGAGCGCATTCGCGATCTCAACTTGACACCGCAACCTAAAATCATCATGCTGACCGCTTTTGGTCAAGAGAACATCACGCAACGTGCTGTTCAGCTTGGCGCTTCTTACTACATCTTGAAACCTTTTGACATGGAAGTCCTAGCGAATCGTATCCGTCAGCTTGTCGGCGTTCAACCCTTAACGACGAATACACCATCGACTTCTTACACCAAATCGAATGTGGTACCTTTAGGCAAGGGCAAAAACCTCGATGCGAACATCACTTCGATCATACATGAAATCGGAGTTCCTGCGCATATTAAAGGGTACCAATATCTACGTGAAGCCATTACGATGGTATACAATAACATCGAGATCTTAGGCGCAATCACAAAGACGCTGTATCCGGCAATCGCAGAAAAATTCAAAACGACGCCTTCTCGCGTGGAGCGCGCAATTCGCCATGCGATCGAGGTCGCCTGGACGCGCGGCAACATCGATTCGATCAGCCATCTATTTGGGTATACGATCAATATCTCCAAATCCAAGCCGACTAACAGCGAATTTATTGCCATGGTGGCGGATAAGCTTCGGATCGAGCATAAAGTGTCGTGAAAGTCTAAGGAAACGAATGAACGTGATAACGACTGGTGAATTTATAACGTTGGTCGTTCACTTGCGTAGTTATACAGATACGAATGAAAGGCGGTCCCTCTCGGTGTATACCGGGATGCGGCCGTTTTTTATTTTGGGAGGATAATTTGTTATTTGCCAATTGACAAAACCTACCTTGAGGATTATTCTGTATATGAACATATGCTCATGTACTTGATTCTGAGGAGGAACTACCGATGGAGAGAGATGTCCACACCTATCTAAACCCGGATACGCTGGAGAAGGTGTCTACAATTTTCAAGGCATTATCCGACCCCACTCGGATCAAAATTCTTTATTTGCTGTCGGAAGAAGAATGTTCCGTGACCCATATCTCGGACGTGCTAAATTTGTCACAATCGGCGGTATCCCATCAGCTGAGTTTACTGCGTAATTTGCGGCTCGTGAAGTTCCGGCGGGAGGCGAATACGATGTATTACAGCTGCGACGACGACCATGTTATCTCGCTCTTGACCCAGGCAA
The DNA here is from genome assembly GCF_018403305.1 of Paenibacillus sp. J53TS2. NCBI lineage: Bacteria > Bacillati > Bacillota > Bacilli > Caryophanales > Paenibacillaceae > Paenibacillus > Paenibacillus sp. J53TS2. The sequence goes on from NZ_BOSK01000004.1 coordinate 63,923, forward strand.
TCCAACATGCGAAATGCGATTAGGGAGGGAGTTTCAATGGAACATCATCATGATTCTCACGCGCATCACCATCACGACCATACCGGACACCATCACGATCACCATGCCGTGCGGTCAGGGAATAAAAAAGGACTGCTCATCGCTTTGTTGATTACGGCTTCGATTGCTGTTCTCGAATTTTGCGGCGGGTTGTTTACGGGAAGCTTAGCTTTGTTATCCGACTCGGGACATATGCTTAGCGACGCTAGTTCGTTGGTGCTCAGCTTATTCGCGATTTGGTTTGCCGCCCGCCCCGCTTCGAAGCGGAACACGTACGGGTTCCACCGGCTGGAGATATTGGCGGCGCTGCTTAACGGGGTTACCCTGTTCGTGATTGCCGGAATTATCATATGGGAGGCCTACGGGCGCCTGCTTGATCCGCCGACCGTTTCCAGCAATACCATGATCGTCATCGCGGTCATCGGCTTGCTTGCCAACTTAGCCAGCGCTGCCGCCTTGCTCAAGAAAGGCGATGTGAAGGGGAATGTGAATCTGAAAAGTGCCTACCTACACGTCTTGGGAGACGCTTTGGGTTCTGTCGGAGCGATCTTGGCAGGAATCGTGATGTCGTTATTTGGTTGGTACATTTTTGACCCCATCATCAGTGTTGTCGTAGCGTTGTTAATTCTTCGCGGCGCTTGGGGCGTGTTAGTCCAATCGGTGCATATTCTCATGGAAGGTTCGCCCGCATCGATCGATCAAAGCGAGGTTAAACAGTGTCTGGAAGGCATACCTGGCGTTGTTGAGGTACATGATTTGCATATTTGGACGATCACATCGGGTATGGATGCGCTAAGCTGCCATCTGACGATTGAGGACGAAAGCCAGAGTCAAACCGTGCTTCAAGAAGCTATTTCCGTGTTAGAGACAACGTTCCAGATCGGTCATTCCACCATTCAGGTCGAAACGACGCACATCCGACATCGGGAGCTTATGGTATAATGCGATCTGAGAAAGGATGAGCAAACATGTCCCAGAAATTTGATTCGGCGGCTTATCGGAGTTTGCTGGAGGAGGTCCATCTGGAGGAGGAGAAGCGGCAGGTTTTGTTGGAGCTTATCGATCAAATCGAACAAGTAACCGCTGAAAATGCCAGATTACGCAAAGCATTGCTTCGGGCTTCTTCCCACAACGCTTCGCGGATGTCGACCAAGCTGAAAGAAGCCTTATACGAGTAAGTTGAAAACCTCTCCCGCCCATCTGTTAAGGCGAAAGAGGTTTATTTTTTGCCATCTAAGGTTAATCGTGCGGGATCCCGGCCGGCTCCGGTTCTTTGACGGCAGAGGCTTCTTTTTTGCGAAATCTAGGTCCCACGTAGTTCCGTTTGCGGTCCCTGAAGAAGATCCAGCCACCCAGAAATCCGGCGCCGGCTGCGAATAGAACAACACCCAGCCCAAAGTTTAGCCAGTCGAACGTTATGCGGGATAACGCATCGTCACCGTGAGCGGACATATAATCAAATAGGGAGTCTTTGATTTTCAGGAAGCCGATCATCGCCGTAATGCCGGGAATAACCAGCAATATAATGGCGACAAACCGGGATAACATCAACTTCATCAGGGAGATCGTCCTTTCATCTCATAATGGCTATGTATTGTTAAAAATATCATACCTTTTTCCTGATGTGATGTCTATTTGCAGCTCTGGTTTGTATTCACGGAAAAACAAGGTAAAATAGGGGAAAGCGACTGAATTGATAGAATGGGTGGAGATCTGATATGGCAATAACTTGTGATGTAGCGGTACTGGGCGGAGGTACGGGAGGATATATCGCGGCCATTCGCGCGGCCCAATTGGGGAAAGATGTCGTCATCATCGAGCGGGACAAGCTAGGTGGAACTTGTCTGCATCGGGGCTGCATCCCAAGCAAAGCGCTGCTTCGAAGCGCCGAGCTCTTCGCGCAAATGAAGGATAGCACAAGCTACGGCATCGAAGCAAACGGGGTCACCCTGGTGTTTCCGAAGGTACAAGAAAGAAAGCAAAGCATCGTGGATCAGCTGTACAAAGGGGTCCAATATTTGATGCGTAAACATAAAATCCGCGTGATTGAAGGAAATGGACGGGTGATTGGGCCATCGATTTTCTCGCCGAAAAGTGGAGCGGTTGCCGTAGAGCTCCCGGATGGGGAGATGGAGACCATCGTGCCGACAAATCTGATCATTGCAACAGGCTCACGGCCGCGTACGCTGCCGGGTCTTGAACCGGACGGCAATCATATTCTCAGCAGTGATGAAGCATTGCAGCTAGCGGATCTCCCTGGCTCGATGCTGATCGTAGGGGGCGGTGTCATTGGCGTGGAGTGGGCATCGCTGCTGAATGACTTTGGCGTGCAGGTAACTGTGGTGGAAGCGGCGAATCAACTGCTGCCGGCCGAGGACGAGGATGTGGCCCGAGAATTGCAGAAACAGCTGCAGCGCCGAGGGATTGAAGTCATTACGGGGGTTTCCGTAGATCCAAGTTCCTTCGAAATGGGTGATAACCGGGTACATATTTCGGCGAAGCGAGGGGACGAATCGATTCGGCTAGAGGCGGACAAGCTGTTAGTCTCGATTGGTCGGCAGGCTAATGTGGAGAATATTGGGCTGGAAAATACCGACATCGGGTTAGACCGCGGCTTCATCCGGGTAAATGAACATATGCAGACAACCGAGCCTCACATTTATGCCATCGGTGATTGCATCGGCGGACTTCAGCTGGCGCATGCTGCTAGTCATGAGGGGTTAACGGCCGTTCATCATTTGTCCGGGGAAGCTTCGCATGGTTATCAGGACAGCCAAGTGCCGCGTTGCGTGTATACACGTCCGGAGGTGGCTTCGGTCGGAATCACTGCCAAAGAGGCGAAAGCGAAAGGGCTGGACGTCAAAATCGGGAAGGTTCCGTTTTCGGCGATCGGCAAGGCGATGGTACACGGCGAAACGGAAGGCTTCGTCAAAATGGTAGCCGATGCCCGCACGAATGACATTCTCGGCGTTCAGATGATCGGGCCTCATGTGACGGAGCTGATCAGCCAAGCGGCACTGGCACAGGTGCTGGACGCGACGCCTTGGGAAGTCGGACAGGCGATTTTCGCGCACCCGACGCTGGCGGAAATTATCGGGGAAGCGGCGTTAGCCGTGGACGGGAACTCCTTAAACGCCTGAAGAAACGGACGGGAAGACGGCTATTTTCTTTTTCGCTGCAAAAAGATTATAATAAACTTATTCCAAGTCTTAGTACCTGGTGTTAAGATTAAGCTATGTAATGCCCCAATCGAAGGAGGTAACTCCCATGAATGCGAAAAGTATTGTTCAAACTGAATCCAAACATAAGCAGCTCGGATTAACGGATGCTGAAGTCGTTGAGATGTACAGATATATGGTGATTGCGCGCAAATTCGACGAGCGTAACCTACTGCTGCAGCGGGCAGGAAAAATCAATTTCCACGTGTCCGGGGTCGGTCAGGAGACAGCGCAGGTTGCCGCGGCTTTCGCGTTAGACCGTCAGCGCGATTACTTCCTGCCGTACTACCGCGACTACGGATTTGTGCTGGCGGCCGGTATGTCGCTGACGGAACTGATGCTCTCTGCGTTCGCTAAAGCGGACGACCCCAACAGCGGCGGCCGGCAAATGCCGGGGCATTTCGGCAGCAAACGGCTGCGTATTGTGACCGGCTCTAGTCCGGTAACCACCCAGGTACCCCATGCGGTGGGCGTGGCTTTGGCCGCGAAAATGCAAAAGAAGGACATCGTTTCCTTTGTTACATTTGGCGAAGGCTCCAGCAACCAGGGCGATTTTCATGAAGGCTTGAACTTCGCCGGGGTTCAGAAACTGCCGGTGATTTTCATGTGCGAAAATAACCAATACGCCATTTCCGTTCCTGTGAAGAAGCAATTGGGCGGGCGCGTTTGCGACCGGGCTCAAGGCTACGGTTTTCCGGGGATTCGCGTAGATGGCAACGATGCGCTCGAAGTGTATCGGGTCGTGAAGGAAGCGCGGGAACGTGCCGTTCGCGGCGAAGGACCTACGCTTGTCGAGGCGATGATGTACCGGTTGTCTCCACACTCTACTTCGGACAATGACCTGGCGTATCGGACAAAAGAAGAAGTCGATGAGAATTGGAAAAAAGACGGAATTCCGAAAATGAAATCCTATCTGATCGAAACCGGTCTGTGGAGCGAAGAGCAGGATGAAAGGCTGTCGAAGGAGATCCATGGGCAGCTGAAGGAAGCCGTGGAAGCTGCAGACAACGCGCCTTTCCCGAAACCGGAGGACACACTGCTGCACGTGTATGCCAGCGAAGGGGAGGGTCAATAATTATGCCGGTGATGGAATATATCGACGCGATTCGTCTTGCGATGAAGGAAGAAATGGAGCGGGACGAGAGCGTATTTGTGCTGGGGGAAGACGTCGGTGTCAAAGGTGGCGTCTTCACGACGACAAAAGGACTGCAGGAGCAGTTTGGGGAAATGCGCGTCATCGACACCCCGCTCGCCGAATCGGCGATCGCCGGGGTTGCGATTGGGGCAGCGATGTATGGGCTGAAACCGATCGCGGAAATGCAGTATTCGGACTTTATGTTACCTGCTACCAACCAGATCATTAGCGAAGCGGCCAAAATTCGCTACCGCTCTAACAACGACTGGAATTGCCCTGTCGTCGTTCGCGCCCCAATTGGCGGCGGGATCTTCGGCGGATTGTACCATTCCCAGTGCCCGGAATCGATCTTCTTCGGAACGCCAGGGCTTAAGATCGTTGCCCCCTATTCGGCTTATGATGCCAAAGGCTTGCTGAAGGCGGCGATCCGCGACCCCGATCCGGTGTTATTCTTTGAGAACAAAAAATGCTACAAGCTGATCAAAGAGGATGTGCCGGAGGACGATTACGTGGTACCGATCGGCAAGGCAAACCTGCTTCGCGAAGGCAGCGATATTACGGTTATCAGTTACAGCTTGCCGCTGCATTTTGCGATGCAAGCCGCGGAAGAACTAGCTGCGGAGCAGGGGATCAGCTCTCATATTCTCGATTTGCGTACGCTGCAGCCCCTGGACCGCGAAGCGATCGTGGAAGCAGCCCGGAAGACGGGTAAGGTGTTGATCGTTCATGAAGATAATAAGACCGGTGGGATTGGCGCTGAGGTCTCGGCGATTATCTCCGAGGAGTGCCTGTTCGAACTGGACGCGCCGATCGCGCGGTTATGCGGCCCAGACGTTCCGGCAATGCCGATCAGTCCGCCGATGGAGAAATTCTTTATGCTTAGCAAAGATAAGGTCAAAGAAGCGATGCTTCAATTGGCGCTTTATTAATTGGGAGTGAGTATACCGATGCCATCCAATAAAACATTGATTGACGTACATTTGCCCCAGCTCGCCGAATCGCTCGTGTCGGCAACCATCGGGAAGTGGTTGAAGAAGCCGGGTGATCCGGTTGAGCAATACGAACCTATTCTCGAAGTCATCACAGATAAAGTGAATGCGGAAATTCCTTCGACCTTGGACGGCGTGATGGGCGAGCTGCTGGCCGAGGAAGGGGAGGAGGTTCAGGTCGGTGCCGTAATCTGCCGGATCGAGACGGCGAACGCGGATGAGGTAACGGCTAGCGGTCAAGACGCACCCGCGGCTGTCAGCCCTGAGGCGGGGATGATAGGCACGGCTGAGCAGCTTGACGAGTCGCAGCGCAGCCGGTACTCGCCGGCGGTACAGACGCTTGCCGCCCAGCATGGCCTGGATCTGCGGCAAATCGTCGGCACCGGGCTTGGCGGGCGGATCACGCGCAAGGACGTCTTGGCCTATATCGAGCAGGGCGGTCGGGGTGCTGTTGCTGCGCCAGCTGCTCCAGCAGCCACGTCAACAGCCGCCGCGAAGCCCGTACAGCCACAGGCAGCGCCTATCGCTACAGCGGCGCCGCAGAACGCTATCTCTGGCGGGCTGAACGCAGCTGCCGGGCCGGTACGCCATTCTGGCTTGCACCTGACGGAAAACCCTCCGATCCCGACCATTGAAGTGGAGGGGGGCGACCGTTCTGAGTATTTTATCGACGTGACCCCGATTCGTAACACGATTGCGACCCGGATGCGCCAAAGCGTGTCGGAGATTCCACACGGTTGGATGATGATCGAAGTCGATGTCACCAACCTGGTGCAACTGCGCAACAAGATCAAGCAGGAATTTATGCAGAAGGAAGGCGTCAATCTGACGTATCTGGCTTTCCTGTTGAAGGCGGTTGTGGGAGCCATCAAGGATTATCCGATCATGAACTCGGTGTGGGCGGTAGACAAAATCATCGTCAAGCGCGATATCAACATTTCCCTGGCTGTCGGGACCGAGGATTCGGTGCTGACGCCGGTCATCAAAAAGGCCGACCAGAAAAATATCGCCGGCTTGGCGCGGGAAATCGAGGAGCTGGCATCGAAGGTTCGTTCTGGCAAGCTGAAGCTGGATGACATGCAAGGCGGGACGTTTACGGTTAACAATACCGGTTCCTTTGGCTCGATCTTGACGCAACCGATTATCAATTATCCGCAAGCCGCCATCTTAACGTTTGAATCTATCGTCAAAAGACCGGTTGTCATTAACGACATGATTGCCGTCCGTTCGATGGCCAATCTCTGCTTGTCATTAGATCACCGGATCCTGGACGGGGTCATTTGCGGTCGCTTTATGCAGCGGGTGAAGGAAAATATGGAAAGCTACAATTCGGAAACGCAGGTTTATTGAGCGTAAAGAGAGGATCGAGGCGAGATTGCGATGAACGAGGGCTTGACAGTACGCTATTATCCGATGATGGAATATGGGGAAGCCTGGGATTTGCAGAAACGGCTCATCAAAGAGATGGATGCGCAGCAGCAGGGAGAACACCTGCTGCTGTTGCAGCATCCGCCGACCTATACCATCGGCTCCCAGCGTCATCCCGAGCATCTGTTACTCAGCGCAGAGCAACTGAAGGATCGGGGCATTGCGGTGTTTGAAATCGACCGCGGCGGAGATATTACATACCATGGCCCCGGCCAGCTTGTCGGTTATCCCCTGCTTCGGCTGGGGGCCGGACGTGAACTGGATTTGCACGGTTACCTGCGCCAATTGGAGCAGGTCATTATCAATTATATTGCCGGTTTCGGTATAGAAGGGTCGCGTAAACCAGAGTATACCGGGGTATGGGTCGGTGATGTGAAAATTTGTGCCATCGGCGTGAAATTTAACAAAAGCAGGCACCAAAAAGGCTTCATTACAAGCCATGGGTTTGCATTTAACGTCAAGTCCGGTATTCAAGAGGAAGGCTTCGGCGGAATCATTCCTTGCGGAATTCAAGAATACGGGGTCACCTCACTGGAGGATGTAACGGGTCGCTCGTTTACGGTAGAACAAGTCGCAAGGGACATCGTTCCGAAGTTTAACGCGGTATTTGAGCGTTCGGGGGCTTGGACTACGGCGTAAAGAGGTAGTTCAAAAAGTCATCTATTCATGACGAAGCAGCCATGCCCCCATGGCAGGGCTAGCGAATGAAGAAAGGCTCCAGAAAAGCGATCAGCGTCGAAGCTAGCATGGCAAACAACATCAATAAAACGACGATTCTCATTCGATTTTTACGCATAACGGTAACTCCTTTTGCTTAAACGTAGATTATGATCATCTCTATTATCGTATCGAAGAAAGTGAGGAAAGTCCAATGATTCACGAGGAACGCATCATCGGACAATTTTTGGAACTGGTGCAGATCGACAGCGAAACGAAACATGAGCGCCAGATTGCCGATGTACTTAAACGCAAATTCAACGAGTTGGGATTGGATGTCGTTGAGGACGATTCGCAGGCGGAGACGGGGCATGGCGCCGGGAACCTGATTGCCACTTTGAAAGCCACTGAGGGGGTATCCGCTGAACCTTTCTTGTTCACCTGTCATATGGATACGGTCACACCGGGCAAGGGAATCAAACCGGTGGTCGGCGAGGACGGATGGATTCGCAGCGACGGCACGACCATCCTGGGGGCTGATGACAAAGCAGGGGTTGCGGTGTTGTTGGAACTTATTCAGGTTCTTCAGGAGAAACAAATCCCGCACGGCCAGATCCAGTTCGTGATTTCAGTCGGTGAGGAATCAAGCTTGCGCGGTGCGCGGGCATTGGAATCGCGCTACCTGGACGCCAAGTTCGGGTTTGCAATCGATACGAACGGTGAAGTAGGAACGATCTGTATTGGCGCGCCTACGCAGGCTCGTGTGGAAATCGAAATTTATGGCAAAGCTGCCCATGCTGGGGTGAATCCCGAGGATGGCATCAGCGCGATCCAGGTGGCGGGCAAAGCGTTGGCTCGGATGAAATTGGGACGGATCGACCAAGAAACGACCGCCAATATTGGTAAATTCGAAGGCGGCGGCGCTACCAACATCGTACCTGACCATGTCACTTTATACGGTGAAGCGCGCAGCATGTCCCAGGAGAAAGTCGACAAGCAACTGGAAGAAATGAAGGAAGCGGTGGAATCGGCATGCCGCGACTTCGGGGCCAAAGGAGAATTCCGCAGCGAGGTGCTATATCATGCGTTCAGAATTCCCGAGGAGGCTCCCGTGCTGCGAATCGCTAAGCAAGCGGCCTCTGTGCTTGGACTGTCGGGCACGACGTTTACGACTGGCGGCGGCAGCGACGCGAATGTATTTAATCGCCTGGGGGTTCCAACCTTGAATTTGGCTATTGGCTATGAGGACATCCACACGACGAACGAAAGAATCAAGAAGGACGATATCGTCAAGACGGCGCAGTTTGCGCTGGAAATCGTCCGTCAATCCGTATCCTCCTAAGCGGTATCGAGGATAGATAAAATGCCCGGTGCGGGAGGTGCACCGGGCATTTTATTTTGTTAATGCAATAAGCTGGCCGATCTCGCCGGGTATTGACGAATCTGCCCCTGGTTCCATTCAGTATGCCAGCCTGAGGTCTGTATGAGACGCAAGGCCTGGTGAAAGTCATCTAGATATTTACAGATTTTCTCCTGCTCCAATTTGGTCGGATGATACAGCTGGATTCTTCGCTCTAAATTGACGATGGCCTGCTGTATGTAACAGGAGGCCGCACCAAAACGGGCCGCAGCGAAATCGGGATGCCGCTCGGCAATCGCTTCAAAGATAGGGGCTGCTTCGTCATACCGCCTCTCATCGTAGCAGATTTCCGCCCAAATCAAGCTAAGCTCTAAAAATGGGGGGGAGGGTTCGCGAAGGATGCGAGGTTCTATCTTTAACAGCCTTTCTTTGGCTAAAGTGACATACCCCTCTTTATATAAAGATTGTACCAGTTCGCTAAGTAAATAAAGATCGGTTTGCCCTGCCAGCTGTTCGGCGATATCAAGGCGTCCGGTCGTTACGGCGTTTTGAATCATTTCTACGAGTTTACCCATATTTTGAGGTTGTCCGGTAGGACTACGCATAATTCACCCCCTCCTTATATTAACCGGAATAACCGTGACTGAATAACTAGTTTTATAGGATTGGATGAGATCGGAGATTTTGGCGTCGGGACCTGCTTCTTTCATCCATTGGGACAACAGGATGCGGATTTGCCAGCCTTTTCCTTGGGCGCGTATGCGATCCATCGCAAAATAGCTTTTCATAAGGGGGCTCCTTTCCGAACAGGTTTGGTATAATAACACCATATGTCCGGCATGGACAAGTTATGAATGGATGAGGAGATCTTTTGCATAATGAAGGAGGAATCAGGATGGCAGCAAACGATAAGTTAATCGAAACTACGGTTTCTACGGAGCCGGTGTTTAGCGGAAAAGTGATTTCCCTGCAGATCGATACGGTAAAGCTTCCGGATGGAGTGATGGCGCAACGCGAAATCGTTAGGCATCCGGGCGCGGTTGCCGTGCTGGCGGTACGTGAGGGGCGCCTGCTGCTGGTCGACCAATTCCGTCAGGCGATGGGCCGCTGTGAATTGGAGATTCCGGCCGGCAAGTTGGAGAAGGGGGAAGACCCTGCGGAAGCGGCAGTTCGCGAGCTTCAGGAAGAGACCGGCTATCGTTGCGATAAACTGACGCATTTGCATTCGTTCTATACCTCACCGGGGTTCGCGGATGAAGTCATTCATCTTTATCTGGCCGAGCAGTTGAGTGCCGGGGAAATGTCACTGGATGAGGACGAATTCATCGAAGTCCAGGAGGCGACGCTGGAAGAGGCGCTCGACCTGATTGCCGAAGGGCGAATTGCCGACGCCAAAACGATCCTGGCAGTGTATATTTGGCAGCTCTGGAGCATCCGGGGTTCGGTGGGAGTAGAGGTATGAGCCAACAATCCGATGTAGCCTCGGATCGGCTGACAACCGTCTTTGCGGATTTGCACATCCACATTGGTCGAACCGGACGGGGGGACCCGGTCAAGATCAGCGGCAGCCGTAACCTGACCTTTGCCGGGATCGCGAAGGAGGCGGCGCAGCGTAAGGGAATCGGTCTTGTAGGCATCATTGACTGCCATGCACCCGGGGTGCAGGAGGACATCGAGTTGTGCCTGAAGCGGGGCGAAATGCAAGAACTAAAAGACGGGGGAATTGCCTATCAGGGGACGACGATTCTGCTTGGCAGCGAGCTGGAAATTCGTGAGCCAGGTATGGGTCCGGCGCATCTATTAGCCTTCTTCCCCCATTTGGAGCTGATCCGTGGCTTCACCGACTGGCTTAAGCCCAGAATGAAGAACGTCGGTCTTAGCTCGCAGCGGGTATACGCACCGGCCCGAACCCTGCAGGAGGAGGTTTACGCACGGGGAGGCATGATCATTCCTGCCCATATTTTCACGCCGCATCGCAGCATTTATGGCAGTTGTGCACCACGCATGTCCGATGTGCTGGATCTTTCCCTAATCAGCGCGGTGGAACTTGGACTCAGCGCCGATACCGATATGGCTGGGTTGATCAGCGAGTTGGACCCTTATACCATTTTAACGAATTCGGATGCGCATTCCCTTGGCAAAATCGGCCGGGAATATAACGAGTTGCGGCTTAAGGAAGCAAGTTATCTCGAGTTCACGAAGGCATTGCGACGTGAGGAGGGGCGGTTGGTGGCCGGCAATTACGGGCTGAATCCGCGCCTTGGCAAATATCATCGAACGTATTGCAGCAACTGTAACTACATCATCGATGAGGCGGAAGTTGCCGTGGAACGCTGTCCTTATTGCGGCAGCCCGAAGTTGGTTCGGGGGGTGCTGGACCGCATCCGCTCGATTGCGGATCGAATGGAGCCAAAGGTACCGTCTCATCGCCCGCCGTATCATTACCAGGTTCCGCTGGAGTTCATCCCAGGTCTAGGTCCCGCGAAATTGGAGTTGCTTCTCGATAAGTTCGGCACGGAGATGAACATTTTGCATCACGTGCCGGAAGCCCAGTTAGCGGAAGTGGCAGGGGCAGAGTTGGCCGAACGGATTGTCTTGGCACGAAGCGGCAGACTGGAGTTAAGTGCGGGAGGCGGCGGGATTTACGGCAAAGTGAAGAAATCCGAATCTGTCGAAAACCCTCTAGGAAAGAAGCAGTCATAGGCGGGCAGGCTTGTTCATAGTTTAGGATAAGACCCTAAAGAACAAGCTAGGAGGCAAAATTCGATGCTGCATCCCATTCGCCATGCGCTCAAAGATCAAACGCCGCTTTATGTTTTTGTTTCCGTGCTGTTTTTGATGGGCGTCGTATTCGGTGCCTTGATGGTAAATGCACTCACTTTGGAACAACAACAGGATATCTCCCGTTATTTGGGTGACTTTTTTCTGTCGATTAACGAGGGCGGTGTGGAGTTTCAGACGCAGGCCTTTTGGGACGTGGCCGCCTTGCATTTGAAATGGCTTGGTTTGATCTGGCTGCTCGGTTTGTCCGTCATCGGGTTACCGGGCATCCTGATCCTTGATTTCCTAAAAGGGGTGCTGATCGGCTTCACGGTCGGCTGCTTGGTCGGCCAATATACTTGGAAGGGACTGCTGTTTGCCCTGGTCTCAGTTGCCCCGCATAATCTGATCGTGATTCCAGCGTTGCTGATTGCCAGTGTGGCGGCTGTCGGCTTCTCATTAAATATTATTCGCTCGCGTGTTCTCATGAGCCACACAGGTCAGGCCACTCGTCCGTTCCTCTCCTACACGGGGCTGACGCTGGCCATGGCCGCGGTGCTGCTCGCCGTTTCCTCATTCGAAACCTGGGTGACCCCGGTTATGATGGGCTGGGTTACGCCTTTGATTGCGTGAAATGGGGCTTGTATATTGAAATTCCCGCTTTCCCGGTTGTTGCTAAAGGCGTAAAATTACAAAAAAATCACATTTACGGCAAATTGACATCGTTCAGGATGTTTCCAAAGTGGATTTTCACTTTCTCGGAGGCATCCTTTTTCATTTTCTTCGTAATGTGACCGTTGAGGGAACAAACTGTTCGTGAGCGCTTGAACGTATACAACGGGCTTAAGCTCTTGGGGGGGGGGTTGAACAGGACAACGCGGAGTGTTAAAAAGAGCAGCAATCTACTGTCTTTGTTGGCCGCTCTTTTTTATTCGATAGCATATTGAAACATGCCATTCCCATAAACTCTGTTAGTAGGTCAATTTGAACGATAAATTTTTTAAGAATTTTGGATGGAGGGATATTGTTGTCAGATCCTTTTGTTGTACGATCATTGGACGAGGTGCGTTTTTGGTCACGCATTATGAAAGAACATTCTTTGTTCCTTAAACTGGGTTTTAGATGCGAAGACACCCAACTAATTAATGAGGCAAATCAATTTTATACGATCTTCGAGGATATAGAAAGAAGAGCCCATTCTTTTCAAGCAGATACTGACCCCCAAACCATCAGACAGTTCAATTCGGAAGTTTACCATGCTGCTACTCACATCTGGGCATTCAAGAGGAAGGTACTCGGGCTAATATTGCGGTGCAAACTTCCGGGCGGAAACAATTTCCCTCTGCTTGTCGATCATGTCAGCCGGGAAGCAAGGTATTTCAGCAACAGATTGGAGGAACTCAATAACGGGAGGCTTGAACCATTAGCTGATGCGATTATCGATGAAAATATCTTTTTTCTTAAAATCATGGCAGATCACGCAAAGTTTATAGGCCATCTGCTTGACCCATCTGAACGAAAATTGGTGGAACAGGCAAGGGAGTTTAGCCATGAATTCGATACGCTGATGTATCAGGCTATTGATTTAAGTTCTATGCGCCCCGAGTCGCAGACTCATCCACTTTTAAGTCAATTTGTTGATGAAAACCGCGTTTCAGTTACATCTCTGCGCGATTTTAAAAAAACTGCGCGTGACCTAATTGAAGAGTGCCGAATCAAAAGTATCATTCACCCTTTGCTAGCGGATCACGTTTTTCGGGAGGCAGAGCGATTCCTATTTATTCTTGACATGTTTGATCGGTCGCTGTCCGGCATGAAGGTAAATAAGAAAGAAATTGTATTTTGAAATTGATCAAAAAGTGAATATGAACTGAACGAAAATCCACGAAGAAGTTCTTGATTTTTTATCTTTTGATTGCGTAAATGTGCGGGCCTCTGTTTGGTCTTGCAGAACGAAAGCGACTCTACCAAAATGTTTGACTTTGTTGAATAACTCCCCCTATAATGAAAGAAGTGGTTATAGAACTTTTTTTGGATGTGCGGCAAGGGCTGGGGGAGGGATAACATGGAAGCAAAGATCGAAAAAATCAAACAGCAGTTACAATCCCACGGTTACAAATTGACGCCCCAGCGGGAAGCCACGGTACGCGTATTGCTCGAAAATGAAGACGATCATCTCAGTGCGGAAGATGTTTTCATGCTCGTGAAGGACAAGGCGCCGGAAATCGGCCTGGCCACGGTCTATCGAACGTTGGAACTGCTCAGCGAGCTTCATGTCGTGGAGAAGATCAACTTCGGTGACGGAGTAGCCCGGTACGACCTGCGTACCGATACGACAAAACATCATCACCACCATTTGATCTGCGTTCAATGCGGGGCAATGGATGAAATCCGCGAGGATTGGCTTGGACCGCTCGAGGAACGCTTGGAGAAGGAATTCAACTTTACGGTGCTCGACCACCGGTTGGATTTTCAGGGCATTTGTTACCGATGCAAGGACAAGAACAACGACTCTCCGGGAAATGGCAATAAGAAATAGGATGATTAAGCCGAGCTCTTTACGGCCCTGCCGTAGGGAGCTTTTTACGTTGCCTGCGCGAATGCGAAGGCCGTATGGGCCGATTGAGGCAATCCCGCATACTCCCCTGTCCCTCTTTATATACTGAATACATAGGGTGTCCAAGCAAGGCTCGGACGCTGGAGGAACGATTGAGAGGATGGGGACTGTCTATGGTGATTTCACTTCGAAAATGGCTGAGATCGGGGAAATATTTGATCCTTTTCGTCGTGCTTGCGTATACTTTGTATAGAGCGCTGGGGCTGCTGGATGATTACGTGTTTCGCGAGGACAAGTACCGCGTCCCCGAGGGCTCCGCGGTTAAGGTGTTTCGTGAAGGGGTACCGGGAAGCGCGGAGATGGAGATGATGACGGAGCGGCTGAAGCTATTTTTCTGGTATGGAGAGTAGTTGATCGGCAGGAGCAGCAGGGAATGAACGGCTTGATGTGGAATTAGTATCAAGGCGGATGGTTGAAAATATGGCTTGTGGACAACTGAGAAAGGAGGCGCAACGCATGGAACGGGATGCGGCCTCTTTTATTTCATTTTTGGCCGAGCAGCGAGGGTTAAGCGAGTCGACTCAGGCATCCTATTCACGGGATCTGAAGCAGTACATAACTTATTTACAGGACAAGCAGATCGACGAATATCGCCAAGTCACCCGCGCGGGAATTCTGCTCTATTTTGCTTATCTGAAAGAACAAGGTAAAGCTCCGGCAACGATTCAGCGGGTGTCCGTGACCCTTCGAGCCTTTTTTCAGTATTTATTGCGGGAACGACGGATTGACCAGAATCCCTTCGTGATGCTGGAGGTGCCGAAAGCGGAGAAGAAACTCCCGCAAACGCTGACGGTGGAGGAGACGGAACGGCTGCTTGAGACGCCCCGGCCGGATACCCAACTGGGACTTCGGGACAAGGCGATGTTGGAGCTGCTTTATGCAACCGGCATCCGTGTTTCGGAGCTGATCTCGTTGAATACGGCAGACGTAAATCTGGAACTCCAGTTTCTCCGCTGCTCAGGCGAACGGGGCAAAGAGCGAATCATTCCGTTTGGCGGGGTCACGTCGGAATGGTTGGATCGGTATTTGAGGGAAGGACGAACCCATTTGATCCCGAACGAGCAGGACAACCCTGCCTTGTTCCCCAATCGCCGGGGCGGGCGGATCAGTCGCCAGGGCTTTTGGAAGTTGATCAAGAGATACGGCCAGGAGGCCGGGATCTCGGCGGACATCACGCCCCATACCCTACGTCATTCCTTCGCCGTTCACCTGCTGGAACGGGGGGCGGACGTAGGGTCGGTGCAGGAGCTGTTAGGGCACGCCGACGCCTCGACGATTCAAATGTACGTAAGCCGTTCCAAGACCAATTTGAAAACGGTCTACGACGCCTTTCATCCTCGGGCCAAACGCGAGCCGGAGGCGCCGGAGACCACAGATGATGGTTCACCAAAGGACAGGCAGAATGTTTTCCCTTCAGGCAAGGGATAACTATAGCTGCATAGATTAAAGGAGTGATAGAAGATGCAAAACGGGAATCGTTTTAGAAAAATGACCGTCATCGTCCTCGACAGCGTGGGGATCGGCGAGCTGCCGGACGCGAAACAATTTGGCGATGAGGGTGCTCATACGCTTGGGCATATTCTGCAAACTGTGCCCGGTACTAAGCTGCCAAACCTGCAAAAATTAGGATTAGGCAATATTGCGGAGCTGCCGAATTTGAGCCCGGTGGCTGAACCGACGGCTTATTTCGGTAAGATGGCCGAGATTTCCTCGGGAAAGGATACAATGACCGGTCACTGGGAGCTGATGGGACTGAAGACCGAAACGCCGTTCCAAACGTACCCCAATGGCTTTCCGCGAGATTTGATCGCTCGCTTCGAGCAAGAAACGGGCCGCAAAATCATCGGGAACAAGCCGGCTTCGGGCACGGAAATTTTGGTAGAGCTTGGGGAAGAGCATATGAAGACCGGCAACTGGATCGTATACACCTCGGCCGATAGCGTATTCCAAATCGCCGCCCATGAAGAAGTCATTCCTCTGCCGGAGCTGTACCGGGCCTGTGAAATCGCCCGTCGGTTGACGCTTGAGCCGGAGCATTTCGTCGGGCGCGTCATCGCCCGTCCGTTTGTCGGTCAGCCGGGCAACTTCCAGCGTACGCCAAACCGCCATGATTACGCGGTGAAACCGCCGGAACCCACCGTACTGAACGCGCTGAAAAACGCCGGCAAGGAAGTTGTTTCTGTCGGGAAGATCAACGATATTTTCTCCGGAGAAGGCATTACCGCTTCGTATCCGACGAAGAGCAATCAGCACGGGATTGAGGAGACCTTGAACCGGATCGGCCAGGATTTCTCTGGGATGCTGTTCACGAATCTTGTTGATTTCGATTCCTTATACGGTCATCGTCGCGACCCTCAAGGTTACGCGCGCGCCCTGGAGGAATTTGACGCTGCGTTGCCGGATTTGCTGAAGAATGTGGGCGAGAACGACCTGTTGGTTATTACAGCCGATCATGGCAATGATCCGATTCATGCCGGAACGGACCATACGCGTGAATACGTGCCGCTGCTCGTTTATGGGCCAAGCCTGAACCAACCGGGCAGCCTAGGCGTCAGAGCTACTTATGCGGATTTGGCAGCGACGATCGCTGACAATTTCGGGGTACACGCGACCGAGCACGGCAAGAGCTTTTTACACGAACTTATCTAAGAGAGGTAGTTCCAAAAAGCGAGCTTTTATTTTGGACTTGGAGGATTTTTGAGATGACGACTACATTGACCATTGGTATGATCCGGGAGGCGGCGGAATATATCCGTTCCCGGTCGGCGCTTACGCCGAAGGTAGGATTAATTCTGGGTTCCGGATTAGGCGTTCTGGCCGACCACATCGAGCAGCCGGTTAGCATTGACTACCGCGATATCCCGTTTTTTCCGCAGTCGACGGTGGAAGGCCATGCCGGCGAACTGTTGATCGGCACGGTGCAAGGCACGGCCGTTGTGCTTATGAAAGGACGTTTCCACATGTACGAAGGATATGGTCCTGAAATGACCGCATTCCCGGTACGGGTCATGAAAGAGCTTGGTGTTTCTACGCTGCTCGTCACGAACGCTGCAGGCGGGGTGAACACGTCTTATCACCCGGGGGATTTGATGTTGATTTCCGACCATCTGAATCTGACCGGGAGAAATCCTTTGGTTGGACCAAATGACGAGGAACTCGGAGCCCGCTTCCCGGACATGTCTCAGGCGTATAGCCGCCGATTGCGTGACATCGCTCGGAAGATAGCCGCAGACAAAGGGGTGCCGTTGCAAGAGGGCGTTTATGCCGGTTTACTAGGCCCAACTTATGAAACGCCGGCGGAAATCCGGATGCTTCGGACTCTTGGCGCGGACGCTGTGGGGATGTCCACCGTCTCCGAAACGATCGTGGCTCGGCATGCGGGCATTGAAGTGTTGGGCATCTCCTGCATCAGTAACATGGCTTCCGGCATTTTGGACCAGCCGTTATCCCACCAGGAGGTTATGGAAACAACCGAGCGCGTTAGAGAGAAGTTTCTGAGCCTCGTGTTGTCCATTATCCCACAAATCGGAGAAGCTTAAGGAACGGAGGTAAGGAGCGATGAGAGCGGTAGATCTGATTCGTAAAAAAAGAGACGGCCTAGAGTTGACGAGCGAAGAGATCGTCTTCTTGGTGAGAGGGTACAGCGAAGGGCAGATTCCCGACTACCAAATGTCTGCTTGGGCGATGGCCGTTTTTTATCAAGGGATGACTGCCCGGGAAACAGCCGACCTGACGTTAGCCATGGCCGGTTCCGGAGATACGATTGACCTCGGCTCCATTCATGGCATCAAGGTCGATAAGCACTCAACTGGCGGGGTCGGCGACAAAACGACCGTGGTACTCGGACCTCTTGTGGCGGCTGCCGGCGTGCCGGTGGCGAAGATGTCAGGCCGGGGCCTGGGCCATACCGGCGGGACGATTGACAAGCTGGAAGCGATCTCCGGATTCTCCGTGGAGCTTGGGAAGGAACAGTTCTTCCGTCAGGTTAACGAAATCGGCCTGGCGGTCGTCGGCCAAAGCGGCAATATGACGCCAGCCGATAAGAAGCTGTATGCGCTGCGGGATGTGACTGCAACAGTAGATTCCATTCCGCTGATTGCCAGCAGTGTCATGAGCAAGAAGATCGCAGCCGGCGCAGATGCGATCGTGCTTGACGTGAAGACCGGCAGCGGCGCGTTCATGAAGACGCTGGAGGACTCGATCCGCCTGGCTAAGGCGATGGTCGATATCGGTACGCAGGTCGGTCGCCGTACGGTCGCCGTGATCAGTGACATGGACCAACCGTTAGGCCACGCGATCGGCAATGCGCTGGAGATCCAGGAAGCCGTCGCGACGCTGCGAGGGGAAGGCCCGGCGGATCTGGAGGAAGTTTGCCTGATCTTGGCCTCGCATATGCTGATACTCGGCGGCAAAGCTTCCGATGAAGAAGAAGCACATGCCATGCTGACTGCGCAGATCGATAGCGGCGAAGCCCTGGAGAAGCTGAAGCAGATGGTCGCCGCGCAAGGCGGGAACACGGAGCAGATCGACCATCCGGAGCTGCTGCCGACGGCAGAGCTGAAGGTGGACGTGAAGGCGAGCGCGAGCGGGTTCGTGGAATCGATCCAGGCGGAAGAGATCGGCATCGCCGCCATGATGCTGGGCGCTGGCCGGGAAACGAAGGATTCTGTCATCGATCTGGCGGCCGGGGTGGAGCTGCGCAAAAAGATCGGCGATCCGGTTGAAGTCGGCGAAACGCTGGCCGTGCTCCATTTCAACCCTAGCCATGAAACGGGCCGCGCGGAAGCGGAACGGCGCATCTTAAATGCTTACGGCATCTCCGGAACGAAGGTGCCGAGACGGCCGCTGGTTTTCGCGCTGGTGACGCCGGATGGGGTCAAGCGGTTCTAAGCTAGTGCGGTTAAGTTGCCGGTCCAGAGGTAAGAATCATGGGATCGTATGAAATAGCGGTAATATTAGGCCTTAATGGCCACTTATGTCCCTTATTCTCAATATGCCACAAAATCAAACGCCGAAAGGCGTTTTTTCTTTTTTGCGCAGGAATATTATCCCACTTTCATGCCGATACTAGGTTAGCAGAATCCAGACTTATGTCTAAAGGAGGACGAATCTTGAAAAGACGGGTGTTGATCTGGTTTGCCGCGTTTGTTTTGGCCGTTTCGGTATGGCCGACTTACACCAGCGCGGAACATGGTGGACCGCATGTGGGGGATGATGAAATCGCGTTGGCGGAAAATGCACTGTCCGCCGTATTGATCGATGCCGATACGGGTACGATCATTTACGAGAAAAAGAGCCACGAGAAGCTGCCCCCGGCCAGCATTACTAAAATCATGACGATGCTGCTGACGATGGAAGCGATCGATAACGGCACGCTGAAGTTGAACGACAAGGTCACCGCCAGCGAGTATGCGGCGTCTATGGGCGGGTCGCAGATCTTTCTGGAGCCGGGGGAAGCGATGACGGTCGATGAGCTGCTGAAGGGCGTTGCCATGGCTTCTGGGAACGACGCATCCGTAGCACTGGCAGAGAAGCTTGCCGGTTCCGAGAAAGCGTTCGTGAAAATGATGAATGAGCGGGCACAGTCGCTCGGGCTGAAGGACACGCATTTTGCCAACTGCAACGGCTTGCCGGTGGCCGATCACTATAGCTCGGCCCACGATATTGCCGTCATGAGCCGGGAGCTGCTGAAGCATGAGGGAATCACGAAATATACCGGCGCTTACCAGGATTACTTGCGGCAGGGGTCGGAGAAACCGTTCTGGCTCGTTAACACGAACAAGCTAGTTCGTTTCTACAGCGGAGCCGACGGTCTGAAAACCGGCTATACGTCGGAAGCGAAGTTCTGCCTGGCCGCCACCGCAAAACGCGACGGGCTGCGTTTGATCGCCGTGGTACTTGGGGAGCCAAACACAAAAACGCGGAACAGCGAAGTATCGGCCATGTTCGATTATGCCTTCTCACAATACGCGCTGCTGCCGATTTATCAAGCGGGTGAAACGATCGGCAAGGTGAAGGTACAGAAAGGGATGAGCGCCCAGTTGGAACTGGCCGCTTCGAAGCCGTTTAACGTTCTGGTTAAAAAAGGCGTGAAGCAGGACAGCATCACCCATAAGCTCATCGCACCGGAAAAACTCGCAGCTCCGATCAAATCGGGTCAATCCGTCGGCAAATTGGTGGTGTATCAGGATGGCCGCGTGCTGACCGAATTCGAACTAACCGCACCTAACGATATCGATAAAGCCGGCTGGTGGACGTTATTTAAACGGACGGCGGCACACTTGTTTTTTGTAGATTCATAGGGCTTTTCTTCTAGTTTTGTCAGTCAGCAGGAATCCGGACCGGAATCGTAGAATTGTTGTGTTCATGTCAGGGAGGAGAGTGAACAGACGTGAATTTGCAAGTGGAAATGGAAAAACACCGCGAAACGTTAATCGTGCGCTTGAGCGGGGAATTAGACCATCACACGGCGGACGACGTCCGCATGCGGATGGATGAAGAAATCGCCCGTGGAAACTGCCGCAATCTCGTATTAAGCCTGAAGTCGCTGCAGTTTATGGATAGCTCCGGTATCGGAGTGATCCTCGGAAGATATAAGCTGATCAAGCAAAAGGGCGGGAAGATGGTCGTATGCGACGTCAACCCGCCGGTATATCGGCTTCTAGAAATGTCGGGATTGTTTAAGATCATGTCCATCTTCGAAAACGAGGATACGGCGCTGACGGATCTGGAGGTGGCCCTGTGAGTACCCAAGCGAATCAAGCCGGAAATTTTATGTCTCTCAAGTTTGCCGCAAAGTCCGAAAATGAATCGTTTGCCCGAGTGACCGTCGCCGCGTTCGTCTCCCAGCTGGATCCAACGATGGATGAGATCACCGACTTGAAGACGGTGGTGTCAGAGGCGGTCACGAATTCCATTATCCACGGATATGATGGGAACCCCGAAGGGGTCGTCTCTATTTCCGCTGAAATTGAAGGAGACACGGTAACTTTGATCATTGAGGATCAAGGCCGTGGCATTGAGGATGTGGAGTTGGCGAAACAGCCGCTTTATACGTCGAAGCCTGAACTGGAACGTTCCGGCATGGGCTTT
This sequence comes from Paenibacillus sp. J53TS2, assembly GCF_018403305.1. NCBI lineage: Bacteria > Bacillati > Bacillota > Bacilli > Caryophanales > Paenibacillaceae > Paenibacillus > Paenibacillus sp. J53TS2. Next base: position 85,218 of record NZ_BOSK01000004.1, read on the forward strand.
ACGATCATGGAGAATTTCATGGACGAATTCGACGTGATCAGCGAGATGGGCGGGGGCACGCGCATTCGGATGAAGAAAAGGATTGTATCCAAGAAAGCTTTATACAATTAGGGGTTGGATCTATGGATGCCGAAGTGAAGCAAATCTCGAGAGAGTTTTTGGACGACACGGAAGTGAAACGGTTGATCGCCCTGAGTCAATCCGGGGACAACGCTGCCAGAGACCGTCTGGTAAACTGCAACATTCGGCTTGTCTGGTCCGTCGTGCAGCGGTTTATGAATCGGGGATACGAACCCGAGGATTTGTTTCAAATCGGCTGTATCGGCCTGCTTAAGTCGGTGGACAAGTTTGATCTCAGCTATGATGTGAAGTTTTCTACGTATGCGGTGCCGATGATCATCGGGGAAATTCAGCGTTTCCTGCGCGACGACGGGACGCTGAAGGTCAGCCGTTCACTGAAGGAAATGGCGAACAAGGTTCGCAAGAAGAAGGATGAATTGTCCAAGCTGCTGGGTCGGCTTCCGACCGTCAAGGAAGTTGCCGAGGAGCTGGGGGTTACGCCCGAGGACGTTGTGTTTGCCCAGGAGGCGAATAAGCCGCCGGCGTCCATTCATGAAACGGTGTTTGAAAATGACGGCGACCCGATCACGCTGATGGATCAAATCGCCGATGAATCCCAGGAGCGCTGGTTCGACAAGCTGGCGCTGCACGAAGCGATCGATGGCTTGACCGATCGAGAGCGCCTGATCGTCTATCTTAGGTACTACCGCGACCAGACCCAGTCGGAAGTGGCGAGCCGGCTGGGCATCTCTCAAGTTCAAGTATCCAGGCTGGAGAAGAAAATATTACAGAGCATTCGCGACCAGATCGCGCAATGATCTGACATGCATTCACCCCTTCGGGCAGCGGCGGCATTCAGGAAGCCGCTGGAACCGAAGGGTTTTTTTACGTCATCAGATCTCTGCATCGTTTGCATCCATATACGTTGGTTGTCGCATCCTATATAATAAGAGAGTAGCAGCCATACCAAAAATGTTAGCAAGGGAGATACCAGAACATGAGTGTACATATCGCAGCTAAACCGGGAGATATTGCCGAAACGATCCTGCTGCCGGGGGATCCGCTCCGAGCTAAATTTATTGCGGAAACGTACTTGAGCGATGTCATTTGCTATAACGAGGTGCGCGGGATGCTTGGATTCACCGGTACCTATCAAGGAAAACGGATTTCCGTACAGGGGACCGGCATGGGCGTTCCGTCGATTTCGATCTACGTGAATGAATTGATGAAAGAATACGGCGTCAAAAACCTGATTCGCGTCGGAACTTGCGGAGGCATGCAGCAGCATGTTCGCGTACGGGACGTTATTTTGGCTCAAGCCTCCTGTACCGATTCAAGCATGAATCGCCATGTCTTCAGCGGGTACGATTTTGCGCCGATTGCCAGCTTCGAGCTGTTGAAGGCGGCCTATGAGCGTGGCGTGGAAAAAGGGCTCAAGCTGCATGTGGGTAACATTTTCAGCTCGGACATGTTCTACCGTGACGATACGAGCGTAACCCAATTGCTGATGAAATACGGGGTGCTTGGGGTCGAGATGGAGACGACAGCGCTCTACACGTTGGCCGCCAAATACGGTGCGAAAGCGTTAACGATTCTGACCGTCAGCGATCATTTGCTGACCGGCGAGGAGACGTCGGCCGAGGAACGGCAAACCACGTTTAAGCAAATGATGGAAGTGGCGCTGGACACAGCCATATCGCTGTAATTCTGGAGCAACTAGAACGGGAAAAGCATGGGGGTATCTCCCCATGCTTTTTTTGATGCCGCAAATTTATCATCAAGAGTAAAGCCCCTCCTCGCTTGGCATACTATGGGCAATACGCTAGTGGAAGGGTGGTTAGCATGGATAAGGATTCCGCTTCCATCGTCTATTTGCGTCTGCGCAAGCAGGTCGGGCTTCCCGCCGGGGTACCGATCCGGCTGCGAGACGTAGCCCGCGTCCTGGCGGAGCCGGAGCTGGAAGCCAAGCTGCTTCAGCTGGAGCTGGTCCGGCCGGAGCATCGCGACGGTAATTTGATCGTCATTGATATGCTGCAGGTCATCTCGGCCATTCAAGCCGAATTCCCGGGGCAACGTGTCGAATTGCTTGGTGAACCGCATGTTCTCGTTGAAATGATCAAACCCGAGAAGAAACCGTCTCCGCTGTTGTTCGCCTTGGTCTGGCTGCTGCTCTTCTTCGGGGCGGCCCTGACCATCATGAATTTCCACGCCGATGTCAGCATGCCGGAGGTACAGGTGCGAATCGTCGAGATGATCACCGGCGAGAAGGACGAGCACCCCTATCTGTTTCAAGGTGCCTATTCCGTGGGCATCGGCTTTGGGATGATCGTATTTTTTAACCATTTGTTCAGAAAAAAATGGAATGAGGAGCCAACCCCTTTAGAAGTTGAGATGTTCCTCTACCAGGAGAACCTTAATCAATACGTTGTCGCTGAAGAGTACAAAAAAATGAACCATGCCAAATCGCCGGCGGAGCGATCCTGATGTCTCCCATCGCCGCGGGGTTGGCAGTATTCCTTGGCCTGGCTGGCGGCATCGCCGTGGGAGGCGGCGTGATCGCTTTGTTCATCGTGCTGGACATGATTCCGCGCCTGGCCCAGGTGACGAATTCTTACGACAAGGTGCACTGGTATGAAGGGGCGATGATTGCGGGGGCAGTGGTGGGTACGGTGGCGGACTTCTGGAATTGGCGGGTGACCGGGCCGTGGCTGGCGACCGGCATTGTCGGCTTGTTTAACGGCGTGTTCGTCGGTATGCTGGCAGCTGCTTTGACCGAAGTGCTGAACGTGCTGCCGATTTTGGCCAAAAGGTTGCATATGCAGCGGTATCTTTTCGGCTTTTTGCTCGCAATGGTATTTGGCAAAATGGCGGGCTCCTTGTACGAATGGTTTATTTATAGACCGTGAACTCGAAGAAACGGAGGTTGATGTTGGATGGACCAGGATACGCAAGAGTCAACGCAGGAAGGGATGGATCGGCCGCAGGCGATTCCGGACTTCGTACCCGAGGATGAGGAGAATTTTCTGCAGGAGAACTATCCGGAAGACGAGGCGATCAAACGGAAACGCGAAGCGGAGAGATCCGATAATGTGGAGGAGTCGGTGATCTATTGGCAGCAAAGCGATGCGATCAGCCGCAGCTTGACGACTACGAAACATACGTTGAAGGAAGTCGTCGGACTGGGGGAAAGTTTTGACGTCGTGTTTCGCGACATGACCTTTGGCGGTAAACGTACCTGCCTCGTCTTCATCAACGGGTTTGCCCGAACCGACGCCATGCAGGAAATCCTCAAGCGACTGACCTATCTGACGCCTGAAGATCTGACAACCGGGGCGCTTCGATCCTTTTTCGAACTTTATATCCCTCATATTCAGGTGGAAAAAACGGAGAAGCTGAGCGATGCCATCAACAAGACGTTAACCGGCATGAGCGCGCTGTTCATCGAAGGCGAGCAAACGGCGCTGATGATGGATACCCGGCAGTACCCGGTCCGCAGCCCGGAGGAGCCGTCTTTGGAGCGCGTCGTAAGGGGCGCACGGGACGGATTCACGGAGACGCTGGTTACCAATATTACCTTGGTCCGCCGCCGGTTGCGCGATCCAGGGCTTAAATTAGAGATGGTTAGTGTAGGCCGTCGAACCCGTACCGACGTGTGTATCGCCTACATCGATGATATCGTGGATAAAACGCAGGTCGATTCCATCCGCGAAAAGATCAAAGCGGTCAACATTGACGGCATTCCCCTGGCGGATAAGCAACTGGAGGAGGCGATCATTCACAGGGGCTGGAACCCGTACCCGCTGGTGCGTTACTCGGAGCGTCCGGACGTCGTTGCATCGCATCTGCTGGAAGGCCGGGTTGTTGTGTTCGTGGATACGTCGCCCAGCGTGATGATATTGCCGACGACTTTCTTTGATCTGTGTCAGCATGCAGAGGAGAACCGGCAAACCCCGTTTATGGGGACTTATCTGCGTTGGGTGCGCTTCTTTGGCATATTCGCCTCGCTCTTCCTGCTTCCAATCTGGCTTCTGGTCGTCGTCCATCCGGAGTTCAAGCCGGCGGGACTCGCCTTCATCGGACCCCAGGAGCAGGGAAAAATCCCGCTAATCGCTCAGTTCCTGTTGGTGGAGTTCGGCGTCGATCTCATGCGGATGGCGGCCGTGCATACGCCGACGCCTCTTGCGTCAGCGATGGGCTTGATTGCCGCCATCTTGATCGGGGATATCGCCGTCCAGACAGGGCTTTTCGTTAACGAGGTAGTCTTGTATATGGCAGTGGCCGCGATCGGGATGTTTGCGACGCCAAGCTATGAGCTGGGTCTCGCCAATCGTGTGGTGCGGCTCGCATTGCTGGTGGCGGTGGCGATCTTTGGCGCCCCTGGATTTGTCATTGGGATAACTTCGTTTATCGTGCTGCTGACTTTGCGCCGTTCGAATAACTCGTCTTACATGTGGCCATTTATACCTTTTAATGCAAAGGCGATGGCCGGGGTGTTATTCCGTGTTCCAGTGATGACATCCAAGCAAAGACCGTCCTCCAACAAGCCGCGGGACAATACGCGGATGCCGGGCAAACGGTGACGTTTAGGCTTGTTCAACAAATAACACAAATGATATTCCGAAAAATCCATTTTTCAGGTTGCCGGTTGTTTGCTATACTGGTGTAAAATTTGAAAGTGGAGGACTGCATAGATGTATTTACACGGTACCAGCAAAATTAATGCAAAAGGCCATCTCGAAATCGGCGGCTGCGATACGATCGAGCTAAAGCAATCCTACGGAACGCCGTTGTATGTCGTAGATGAAGCTCTTGTGCGGCAAAGATGCCGTGAATATATGAACGCCTTCCGAGCATCGGGCCTGGCTTTCCAGGTTGCTTATGCCAGCAAAGCGTTCTGCGTCATGGCGATGTGCCGGCTGGCCGAGGAGGAGGGCTTGTCCCTGGACGTTGTCTCCGAGGGCGAATTGTTTACGGCCCTTCAAGCGGGATTCCCTGCGCAGCGAATCCATTTTCATGGCAACAACAAGACGCCGGATGAATTGGAAATGGCGATATCCGCCGGCATCGGCTGTTTCGTGGCTGACAATTTTACGGAGCTGCATATGCTTCAAGCGCTTGCCGCTGAGAAAGGCGTCACCGTGAATATTCTGCTGCGCGTAACGCCGGGGGTGGAAGCCCACACCCATGAATATATTTCAACCGGCCAAACCGATTCCAAGTTTGGGTTTGATATCGGCAACGGCTCGGCTATGGAAGCTGTTGAGTTGGCCAACCGAAGCTTGAATCTACATTTGCTCGGCGTACATTCGCATATCGGCTCGCAAATTTTCGAAGTGGAAGGTTTCCAGATGGCGGTTGAGCGGGTTGCGGCGTTCGCTTTGCAGGTCAAGGAGAAGCTGGGCGTCACCTTCAAGGTCGTCAATTTAGGAGGCGGCTTTGGCATCCGTTATACGGAAGGCGATACGCCGCTGAAGGTTTCCGATTATGTCGGTGCGATTACGGATGCGGTCAAACGGGAATTTGCCGCGTATCCGCAGCTTCCGGAAATCTGGGTAGAACCGGGCCGGAGCATCGTAGGCGATGCGGGGACGACACTTTATACGGCGGGCACGAGTAAGGATATCCCTGGTGTGCGTAAATACGTCGCCGTGGATGGCGGGATGACGGACAACCCGCGTCCGGCCCTTTACGGCTCTAAATACGAGGCGATGCTCGCCAACCGTGGTAACGATGCGAATGAAGAGACCGTATCGATCGCCGGCAAATGCTGTGAGAGCGGCGACATGCTGATCTGGGACGTGGATTTGCCGAAGGTGAACAGCGGCGATTTGCTCGCCGTGGCTTGCACCGGCGCCTACAACTACGCGATGGCCAGCAATTATAACCGGTTACGCCGTCCAGCGGTCGTCTTCGTTCAAGACGGCCAAAGCGATCTCGTCGTAAAACGAGAGTCCCTGCAGGACCTAATCGCCTGTGACGTAATTCCGGAACGGATCGCCAAACAGCCTTCGTTGAAGTAAGTGACGAGGAGAGGCAGGAGTAAAGCCGAGGGGATCGGATTGTCCGATTCCCTCGGTTTTTTTGCTTGAAAGGCTTTTTTTTAGTAAACTGGAAGAGGTTTGTCCAATGACGCTAAGAAGAAGGGTGTGCACGGATATGAAAAAAGGTAAAATCGTATTGGAAAAAGGCGGCGAGGTCGAAATTCAATTCCTGCCCGAAGAAGCTCCGGGTACGGTCGCGAACTTCGAAAAACTGGCCAATTCCGGATTCTATAACGGACTCACGTTCCATCGCGTAATCCCGGGTTTTGTGGCTCAAGGCGGATGTCCGATCGGTAACGGAACCGGAGGCCCAGGTTACACCATCAAATGCGAGACGGATACGAATGTAACCAAACATGAGCGCGGGGTGCTGTCGATGGCCCATGCAGGCAAAGATACCGGCGGCAGTCAGTTTTTCATCGTATACGAAGCGCAGCCGCATTTGAACGGGGTACATACCGTGTTCGGCAAAGTGACTTCGGGAATGGAACTTGTGGACAATGTCCGTCCTGGCGATAAAATGAAGGAAGTTTCCGTTTGGGACGAAGCGTAAGCAGGTTCGAAGCGAAAGGGGTGCTCCGCAAGGCCAAGCAGGCTTGGCTGTGAAGCACCCCTTGATTCATTTTTTACGATTTTCTTTGATGAGCGGCTTCGTCCTTCACTTCTTCCCGGAAGCCTTCAATGGCGTGAAGCCGTTTTTCGTTCTTCTCCTGAACCTGTTTCTTCTCCTTGACGGAGATTTCATCGGCATGCTCACTGAGGTAATCTTGTCCCTCACGGAAATTCTCGATGGTGTTTTGAATGCTTCTTTGCAGCTTATCAACGTTGTCGGAGCGATTGTCCGGTTTAGCCACGTTCATTCCTCCTGAGTATGGGATTTGTCAATACGATATCGACTTTAAGGTTGGCTATTTCGGGAGGTTTTTATGCACCTTGGATCCCGGGAGATAGGGGGATGAAGATTCCTTGCTCGAATGGAATTGAGGCAGGGTGTAGTGACGAGTAGGCTTGATTTTTGACAGGAATAGTGCTAACATTCGTCTTGCAGTTATGCAAACCTAATATTAAGCAATCCTTCGGGGCAGGGTGAAATTCCCTACCGACGGTGATGGCTCATTGGACGCTAGTCCGATGTAGCACAAGTCCGTGACCCGCAGTGCTTTCGTAAGCATGCGGCTGAGCCGGTGAGATTCCGGGACCGACAGTATAGTCTGGATGGGAGAAGGAAAACGCGGGAGCACGTACGTTATTTTATTTGCGAAGGTGTTCGGATTTCGAGAGTTCAATCGACCAAGTTCTATTTTTCACATTTGATTTTGTGAAAGAGCTTTGGCGATGCTAGCTTTTCGCCATAAATTTATCGTCCTTGTTTATCAATGGATAAGCGGCGGCGTGATTTTAGGCGGAGGCGCTCTTTGATTTAGCGTAGAACTACTCTCATGATCAACCCTGCCGGATTGCGGCAGGGTTGTTTTTGTTACTGAGCGATAGGCAAGGACGGAAGGAGGATAGAGGATGAAGGTGATCGACGACGATTATTACATGACTTTAGCGCTAGACATGGCGGAGCGGGCGCTGGGACAAACCGGGACGAATCCGGTCGTCGGCGCCGTTGTCGTTAAGGAAGGGACGTTGGTTGGACTTGGTACCCACTTGCAACGGGGGACTCCGCACGCGGAGGTGCACGCCTTGAACATGGCCGGTTCCCAGGCCGAAGGCAGCACGGTATACGTCACATTGGAGCCTTGCAGTCATCACGGTTTGACACCCCCTTGCGCGGAGCGGTTGGTGCACGAGAAGGTGGCACGTGTCGTGATTGCCTGTGAGGATCCGAATCCCCTGGTTGCCGGGAAAGGAATCGAGTTGCTGCGTACCGCCGGGATTGAAGTTAAAGTTGGCGTGCTGCGCGACCGGGCCTTGAAGCTGAATCGCCGGTTCATCAAGTTTATCACCAGCGGCTTGCCGTATGTGACAATCAAATCTGCCAGCACGCTGGACGGAAAACTTGCAAGTCGATCCGGGGACAGCAAATGGATCTCGAACGAGAAAGCGCGGGAAATCGTGCACACGATGCGGCATCGCCATCAGGCGATTATGGTTGGCGTGTCGACGATCATAGCCGATAATCCGCAGTTGTCAACCCGTTTATCTGTCCCGGGTTTATCGCCCGTACGGGTCATTGCGGATTCCACGCTTCGCATTCCCGAGACGGCGCAGATTCTTCACGATGGGATAGCCCCAACTTGGATCGTGACTACTGAGCAGGCTGACCCGGACAAAGCTGAGCGGCTGACCGAGCTTGGCGTCGAGATCCTTCGTTGCGGAAGCGGCCCACAGGTCGATCTCAATGAGGCGTTAGTTCAGCTCGGACAACGGGGCATATCCTCCGTACTCGTTGAAGGAGGCGGTCGATTGAATGGCTCGTTGCTGGAACGTCAATTGGTGGATGAAATCGTGATCTTCTTCGCCCCCAAGATCGTCGGCGGGAGCGAAGCGCCCGGAAGTTTTAGCTTCGCCGGGTTTGATCTTATGCGGGACGCGGTCTCGTTACGCGACATGGAAGTCGAACAAATCGGGGATAATGTGTGCATCCGAGGAATTCCGGTCTGGGCACAGGCTGAAGTGAGGGAGGAGGATCACTGATGTTTACAGGACTAGTGGAGGAGATCGGCACGATGAAGTCGATCAGCCGCAAGGGCGAAGCGATGCTACTGAGCATTTCGGCGAAAGTCGTTACGGAAGGCATCAAGCTGGGCGACAGCATTTCTGTTAACGGTGTATGCTTAACGGCAACCTCGTTCGACGCTTCCTCCTTTACGGTAGATGTCATGCCGCAGACGTACCGCAACACGAATCTGAAGGATCTAAAACCAGGCAGTCGCGTGAATCTCGAGCGAGCCATGGCGGCCAATGGACGATTCGGCGGGCATATCGTACAGGGGCATGTTGACGGAATCGGTACGATTGTCGGGACCAGTCAGGATCAAAATGCGGTTGTGTTTCAAATCCGACCCGGGAAATCATCCTTATTGAAATTCATTATTCCAAAAGGATCGATTGCCGTGGACGGGATCAGCTTGACGGTGGTCGAATCGGAAGGCGGGATGTTTACGATTTCCATTATCCCTCATACGCTAGCCGAAACCGTACTGGCCTTCAAGCGGGCCGGGGACACCGTCAACCTGGAATGCGACGTACTCGGCAAATACGTGGATCATCTGCTGAAGTATGGCAGAGGTAGCGGCGATCCGGGGGAAGAGACCGGAGACGAGTCGGGAATCAACCTCCCGTTTCTGGCAGCGAACGGGTTCGTTTAAAAAAGTCGGGGGTTAAATGACGACATTTTGAACTACAACTTCAATAAAGGTTCAAGAAGTTGGATTTGGAGCACCAAGAAGGTTGAATGAAGCTAGGGACTGAGCAGCACAGCGTAGCTGGAAGCTACGTGAGCAGCGGAAGGCCCGGGTGAATGCAAGATTCGCCGCCGAATTGATCTTCTCGAGCTGCTTCGTGATCCAAAGACGACATTTTGAACTACATATAAAACAAGGAGGGGAAAGCTATGGGTGATATCGTATTAGACCGAGTCGAAGAAGCAATCTACGAATTGATGCGGGGCAAGGTCATTATCGTCGTTGACGATGAAGACCGGGAGAATGAAGGGGACTTTGTGGCCCTGGCTGAAAAAGCGACGCCGGAAGTGATCAACTTCATGATCACTCAAGGGCGCGGACTGGTCTGCCTGCCGATTACGGCGGAGCGAGCAGAGGAACTGGATTTGCAGCCGATGGTGGCGCAAAATACCGATAACCACGGGACGGCCTTTACCGTCTCCATCGACCATAAGGATACGACGACAGGAATCTCGGCCTATGAGCGTTCCTTGACGGTTAAGGCCATCATGGATCCGAACGCCAAGGCTGCGGACTTCCGCCGGCCGGGCCATATGTTCCCGCTGATTGCCAAAAAGGGGGGCGTGCTGCGGCGCGCTGGTCATACGGAAGCGGCGGTCGACTTGGCCCGGATGTGCGGCGCCTATCCGGCCGGCGTGATCTGTGAGGTCATCAAGGAAGACGGAACCATGGCTAGGTTGCCGGATTTGGTGGAAATCGCCAAAACCTATGACCTTAAATTGATCAGCGTCAAGGACCTGATCCATTACCGCAATGAAAAGGAGAAGCTGGTCACGCGCGAGGTCGAGGTGCGCATGCCAACCGATTACGGTGAATTCCGCGCCGTCGCGTACACGAATGATGTCGATAACAAAGAACATGTCGCACTGGTCAAAGGCGAGATCGACGGCGATGAGCCGGTGCTGGTGCGGGTGCATTCCGAATGCTTGACCGGAGACGTGTTCCACTCCCACCGGTGTGACTGCGGACCGCAGTTCGAAGCGGCACTGCGGCAGATTGAGGAAGCCGGCAGAGGGGTGCTGCTCTATATGCGCCAGGAAGGCCGGGGGATCGGCTTAATCAACAAGCTGAAGGCGTATAAGCTGCAGGAACAAGGCTTTGACACGGTTGACGCCAACCTGAAGCTCGGATTTCCCGCCGATCTGCGCGATTATGGAATCGGAGCGCAAATTCTCAAAGACCTGGGTGTCCGCCAAATCCGTCTGATGACGAATAATCCGCGGAAGATCAAAGGTTTAGAAGGATACGGTCTGGAGGTAGTTGAACGCGTGCCGATTCAAATGAAAGAAAACGCGGATAACACCAAGTATCTGCATACCAAACAAGCCAAGTTGGGGCATTTGCTCAAATTTGATGATTTGGAACAGGATGAATCCTCCCGCTTCTAAGGGCGTATCCGCAAAAACGATATTATCCACTATCCCACTTATAGAAAGGTTTGATGATTCATGGCAAACGTATTTGAAGGACATTTAGTATCGGAAGGGTTAAAATATGCGATCGTGGTCGGGCGTTTTAACGAGTTCATTACAAGCAAGCTGCTCTCCGGAGCTTTGGATGCCTTGAAACGCCACGGGGCCAAAGAGGAAGAAATAAACGTGGCTTGGGTGCCCGGCGCTTTTGAAATCCCGTTCGCCGCGCAAAAGCTGGCCGAAAGCGGCAAATATGACGCGGTCATCACGCTTGGCACGGTCATCCGCGGTTCAACCACGCATTATGATTATGTCTGCAACGAAGTCGCCAAAGGAGTGGCGGCCGTTGGCCTCAAAACCGGCGTGCCGACGATCTTCGGCGTCGTGACGACCGAGAATATCGAACAAGCGATCGAACGCGCTGGGACCAAAGCCGGAAACAAAGGCTGGGATGCAGCGATGGCGGCAATCGAGATGGCGAACTTGACGAAACAGTTGAAATAGTGCTTATCTTAATGTAGTACCTCTGATTCGTTGGGGTACTACATTTTTCTTTTGCAACAAACGTTTTTTAAGGTAAACTAATCTACATATATGTTTGGTTACGGGTGGAGGATGTTCATTGACGACAGTAACGTACAAGCTGGAATCCTTCGAGGGTCCGCTGGATTTGCTATTGCACTTAATTGATAAAGCGGAGATCGATATTCATCAGGTCTCGATTAGCGAGATCACCGATCAGTACCTCGAATATCTACAGGACATGCAGGAGCTGGAGCTGGAGGTGACCAGTGAGTTTCTGGTCATGGCGGCTACGCTGCTGTCGATCAAAAGCAAACAACTGCTGCCCAAACCACCTGTCATCGAATTGGATGATGAATTCGATTATTTGCTGGAGGATGAGGAGGACCCGAGGGACGAGTTGATTCGAAAGCTGATCGAATATCGGAAATATAAAGGAATCGCTGAACATTTGCATGAACGCGAATGGGAGCGCAGTTTGATTTTCTCCAAAGAACCGGAGGATTTAACGCCTTTTATGCCGGAAGTGCAGGAGAATCCGGTAAAGGGTCTGCACGCCGCCGACTTGATCGCCGTCTTTCAGAAGGCGATTCGTAGGGCGGCCAAGCGCAATACCGTAGCCCGAATTCACCGTGACGAGATTTCCGTCAAGGATCGGATCAAAGAAGTGGTTGGCGCGCTCCAACAGGCTGGTAAGGGGGGACGGTTGCTATTTTCTAAGCTGCTGCATCCCGAAATGTATCGACATGAAATCGTGGTCACGTTTCTTGCGGTGCTGGAACTGATGAAGATGAAGCAGATCGTCTGCTATCAAAACAAGCTGTTCGATGACATCGTTATGGAGTGGAGAGGGGAAGGAAAGATCGATGAATTTTCAGGAATTGAAGTCGATTATTGAGGGGCTGTTGTTTTTGGCCGGCGAAGAGGGCTTGAGCCTGAAGCAGCTGGCCGAAGTAACGGAACAGCGGCAGGAGGTGATTTCGGATGCCTTGCTCGATATGAAAACGTCATTCGAGCGAGCCGGCCGAGGGCTGCAAATCGTGCAGATTGCCGGCAGCTACCAGCTGGCGACGCTTCCGGAGCACGCCCCTTATTTCGAACGTTTGGCTTATTCGCCCTCGCGTTCAACCTTATCCCAAGCTGCACTCGAGACGTTATCGATCATTGCGTACCGACAGCCCATTACCCGGGTTGAAATCGAGGAGATCCGAGGGGTCAAGTCTGAGCGAGCTATCCATTCGTTGGTGAACAAGGATTTGATCGAGGAAGTTGGCCGCGCCGAAGCGATTGGGCGTCCCATTCTATATGGCACCACAAAGGCGTTCCTTGATTATTTTGGGCTAGCCAATTTGAAGGATCTGCCGGATATGGCCGATTTCGAGAGCACGGAACAGCTGGAGGAAGAAACACAGCTTCTATTTCAACGGTTGGAAGAACAACAGTTGACCTTCGACGATGTCAACAGCGACGAAGCAGGAGCGCAGCCGGAAAAGCGCCAGGATCCGGAAAACGAGAACTAAACGTGAATCTATGTAATCCAAACCGCCGGAGGAAGCTTCGGTGGTTTTTTGCGCTTAGTTGCTGCTTCATGCCGCATACCGACGAATTTTTTCCTTTTGGGCAAGCCATACTACGAGGGAGAATTTTTATCTGATAGGTATGGAGGGCTTTCCCGTGTGGATTTGGCTCGGAGGCATCCTGATCCTGCTGCTGCTTATAGCCGCCTTGATTTTGCTGTCTACAATCACGCTCCATTTGACCCTGCGTAAGAAGAATCGGGACGATACAATCCTGCTGGATGTCACGATGCTCTATGGCTTTGTTCGCATGCATTACCAAGTGCCTTCCGTAAGGTTGAAGAACTGGCGTGAAGGCCTGCAGATCGAGAAGGATCGGCCCGAAAACGTATTGCAAAAGGAGTCTTCCAGTGTTGACCAAAAAGTAAACAAGGACATAATCCATCAATGGATGGAGGAGTTCGACCGGATGCTCAAGGCGACCAGCGGGTTTAGGGTTTGGCTTCGGGCCACGCTCCGCCGCGTTTCGTTCCGCCAGTTGGAATGGTCGACGAATGTCGGTTTACAGGATGCAGCCCATACCGCAACATTGACCGGGGCCTTATGGGGGGTCAAAGGCACAATCGTGGGTTGGCTTAGCCATCGCATTCGATTAACGCAAAGACCCAAGCTATTCGTCGTCCCCGTATTTGGGGGAACGCCGTTATTTTCCACGGAATTTCGCTGCATAGCGCAAATTCGCTGCGGTTATGCTATATATGCTGGACTGGTTCTTATAGTTCGCGTGCTAAAAGTGAAAGGAGGAGTGAAAAAATGGCTGACCATCCTATTCAAGGATTAATGCAAACCGCCATGGAAAACATCAAGGATATGGTTGATGTTAACACGATTGTGGGCGAGCCGGTCGAAACGCCGGACGGTAGCGTGATTCTGCCGATCAGCCGCGTCGGGTTCGGTTTTGCCGCAGGGGGTAGTGATTTTAATATCGAGGACGGCCAAGATAAATCGGCCTCAGGTTCGACCGAGCACGGCAAAGCCCGTCCGTTCGGTGGCGGTAGCGGCGGCGGGGTTTCGATCAATCCAATCGCTTTCCTTGTCGTTGGAAAACCTGGGGTGCACATTGTACCCTTGGATAACCAGACGCATCTGGTCGAGAAGATCATCGATTCGGTCCCTGGTGTCATCGACAAAATCCAGTCCATGTTCCCGAATCAATCTGGAACTGCAGATCCCTCGATGGCAACGGCGCATGTAGCTCAGAATGCGATGCAGGAATCGGCTGCAAGAACCGGCATCAACCCGTTCACCTAACCACCTTTCGACCGTTGATCCTTTCCGGACTTCCGGGAGGGGTCTTTTTCTTGATCCCAGATGGGACATACTCTCTTGGATCATCGCATATAAGTTAAACAAGTACTCGCAACAGTACCTGTTACCGGAGGAATCAGCTTATGAGGAAAACCACACCTGGCCGCAGCTATCGTACCTTTTACAGTTTCTTGGCCGCCATCCTGTTGATGGGTTGGCTAAACCCGCAGGCGGTACAAGCCACTCCTGCCGCGCCAACGATTCATGCCCAAGCCGCCGCGGTCATTGACGTAACTTCGGGCCGCCTGCTTTACAATTTGCGCGGGGATGAGACGCTACCGATCGCCAGCCTGACCAAAATCATGACCGCTATTGTCGCGATCGAGCATGGCAAGCTATCGGATACGGTTACGGTCGGAAGAAACGCTTTTGCTAAGGAAGGTTCGTCTATTTATCTCCATATGGGGGAAGAAATGAGCCTGGAAAATATGCTGTACGGCCTCATGCTTCGTTCGGGCAATGATGCGGCCACGGCGATTGCCGAGCACGTCGGCGGCTCCGAAGAGGGCTTCGTCTACTTGATGAACGAGAAAGCCAAGATGCTTGGTCTGATGCATACCCACTTCCAGAATCCACATGGTTTGGATGCCAAAGGCCATTACTCAACGGCCAACGATTTGGCCAAGCTGACAAGCTATGCACTGAAAAACCAGCAGTTTAAAGAGATCGTCCGAACCCCCAGCAAAACCGCACCGAATCCCAATGATCCTTGGGATTATAAATGGTTGAATAAGAACAAGATGTTGCGTTTCTACGACGGGGCCGACGGCGTCAAAACCGGATATACCAAAATCGCCAAACGATGCCTGGTGAGCTCCGCGACCCGTGGCGGACAGCAAATCGCGGTCGTCACGTTAAATGACGGGGATGATTGGAATGACCACCGGAAGTTGCTGGATTATGGTTTTGCCAACTATCCGTTGACAACCCTGATCGGCGAGGGGCAGGAAATTGAGCAAGGCCTGATCACTGGGGCAGAATTTAAGTATGCGTTGGCGACGGAAGAAGCCAGCTACATCGAAAGAAGGCTGAAGCTAACTACGGCGCGCACGGGTTCATTTGGATACCGCGGGAAAATTAGCGTTCTCTTGAATGGGGAAGAAATCGGCACGGTACCGGTCTACGATAAAATCAGTTATCGTCCATCCGGATCAGGAGAAGGAAGTGAGCCGAGAGCAGGTGGGGCCTTTGGTTCCGCTTCAGATCGTAAGCTCATCCGGCTACCTTCCGATTGGTCGGATGCATTTAAAAAGGTGCTGCAATCCCTACTGTTTGACGTTCGATAGCAGAGGGAGCAGGACAGGGTTATGGAGGGGAAAAGATGGTCAACAAAATATGGCTTGCGCTCATTTTGATCGGTTTTTTGTTCGCTGCGATCAAAGGGGATATCGGCACTGTGACACAAGCAGCGTTTGATGGGGCGGCGACCGGCGTGACCGTATGCTTTGGTTTAATCAGCGTTCTAGTATTCTGGCTTGGCATCATGCGTCTAGCGGAGGATTCCGGCCTCGTCAAGGCCATCTCCAAGCTGCTCGGGCCGGTCGTCGCTTATCTGTTCCCCGACGTGCCGAAGAATCATCCGGCCATGGGGTATATTTTATCGAACATGAGCGCGAATTTGCTGGGACTGGGAAATGCAGCAACGCCTATGGGAATCCGCGCGATGCAGGAGCTTCAAGAATTGAATCCGGATAAACAAACGGCATCCCCGGCAATGTGTACACTACTTGCCCTGAACACGGCCAGCATTACGCTCATCCCAACGACGCTCATTGCCATCCGCATCAACTTTCAATCGGCGAATCCGGCGGAAATCGTGGGTTCTACCCTGCTCGCGACCGCAATCGCCACGATGGCGGCCATTGTAGCCGACCGATGGTATCGCAGGCATAGCACCTATCGCACCCCGCCACAGGCCACAGCGCCGCCCAATATCTCATTGAAAGGGTGAGGCACTTTGCTGGACTGGATTAACCTTGTCTCTGCATGGGCGGTACCGGTCATGATCGCATTTATTCCGCTTTATGCTTATTTCAAAAAAGTGCCGGTCTACGAATCGTTCGTGGACGGGGCTAAGGATGGCTTCTCAACCGCCATTGGCATTATCCCGCATTTGGTGGGCATGATGGTGGCGATCAGCGTGTTCCGCGCTTCGGGGGCGCTGGATTTCTTCGTCGGGTGGATGGCTCCCATGCTGTCTTGGCTGAAGGTTCCACCGGAAGTGCTGCCGCTCGGTTTCCTCCGGCCTTTGACGGGGACGGGCTCGCTTGCGTTTACAACTGACCTGATCAAAACTTACGGACCGGATTCGATGATCGGCCGCATTGCATCTACGATTCAAGGCAGTACCGATACGACATTATACGTATTGACGGTTTATTTCGGCGCCGTAGGTATTCGGAACGGCCGTTACGCTTTAAAGGTTGGATTATTCTCGGATATTGTCGGCTTTGTCGCGGCGATCGCCGTTTGTCTGCTCTTATTCGGATAACTTATACATATTGACGGGTTAGTGTAAACCGCCCTGCAGCTGTCTAGCTGTCGCGGCGGTTTTTGCTGTTTCTCCTGCGGCTATTGTGATTTTGTCTTTCGGTGGGTATCATGTGTATGAGGTGACTTAGCGAAAATGGAGAGATTACAGAAAATATTAGCCGCCGCAGGTGTGGCATCCCGTCGCAAATGTGAGGAATTGATTCTGAGCGGCAAAGTTCAGGTGAACGGAGAAACCGTCACGACATTAGGCACGAAGGCCGATCCGGCCGTGGACGTCATTACCGTCGAGGGCAAGACCATCGGTACAGAGAAGAAGCTGTACCTTATGTTCAACAAACCGAAAGGCGTCATCACGAGCGCTTCCGATCCCCAAGGCCGTAAAATCGTCACCGACTATTTAAAAGGAATCACAGAGCGGGTTTATCCAGTAGGCCGGCTTGATTATGATACTGAAGGACTGCTGCTACTAACGAATGACGGTGAGTTTGCTCACCTTCTGACGCATCCAAAGCACCATGTATCGAAGACTTATCACGCAACGGTTAAAGGAGTGCCGCATGGCTCGGCACTGGACAAGCTGAAGCAAGGCGTGATGCTGGAGGACGGGATAACGGCCCCGGCAGAGGTGGAATACCAGGACATCGATCCGGAAGGGAAGTTCTCGACCATCTCCATCACGATTCATGAAGGCAGAAACCGCCAAGTGCGCCGGATGTTTGAGGCGATCTCGCACCCTGTGACGAAGCTGAAGCGCATTTCCTTCGGCGATTTGTACCTCGGTAACCTGAAGCGCGGCATGTACCGTCACTTGACGAAAGAAGAGGTTGAAAGCCTCTATAAACAAGCCCGCACTACCACACTCCCCACACCAAAGCGCTAGAAAACGCGGTGAAAGGGAGGCGAGAGGCAACAGGTGGGACGATTCTGAAAAAGCGAAGCGCCAAGGCACGGTAAATTGAACGGAAGCACGGAAAGTGGCAAAAGGGGAAAATGATTCTGAAGAAGCGAAGCGTTCGCCTTTGTGAGCGGAATTCTACCTTGAAATCATATGATATAGAATTCCGCGAGCAACAGCGATCGTAAGAACATTTTACCCGGCTGCCCCAGTCGTAGCCAAACCATTCGTTCAAGTCATTCTAGGCCCATAAGCGATAGCATGTTCGCAGGAATCGTTCACCTTACTGCATTTCCCCACATTTTCTCCTCATTTCAAGCGCGTCACATAATATTCATATTTCCCCGGGCTGAAACTGCGACGAATTTCGTTATAATGTTCATAGAGTGTTCACGATTTGTTCGACACTTATGATTATTGTCATAGAAAGGAAGTTAACTATGGGGAAAGCGAGACGGCCGATCCAAATCGTCATCTTGCTGCTGATCGTCGTGCTGGGCGGCTATGCCATCGGGACCGCAGTGTCCGGCGGCGAAGCGGATAAACCCAAGCAGGGGGGTAAACCGCCGGCTTTTAAGCTGCTCGGTTTGGATGGACAGGTACATACGTTGGATGATTACAAAGGCCAAGCGGTCGTCCTGAACTTCTGGGCTACCTGGTGCACCTATTGCGTGAAAGAGATGCCAGCATTGCAAGCTCAGGCGGAAAAATGGCGCGATCAAGGCGTCGTCGTATTGGGGATCAATACGGGCGAGGATGAGATGACCGTGCAAAATTTCATTAAGCAGACGGGCGTGGATTTTCCCATTTTATTTGATTCCGATAATACCACGACGCGCGATTATGGGATTGTACCGATGCCAACAACGTTCTTTATCGGAAAGAACGGCAAAATCTCCTCCATTCATCAAGGCGAGCTGAACTTGGACACGTTGGATGACCAAATCAAGCAACTGCTGGATCTTTGACGACGAGAGGAGGGCATAATCGGTGATCCAAAATACAAAATGCGAATGCGGCCACCAAAATCGGGTGGGAACCGTGTTATGCGAAGCTTGCGGCAAACCGCTGTTTGAGGATGAGCAGCCGGGCGGGCTGCTGGAGATGCGATATGACGGGGTCGCCCGACGTTCGCAGCGAGCCAACCCCAATATGATCGATCGGGTTTGGAATTTCTTCTCCTCCGTGAAAGTTGCCATTTACCTGATCATCATTACGCTGATTGGTGCTATGTTCGGCACGATCTTCGAACAAGAGAGCAACTTTATTAATTTCGATCCGTCCACTTTTTACAAAAACAAATACGGCACGATCGGCGAAATTTATTATCGACTGGGTTTATCCCATACGTATGAATCCTGGTGGTTTACACTGCTTCTGGTGATGATCGGCGCTTCGCTGGTGATCTGCAGCCTGGATCGCGTGCTTCCGTTGTACAAAGCGCTTTCAAAGCAAAAAGTACGCAAGCACCGGGAATTCCTCACCCGTCAGAAAATCGTTTACCAAGGGGAGATCGGCGAAGAAGGTGCCGACTGGGTCCAGCGTGCCGTTCAGCCTCTACGTAAGAAGCACTATCGTGTTCATACGGAGGGCAGTGCCCTGCTGGCGGAGAAACAGCGATTCAGCCGCTGGGGCCCTTATATCATTCATATCGGGCTGATCGTTTTTCTACTGGCCGTCTTATTTCGCGGGTTGCCGGGACTTCACATGGACAAACATTACTGGTTCCCTGAGGGAGAAATTACGCGGATACCGGAAACGAACCTGTTTATAAAAAACGAGAAGTTTACGGTGGAGTATTATAATGAGGACGAAATGTCCGAAGATTTCAAAGCTAGGGGCAAAGTCGTCCCCAAGTTGTTTGAGACGCAGGCAGTCCTCTATGAATGCACGGCCGATTGCGATGATCCTTCCAAAGAGCCGCAGCTCCGGGAAGTGGAACGTCACGCGATCCGGGTGAACGATCCGCTCAGTTACAAAGGACTCCAAGCTTATCAGTTCGACTTCGATCTTACGCCGAAGCTGAGATCCGTGCAGCCGGCTTTAGTGAATGCCAAAACCGGGGAATCGTATGGCAAATTCAAATTAGATATGAGAAATCCCCAACGCGAGGTTGAGGTGGGGCCATATCGGCTTACGCTGCTAAACAAATATATGGATTTTTCCCTGAACGACCAGGGGCAGCCGGTCTCCATCTCCGGTGAGCCCAACGCGCCTGCCTTTTTGTTCTTGATCGAAGGACCGGATCTTCCTGAACAAGGCGCGCAGTATATTTACTTTCCCAAGCAGATCGACAAGGAGCGGTTTCAGCAGGATGCCATCAACCAACAACTCGGCGGTGTGCAGACGAAGCTGCAGCTCGATGTCCTTGGCATGGAGGACGTGGATTTTGTCGGAGCGTCCAGTTACCTGAACATCCGGATCGACCGGGCAATGCCTTTCGTTTGGTTGGGGCTCGGAATCGTGATGCTTGGGCTGATCTTAGGGTTTTACTGGCAGCATCGCCGAATTTGGCTACGGGTGGACGGCCGACAGCTGACGCTGGGCGGACACACGACGAAGAACTGGTTCGGTATGCGCCGTGAAGTTTCCGGGTTCCTTCATGCGATGGGCTTGGAAGCAGATGAGAAGTCTTTGGAAAACGGGGGGAAACGTCCATGAACTTTCTGGAAATCAGTAGAGTCGCATTTATGTCGGCCTTTTTGCTTTATTGCGCAGCTTTCATTTGTTATGTAGTGGCCGTAACGGGAAAAACTTGGCGCAATCGCGACCCGGAGCGCCATGAGGCGAAATGGGGGCGTATTTCGTTTAGCATCTCTTCGCTTGGCTTGCTGTCGCATCTGGTTTATTGCGGTACTCGCTGGGCTTACAGCGGACATGTGCCGGTCAGCAATATGTACGAATTCATGTCGTTTTTGTCGATGATGATTATGGTGGCCTTCACCGTCGTCTTTGTCATTTACCGCAAGATTCTACTTGGAGTGTTCGCGCTCCCGCTGGCTATTCTTATTATGGCTTATGCTGCCGTATTCCCGCAGGATGTGCAGCCGTTGATTCCGTCGTTGCGCTCGATTTGGCTCTATATCCACGTAACGCTGGCGGCCACGGGAGAATCGTTTTTCGCCGTCGGCTTTATCGCCGGATTGATGTACCTTTTGCGCGCGGTGGATTTCACTGCCACTGATCGGCCAGGCCGGCGGCAAAAATGGTGGGTTGAATTTACGCTTTTTTCTATTATTATAGTATTGGGCTTTATTGTTTCCGTATTCGCCTTTCGGGCAGCCGGATATGAAGCCGTATTCGTACAAAATCAGACAACGATTGACAGCCAAGTAGAGCAAGATAGTACAATAGAAGATAAAGTAATCTATAATCTGCCGCCGATTGTGGGTCCGCACCAAAGCGAACCGGAGCAAATCCAGCCGTTCCTCGGCATGAACAAACCGTTATTCGATGCGCCTGCCTGGATGCGGGGGGATACGGCCGGCCGTAAACTGAACACGGTAATTTGGGCTATACTAACAGGTACCGTACTTTATTTGCTGCTCCGGTTGATCCTTCGTAAATCGCTGGGTTCGGCACTGTCGCCGGCGCTTCGGGCGATTGATCCGGATGATCTGGATGAGATCAGCTATCGGGCAATCGCGATCGGGTTTCCGATCTTTACTTTAGGCGCGCTCATATTTGCCATGATTTGGGCGCAGCAAGCCTGGGGCAGATTCTGGGGATGGGATCCGAAAGAGGTATGGGCGCTGATTACCTGGTTGTTTTACAGCGCTTATCTGCATTTGCGCTTATCGCGCGGGTTCCAGGGGCGTAAGGCCTCGTGGCTGGCCGTCTTAGGATTTCTGGTCGTGATGTTTACGCTCGTAGGGGTGAATCTGATCATAGCGGGTCTACACTCCTATGCGGGTACCGATTAAACAAGCAAGAAGACCATATGGACTGCTCAACTGATTGGGTAAGATGATGAAGGGGTTGTTGTTAATGTCAGATCAAGCAAACCGCATTCTGGTAGTCGATGACGAGGAGCGGATTCGCCGGCTGCTGAAGATGTACTTGGAAAAAGAAGGCTACGAAATCGATGAAGCCGAGGACGGGGAGACCGCCCTGAAAATGGCGACCGCCGGCGACTATGGTTTGATTCTGCTCGACGTCATGCTGCCGGGCATTGACGGCGTCGAGGTCTGTAACCGTTTGAGACAAGTCAAGGCAACGCCGGTGCTGATGCTGACGGCCAAGGGCGAGGAAATCAACCGCGTGCAGGGCTTTGAGGTCGGAGCGGACGATTACGTCGTGAAGCCGTTCAGCCCTCGTGAGGTCATCTACCGGGTCAAAGCGATTATGCGTCGCGCTTCGGCAACGGCGTATTTGACCAAAGAAAGCGGGACTAGCAACAATATCGTGTTCCCTCATCTTGTCATTGAGCATGACGCTCATCGGGTGACGGCTAGCGGCCAAGAGGTCAGCTTGACCCCGAAAGAATATGAGCTGCTTCATTATCTGGCGGTTTCACCGGATAAAGTATTTTCTCGGGAGGAACTGTTGAAGGACGTTTGGAATTACGAATTTTTCGGTGATTTGCGTACGGTCGATACTCATGTCAAACGGCTGCGCGAGAAGCTGAATAAGGTGTCACCGGAATCCGCCGCAATGATCACCACGGTGTGGGGCGTCGGTTACAAGCTGGAGGTTTCGAAGTAAGTGAACTTCTGGAGAACGCTCGTCGGTAAACTGTGGATTACGATCATTTGTTTGGTGGCCTGTGTCCTGATGCTGATGGGGCTCTTCCTGCTGCCCTATATCGATACGAATTTTACAAACTCCGGAGCGGTCAAACGATTATTTGTGATCGTTTCGATGATCGGATTTTCGCTCACAACGTTTTTTGCGCTGTTTCTCTTCACCAAGATCACTCAACCCATGCAGCAGTTGATTCAGGCTGCGGATTCGATTCGCAAAGGCAAGTATGAAACCCGCCTTTCTCTTCGCACGAGTGACGAAATCGGCGAACTCGCGATTACGTTTAATCATATGGCGGAGGAACTGGAGAATACGATCCGCAGCTTGAAGCATGAGAAAGAGCATCTATCCAGCGTGCTGCGCAGTATGAACGATGCCGTGATCACTTTGGATCGGGAGGGTTACGTGATTTTGACCAATCCGCCGGGCGATCGCATTCTGCAGATGTGGGGGGATCTGATCGAGGAAGAAGACGAGGGAGAGATTCTGCGGCCTGCACCAACGGGTGAAGGGCAGGTTGTGCCTCAGCCGCTGCTTCCGATGTTCCGCCGGTTGCTGGATCAAGAAAGCGACCAGAAGATGAACGTGCACGTCATGAAAGGCGTTTGGTCCGTACATATGGCCCCTCTGTCTTCAGACGGCGAAGTCCGCGGGGCGGTTGCCGTTCTTCGCGATGTAACGGAAGAGGTAAGTCTGGAGAAGATGCGCCGCGATTTCGTAGCGAACGTCTCTCACGAAATTCGGACGCCACTCTCGATGATGCAGGGCTATAGCGAAGCGCTGCTGGATGGGATGGCTTCTTCCCCGGAAGAGAGTGCAGAGCTCGCACAGGTGATCTATGACGAGTCGCTGCGGATGGGGCGGCTAGTCCGCGACCTGTTGGACTTAGCCCGCATGGAGGCAGGACATACGGACATGGTGATGCGCCAGATCGATTTTCGCGAATTGGCTGAACGGGTGTACCGTAAATTTCAAGTGCGAGCCAAGGAGAACGGTGTTGAACTCGCGCTGGAGCTGGAAGAAGGCGAGCTGAAGCTGCAAGCTGATGAAGATCGGCTGGAGCAGGTGCTGACGAACCTGCTGGACAATGCTTTCCGGCATACGCCGGAGGGAGGCAGAGTAACCGTGACGGCGGGGATGAAGCCAAATGGGCAAGGGAAGCAGCTTCACGCGACGATTACGGATACCGGTGTCGGCATTCCTAGCGATGATTTACGCTTTATCTTTGATCGCTTTTATAAAGCGGACAAAGCTCGTGTTCGCGGGGAGAACGGCGGTACGGGATTGGGGCTATCGATCGTCAAAAATATCATCGACGCTCATCATGGCTCGATCTGGGCCGATAGCGAGATTGGCAAAGGGACCGCTTTTCATTTCATGCTTCCTGTCGAATAGAGACAAACCACGTAATCACAAAAAAACATCCTTCGCGAAGAAGGATGTTTTTTTGTTGAATGCCGCAGATAAATCTTGTTCATCGTGGAACATTGATCTCCAATTGAGGGGTTAAGCAAAGATGATATGCTGCGCTTTATTCAGTTCGGGAAGTTTCGTCAATTCGTCTAATACATCTTTGGTAACCTCTTTGTCTACGGTAAGCACCATGATGGCCTCGCCGCCGATCAATTTACGTCCCACCTGCATGGAAGCGATGTTGACGTCGTTCTTCCCAAGCAGTGTGCCGACATGTCCGATGATGCCCGGCTTATCGTTATGGGAGATAAAGATCAGATGACCTTCCGGTGCAACGTCTACCGGGAATTTATCAATCTGTACGATCCGTGCGCCATACCCGTTCAGCAGTGTTCCGGCGACTCGGCGCTCCGCACCGTCCTGCCCTTTAAGCGTAACAGAAATCAAGTTGGTAAAGCCTTTAGTGGCCGAAGCCTGCGATACAACGACGTTGATGTCGCGGACTTTCGCCAGATGCATCGAGTTGACGATATTGACGTCTCCGGCAAAATGACGGGACAACACCCCTTTAATAATGTAACGGGTGAGGGGTTGCGTATCAACTTCTGCCAGATCCCCGGCATAATCGACATGGATTTCCTTCACGGCCTGATTGTTCAACTGGGACAAGAAGATCCCGATTTTCTCGCCAAGACCGAAGTAAGGCTGCAGTTTATTCATGACGCTGGCCGCTACTGGCGGCATATTAACAGCATTTTTGAACGGTTCGTTACGCAGGATGTGAAGAACCTGTTCCGAGACGTCGATTGCCACGTTCTCTTGGGCTTCCACAGTGGAGGCGCCAAGGTGAGGGGTTACGATGATTTTTGGGTTGTTGAGGAACGGGTGATCGGCTTCCGGCGGTTCTTTCTCGAACACGTCGAAGGCAGCTCCTGCGACGATACCTTGATCGATCGCTTCAACCAACGCCAACTCGTCAATAACGCCGCCACGGGCGCAGTTGACGATGCGCATGCCTTTCTTCATGACCTCAAACTGCGGACGGGCGATCATGTGCTTCGTTTCAGGTGTCAATGGCGTATGAACGGTGATGAAGTCGGCATTACGGATAATATCGTCCACGGTGGCCAGTTTCACGCCTAGCTTCTCGGCCCGATCTTCGGTAAGGAACGGATCATACCCAAGAATATCCATTCCAAATGCTTTGGCCCGTTTCGCAACCTCGCTGCCGATGCGGCCCATACCTAGCACGCCCAACGTTTTGTTGCGCAGCTCCACGCCGAGGAATTTGCGATCCCATTCGCCATTTACCGTTTTGGCGTAGGCTTGAGGAATATGGCGGGCTAGCGCCATCATCATCGCAAAGGCATGCTCGCATGTCGTAATCGTATTGCCGTCTGGAGCGTTAATGACGATAATCCCGCGTGTCGTTGCGGCCTCCAGATTGATGTTGTCGACCCCGACACCAGCGCGGCCGATGACTTTCAAGCGGGTCCCGGCTTCCATGATTTTTTCGGTTACTTTCGTTTGGCTACGGACCAGAAGACCGTCATATTGCGGAATGATCTGCACCAATTCGTCTTCGCTGAGACCTGGTTTTTTGTCGACCTCAACGTCGGCTGCATCCATCAGTTGTTGGATTCCCAAATCGCTGATTGGATCCGATACTAACACTTTAAACATGATTATTGACCCTCCTAAAAGTTTTATATAGCAAGGCCTCCTCGAAAGTGATCTTGCATCGCTTTCTTCGGAAGCATAAGCTGATGGGATTCAAAAACGAGTTCCTTCGTTGACGCTGTGTCTTATCACCGCGCAAAAGAGCGGAGGTACCTGATAACGCAAATTCGCCTCCATGCCACGTTAAACTTACTTGATACATCAAAAAAACTCCCAATCCGCACACTACTTCCGTAGTAAGGGACGAGAGTTGTTCGTGGTACCACCCTAATTCGCTGCACCTTTGCAGGTAAGCAGCCTCAGTTGTCATTGCTGACAGAACGGTAACGGGTTCACCGGCTGCGCCTACTCAGGATTCAACGCAGCTACTCGGGAGCGCTAAAGCATTCGTTCCGCTACCGGTTTGCAGCACCACCGGCTCTCTGGAAGCTTTCCGAATCCTTTTTTTCCTTCAACGTGTTTCATGAAATGTAATTTTTCATAATGTAACACGGTCCCCGGCAAGGTGTCAACACTAACCTGAACATTTTTACAAAGTTAGGCGTTTGTCGTTCGGATTTTGACCAAACTTGAATCCGCCTAGAATTTTGGTTATGATTTTACTAATGTCGAAAAGCGTCTGATTCCGACGACCCGGCCTGCGGTTTAATCCTCCGTAAAGAACGGCAGCTCCGGCAGAGATTCGGATGCATAATACGTTGATTTCCATTTCGCGAATTCCTTATTCTTAACGGCATCCGTTTCTGTTAAAACCTTAACGATCGATGCTACGGAGGTCAGTTTAAGAGCGTCGGACTTTCCGCTACTGATCAACTGATCGATTTTGGAGGTAAGATCCTGCGGCAGATAGGATACATAAAGTTGCTCATTCACCATCATATCGGTGATTGCTTTGTTCTTCACAGCAAGCGAATAGCCGGACCATTCCTTAGTGCTGATGTTATTCTTGTAAGTATAATCGGCCGGAATGCCGTTTTTGGTTTTAGCGGTCCATTTCAGGATCGAGGAATAATATTTCTTTTGCGCCTGCAGGCCAAAGCTTTTCGCGCTTACCGTGAATTCGTCCTGGGTGACCGCTTTGGCTAGCTCCGCGCCTTTTTTGCTTCCTGCCTTTGCCTTGACTTGGTCGATGCTGTCCGAGAACAGCTTCAGGCTTTTTAAATAGTCGGTCTGAGCCTCCTTAAGTAATGGCGAGGAATCCGCAATGGATTGGGCGGCAATTTGCTCGTAACCGGCTTTCGCTTTTTCGCGGATTTCCTTCATTGCGTCCGCTGAGACCGCCTTCGAGGTACTGCGGGACATTTCATCGACCAGCGTGAGATAATCCTCTTTGAATTGCTGGTATGGTTGGAACACCACGTAGTAGAACGTGACCAAATCCTGTTGCTGATAGGAGTTTTCGTTTTCTTCTCCAGGTGGGGCGGTTTGTAGATAGGCATATTTAGCTTCCGTCTTGTCGATGCCGATATTGAGTCCTAGAAAGAAGGTCCCAAACGCGATAATCAGCGTGGCGAGAAAACCAAGCAAAAACAGCATTTCGAATTTGGCATTATTTTTACGAATCATGAGGATGCTCCTTACCATATTGAATTGAATGCGCTAGAATATTATAAAGGACAGGGTTTGACAAAAACTATGAAAAAGTTCAAATTACGCGACGTAAAAATTCAAAAAGTCGACCCCGGTCAGCTTAACGATCGTTTGCTGCTTATTAATTTGTATCTAACGCAAGGACTTACTTTGTTTATCGGTCTGGTCATCCTTATTTTTCAGAAAAGAAACCCGATTCATCTGTTCGATTTTCCGAAAAGTGTCGAATTTTTGTACTGGGGGGCGGGGTTGGCAGCGGTGATGTTTGTTGCGGACATGCTGTTGTCTCGGTTCATCTCCGAGGAAAGCATGGATGATGGAGGCATTAATTCACTGCTCTTTCGCAACCGTCCGATCTGGCATATCGCCGTGATCTCGGCGATCGTAGCGATTTGCGAGGAATTGTTGTTTCGGGGGGCGATTCAGAATGGTATCGGCCCGTACTGGACGAGTATCTTGTTCGCCGCGATTCATGTCCGGTATTTGCGGCACTGGATTCCAACGGCATGGGTGTTCGCAAGCAGCTACGGTCTAGGGTTCATCTATTTGCAAACGGGGACGCTTTGGGCGCCGATCCTATGTCACTTCCTGATCGATTTGGTATCAGGTTTGGTGATCAAATTTCGGAGGGAGTCATGAACGAACATTTAAGCCGAATGGACCGTTACGGTCAGCCAAATCGAGTGAAGCGCAGCTCCTCCACATCATGGAACCTTTCCTCCGGAGTGGCAGCGGCCGAGCCTGCACCACCCGAGCCTACACGACCCGAGCCTACGGCGACGGTCATCCACGAGAAGGTTATGCCCGATGCTTTTGCGGAGAAGAAGCCGGCGATTGGCGACGAGACAATGGTCCGCCTATTAATTCCGCGCACGGTAGCGCCTGAGGAACGACGGCGGGGAAAAATGACGCTAGCGGCGTCAAAGCCTGAACCGGTGAAGTTGGCTATGGCTGAGAATGGAAAGTTCGAGTCTGCAGCCGTCGCCGCTTTAGCCAAATTAAAGGAACCGATCCCGCAGCATCCGTTCTCTACGTCCTCGGGTTCAGGTTTGTTGGACGAAGCAGAACATCTTGACGACAGTCAAGAGCATTTGCTTGAAATGACGAGCATGGAATCGGAACTCGAAATGATGCCGACTCGTAAGGAGCTGTTTCCGTCGCAGCGGTTGAAAATGACTCGTTGGTTTTATAATTCGCTGCTGTACATTTTTGTTATTATTCTCATTTATTTATTATGGTGGGGCGTTAGCGATTCTCCGTGGGGGAAGAATCACGGATTATAAAAACAGGCGAAAAACCGTCAGGAGGGGTCTCCTGACGGTTTATTTTGTTCCTTATTTGGTTCCTCCAGCTTCAGCCTCTACCGGAGCAGGCCCGATACTCCGAGGGTCGACAAATCCGTATCCTTTTTGCTCCAGTTGGGTCAGCAGTTCATCTAGGGCTTCTACGGTCCAGGGGAGCTCGTGCATGAGAATGTTGCTCCCGGCATGAAGCTGCTCTAGAACGTTGGCAATGACCGCATCCGGCTTGTTTTTATTTTTGCTGTCCCAGTCAAGGGAACCGTTGGACCATGTCATGTAAACCAGATCGTTATCGTCTGCGATTTGGTGTGTCGTTTCGTTGCCTGATCCAAATGGCGGCCGGAAAAAACGAGGCGCTTCGCCAGTTGTATCCTTAACGATCTTTTGCACATCCTCGATCTGCTTGCGCATGTTTGCTGCGGATTCCTTCTTTAAGTCGATGTGATCCCAACTGTGGTTCCCGATGATTTGTCCGCGTTCCTTAATCAACTGAAGCAGCTCGGGATGGGCTTTCACGCGGTATCCATTTACGAAGAAAATCGCCTTCGCTTGGTGTTTGTCCAGCGTATCAATCAGTCCGTCAATCATTTCTTTTTCCTTCGGTCCGTCGTCAAACGTAAGCAATACGACCTTCTTCTCAATACTCTCGTCATTTGGAACAACGTTGTAGGCTTTATTAATGTGGTACATCAGTTGGGGTTCGGCCGTTTCGGTAGCGGCATTTTCTGCATTTTGATCCGCCCCTGCGGTCTGGCCGCTTGGATCGGACGAATTTCCTGAGTTTGCATTCTGATCGGTCGTTACTGAGCTGTCAAGCGGGTCGCTTACCTGTCCGGATTCGTTACTCCCCCCAGGCGTCGTCGTCTCCACAGTTGGAATGGCATTTTGGTTGGATGTGGCTTGTTCGTTTTGTGCATCAGTCTGGCCGCATGAGCTAAGAATAAGACAAGCGGCGGCGATGGGCAGGAGTTTCTTGTGGAGCAAAGGAGTCATCTCGCTTTCCTGTATTTATGCCGCATGAGTTTAAGGCAAACCGCGAACACTACAGATGATTTTAACATAACCAAGGAGGTTTTTTACGTGAAATCTTCCTCATTTTTAGGCGGCATATTGGTCGGCGTATTCGCCGCGATGTGGGCTTCCAGACGTAAGCAAAGCCTGATGTCGGTGATGAATGGCGCGGGGTCGGCCCTGAAGTTTGCCAGCATGACCTCAAATCGCCACGAAAGCTCTAACGAGGATCTGTCGGCAGCGCTGAAGACGGAAGGTCCGGCGTCCGAAAATGCAACAAAGGCCAAAGGGGCAAACAACGCCCAGGTGTATCCCAGTTCCGGCACGATATCAGCGGCCGGTTCGAATCATTCGAAGGAATACAGTCTGAAGCAGTTGACCGACTTCATTAAAGGCGATGCCGATGTGCGTCGTGAAGTCGAAGCCATTCTCAAAGAGACCCATACGCCCGTTCCAGGATTGTAAGCCAGACACCGCCGTACCTGCTCAAGAATCATTTTCCATCCCTTGCCCGGGAGCGGAAAATGATTCTTTTTTGGTCTATTTTAAAGCGTGCATTTAGGGGAAATAAGTGATAACATACATACAAAGAACCATTTCCAGCACATTTAACAACAGCTTTCATAATCTGTTGTAACACGGCATAGAGAGAGGAGGATCCTGTATGAAGATCGAAAGACTAGGCCAGGATAAGGTACGGATTTTCCTCACGTTTGACGATTTGAGCGAACGCGGAATACAGAAAGAGGACATGTGGCAGGAGATTCCCAAAGTCCATGACCTGTTCACCGAAATGATGGATCAGGCTTATAACGAAGTGGGCTTTGACGCCACTGGGCCTTTGGCTGTGGAAGTATTCGCACTTCCTGCGCAAGGAATGGTCGTCATCGTAACACGCGGCAAATACGATCACCATCAACACGGGATCGGCTCGCCTTATGAGGATGAACTGCCGGATGAAGTATACGAAATGGAAGTCACGCTGGAGCAAAGCGATACGATCCTGTATTCCTTTGACGATTTCGAAAATTTAATCGAAGCTGCGCATGTACTTAAGACCATGTTACAGAATGCCGGCAGACTGTATAAATATAATGGGAAATGGGTTCTTCAGCTGGAGCCGGAGGAGTTGGAGGAGGGCAAACACCCTGCTCTGATTGCGGTATTAGCTGAGTTTGGCGAAGCAACATCAGTAACTACGGCGATGCTGGAAGAGTACGGGAACTTGATCATGGCCGACCACGCGGTGGACACGATTTGCAGCCACTTCAAACGCCAGGATTAATTCGTACGTATCGCACGAAGGCGGACTCGTGAAACAATATGAGAGAGAGACAAGAAACGGCAAGCGGCCAATAAGGGGGGATAACCGTTGCTCTTTTTCTCGATAGCAAGCGCAGCGGTAGCTCCCGGTATTGCACTGCTAACTTATTTTTATCTCAAGGACAAGTATGATGCAGAACCGCTGCATATGGTCATCAGGGTGTTCCTGCTTGGTTTCCTGATCGTTTTACCGGTCATGATCATACAGCGGGGTTTGACGATGTGGCTGGGCGAAGGGCCTCTGGTCACGGCATTTGGCATTTCGGCTGGCGTGGAAGAAGTCCTGAAATGGTTCGTATTGTTTCATATGATATACAACCATACGGAGTTTGATGAGCCGTATGATGGGATTTTATATGCAGCGGCTATTTCGTTAGGATTCGCGACGGTCGAAAATGTATTGTATGCTTTCGCGAGTCATGCTTCAATAGGCACCTTAATCGTACGGGCGTTGCTTCCGGTGTCCGGTCACGCGATGTTTGGGGTCATGATGGGTTACTACTTGGGTCGAGCCAAATTTTCGACCGGTTGGCAAAGTCGGAAATTCCTTATCTTCTCTCTGTTGTTCCCATTGTTCTGGCATGGGGTATACGATTGGATCTTAAACAATACGACCCAATACTGGATTTGGTACATCGTTCCGCTTATGGCTTTCCTGTGGTATGGTGGGCTTGGCAAGATGTACCGGGCCAATAACCGTTCCCCATTCCGGCTGACACCGGGAGCTAAGGGGCAAGATTAATTTAGGAAGAATAGGGCATCCTAATTCTAGCGATTCGTGCGTCTGCGAAGACGGGCCACGTAGTTGGATAGAATAGGGGGTGCCTTTTTTCGTGCGTGTCAAGGTCAGAATCATATGTAGAGCGTGCGGCGAGCGGTTCGTATTGCGTGGCAAAAAAGAGCGCGGCCAGATCGAAACCGGCTTCAAGCAATGTTTGTGTAATAATCAACATGACTTCGAGATCGAGGAAGAAGCCCAGTAAGGGGGGCAGAGGAGGTTGGATGAAGCTAGGGATCGAGTAGCGGAGCGTAGCTGGAGGCTACGTGAGCAACGGAGAGACCGGGTGAATCCAAGATCCGATGCCGAATGAGCTTCATTGAACTGCTTCGTGATCGAAAGTCGGCTTTTGAACTAAGTTCCAATGATGTTGAAAAAGACGGGTTTTGAGCACCGAGGAGGTTGGATGAAGCTAGGGATCGAGTAGCGGAGCGTAGCTGGAGGCTACGTGAGCAACGGAGAGACCGGGTGAATCCAAGATCCGATGCCGAATGGCTTCATTGAACTGCTTCGTGATCGAAAGTCGGCTTTTTCAACTACTTCTATAATGCATAAAGTTCTTTCCTTCTTGTCACACTAATCCCAACCTAGTTGAAGAAGGGAGAGAGCATAAGCCCAATGTACAAACGACTGAGTGCGATCCTGTTTCCGGTGACCGCTGTGCTGTTGATCGGCGCCCTGGTTTGGGGGTATCAAGAGAACCAGGAGAAAAACTCAATTCTAATTAAGGCGGAAAACCAATATCAGCGGGCTTTTCATGATTTGTCCTATCATGTGGACAAGCTGCATATGGAATTGGGCAACACCTTAGCAGTGAATTCAGCATCCACGGGTGCACAGCGCAAAGGTCTGGTTAACGTTTGGCGTATCACCAGTGAGGCGCAAAATGAAATTAATCAGCTACCCCTAACGTTGCTCCCGTTTAACAAAACGGAAGAGTTCCTGTCGCGAATTGCGAAGTTTTCGTACCAAACCGCCATTCGTGATTTGACCAAGCAGCCGCTGAACAATAACGAAATGAAGAACCTGAAGGAGCTATACAAAAGCTCCGCGCAAATCTCCCAAGATCTGCAAGGGGTACAGAACAAAGTGATCTCCAATCGGCTCCGCTGGATGGACGTTGAGACGGCGCTAGCCAGCGAGAAAGAGCCGCGAGACAATACCATCATCGATGGTTTTAAAACCGTAGACAAAAAGGTCGGCGAATATCCGGAGCTCGATTGGGGACCATCCATTTCCAGCATGTACAATAAACGTTCGGTGAAGAAGCTGGGCGGAAAACCAATTACGGTTGAGGAAATCAAACGCAAAACGGCGGAATTTACGGGCGTTCAAAACGCAGGAGCGATCCAGGTCGTGGAAAACGGGAAGGGTACGGAATGGGCGTCGTATACCGCGAACCTGACGAACGGCAAAGACGGCGAAACGTGGTCGCTCGATTTCACGCGGAACGGGGGTCACTTGATCTCCTATGTCTACCATCGACAAATCGGCCCCAAAGCCGTGGATATGAGTACGGCAAGAGAACGGGCCAGTGAGTTTCTGCAAAATAAAGGGTATCCCGGGCTGACGGCCGTTTCGTACGACGAATTCGATAACGAAGGAAACTTTACTTTCATCAGCAAGCAAGGCGACGTGTTGATATATCCGGAAAAAATCACGATCCGCGTCGCGTTGGACAACGGACAAGTTACAGGGATGCAAGCCAGCGACTATGTTTATGAACGAGAAAGTCGCGAAATGGTAGGGAAACCGAAACTGACGCTGCAACAGGCGCGTAAATATTTGAATCCGGAATACAAGGAGAAATACCACCGCCTGGCACTCATTGAAAACGAGCAGTCGGAAAAGGTGCTGACCTACGAATTCGGCGGTTCCATCAACGGTTCGCAATACCGAATCTATATCAACGCCGAGAATGGGAATGAAGAAATGATCGAAGAGATTCGAAACCGCAACAATAAAGGTGCCACGCCTTCTTAAGACGATGTGCGGCAAATAAAGGAATGTTCCGGTCGTCCGGAAGATTCCTTTTTGGCTTATCTGCAATAATTTAAGGCCCAGCAAGCGCCTTGCCGTGCTATAATCAGGAGGTAGCAATACTACCATGGCATAGGACGGTGGGGAAACTTGTTTCCTAAAGTGAACGATCTCGTATACATTCAAGTCGCGTCGGCGGACAAGTCCAACGAAGAGAAGGAATGTAAATCGCGGATCGCGGACGTGGAAGAAGAATCTTATTTGATCGAAGTGCCGATCGAGAGCGGAAGCGGACGCATCAAGAAGCTATACATCGGGGACGAGTTATCCGTTTATTTCTTAACGGAATCCGGAGTGAAAAACTACTTTAATACATATGTGCTGGGCTTTGCCGACGACGTTGTCCAGTTGGTGCGGATTCGCAAGCCTGAGCCGGAAACCATCACGAAAATTCAACGACGTCATTTTTTGCGGGTGGTCGCAGAATTGGAAATTGCCCTTCAAATGAAGGACGGTGTCCGCTTCGTCACCCATACGGAAGATGTCGGCGGCGGAGGCGTCTCTTTTAGCTGTAGCAGCGTATTCAATCTCGTCCAGGGAGATCAACTGTTCTGTTGGTTGTTAATCCCGTTCAAGAACGGCTCGATTGACCACGCGCCTTTTGAAGCCGAGGTCGTACGCACCAAGAAGCTGGATGCGGGGCGTACGATGGTGATGCTTAAATTCGTCAGCATATCGGACCTGGAACGGCAAAAGCTGATTCGGTATTGCTTCGAACGGCAGTTTGATTTCAAGAATCGCTGATTTCAATCAGAGGGCGATGTATTCCCGATTTCCCTATATGGATAAGCTAGACATGACGCTGTTACTGAAGGTGTTGCCATGACAGGGAGGGAATCATGTGAAACGACCCCAAGATGATGAAATTTACACGGAGCTGTTTCTGTCGTTTTCGGCAAAGGCAGAACATTGGCTGAAGCGGGGGTTGCTGGTGCTACTGGCGGCTCTATGTTTGTTTCAGATCCTGCTGCGGATCCCGGAGATTCGCTATATTCTCGCCTCGGCGGAAAAATACGAAGGGGTGCCGATCCACAGGGAGCAGGGCGAATAAGGGGAAAAGAGGGAGCGATTCTTTTGCATCCCTTTTCTATCTGTGGTATAATTTTCACGTCGCAGGCAATGCCTGCTTTTTTCTTGAGGATTTGTTTTGAGGAGGAATACCCCTTTGGCAACCGAGACGTCTACAACCCATGATAAAATCAACATCGCGATCGACGGTCCTGCGGGGGCAGGGAAAAGTACGATAGCCCGAATGGTTGCCGGCAGCCTGCATTATGTTTATGTCGATACCGGCGCGATGTATCGGGCAGCCACATGGTATTTTCTGCAACGGGGAATCGGGCCGGACGAAGTGGACAATGTGCTGCGTTATTTGCCTGAACTGGATATCGAATTGTTGCCTGGAGAACAAGGACAACAAGTTCGGGTGAACGGTCAGGACGTCACGGAGGAAATCCGCTCGATGGCCGTCAATGCTCAGGTGTCCCGATATGCGCAAATCGAGGGGCTGCGTGAACGGCTTGTCTCTTTACAGCGGCAAATGGCTTTGCGCAAAGGCGTCGTCATGGATGGACGCGATATCGGCACATGTGTTTTACCCGATGCGGAAGTCAAGGTGTTTATGACCGCGAGCGTCGAGGAACGGGCACGCCGCCGATACAAGGAAATGAAGGAACAGAACGAGATTTCCTTTGAAGAGCTCGTTCGTTCGATCGAAGAGCGGGACCGACTGGACCGGGAGCGGGAGGTTTCCCCTCTGCGTCAGGCGGAAGACGCTCAACTGCTGGATACGACGCAGATGTCCTTGGACGAGGTTGCTGACCATATCGTATCTTTGTGCAGAACTTATGGAAGTGAGAGTTGAGCCAGGATGATCTATCGTTTTTGTCGAAGCGTATTACGGGTTCTCTACAAGCTGCTTTTTCGCTTGGAAGCGAGCGGCTTGGAGCATATCCCGAATGAGGGTGGAGTGCTCCTTTGCTCCAACCATATCACCTTGTTTGATCCACCTACCATCGGCATCCTGCTGAAACGCAAGGTGCATTTTATGGCCAAACAAGAATTGTTTCAAATCTTTGGCTTCGGTTGGCTCATCAGACAACTAGGTGCGTTTCCCGTAAAACGGGGAGGCGTTAGCAAAGAATCGATCAAAACTGCACTCACCTTACTCCGCAGCGGTCATGTGATGGGGATTTTCCCAGAAGGCCGGCGGGTAAAAGGGGCCGAGGAAAGTGTGGTCGGCAAGAAAGGGGCGGCAACCTTTGCGCTCCGCAGTGAAGCTGCAGTGATACCGGTCGCGATTATTGGCACTTATAAACTGTTTCAAAAAATGCGCGTCGTCTACGGACCCCCGGTTGATCTGACGGAGTTCAAGGAGATTGGCGGGCCTGAAGCGGCTGAGCGGGCCACGGATAAGATTATGGCCAGTATCGCTGAACTCAAAAAGCTTTAATTTCTTCAAGTCTTGGCTAGATAGGATGCATGAAGGCTGAAGATATTAGGGAAGCTATGCCTTAGAAGTAAGTTTTGAACATCGCTATAAGAGGAAGTTCAAAAAGTCGGGAGATTCGACCTCGTATCTGCTTCTTGAGTCGCTTCGTGACCCAAGATGGCTTTTTGAATAACCTTTAGGGCGGGTTTAAATAAATGGGTTTTTGAATTGAGGAGGTTATTGACATGTCGGAAGAAACAAAAAATGTTCAAGAAGCTGCGGAAATCGCAAGCCAGGATGAGATGGAGCAAATCGTCTCTTTGAAAAAAGGGGACACCGTCAAGGGAACGATCGTCAAAATCGAAGATAACCAAGCTTATGTAAGCATTGGATATAAATACGACGGTGTTATTCCTATCCGCGAGCTGTCCTCCGTACACCTGGACAACGCTGCGGATGCTGTTGCAGTCGGCCAGGAAGTAGAAACGAAAGTGGTCAGCATCGACGACGAGAAGGAACGCCTGGTGCTTTCCAAACGCGCGATCGACAGCGAAAATGCTTGGGAAGAACTGGAGAAGAAGTTCGAAAGCGGCGAAACGTTCGAAGTGACAGTGGCTGACGTCGTTAAAGGCGGGATTGTGGCTGACGTAGGTGTTCGCGGCTTCATTCCGGCGTCGATGGTGGAACGTCATTTCGTTGAGGATTTCAGCGACTATAAAGGCCGCACATTGCGCGTGAAAGTTAAAGAAATTGACCGCGAGAACAACAAAGTGATCCTTTCCCAAAAAGATGTTCTTGATGAAGAGTTTGAAGCAAATAAGCTGAAAATCATGGGCGATTTGAAGGAAGGTCAAGTACTGGAAGGTACGGTTCAACGCTTGACTCAATTCGGTGCTTTTGTTGACGTAGGTGGCGTAGACGGACTGGTTCACGTATCCGAAATCGCATGGAATCACGTCGACAAACCGGCTGACGTTTTGTCCGAAGGGGACAACGTGAAGGTTAAGGTACTCAAAGTTGATCCAGAGAAAGGCAAAATCAGCCTCTCCATTAAAGCAGCACAACCTGGTCCTTGGGATACTGCAGCTGAGCAGTTCCACACCGGCGACATCGTCAGCGGCGAAGTGAAACGTTTGGTTAACTTCGGGGCTTTCGTGGAAATCGCGCCAGGGGTAGAAGGACTTGTTCATATCTCTCAAATTTCGCATAAACATATCGGTACTCCGCATGAAGTGCTGAAAGAAGGTCAAACGGTTCAAGTGAAGGTGCTTGACGTGAACCCTAGCGAAAAACGGGTTAGTCTTAGCATCAAGGAAACAGAAGAAGCTCCTGCTCCTGCACCGAAGAGCGAAAGACCTTCCAAAGGCAGCAGTGTGAGAAAAGAAGACTTGGGCGACAACCCTAATGTATCGCTGAGCAACCAAGGCTTAAGCATCACATTGGGCGAGCGCTTCGGCGACAAGCTCAGCAAACTGAAATAATCAGGTTTTTGTGGCTTGAACATCGGCGGACCCTGAAGGATCGGGTTCGCCGTTTTTGTTGTGGTTCCGGTTAGCCAAGTAAACGTTTTTTTGCTATGATGATTAACGTGTATTCGTATATAAACGAGTGAAACCTATATAGAAGAATCAGAACTTGAAATTAATAACGAATTAGGAGGGATGTCTATGGCAAGACCCGTTGTGGCTATAGTCGGGAGGCCAAACGTGGGGAAATCCACGATATTTAACCGGATTATTGGAGACCGCCTGGCGATTGTGGAAGACAAGCCGGGAATTACCCGTGACCGAATTTATGGTGCCTCGGAATGGAACGGGAAATCGTTCAGCATCATTGATACCGGGGGGATCGAGCTCGATGATGAAGAGCCGATTTTAAAATCGATCCGGATGCAGGCCGAGTTGGCCATTGAAGAGGCCGACGTAATCGTATTTATGTGCGATGCCAAAGCCGGAGTGACTTCCTCGGACGAAGAGGTCGCCAATATGCTGTATCGGTCCGGCAAGCCGGTGATCGTTGCTGTCAATAAGGTCGATAATATCGGCCGGATCGACAATATTTATGAATTTTACAATTTGGGCTTTGGGGATCCGATCGGGGTATCGGGAAGCCACGGTACCGGCATTGGCGATTTACTTGATGCAATAGCCGACAATCTGCCGGAGCTTGCGGAAGACGAGTACGATGAAGACGTGATCCGTGTCGCTCTGATTGGTCGGCCAAACGTCGGCAAATCCTCGTTGGTCAATGCGATTCTCGGTGAAGAGCGGGTCATTGTCAGCGATATCGCCGGGACCACCCGCGATGCGATCGATACGCCG
This sequence comes from Paenibacillus sp. J53TS2, assembly GCF_018403305.1. Classification (NCBI taxonomy): domain Bacteria; kingdom Bacillati; phylum Bacillota; class Bacilli; order Caryophanales; family Paenibacillaceae; genus Paenibacillus; species Paenibacillus sp. J53TS2. The sequence goes on from NZ_BOSK01000004.1 coordinate 123,570, forward strand.
TTTGAGAAGGACGGTCAGCGTTATGTCCTGATCGATACCGCGGGGATGCGTAAACGCGGGAAGGTATACGAAACAACGGAGAAATACAGCGTTATGCGTGCGATGAAGGCGATTGAGCGGGCGGATGTTGTGCTGGTGCTGATTAACGGCGAAGAAGGGATTATCGAGCAGGATAAACATATCGCCGGATATGCCTATGAAGCCGGCAAAGCTTCTATTTTCGTCGTCAATAAGTGGGACGTGGTCGAGAAGGACGATAAAACCATGCACCAATTTGAGCAAAAGATTCGCGATCACTTCCTGTTCATGACTTACGCACCGGTCGTTTTCTTGTCGGCCAAAACGAAGCAGCGTCTTCACAAGTTGCTGCCGGTCGTTCAGCATGTGGCGGATCAGCATACCAAACGTGTGCAAACCCACCTTCTAAACGATGTGGTGTCCGATGCAATTGCCATCAATCCTCCGCCTACGGACAAAGGTCGGCGTATGCGGATTAATTACGTGACGCAAGTCGCGGTCAAACCGCCAACGATAGTGGTGTTCGTCAACGATCCGGAGCTGATGCATTTCTCCTACGAAAGGTATCTGGAGAATAAAATTCGGGCTGCGTTCGATTTTGAAGGGACGCCCATTCGACTGTTTACACGGCGTAAGTCTGATGAAGGTTAGGGGAGAATAAGGTGATTTTACCCGTAATTGCTGTAGTCCTTTGTTATTTGATTGGTTCGATCAGCTTTAGCGTGGTGCTGGCGAAGGCTTTGAAAGGAATCGATATTCGTCAACACGGAAGTGGAAATGCAGGAGCGACCAACACCCTTCGCGTACTCGGAAAAGGCCCGGCGATTCTTGTTCTGGCGCTTGACGTGCTTAAAGGCATCGCCGCCGTGTGGATCGGAAGATGGCTGGGCGGTGGTGTGGAATGGACAGCGGCGTTAAGCGGGATCGCGGCCATCATTGGCCATAACTGGCCATTGTATTTCCGCTTTCGCGGCGGAAAAGGGATTGCCACCACAATTGGCGTCATGGCTACCCTGTTCTTCTTCCCCGCGTTGTACGCGGGGATTATCGCGATATTATCGATTGTTATTACACGGTACGTCTCGCTAGGTTCGTTAATCTTCGTCTTTTTGACGCCAATTTTTCTGGCGGTCTCCGGCGAATTTGGTCCTTATTTCTGGACGAGTCTCATTATCTGCGTATTCGCCTTCTGGAGACATCGCACGAATATCGTGAAAATCGTGCACGGCAAAGAAAATAAGCTGGGTTCCAAAGGAGGAGATCGCGTTGTCTAATAAAGCCGCCGTGCTAGTGGCGGGCAGTTGGGGGACAGCACTTGCCAGCGTGCTCGCCGACAAAGACATGGAAGTTGCCTTGTGGACACGTAATGAAACGCAAAAGGAAGAAATCAATACGAAGCACCGGAATGAGCGGTTTCTGCCCGGAGTCGACCTGTCGCCTCGGCTAGCCGCAACCACGGATTTGGAGGCCGCGGTTCGCGGTGCCAAAGCGGTCGTGATGGTTGCGCCTTCCTCGGCCGTACGTGAGGTGGCCCGAGCGTTAAAGCCCTTCTGGCATGAAGATATGCTAGTGGTGCATGCGACTAAAGGTTTTGAAATCGAGAGTATGAAACGGATATCGACCGTGATTGCCGAGGAGCTCGGCTGCGAAGAGGGACGAATTGTCGTATTGTCCGGACCAAGCCATGCGGAGGAAGTGGTTAAACGCTGTCCAACCACCGTGGTGGTCGCTTCACAAGTCGCGGCCCAGGCCGAGTTAGCTCAAGACCTCTTCATGAACCCGTATTTCCGCGTATACACGAATCTCGATATGGTCGGGGTAGAGCTTGCTGGGGCGCTGAAGAACATCATTGCGCTGGGCGCAGGGATGTCCGACGGCTTGGGATACGGAGACAATGCTAAGGCGGCATTGCTTACCCGCGGGCTTGCAGAAATTACGCGAGTCGGCGTTGAAATGGGGGCCAATCCGCTGACGTTTGCCGGATTGGCCGGGATTGGGGATCTTGTCGTGACCGCGACCAGCCAACACAGCCGTAACTGGCGGGCCGGGTTTATGCTCGGCGAAGGCAAGCCGCTAGAAACCGTTTTAAATCAGATGGGCATGGTTGTGGAAGGCATCCGTACAACAAAGGCGGCTCACGCCATCTCCGAGAAATATCAGGTGCAAATGCCGATTGCCGCACAGTTGTATCATGTCTTGTTCGAGGATCTGGATCCACGCACCGCCGTGGAAGCCCTGATGGGACGCGACCGAAAGACGGAGATGGAAGTGATGTCCCTAGAAACCTGGGAACAATGGCACACTTGATGTAATAAATTAAAATCGTGATCAAAAGTCGAGTTTTTGAACTTCCACTATAGAGCCCGTTTTGCTGGGGTGACAGCACCTTTGCATCCGCCTCCTCATACATTGGTTGAAGAGGACAGCGGAGGAGGCGAAAGCGTGAGCAAAATATCCAAAGAGGCCCTGAATGCCATCAATAAAAAGGCGGGTAAAGCCATCTCGGAGGGCTCGGTCAAAAAGCTGGCCAGCACCGTGAAGCCGTCAACGATGCAGAATGAAGCCGAATTGCGGAAGCTGATCAAGCAGGTATCTACGATGGCGAAGATCCCCGTGTCGGAAAGCACGATTCAGGAGATTGTGAACGCCGTAAAAAAGAGCGGCATGAATCCATCCAATATGGAAGCCTTGATGAAATTAATGATCAAAAAATAATTGAACGGTTTCCTTGTTGCCCCTAAGCTCTGCGGTCATATGCCGCGGGGCTTTATTTAGTTTCGGACATCTCTGCAAATCCTGGGGCGAACATAGCCTGAAAGACAGCATAATGCTATAATATGGATCATATTAAAGCAAAAAAATAGTAGGAGATTCGAACACATGGATGCAATGACGAAGATGTGGTTGTCGATCGCGGCTGTTTTGATCATGGGGATTTCCGTATTTTTGATCACGTTTGCCCGAACGAAGACGAAAGGGATTGTCCGGGGGATTTTATCGCTGCTCGCCTTTTTTATGATGTTGGCGGGTTTCTTGACCGGGATTGTGTCGATTACTTGAGAGGAACCCTCGCACCACGGAACCCAAGAGAAGAGGAAGATACATGCAACAACAAGAAAGCAAGGCTTATGCCGAATTAACGGAGGCCTTATGCAAGCTCGCCGCCAGCCTTGAGGAGGCGGATGGCATCTGGCTGCTGGGCGGCAGCTGCGGATTGTGGCTGCAGGGAGTTGCGCTCGCGACGGCACCGCGGGACATCGACATCTATGCCGATCTCGACACCGCAAGCCGACTCCATGAGCGGCTCCAGCGGTTTGCTACGGATCAGCCACGACATGACCGGAGTGGGTTATACACCTCACAATTGAGCCACTACCGTATCGAGGAATCGACGGTGGAACTGGTGGGCGGGTTTGAGGTTCATACTGCCGGGGCGTATTACCGGACTGAGGTTGATGCGTTACTGGCGCCGGCAGCGCAGCGTGTGACGCTTCGAGATACCTCTTTTTCGGTCATGCCGTTAGCCCATGAACTGGTGTTTAATCTGTTGCGGCAGCGCCCTGACCGCTATTTGCCGATTGCGGGATTGATCCGCAAGGCCCCGGAACAGCACCTGCCGCTGTTAGACGAGTTGCTACAACGAAATGAGTGGTCATCAGATTGGGTCGGACGACTAGCTGAGTTACTGGACCGTCCGCTGCTCTCCCGGCCTTGGCGGGAATATCGCGGCGAGGAAACATAGGCGCGTCATGGTAGGACGAATTACGTTTCTGCCGTTAGGGAAAACCGTTCAAGTCCGGCCGGGCACTAGCGTGCTTCGAGCCGCCCGCGAAGCGAAGATCCATATCGCAACCCGCTGCGGGGGAAACGCAGGTTGTCTGATGTGTAAGATTCAGGTTGATCCGGAGCAGGCTGTCTCGTTATCGCCGCCCAGCGATGCGGAGCGCCGCAAGCTTGGCCCTCTGCTGGAGCAGGGGGTTCGATTGGCGTGCCAGGCGGGAGTTCGTGGTGAGGTGGCCGTGCGGTTGCCGGAGGACCCGCTTAAGGCGGCGATACGCAAGCAACTGGAACGGCAGAGGGAAGATGAGGAGTTATGGTAAGTACGAAGGGGATAAAGTGAGGATAACAACATGTTGAAGTTATCAATTTTGAAACCGACCCGGTTGAGGTCGGCGGCATTGGTTGTCATCTTAACGACGATGATGACCTTCCTGTTGTCGGGATGTTTGTATCGCGGAGACAGGCAGCAGGGGGGCCCGGTTTCCTATACAGAGAGCGTGGACCGCGTACAACGGGCTTTGGAACGCTTTCAAGAGGAGAAAGGGATCTTGCCAATCGTTACAGCCGGGGAGGAGACTCCGCGGTATGAGAAGTATCGGATCGATTTGGACCAATTGAAGCGGGAGGGCTACTTGGAGGAACTCCCGTCAGCGGCTTTTGAGCAGGGCGGGAGCGTTTATTTTCTCGTGATCGATGAGGAAGTTAACCCAACGGTCAAAGTCATGGATTTAAACACGATGCAAAAGGTGAACGATATCCAGCGGAAAGTGTTAAGCTATCAATCAAGTCACGGAGGCGCTCTGCCGAGTAAGGCTGACGGGGAGGCCTATCCGGGCTTGTATACCGTTGATCTACCTTTGCTGCATGCCGAGAGCTTGGCTTTACCAAGCGTCTACTCCGGGGAGACCCTCCCCTTCCTTATGGATGCGGAGGGTAACGTGTATGTGGATTATGCCTTCGATATCATGCAGGCCATCGATCAGTCCGGCAAAACCCCGCAGGGTGATGAGGACTTGCGAGCTTGGATTACGGACCGTTCGGCGTTCGTTCCAGTGAAGTCGCTCCCTTATCGTTGGACCGGGAGTGAACCGGTGCCGTACGTCGGCTAATGATGAAGTCTTTCGGACTCTTTCCGAAAGGCTTCTTTTTGCTATTGTTCCGAATTTGTCCCTTTTGTTCTTCCTTTCTCCGGGAGCGTCATACTTTTTCCGATAGACTCATACAAATGGGAGTATGGCGGTTAAGTGCCCGCCTTGTTCGGGTTGAATGAGCGGCCTCGCAAAAAAAACGGGCTTGGACGGTTTTATCCGTCATATTCTCGCATCTGGTACATAAGATGTTACTAGTCCAAATGCATGTACGAGTTTACGCCGCTTCGTTCAGGTTCCTTCCACAGGTTTGCGGCGGCGGACACGGGCAAGAGGGGCTGCCGCTCCTGCCGCAGCAGCGAAGCCCAAAATCATGGTGAATCACGAAGCGGATGCTCACGGGGCATTTTTCCTTCGGCGAAATTTGAGGAGGGGATATCATTGGTATTGGAGAAAGTGGACATTTTTAAGGACATTGCCGAACGAACCGGAGGCGACATTTATTTGGGAGTCGTCGGTGCGGTCCGCACCGGGAAATCGACCTTTATTAAGCGTTTTATGGAAACGGTCGTTCTCCCGAACATCGCAAACGAAGCCGATCGGGTCCGCGCGGTAGATGAACTTCCGCAAAGCGCCGCCGGCAAAACCATCATGACGACCGAACCGAAGTTCGTCCCGAACAATGCGGTGCAAATCAAGGTGGCTGAAGGGCTCGAGGTCAACGTAAGACTTGTAGATTGCGTCGGATACGCCGTGGAAGGCGCAAAAGGCTACGAGGACGAAAACGGACCACGGATGATTTCCACGCCATGGTTTGAAGAACCGATTCCGTTCCAAGAAGCGGCGGAAATCGGGACGCGCAAAGTGATCCAGGAGCACTCCACCCTAGGTGTCGTTGTGACAACCGATGGAACGATCGCCGATATTCCGCGTTACTCTTACGTAGAGTCAGAGGAGCGGGTCATCGCCGAATTGAAGGAGGTTGGCAAGCCGTTTGTGCTGGTGATCAACTCGACCCGGCCGAATAGTGAGGAAGCGCAACAGCTTCGCGGCGAGTTGGCCGCAAAGTATGACATTCCGGTCATTACGCTTAGTGCGGCGACGATGACGGAAGAAGACGTGACCGGCGTTCTCCGCGAAGTCCTCTATGAATTCCCGGTACACGAAGTCAACGTCAATCTGCCTAGCTGGGTCATGGTGCTGAATGAGAATCACTGGCTGCGCAGCAATTATGAGAACTCTGTCCGCGACACGGTCAAAGACATTCGCCGTTTGCGCGATGTGGATCGGGTCGTCGGAAATTTCATGGAATACGATTTCATCGATCGGGCCGGACTCAGCGGGCTCAATATGGGTCAAGGCGTGGCTGAGATCGATTTGTACGCGCCGGACGATTTATATGACCGCATCCTGATGGAAGTGGTTGGTGTGGAAATCCGCGGCAAGGACCATTTGCTGCAACTGATGCAGGAGTTTACTCATGCCAAACGGGAATACGACCGTTTCGCTGAAGCGCTTGAAATGGTCAAAACGACCGGTTATGGCATCGCAGCACCTACGCTGGCGGAAATGGCGCTGGATGAACCGGAACTCATTCGCCAGGGTTCTCGCTTCGGCGTAAGGCTGAAGGCGACAGCTCCTTCGATTCATATGATTCGCGTCGACGTCGAGTCGGAGTTCGCGCCGATCATTGGGACCGAAAAGCAAAGCGAAGAACTCGTCCGTTATCTGATGCAGGATTTCGAGAACGATCCGATCAAGATTTGGGAGTCCGACATCTTCGGTCGTTCCCTGCACTCCATCGTGCGCGAAGGCATTCAGGGCAAAATTGCCATGATGCCGGACAACGCCCGCTATAAGCTGCAGGAAACGCTGGGGCGGATTATTAACGAAGGCTCCGGCGGCCTCATCGCCATCATTTTATAGACCTTCTCGGTGCTGAAAAGCCGACTTATTAACCTGATTGAAACTCTTAATTCTTGGCAATTCCTCCTCAATGACCGCGCGCATGCTGATCCTAGCTGCGTGCGGTTGTTTTGTTGTTTGAGGGGCAGATTCTCCACTTTTATAGTGCAAAATGAGGAAAAATCGCCGAGAAGCCTTGAAATAGCTTGAAATTATGCATGGGCTGTATTACTATAAATTTGTTCCGCGCCCCCGGAAAGCGCGATTTCATCGCGTTTTTGGGGAATTTGTACGTATTGAATTGCCTAAATCACGTATATTCTGCGGTAAAACGGAAACACAAATAGCAAGTGGTATTATTTTCCGTAGTGGGGAGGTGAATCACACATGAACAAATCCGATTTGATTTCTCAAGTAGCCGAAAGCACTGAGCTTTCCAAGAAGGACGCAACTAAAGCGGTTGACGCCGTTTTCGAAGCCATTTCCGAAGCGCTGCAAAACGGAGACAAAGTTCAACTGGTCGGCTTCGGCAACTTTGAAGTCCGCGAGCGTTCCGCCCGCAAAGGCCGCAACCCGCAAACCGGAGAGGAAATCGAAATCCCTGCGAGCAAAATCCCTGCTTTCAAACCAGGTAAAGCGCTCAAAGACGGAATTAAATAAAGATTTCTACATATCTTTCCGTGCAAAAGACCGTGGGCTTCTCGTTCACGGCTTTTTCTTTTCGCGGGAGGCGTAGATGGAGAGCAGTCTGTCAAATTGACGAAGGGAGAGGCGCAACCATCATGGATAACCAGCACAGCGGCGGAAACGATCAAGCGACGACCACCAGCGGAGACTATTTCGTGGTTAAAGCCAAGGAACAAGGGGTTACGGTCATCGGGCTGACCCGCGGGAAGGATACGCGGTTTCATCATACTGAGAAATTGGACAAGGGTGAGGTGCTCATCGCCCAGTTTACCGACCACACGTCGGCAGTCAAGGTTCGCGGCAAAGCGCTCGTTTATACGAAGCATGGGATGATTGACACGGAAGAATGATTTTCTATTCTGCAGGCATAGCCTGCTTTTTTTCTATGTAGAATGGGGTATAAGAAACTCTTGGACAGGAGGGACTCCGTTGTCCGAGTGTACCTGAAGGGGGAGTGCCCCATGAAACGAAAATTAGCCCTACGGGCCATACTGCTTACGTTCGGTTGTGCGCTGGCCATGGCGGGCGTAGCTTGGTTCAGTGAACACCCCACCCAGCCGCGGCAGGCGACCACGGTGTTTGCCGGACCGTCTCCGGCCGAGTTGACCGACGATAACCTCGTTGACGCATTAGTCCCGCTTCAGCTTCCGATGCCTATCGCTAAGGTCGAGCTGAACCGGAACATCTTGTCCATCGATCTGAAGGTCGAAGGCGATCAGGTTGGTGTCGATGACGTTTACCGGGGAATGGCCGAAATGGTTTCTTTTGCGTTCGAGCACACGAGTAATATTGATCAATTGCTGCTGCGCTTGATGGCGGAGGACCGATGGCTCGGCACCAAATATTTGCTCTTGGCTGCCGATGTCAGACGCAGCGAATTCTCGGCGGAGGAGCTGAACGCGCTTCGGCATGCCGGGAGTGGCGAACTGCCAGAAGCCCTGCGGCTGCGCATGCGGGTGACGGAAACCCGTTTATGGAAGTCGCGTTTTCTGCAGGAGTAGCTGACTCGAATGACGGATGTGTCGAATTCGCGTCTAGCCTCTGTGCGCAGTGAAATAACATATGCTATAATAGACAAGATTGTGACAGCTTTATTACTGAAAGATCAGCGGCACGGAGGCAAAGGATGAAACCTTATCGCATAACAGAATTGGCTAATAAGTATGTCAGTTATGACATGATTACCGCATACACGGCGCTTCCGGAGTTTCCGGTGCCCCGTGTTCGTTTGCTTTATACGTTTTTAAACGAGCGGGAGGGCCGTCCGCCCGAGTCGGCGGAAACATGCGCTTTAGCGGCCTTCCTTGTACAGCTCGGCATGGATACGCATGATCGTATCGACCTGGCATCCGGACTTGGCGAAGCGACGCGGGCAATGCGTTCGCGTCAACTCAAGGTGCTGGCCGGCGACTATTTCAGCGGCGTATTTTATCATCTGCTCGCGGGTGCCGGAGAGACGAATATGGTTCCACGAATGAGCTCGGCGATCTGCGAGGTGAACCGCTTGAAAGTCCAGCTCTACAGCAAATTGAAGCGGGTCGTATTGCCTGCTGAGGAGTACCTAAAGGAATGCGTCCATGTCAAAATGGGGCTTTTTCTTTCTTTTACGGAGCTGTTGGACAAGTCGGTTCAGCAGGTTTGGCGGAAACTTCTTGCTGAATTAAGCCGCTGTGAAGTCATGCTGGATGAAATCCAGGCTTCCTCTGAACTGCCGCACGACCGTAAAGGATATGCATATTTGCGGATTATGGAAACTGGGTCCTCGGAGGACAAGGATACGTTATCCGCACGTAAAGTTGGCGAACGCGACTGGACGCTGATGCTCGTGAAATACAATATCAAGGAACAGTTGATGTCCATGCTGCACCAATCGGTGGATCATGTTCAATCGCTGCTCCATGAATGCAAGAAGGAAACGGTACGAACTGAGCTCAAATCCATTCTTGAGCCTTTCATCAACGTGCTGTCACCAGCACGCCGATCCGTGCAAGAAGGGTAGGGAGATAAGCAGATGAGTCAATCGTCTTCATCCGAGACAAAAGAACAGTTCGTCCACTCCGTATTCGAAAGTATTGCTCCGAAATACGATATGATGAACGACCTGCTCAGCTTTAGGCGCCACAAAGCGTGGCGGAAATTCACGATGGCCAAAATGAACATGTCCCCTGGGGATAGGGCACTTGATTTGTGTTGCGGTACCTGCGATTGGACGATCAGTATGGCCGAGGCGAGCGGGGGACCGATCGTTGGTTTGGATTTTAGCGAGCAGATGCTGGAATACGGCCGCCGCAAGGTGAAAGAACGCCATCTTGATTCGTCGATTACCCTGATACAAGGGAACGCGATGGAACTGCCTTTTGAAGACAATAAGTTCGACTACGCCACAATTGGCTTCGGTCTGCGAAACGTCCCCGATTTACGTCAGGTACTGAGGGAAATGCAGCGCGTCGTGAAACCCGGAGGCAAGGTCGTTTGCCTGGAGTTGTCCAAGCCGACCTGGCAGCCGTTCAAAGGACTTTATTATTTTTACTTTCAGAAAATGCTTCCGATGCTTGGCAAGTTAGTCGCAAAACGGTATGAGCAATACAAATGGCTGCCCGATTCCCTCGTTCAATTTCCCGGCCGCCTGGAACTGGCGGAAATCTTCCGGGAGACGGGACTAGCCCGGGTCGAAGCGTATCCTTTAACCGGCGGGATTGCCGCTTTGCACATCGGAACGAAGGAGACGCACCATGTTTAAGAAAATCGTAATTTTTCTGCAGATGATCAAATTCGAGCATACCGTATTCGCTTTACCTTTCGCCTTTATGGCTGCCTTACTGGGATCCGTAGCGATTCATCAAGAGCTGCCTTCCTGGGCACAAATCGGCTGGGTACTATTAGCGATGATCGGGGCGCGCAGCGCCGCTATGGGGCTCAATCGCCTGATCGACCGTGTCAGCGACGCAAAGAACCCTCGAACCGCAAATCGCGCGATTCCTAAGGGCCTCTTGAAAATCGGGGAGGTTGTAGTGTTTGTCATTGCCTCCTTTGCTCTGCTGTTCTGGGCTGCTGCCGAGTTGGACCCGCTGGCGCTGAAGCTTCTACCCATTGCCGTTATTATGCTCGTATCCTACTCTTATACCAAACGTTTCACCTGGCTCTGCCACGTCGTTCTTGGCTTGACGATCGCTCTAGCTCCGCTTGGCGGATGGGCGGCCGTTACTGGACAAGTTGACTGGACCGCGATGGTATTCTTCGCAACCATTACGTTCTGGATTGCTGGTTTTGATATCATCTACGCTTGTCAGGATGTGGAATTTGATACCAAAGAAGGCCTTCATTCCATTCCCGTACGGTTTGGTGTTGCCAAATCGCTTAAAATCGCTCAAGCGTTTCATATGATCACCGCGCTGGGCTTCATCGCTTTGCTGTTGATGACGGATCTGGGATGGTGGTATGTCGCAGGCATGGTGATCGCCTATATCATTTTATTTTACGAACACCATATCGTTTCTCCGAGCGATCTCAGCCGGCTGCAAACGGCTTTCTTTACCATGAACGGCGTGCTTAGTATCGTGGTATTTTCCTTTACATTGATTGATTTGGTGGTGCGTCATAACTAATGGATAAAGCGAAGACGATCGTCGTCGGCATCACGGGAGCCAGCGGTTCAATCTATGGCGTGAAGCTGGTAGAAACGCTGTTAGGCATGAACTTCCTCGTCCATCTCGTCGTATCGAATGCGGGATGGAGAGTGATCAAGGAGGAGCTCGGCTGGAACACGAGCGACCGAGAGGCTGCGCTGCAAGAGCATTTCGGCACGCTCCCCGGGAAGCTGGTGTATCATCCGATCGCCGACATTGGCGCTTCAATTGCTAGCGGTTCATTTCTAACCCATGGCATGATCGTGATGCCCTGCTCCATGGGGACCCTGTCTTCGATCGCAAACGGAACATCGGACAATCTGATTGCTCGGGCGGCAGACGTCATGCTGAAAGAAGGCCGACCGCTAGTGCTGGTGCCCCGTGAAACGCCACTTCATGCCATCCACCTGGAGAATATGTTGAAACTGGCAAGACTCGGCGTACGTATGATTCCAGCGATGCCGGCGTTTTATTTCGGGCCGCAGACGATCGATGATCTGGTCGCGTTTCTAGTCGGCAAAGTGCTCGACAGTCTGGGGATTGAGCACGCGTTATTCAGAAGATGGGGGGATCAAGATGAACAACAGGGAGAATAAAGACATCCTCATCGGTAAAATCAGATATAGCAACGTTTGGCCCGTATTTCACTATTTCGACGTCACGCGCCTGCCACAAGCAAGCCAATTGGTCACCGAGGTGCCTTCGAAGCTGAACCGCCGTATGCTCGGCGGCACGCTCGATATTTCCCCGGTGTCTTCTTTTGCTTACGGGTACGGATCGGATCGCTTTCTGCTGTTGCCCGATCTTTCGGTCAGCTCGGACGGGCCGGTGAATTCGATTCTGCTGTTCTCGCGGAAGCCGCCGGAGCAAATCGCGAACGGGCGAATCGCGCTCACGAATACTTCGGCTACTTCGGTGAACCTGCTTAAGATCATTATGGAGAAGGCGTTTGGCGGCAAGCCGGATTACTGGGATAGCGAACCCGATCTGGAAGCGATGATGGCTGAAAGCGACGGAGCTCTACTGATCGGTGATCATGCAATTCAGGCTTCCTGGCGGGATCATGGTTATATCGTCACCGATTTGGGGGAAGTTTGGAAATCATGGACAGGTTATGGTATGACATTTGCGGTTTGGGCCGTTCAGAGAGAGTTTGCCGAAGCCAATGGTGACTATTTGGCCGAAGTGGCCGAAGCCTTTGTGGATAGCAAACGTAAGAGCTTAAGCGACGTATCCCCGCTTGTAGCCAAAGCCTGCACGGAAATCGGCGGCACGCCGGACTATTGGCAGCATTATTTTAAGCAAAACATTCGTTATGATTTTAACGAATCGCACCGCCAAGGACTTTCCTTGTATTTTGATTATGCCTATGAAATGGGATTGTTAGATCATCGAGTAGAAATGGGTATTTGGAGTCACAATTCGCTGACACGGGTGAAAGAATGAAACTACTGGATATTTTCGGTGCACTAAAAAAAGATATGGATTATATCGAACGGCAGCTGTACCGGAGCATCGACGGCGATGATGAGCTGCTGAGCGAAACGTCCCTGCACCTGCTGAAGGCGGGAGGCAAACGGCTGCGGCCGATCTTCGTGCTGCTTGGCGGGAAGTTCGGAAATTACGATCTGCAAAAGCTGCAATATATTGCCGTGCCGCTGGAGCTCATCCACTCGGCGTCCCTTGTCCACGATGACGTCATTGATGATGCGGACACGCGGCGGGGCAAAGCGACGGTCAAGTCTAAATGGGATAACCGAATTGCCATGTATACCGGCGACTATATTTACGCCAAGGCGCTGATGCAGGTATCCGAGCTGGGAAATCCATACATACACCGCATTCTGGCTAAGGCGATGGTGCAGATGTCGATCGGTGAAATGGAGCAGATCCGCGATTTTTTCAACACCGAGCAAAGTGTGCGTAATTATTTGTTGCGCATTCGCCGTAAAACCGCGTTGCTCATCGCCATCAGCTGCCAGCTTGGGGCGATGGCGGCGGATGCCCCGGATAAGGTGAACTCGCTGTTGTACCGTTACGGTTACAACGTCGGGATGGCCTTTCAGATTCGTGACGACCTGCTCGATTTGTTCGGGACCGAGAAGTCGATTGGAAAACCTCCGGGCAGCGATATGCGTCAGGGCAACATCACGCTTCCCGTCCTCTTTGCTCTGCAGGAGCCGGGGCTAAGAGAGCCGCTGCTGCGGGAAATTCGCGGCATTCAAGCCGGGGATGGAAGCGGAGAGGTATCCAGGGCCATCGAAATGATCCGAACCAGTTCCGGAATTGGTAAAGCAGAGGCGCTGGCGGACCGTTTTATTGCCAAGGCACTCGAGGCGCTGCAGCAGCTGCCTGTAACGGCGGCACGCACCCATTTGGAGGACATTGCGGAGTTTGTCAATAAACGCTCCTATTAAATCTTGATGCTTTACCGACTTCGCAAGAATCTGGTAAAATGCAGGTGAAACCGCCTTCTTGGGAGGGTCGGAATCATCGTATCTCAAATGATGCTGTTTAATTTCGGGAGGGGAACCATGGAAAGAACGTTTTTAATGGTTAAGCCGGACGGCGTACAGCGTGGGCTGGTCGGCCGAATCATCAGCCGGTTCGAGGATAAAGGGTTTGGGCTCATCGCAGGCAAGCTGGTTCAGGTGACGGAAGCCCAGGCGAAGAGGCACTACGCAGAGCATGAGGGCAAACCTTTCTTTGATGAGCTCGTTGGCTTCATTACTTCCGGACCGGTATTTGCCATGGTTTGGGAAGGGGACGATATTATCACCTTGTCCCGCATGGTCATCGGCAAAACAAAAGTGACAGAGGCGCTCCCTGGCACGATTCGCGGCGACTTTGCCGCCCATACGCCTTTTAATCTGATTCATGGTTCCGACGGAGTGGAAAGCGCGGAGCGGGAAATCGCCAATTTCTTTGCACCGCAGGAGCTTGTGCCGTACACAAGAAGCGTGAGCCCATGGATCTGAACCGGATGATCCCCGACTTACCTCGGGCAGACAACGCAGAGACGACACTGGACCCCGATTACCTCGGCTTTATCCAAAGCATCAAGAAAAGCACGGGAATCGATTTGGCGCAATACAAGGAAGCGCAGATGAAACGGCGTCTGACGACGTTGCGCAACAAGAATGGCTATGCAACATTTGCGGATTTTTATACGGCAATGATGAGTAATAAGCCGTTATTTTATGAATTTTTGGACAAGATGACAATCAACGTGTCCGAGTTCTGGCGCAATCCCAACCGTTGGGAAGTGCTGAGGGATTCGGTGCTGCCGGAGCTGGCGGCCGGACGGCCGAAGCTGAGAGTGTGGAGTGCGGCTTGCTCGACGGGAGAAGAGCCGTATACCCTGTCGATGATCCTCGCAGATCTGGGGCTTCTGCCGAACACCTATCTGCTGGCGACGGACATCGATGATGGGGCGCTAGGCAAAGCCCAAGAAGGGTTGTACCTGGAGCGCTCGCTGAAGGATGTGCCCAAAGCGGTAGCCGAGCGTTATTTTTCGCCGGAAGGTCATATGTTCCGGTTTGATCCAAAGCTAAAGAAAGCAGTGACGTTCAAGAAGCAAAACCTGCTGCTGGATACGTTCGAAGAGGGCTTCGACCTGATCGTTTGCCGCAACGTCATGATTTATTTTACGGAAGAAGCAAAACAAGGGCTTTATCATAAATTTTCGCGTGCGCTTCGTCCCGGCGGCGTCTTGTTCGTAGGCAGCACGGAGCAGATCTTCTCCCCCGGCCAATATGACCTGGAGGCGGCGGAGACGTTCTTTTACCGCAAGAAGGGGTAAGGGGCGGATTCGAAGCCGATTTCGCTTCACCCGAGCTACTTCGCGATCAAAAGTTTTGGCTTCTTAGCGTCGAGAAGGTTGGATGAAGTTGGGAGTGAGTAGCGGAGCGTAGGGAGGCCTACGTGAGCAACGGAGCGAGCAACTGAATTCAAGATTCGAAGCCGATTTCGCTTCACCTGAGCTACTTCGCGATAAGAAGCCAAAGAGATGGTATAGAATGGTTTGATGTATCCTATACTGGGACCATACAGTCAATGGAGGTCAGGTCATGGACAAGCGAAAGGTGATCGAAGCGTACCGGCGGGGATTCTTGACGCCGCAGGAATGTGCGCAGGTGCTGGGCATCGAGGGTCCGCATCTGAAAAGAATGCTGGAGGATTTTCCGTTAGATCCTCGGCGCGCTGCTTCCCTGGAAAATCAACCCGCT
Organism: Paenibacillus sp. J53TS2; assembly: GCF_018403305.1. NCBI lineage: Bacteria > Bacillati > Bacillota > Bacilli > Caryophanales > Paenibacillaceae > Paenibacillus > Paenibacillus sp. J53TS2. The sequence continues at coordinate 138,903 of NZ_BOSK01000004.1, forward strand.
TCGGGACTTAGATAGGCTGACAGTAGGCCCAAACGAATTGAAGATCGGTAACAGCGTCGAGGTTTCGCCATGCAGGGCGGGATACGGCGCTTTTTTTGCGTTTCACCGTTTGAAGCGTTCTTGACAGCAGCAGGGGGGCTTTCTATAATAATTAATAAATTCAGGTCAGGAGAGGTTTCATCGATGAGCGATTCGGACGACCCGGAGAGTAGCAACACAGCACAAATAAAGCATAACTTATTCGTCATCGACGGAGTTCAGGCATAACCTGCGTCAATTTTTTGGCGGCGGGTTATGCCTTTTTGCGTATATCCGCGGGGCGACAACCTCAAACTAAAACGGGGAAATTTTTGGAGGTGGAATGAATTGTTGGAACTCTTGGTCATTTTGATCTTAATTTTGATTAATGCTTTTTTTGCCGCATCCGAAATCGCCTTGATCTCCCTAAACGATAACAAAATCAAAGCGATGGCGGGACAGGGCCACCGGAAAGCGAAGGTCATCGTCGGTTTGCTCGGCGAGCCCAGCAAGTTCCTGGCTACGATTCAAATCGGGATTACCTTGGCGGGCTTTTTTGCCAGTGCCTTTGCCGGGGAGAGCTTTGCCGGTGACCTGGCTGCTTATCTGATCCGCTTCGGGTTGCCGATTCCCGAAAACGTGCTGAGTACGATCTCACTGATCGTCATTACGCTACTGCTCTCCTACTTCCAGCTGGTACTTGGTGAATTGGTGCCGAAGCGGGTCGCGATGAAAAAAGCCGAAGCCATGGCGATGTTCGCGGCCACGACGTTGTCGGTGTTATCCAAAGCAACCGCGCCGTTCGTGAAGTTGCTGACAACTTCCACCAACCTGCTTGTGCGTCTATTTGGTATCGATCCGAATGCCAATGATGAAGAGGTCTCCGAAGAAGAGATCCGCATGATGCTGGATACCGGGGAGGAAATGGGGACGATTCAACCTAGCGAACGGCTGATGATCAACAATATTTTTGATTTCGATAACCTGACCGTATCGGATATCATGACGCACCGCATCGACGTCGTGGCGATTCCTGTGGATGCCGATCAACAAACCGTGGCCGAAATCGCTGACAAGGAGCAGTATACTCGGTTCCCGGTGTACGAGGAGACGGTTGATAACCTGATCGGAATTCTGCACAGCAAGGATTTAATCCGATTTTTGCGCACCGGGGAGAAGGAAAACTGGAATTTGCAGGAGCTGGTGACGCCGCCGTATTTTATCCCGATATCGAAAAAAACAAATGAGTTGTTCGAGGAAATGCAGCAAAACCGCATCCATATGGCGATTGTCGTGGACGAATATGGCGGCACCGCCGGAATCGTGACGATGGAGGATTTGCTGGAGGAAATCGTCGGGAATATCTATGACGAGCACGATGAGGAAGAGCGGGAATACGAGCAGATTGGCGAGGGCAGTTATCTGTTCAGCGGCACGATTTCCCTCGATGATGCCCAGGACATCCTGGGTATCAAGTTGCCTATCGAACACTACGATACCCTGAGCGGGTTTATGATTGGGCAGCTCAAACGTATTCCGACGATCAATGAAAAGCCGGAATTCGAGTACGGCGGCTATGTGTTCGTCGTGCGCGAAGTCGGGCAGCACCGGATCCGCAAGCTGGCGGCAGTCAAGAGAAACGATGCGCCCGTTTTGGAGGGGGCGTTGCGGGAGGATTAATACGACGGTTCGCTTTCGATTTTCTGAAGAATAATCCACCACTGAGAATCAAAACCGTCGAGTGTAATTTCACGGAAGCCTTTAAGCTCGCGCAGCCACTCGCGCGTCATCGGGATCATGTGCTCGAATACATCGGGGGGATAACCCCAATCCAGATCGAGCTGGAACAGGTAGTGATTCATCGCAACGTAGCCGCCGGACCGAAGGGTTCCCAGCAATGCGCGCATCAATTCCAGAAAGGGTTCCTTGACTTGAGCGGCCAAAGTATTCCGCGACGACTCCTGCTTGACGAGTTCGATCATGCGCGGCAGAAGTTCCATCCATTCGGCGTGTACGGTATCTATGCCCGCTTTGTCGCAAAGGATGGACTGAATCACATCGTTGACGGCATGCTGGAAAGCGATGACGTCAACGGTGCCTTTGCCGGTGTAATCGGCAATACGCACGGCATCATCCTCGATGATGTTCATCTTCAAGGCTAGCGATTCGGTTTTGCGGGACAAACTGTCGTTCAGCGCTTTGTTCATGTTGGCCGTGATGTACAGGCCTTTAGGATGCGTGCGGGCCATCGCTTGCGGAATCATGTCTGCGTCGCCCGAAGCGATCTCTAGCAGAACCAGGTCTTCGCCGGGATGGAGGAGACGAAGCAATTCCGCCCAACGCGCCCGAAAATACGCCTCGTTGACGCTAGTAAACTCAGCGAGCGGCTTTTCAAGCAAATTTTTAAGCTGCCGCGCGACTTCCTTGCCGGAGAAGGATTGGAAATTCTTGAGTTCGTCCGGGTTTAAGTATGTGTGCGCGTGATCTTCCAAGAGAGGGAAGCAGGTTTCGAAGTGGTCAAGTGGCTTCATAACAAGGTCCTTTCCAACTCAGAGTTTTGGATTATGCCATTAATGTAATACCGGTGTCGGGGGTGCGCTATGATTTTTTTCGGCTCCTCCGCAAAGCGGTTCGGAAACGAAGGAAATTCTCGCAAAAGCGAATCACCACGTGACAGAATGCAGCAATCAATATTATAATGAGCAAAGATATCATCGGGTTTTAGCTCTTTACAGTTTAACAGTTTAAAGGGGGAACGCAACAACATGAGTTTACGATACTTAACAGCGGGGGAGACGCATGGACCCCAGTTGACTGCGATTATTGAAGGTTTGCCAAGCCATCTGGAACTGGATTTTGAAGCGTTGAATTTTGAATTGGCCCGTCGTCAAAAAGGGTATGGCCGGGGACGGCGGATGCAAATCGAGAAGGATACGGCGCAAATCGCCGGCGGCGTCCGTCACGGGTATACGACGGGAGCGCCGGTGGCGTTGGTCGTGGAGAATAACGACTGGAAGCACTGGCAGAAAATCATGAATATTGAACCGATTGAAGGCACGGATGAAGAGAAGCGCAGAGTTCACCGTCCTCGACCGGGGCATGCCGATTTAAACGGTGGCTTGAAGTATAACCATAAAGACCTGCGCAACGTGCTTGAACGTTCGAGCGCACGCGAAACCGCGGTTCGTGTCGCCGTAGGAGCGGTGGCCAAGCAACTCCTGGAGCACTTTGGGATTCGCATCGCCGGTCAGGTCATCCGTATTGGTGAAATCGAAGCGCCGCCTCATAACTTGCCGTTAGACGAGTTGGCACGGGTAACGGAGGCTTCCTCAGTACGGGTTGCCGACGCCGAGACGGAGAAGAAGATGGAGGCTTATATCGATAAAATCAAGGAAGAAGGCGACTCCATCGGCGGGATCGTCGAATGTATCGTCGAAGGCGTGCCGGTCGGGCTGGGCAGTCATGTGCAGTATGACCGCAAGTTGGACGGACGCATCGCGCAAGCGGTGATGTCGATTAACGCGTTCAAAGGTGTGGAAATCGGCATCGGTTTCGAAGCCGGGACACTTCCGGGCTCCAAGGTTCATGACGAAATCCTGTACAGCGAGGAGCGGGGCTACTATCGGGCCACGAATCGGCTCGGAGGCTTCGAGGGCGGGATGACCAACGGCATGCCGATCGTCGTTCGCGGAGTAATGAAGCCGATTCCGACGCTGTACAAACCGCTGCAAAGCGTCGATATCGACACGCGCGAGGCGTTTGCCGCCCAAGTGGAGCGTTCGGACGCCTGTGCCGTTCCGGCGGCTAGCGTCGTGCTGGAGCATGTGGTTGCTTGGGAAGTCGCCAAAGCGTTCCTGGAGAAATTCGGCGGCGATTCGATCGGGGAGATCGAGCGTAATTACCAGGGCTACCTGGCTCAGTTGGAGGAGTATTGATGAGAACGTTGCAGGTTGACTTGGGCGAACGTTCTTATCCGATTTATATCGGCGGCGGTTTGCTGGGGAAAGCCGGGGATTTCTTCGAACAGCATCAGCTGTCGACGAAAAGCCCCATCCTGATCGTGACCGATGACCATGTCGCACCAAAGTATTTGCCGGTTGTCGAAGCCTCACTGCAGGCCAAAGGATACCGGACAGTCAGCAAAGTGGTCAAATCCGGAGAAAAGTCAAAATCGCTGGATGTTTACGAGGATGTCATGACCACGGCCATTGAAGGAGGTTTGGACCGCCGCTCAGCCGTGGTAGCGCTCGGCGGCGGCGTCGTTGGCGACTTGGCCGGCTTTGTGGCGGCGACGTATATGCGCGGCGTAACCTTCGTGCAGATGCCGACAACGATCCTGGCCCACGACAGCAGTGTCGGAGGAAAGGTCGCGGTGAATCATCGGTTGGCTAAGAACATGATCGGCGCTTTTCATCAACCTGAGATGGTGCTTTATGACGTGGACAGCCTGCAAAGCTTGCCGCCGCGCGACGTCCGCGCCGGCCTGTCCGAAATGATCAAGCACGGATTGATTTGGGATACGGCTTTTGCGGACTGGTGCCGCGACCATACGGCCGATTTGTTAGCTCTTGATCCCGAAGCGCTAGGTTACGGCTTAACGCAAGGCTGCTCCATCAAGGCCCAAGTCGTATCTGTTGATGAACGGGAGAACGGACTCCGCGCGATCTTGAACCTCGGGCATACGTTAGGCCATGCGATCGAAGCGATCGGCGGATACGGCGAATTCTTACATGGTGAAGCGATTTCGATCGGAATGGCCGCCGCAGCGAAGCTGGCGGTGAATCGGGGCAGGGATCCGCAAATTTATACGGATACGGTGTCCATCCTGCGAGGCTTTGGTCTGCCGACGGCCATGCCGGCTCATTTAAACGAGCAGGATTTAATCGGAGCGATGATGCACGACAAGAAATTTAAGGAACAGACGATGGTATTTATTTTACCTGTGGCGATCGGGCAAGTGGAAATTGTCTCTGATGTGACTTTGGATGAAGTTCGCCAAGTGATCGCTGAATTGAAAGAGGAGGGACAATATGTATAACCGAGGCATTCGCGGAGCAACAACGGTAGCCCGCAACGAGGAACAGGAGATTCTGGACGCGACGGCGGCCTTGTTGAAAGAAATCGTAGCGCGCAACGAAATCGAACCCGAGGATATTTGCAGTGTCTGGATCACGGTGACACCAGACCTGGATGCCACCTTTCCTGCCCGTGCCATTCGGGTCTTAAGCGGCTGGGATATGGTTCCGTTGATGTGCTCGACGGAGATCCCGGTTCAAGGTGCCCTGCCGAAATGTATACGCCTATTGATTCAGGTGAACACAAGCAAAGGACAACGGGACATGAAGCATGTTTATTTGAACGAAGCTCGCAGTTTGCGGCCGGACTTAAGTGTTTCCGGATCTTGAGCAGGTTTGGGTTGCCAAACGGGTTGTCGATAAGGTATAGTTATTTTAGATTTTAGATGAGTGTAAGTTAGATGAGTGTAAGTTAGTTGAGATTTTTGAGCGTTTTGAATTGAGACATTTTAGAGCTGAGTAGAGATAAGTTGAGATGAGCTGAGTTTAGCTGAGCGAATAGCCTGTTTCCGGGCGCGATTCTTGTCCTTTCCTTTTGTGGGGAATGAGAGGGAATACGCGTGATGCGGAGCAGTGCTTTCCCATAAACCGCAAATCCCAGAACCTCTACTTCGGTAGAGGTTTTTTTATTTGGCTCTGAACCAAACCGAAAAGGAAGTGAGAGACATGGCAACCCCGCAAGTAGAACAGGTCATTGCTTTGGCGAACGAATACAATCTGATCCCGATTGCCCGTACGCTGCTCGCCGACATGGAAACCCCGATTCGAATCTTCCGCCGTATCGCCCAGCGGGAGCGGGCATTTTTGCTGGAGAGCGTAGAAGGTGGCAGTCAGTGGGCACGGTATTCTTTTATCGGCACCGATCCGTTCCTGACCATCTCGGCCAAGAAAGGCGAAATTACGGTCGGTCGTGAAGGCGGCGAAGAGCGGCTGCGCTCGTCCCGGCCCGTTGATGAGCTGAAGGCGATCCTGCGGGGCTACCGCAGTCCGAAGCTTCCGGAAATGCCGCCGTTTACAGGCGGGGCGATCGGGTTTTTCGGTTATGATCTGCTGCAATATTATGAGAAGCTCCCTGCGCATCAGGTCGATGACCTGAATCTGCAAGATATGCAGTTTATGTTCTGCGACCAAGTGATTGTGTTCGACCACGTAAAACAACGCATCTTGCTGGTGGCCAACGTGCACGTCAAGCCGGGTGACCGCGATGAGGATATTCGCCGGGCTTATGCGGAGGCGGAGACGAAGCTGGATCTGGCGGCCGATCTGCTGCAGCAGGAAGGGCCGGGCGAGAGCTTTAACCGCAGGCCGCTGCCGGCGGTGACCGACCTCGGTGACGTAAAGTCCAACCTGACGAAGGAGCAATTCATCGCAAATGTAGATAAGGCGAAGGAATATATCCGCGCGGGCGATATTTTTCAAGTGGTGCTCTCGCAGCGATTCCATATCGAAACCGAAGTCGATCCGCTTCACGTTTACCGCGTCTTGCGGACGCTGAATCCGTCGCCGTATATGTATTATCTCAAGCTGGACGAGGAAATTATCGTTGGGACGTCGCCCGAGGCGTTGGTCAAGGTAGAGAATGACCGTGTGGAGACCCGCCCGATTGCCGGAACGAGACCACGGGGGGCCACAGAAGCGGAAGACTTGGCGCTGGAAGCCGAGCTGCTGCAGGATGAGAAGGAACGGGCGGAGCACCTAATGCTGGTCGACCTCGGCCGTAACGATTTGGGCCGCGTCTCCGATTTCGGCAGTGTCACATGCGAATCCTATATGGATATCGAGCGTTACTCTCACGTCATGCACATGGTATCCAAAGTGTCCGGCAGGCTGCGGGATGACAAGGATTTTTTCGATGCCTTTCTGTCCTGCCTGCCGGCTGGGACGGTATCGGGTGCGCCGAAGCTGCGGGCTATGGAGATCATTGCCGAGCTCGAGCGTGAAGCGCGAGGTACCTACGCCGGAGCCATCGGCTATCTTGGGTTCTCGGGGAATATGGATTCCTGCATTACGATACGCACGATCGTGTTCAAGCAAGGGAAGGCTTACGTGCAAGCGGGCGGGGGCATCGTGTGGGATTCGATTCCGGAGAACGAATATCAAGAGTCGGTAAATAAAGCCAAGGCGCTCTTGACGGCAATCCGCACCGCGGAGCAGATGTTTCCGCCTCCGGCACGAAACGACGATATCATTAACCAGGATTACCTATACGAATATACTCCGGGGAACTAAAGAGAGGAGCGAATCGATATGACGACAGGACAGCAAACCGTTCAAGCGGGCATCAGCCGCTTAATCGAAGGACAACATTTGGCGCGGGAAGATGCGCGCGGCATGATGCAGGCCATCATGAACGGCGAATCAACGCCGGCCCAAATCGGCAGCCTGTTGACGGCACTGCGAATCAAAGGGGAAACGGTTGAGGAGATCACCGGTTTCGCGGAAGCGATGCGTGGTGCCTCCAGCCGGATTGATACGGAAACACAGAAGTTACTAGACACGTGTGGCACGGGCGGTTCCGGCATCCATAAAATCAATGTGTCGACGACGGCAGCCATCGTTGCGGCATCGGTATCGGTCCGCGTGGCGAAACACGGCAACCGATCGGCATCCGGCCGTTCAGGCAGCGCCGATGTGCTTGAGGCATTAGGCGTCAATATTCAACTGGACGCCGGACAGGCAAAACGCTGCCTTGACGATATCGGCATTTGTTTCATGTTCTCACAGCTGTATCATCCATCGATGAAACATGCGGCTGGACCTCGCAAGGAGCTGGGCATCCGTACGGTCTTCAACATGCTGGGCCCGTTGACGAATCCGGCAGGGGCGGATCGCCAGGTACTGGGTATCTACGATGGAGGTAAAACATTAACGATCGCCGAAGTGCTGCGTGAGTTGGGGTCCAAACGTGCGCTAGTCGTCAGCAGTCGAGAAGGGTTGGATGAGATTAGCATTTCGTCCCCAACACGGGTATCTGAACTGAAAAACGGCGAGATTAGAACCTATGATCTTCAACCGGAAGATCTAGGGCTTCGCACGTATCCTCTGGAGGCGATGATCGGCGGCGATCCGCAGACGAACGCGGAGATCGTTCGTCGTGTACTGCAAGGGGCACCGGGAGCCCACCGGGACGTAGTCTTGGCCAACGCAGGCGCTTGCGTGTATGTGGCCGGTCTGGCGGACAACATTCGTGAAGGGGTTGCCATCGCTGCGGAAGCGATTGATTCGGGGAAAGCCCTTAACAAGCTAGAGCAGCTTATTCAGACAACGGAGGAATTAAGTTATGTATCTTGATCGGATTGTGGAGACGAAAAAAACGGAGGTTGCGCGTTTGGCTGAAACCTTCTCCATCGCAGAAGCGGAACGCCACATCGCGGCGATGGCGCCGACACGCGGCTTCCACTCCGCCCTTACGGCGGGCCGGAAACGGGACATGGGATTAATCGCCGAAGTGAAAAAGGCGTCTCCTTCCAAAGGATTGATCCGTCCGGACTTCCATCCGGTTCAACTGGCAGCGGCGTATGAAGCGGCAGGAACCGACTGTATCTCCGTACTGACGGATGAAACGTATTTTCAGGGCAGCGGGGCTTACTTGAGTGCGATTCGCGAGGCGGTAAACGTGCCGCTGCTGCGCAAGGATTTCGTGATCGACGAGCGACAGATCTATGAAGCTCGGCTGCTAGGTGCCGACGCGGTGCTGCTGATCGCGGCGATTCTGAGCGATGTCCAGTTGCGTGACTACTTGGCTCTCGCCACGGTACTGGGGCTCGACGCATTGATTGAGGTCCACGACCGCGAGGAGCTGGATCGGGTCCTGGCACTGCCTGCAGCGAAGCTGATCGGTATTAACAACCGGAATCTGCGGACCTTTGAGGTGTCCCTGGAGACAACGGCCGCGCTGGCCGCACTGGTGCCGCCGCATGCGACACTGATCAGTGAGAGCGGGATTCAGACACGGGAAGATGTGGAATTCTTGCAGCGAAACGGCGCAAAAGGTGTGCTGATCGGGGAAACTTTTATGCGGAGGGCTAACGTTGGGGACGCAGTACATGATTTGATGGGACCGATACTTCAAGCTGCAGAACCGAACAACAATGCGAAAGGGACGACGTAACATGGGGGAAGCCGTCGTAAAAATTTGTGGACTTCAAAGCGTTGAAGTGCTAAAATCTATGGTGAACTTACCCGTAGATTATGTCGGATTCGTGTTTGCCAGAAGCAAGCGTCAAATCAGCGGAAGCCGTGCGGCGGAGCTGCTTCCCGTGCTTCGAGAGTGGAGCGTGGAGGCGGTTCCCCAGAGCGTTGGGGTTTTCGTCAATCCGACCTTGGAGGAGCTGGACGAGGTTTTGCGGCAGGCGCCGCTGGACATCCTGCAGCTCCACGGGACGGAAAGCCCGGAGTTTTGCCGGAAGGTCAAAGATGCGTATGGCGTCAAGATTTTCAAAGCTTTTTCGGTGAAAACGGACGGAACGGTCCATGCCGGTGCAACCTTGGCGGAATATGACGGCGTGCTGGACGGGCTGCTGCTCGATACGTACGACCCGAATTACGGCGGAGGCTCCGGCATCACGTTTGATTGGGCTGCTGCTGAACCCTATCGACAATGGGCCAAGGAGCACGGAATTCCGTTCTTGGCGGCCGGAGGACTACATCCCGATAATGTTAGGGTGTTGATCGAGACCTTGCAGCCGGACGGTGTTGACGTCTCAAGCGGGGTTGAAACGGACGGCGTGAAGGATATCGCGAAAATGACAGCATTCGTAGAGAGGGTGAAGGGATGATGAAGCAGGTACCGGATGAGCATGGACGTTTTGGCCCTTTTGGAGGCCGTTACGTGCCGGAAACGCTGATGAACGCATTAATCGAATTGGAAGAATCCTATTTGAAATATAAAGATGATCCCGAGTTTCAAGCGGAGATTGCTTATTTGCTGAAGCAGTATTCCGGGCGGGAGACCCCGTTGTATTATGCAGAACGCCTAACGCAGCACTTGGGCGGGGCCAAAATTTACCTGAAACGCGAGGATTTGAACCATACCGGCGCTCACAAGATCAACAATGCGATCGGGCAGGGGATCCTGGCTAAGCGGATGGGGAAGCAGAAAGTCATCGCAGAGACCGGCGCGGGCCAACACGGTGTGGCAACCGCCACTGTTGCCGCTTTGTTAGGTCTAGAATGCAAAGTGTTCATGGGCGAGGAGGATACGAAGCGGCAGCAGTTGAACGTGTTTCGGATGAAACTCCTTGGTGCAGAGGTCGTTCCGGTGATGTCGGGTACTCGGACTTTGAAGGATGCCTGCAACGAGGCGCTGCGCTATTGGGTCAGCAACGTGCATGACACGTTTTATATTCTGGGGTCGGCCACCGGGCCGCATCCGTATCCGATGATGGTGCGGAATTTCCAACGCATTATCGGCGATGAAACACGGGAGCAGATTTTACGGGCGGAAGGTCGGTTGCCGGAGATGCTCGTCGCTGCGGTTGGCGGCGGGAGCAATGCGATCGGGATGTTTTACCCGTTTGTCGAGGATCAGGAGGTTCGTCTCGTAGGTGTGGAAGCCGCCGGCAAAGGTGTCGATACTGAATTCCACGCTGCTACGATGACCAAAGGGACGAAAGGCGTCTTCCAAGGCTCGATGAGTTATTTGCTGCAGGACGCATTTGGTCAGGTGCTGCCGGCTCATTCGATTTCCGCCGGTCTGGATTACCCGGGGATTGGTCCGGAGCATTCTTATCTGAAGGATATCGAACGCGCGAAGTATTACCCGATAACCGACCGCGAAGCGCTGGATGCACTCCAACTGCTGAGCCAGACCGAGGGGATCATCCCGGCCTTGGAATCGGCGCACGCGGTGGCGCAAGTCGTGAAGATGGCCCCGGCTATGAGTCGTGACGAGATCGTCGTCATCTGCTTGTCCGGCCGCGGAGATAAAGATGTGGAGTCAATTATGGCGTATACGGAAGGCGGGGGAACGATATGAGTCAACCTACGGACCACTTGCTTGACGACACGTTTGCGAAGCTGAAGACGGCGGGGAAAACCGCGCTGATTCCGTTTGTAACTGTCGGAGACCCGGACCCGGAAACGACCCTCGATATTTTAGCGGTGTTGGAGGAGGCCGGTGCCGATGTGGTGGAGTTAGGTGTGCCATACTCCGACCCCTTGGCGGACGGTCCGGTCATTCAACGGGCGTCAGAGCGTGCTCTGGTCCATGGGATCACGGTCGCTTCCTGCATCGAGACAGCCGCCAAAGCCCGAGAACGGGGAATCCGTCTTCCATTCGTCTTGTTTACTTATTACAATCCCGTGTTGCAAATGGGATCGGATCGTTTCTTTGCTGCCGTGAAGGAAGCGGGGATCAGCGGTTTAATCATACCAGACCTTCCCTATGAAGAGGCGGAGGAGGTTCTGGGGTTAGCGGATGCAGCGGGCGTTAGGCTGATTCCGCTCGTAGCTCCAACGTCCAGTGGCCGGATCGCGCAGATACTGGAACGTGCCCGCGGATTTGTTTACTGCGTTTCCTCGCTCGGCGTCACCGGTGAGCGGGCTACGTTTAACGCCAGCGTTGACGAATTTATTGCGTCCGTTAAAGCGCAAACGGATTTGCCTGTCGCCGTTGGCTTCGGGATATCCAGCCGGGAACAGGTTGAGCGTTTTGCGGCCATCTGTGACGGCGCGGTGGTCGGCAGCGCGATCGTGCGAAAGATCGAAGAAAGCTTGCCGTTGTTGGCGCAGGCGTCCACCCGGGACCAAGGGTTGTTGCAAATTCGCGACTTTGTGGCAAAATTGAGATTATAGATTTTTTAGAGAATAGCACAACAAGTCATTTGAGGGAGGAACCTATCCATGTTGCCGAAACCCCAGATCGTCAATTTGCCGGTGTATCAACCCGGTAAACCGATTGAAGAAGTAAAGAAGGAGCTCGGGCTCAAGGAAGTCATCAAGCTGGCTTCCAATGAAAATCCATATGGCAGTTCGCCACGTGTCCGTGCCGCTATCGAGCAGGAACTGGCTAACTTAAGCTTGTACCCCGATGGCAGCGCTGCAGAGTTGACCGAAGCGTTAGCCAGCCAGCTTGGCGTTGGGAAGGAACAAATTATTTTCGGCTGCGGTTCGGATGAAATTATCGCCTTGATTGCTCGCGCGTTTTTCCTGCCTGGCGACGAGACGGTGATGGCGGATCAAACGTTCAGCGTGTATAAGAGCAATGCCGATATCGAAGGGGCCGTCAGCATCGAAGTGCCGCTGAAGGATGGTACCCACGATTTGGAGGGAATGCTCACCCGCATTGGGAATAAAACGAAGGCGGTCTGGATCTGCAATCCAAACAATCCAACCGGGACGATCGTGCCTCATTCCGAACTCGTATCTTTTCTTGATCGGGTTCCGGGACATGTGCTGGTCGTATTGGATGAAGCGTACGCCGAGTATGTTACCGATTCGGCTTACACGAACGGGATTGCCTTGCTGAACCAATATCCCAATCTGGTTGTGCTTCGTACGTTCTCCAAGATCTACGGTCTCGCCTCGCTGCGCATCGGTTACGGCGTGGGTCAACCGAGTGTTATCAAACTGATTAACCAGGTTCGCGAGCCGTTTAATACATCTCGGATCGGTCAAGCGGCGGCCAAAGCGGCCTTGGCTGATCAAGAATTCGTGGCCGATTGCCGCACCAAGAACCGTGAAGGTATTGCTTATCTGTATGGCGAGTTCGAACGGCTGGGTCTTACGTATTTTCCGGCACACGGCAATTTCATTATGGTTGATGTTCAGCGTCCGGCCGGTGAAATGTTTGGGTCGCTGCTGCAGTTAGGCATTATCGTGCGGGCGGGCTTTTCGAAATATCCGAATTTCGTGCGGGTCACCGTAGGATCAGCGGAACAAAACGCCAAATTCGTGACCGCCTTGGAGCAGGTGCTTGGTAAATCGGCAACCCGGGTTTAATCTCCTAATTTATTCGCAGAAAATGAGTGAGAAACGATGACAACGAAAATTGCCATTTTTGGCGTTGGTTTGATCGGAGGTTCGCTGGCGTTGTGCCTGAAAGGCAAGCCGGGAATCACGGTCGTCGGCCATGCCCACCGTCCGGAATCCCTGAAACGCATCGAGGAGCGCGGCGTCGTTGACGCCGCGACTCTGTCCATGGAAGAGGCGGCGGCGGATGCCGACTTTATTTTTTTGTGCGTGCCGGTAGGGCTCCTGGAGGATTACCTACAGAAGTTGACTGAACTTCCGCTGAAGCCTGGCTGCATTGTGACGGACGTCGGAAGCACGAAGGCGGCCGTCGCCGCTTGCGCGGCGAGAATTTCTCGCCCGGGCGTGCATTTTATCGGGGGCCATCCGATGGCCGGCTCGGAGCGTTCTGGCGTTGAGGCCGCTTCATCGTTCTTATTCGAGAACGCCTATTACGTGTTGACGCCGTCTCCTGACGTACCGGACGAGGCTTACCAGCGCTTAGAACAGTTGCTGTCACACACTAAAGCGCAAATCGTCCGCGTCGACCCGGTCATGCATGACGAGATCGTTGGAGCGATCAGTCATCTGCCGCATATCATTGCGGTTGCACTGGTAAACCAGGTACGCGATTACAACGACGGCAACGGGCTGTACCGCATGCTGGCGGCCGGCGGTTTCCGCGACATCACGCGGATCGCTTCGAGCGACCCGGTGGTTTGGCGGGACATTCTGCTCAGCAACCGCGAAGTGTTGCTTGGCTTGTTGAAGGATTGGAACCACGAGATCGAAGGTTTCATCTCCTTGCTCGAGGAACAGAACGGAGAAGGGATCGAAGCCGCGTTCCAAAAAGCAAACCGGTTCCGCAGCGAGTTGCCGGAGCGGCGCAAAGGGGCGATCACCTCTTTGTTCGACATCTACATCGATGTGCCCGACACGCCGGGGATCATCGGGCAAATCGCGACTGAGCTGGGCCTTCGGCACATCAACCTGAGCAACATGCAGATTATCGAAAGTCGCGAGGACGTTCCGGGTGTGCTGCGCTTATCTTTCCGTCAGGAAGGGGAGATGGAGAGGGCGAAGGCGCATCTCCAATCCCTAGGCCACACCGTCTACCTTTAAGAGGTTGTTTTAAATTCGGCTTTTGATCACGAAGGGGAATCGAAGGGGAGGCTCGGCGTCGAATCTTGAATTCAGCCGGGCCTTCCGCTGCTCACGTAGGATTTGCCTACGCTGCGCTGCTCAGTCCCTAGCTTCATTCAACCTTCTCGGCCTGATGTGTGATTTCAGCTAACGGAACTCAGAGACGCTATTTGTCCGCTTTTGGTTCAATTTTGTTGCTAACAGACCCAGAAGACCTTATTTTGGACAAAAGCGTCTCTTTAGGTACCATTCAAGCCCAATAAGGTCACTAGAGTCCGTTAGAACGGGAAATGACTGGGAAAGAGCCTTGGGTTCCGTTACACACTCTTAGCGAACGCGAACTTCGTGCCCCTATGCTTCTATTTCCGCTTACAAACCGAGGAAGCAGGGATGTTTTCGATGTCAAACTAAGAGTTGAATGGGATATGGCAACCCCTTGTGGATTGAGAAATGAAAGCGCTCAAAAAAAAGTGTTGACAGAATGAAAACGTATACATATAATAAAAGTACAGTATGGTTTCTCTCCACTCCTATCCAATAACTTCTTGCTCGTGAGTGAGCAAGGACCGCTTCGAAAGAAGCGGTCTTTTTTTTGTCTTTTTACACAGCAGGCGATAAATCTATACGATAAATTGTATAGATATCGTCCATTTTCCTGAATTCAGCCGATTATATATGAATTATCATGCTTATTTTGGCCGCGGGAGTGCGGTAGACATGTTTCTGTATGAATTTTCGAATAGATCTCGTACATTTGGGTGTTCATGACAAGTTATATATGAAAAATCGAATACAATGGGACAACACTTGAACGGTGATTACAGATACGACACCCACAGGGGGCATCGGCACAAGTGGCACAAGACATCCGTTGGCCCTGATTAACGAACATGCCTTATGAAAAAGCGCTACTTCGCCAAGCACGCCTGTTGCTTGCGGTAAGTGAGCGGGCTGATGCCGTATTTCTTCTTGAACGCCTTGCTGAAGTAGTAGATGTCAGGAAAGCCGGCTTGTTCGGCGACTTCCTTAATGAGCAAGGAAGGCTGCAACAGCAACTCGCAGGCTTTGTCCAGACGGATTCGGTTCATTTCCTCGATCAGAGTCCGGCCGGTTTTTTGTTTGTACAAGCGGGATAGATGGCCGTAGCTCATATGCAGCGAGGCTGCCAACGCTTCAACATTCAGCCGGTCCCCGCGAAAATCCTCCAAATAAACCTCCACTTTGCGGAGCAACGCGTCACGGGCTTGCACTGGCTCTGTTGCCACTGACGCATGGCGTACGGTCACTCCGGACAAAACCTCCAGCAATTGCACCAACAGCAGCCGCAGATAAAAAGGGGACCGCCCGCTCTCCGCTTCGGCAAAGAACTGGAGCAACAGCGACCGGATGCCGTCATTATCGCGGTAAGCGCCGGGGGGCCAATCCTTCAGACGACCAAGCCGTCCAAGAAAGCTATCGTCAGCGGTATCTACTTCGCCTGGTGAAGGCCGAAACCGCCATCGCAGGCAGATGCCTTCATGCGGATCTTCGCGAGAATAGTCGTGAGCATGGGTCATCCCCGGCGGGATCAGAAAAAATTCGCCCGCGTGAACCATCACGTCCTGATCAATGAAGCGAGTTTGCATCCGACCGGACAGGACGTAGTTGAATTCGTACCACGTATGCGCGTGGGGAGGGCATTTTCCAGAACCGCCGGTTTGTTCTATCACGATATCGACCCAATCGACCACGGCATCCCCCACCGCGATTTCACCACAGATTCCGTTCAGTACAGAAGCCAGTTCGTTCCGCCATTTTTTCAAATCCATAGGCAGGTGCTCCTTTGTTCAAATTATCTTCATCATATCATAATAGGACAAAAATTGATGAGGATAAGTAATTTACTTCGCAGGGACAGAACCGGAAAATGAGGGGGTAGGCACACTCATATTCAGGGAGGTACCCGATACGATGTTTTGGACGGAAGAGAAATTGAATGCACGGATACGCGAGCTGGAAGCATACCGATACCGCGATGCCCAGCCGATCGAGGCGTTTCAAGCACAAGTGGACGAGGAAGGGCACATCGGCGCCAGACCGCCTAAGGAGGGGCCATGGTCCAAGATGCAGGCGGGAGAACGCTGGGAAGGCCGAGATCTTTACCTATGGCTGGAGACGAACATTGAAATCCCGGCCGCATGGAGAGGACGCCAGATCGTCGGCGTATTCGACTTCGGCAAAACGGGCGGAGGGAACAACTCCGGGTTCGAATCGCTCCTGTATGTCAACGGCGAACCGTTCCAAGGCGTGGATATGAATCACCAAGAGGTGTTTTTCCCGGAAGAAGCCTCCGGTACCAAGGTCAAGTTGCAGTTTCGTTTATGGTCCGGGCTTGAGGGCGGCGGGAAGCCGCAGGTGCAGGAACACCGGATCAAGCGGGCGGAAATCGCTTGGTTGGACGGGACCGTAGATCGCTTGTATTATACGTCCCGTGCGGTCATGCAGACAGTGGAGGTGCTGCCGGCGAATGCGCCGGAGCGGACCGACCTATTGACGGCACTGGATCGTGCTTTTCTGAGGATCGATTGGTCTTATCCAGGATCGGAAGGATTTTATGCTTCGCTGACGGAAGCCGAGGAGCAATTGACCCAAGCGGTGGCGGGAATGAAGAAGACGTCGCCGGTCACGGTCCAATGCATCGGACACACGCATATCGACGTCGCCTGGTTGTGGCGGCTTAAGCATACGCGGGAAAAAGCAGCCCGCAGCTTCAGCACCGTGCTGCGCTTAATGGAGATGTTCCCGGAGTACGTGTTCCTGCAGACGCAGCCGCAACTGTACGAATATATCAAGCAGGATTATCCGGAGCTTTATGAACAGATCAAGGAACGCGTGAAGGAAGGGCGCTGGGAAGCAGCCGGCGGCATGTGGCTGGAGGCAGATTGCAATTTGACGAGCGGGGAATCGCTGGTGCGGCAGTTGCTGTACGGGACGCGCTTTTTACGTGAGGAGTTTGGCCAGGAATGTACCTACTTATGGCTCCCGGACGTGTTCGGATACAGCTGGGCCCTGCCGCAGATATTGCGCAAGTCGGGCATCGATACGTTTATGACAACGAAAATCAGCTGGAACCAGTACAACCGCATGCCGCATGATACGTTTCACTGGCGCGGTATCGACGGCAGCGAGGTGCTGACGCATTTCATCACTACGCCGCAGGACGGCAGTTTCTGGTGGTATACCTATAACGGGAATATTGAGGCGTCCAGCGTGCAAGGCATTTGGGAGACGTATCGCGACAAAGAGGTTAACAAAGAGCTTCTGCTTTCTTACGGTTATGGGGATGGAGGCGGCGGTGTCAATCGCGAGCATCTGGAGCTGCGGCGGCGGCTCGACGAAATGCCGGGCCTTCCGAGGGTAACGACCGGCCGGGCGGACGAATTTTTCGCCAAGCTGCAAGAGACCGTTGGGGCGGCGGATCGCTATGTTCATACCTGGGACGGTGAGCTGTACCTGGAATACCATAGAGGAACCTACACCAGCCAAGCGTACAACAAAAAGATGAACCGCAAACTGGAGTTGTTGTCCCGGGACACCGAATGGTTGCTCAGCCTGCAGGCGCTGTTCGCGGAAGGAGACTGGGAGGCTTATCCGAAAGCGAAGTTGGACGAAAGCTGGAAAACGATCTTGCGCAACCAATTCCACGACATCATTCCAGGCTCGTCCATTCCAGAGGTGTACCGCGATTCCAAGCTGGAGTACGCGCAGGCCGAATCGCTGTTGGAATCCTGCCGCGAGCAAGCCATTCAAGCCTTGACGAACGACGCGGGGGATTCGTACACCGTATGGAATCCGTCAGCCTGGCTTTTTACCGGCTTGGTTGCTTTGGAGGGGCAAGCTGAGGGAGCAAAGTGGGTTCAAGCAGGCGGGGTAGAGCTGAAATCCGAATTCGACGGAAAGACGGTGTGGGTGCTAGTAGAGAACGTGCCGCCGCTTGGCTTTGTGACGATTGAACGCAGCAAGGACGAACAGGTTGATCTCACACCAGATGAACCTTTTAAAACACGGCCAAACGGAATCGAAACCCCAATTTATAACATCGAGTGGAATGATGGCGGACAGCTAATCTCGATCTTTGATCGGGAAGCCGGCCGCGAAGTGCTGGCGCCGGGCGAACGTGGGAACGTACTTCAGGTGTTCGAAGATAAGCCGAAAATGTTTGAGGCTTGGGACATCGATGTGTTCTACCAGGAGAAACAACGCGAGGTCGAGCAGCTACAGGACTGTAAAGTCGTGACGGGTTCGCTGCGTGCCGTCGTTAGCTTTACTTGGACTTATATGAACTCGACGATCCGCCAAGAGATGATTCTGTATGGCAACAACCGGCGGATTGACTTCCAGACTCAAGTTGATTGGCAGGAGCGTCAGCAACTGCTGAAGGTCGCTTTTCCGGTTGACGTACGGGCTACGGAAGCTACTTACGATATCCAATTCGGAAACGTCAAGCGACCGACGCATTGGAACACCTCTTGGGACCTTGCTCGATTTGAAACGGTCGGTCATCAATGGGTCGATTTGTCAGAGCACGGGTACGGGGTCAGCCTGCTGAATGATTGCAAATACGGCCACGACATTAAGGACCATGTGATCCGGCTGTCGCTGTTGAAATCGGCAACTTATCCGGATCCGCAAGCGGATCGCGGCGAGCATGAGTTTACGTACGCGCTGTATCCTCACGAGGGGCATTGGTCCGAAGGCGGTACCGTACAGGCAGCAACGCTGCTAAATCAGCCGGTTTACGCCACGATGGGCCAGGCGCACTCGTCTTCATTCTCACTGCTCCAAACGAGCGGAAGTGCGGACGTCGTCATTGATGCCGTGAAAAAAGCGGAAGACGGCGACGGCTTGATCGTTCGTTTGCATGAATACAAGGGAGGCCGAGGCCGCGTTCGCTTCCATTTCGGGATGCCGGTGATTTCCTGGCAAGAAACCGACATGATGGAACGGCCTTTAGGAGAATCCTCCTCAACTGCGGAGCTTGAGTTGTCGATGTCACCGTATGAAATCAAAACGATTCGTTTGCAGTTGAAATAACGAGAGAACGCTGTGGGTCGCCTTCGACAGTTAATCGGAAGTCGGGGCGCCCGTCAGCGTTTCGATATCGTTGGAACCGTAGAAGAACAGAACGACCAGAATGATGATTACGATGAGTTCCGAGAAGCCTTCGCCGTCAAATTCACTCATTGTAGTAAACCCCCGCATCTAGGTTATGATGTAAAGCGAGCGATCCTCCCACCCGAATCTTTCAAAGGAAGAGCGGGTTCAGGAGGAATTGTCCGCTTTTTTCTTCATGGCATTGATGATGTCATTGATGGTCATATCTCCATTCTCGTTGAGAAAGTTCAGCAACTTGTCGGCGTTTGCATCGCTGCTGATCGTTTTGTATTCGCCAACAAGGGAGACATACATGGTTGCGTTACGGTATAACTGGACGGAATCCACGCGAAGTTTACCGGAAAGAAGCAGCGCAGCTACGGTATATTCCGGGGTTTTTGGCCGGAAACCGCCCTTTTTGCCATTTTTCTTGTTGGAGGACGAGGATTTGCTTTTTCCGGCTGAATTCATGGCCTAACCTTCCTTAGCTGGATGGGATCCGGTTACTTATCCTGAGGAACCGGTTTACAAGACAGTTCCCTGATAGTTATGCTATGCAGCATTCCGGGGATGGTGTAGACGAGAGAAGCAAGTGATCCAACGATCTTTCGCTGGACGGGATTGACAATCCAGGCAGGGATCGGTAGAGTAATAGGTGAATTGCATAGGAAATCCACTAGGGGCGCCGTAAACGGCTGAGACAAGAGACCATCTTGGACCCTTTGAACCTGATCTAGTTCATACTAGCGTAGGAAAGTGGAGTCGGCCCCCATTTGAATAGTGCTCAGGTTGTCGTATATCAGCCTAGGACTTGATCGAGCCGCTCCCTCTACGGAGCGGCTTTTTTGCGCGCTCTGTTAACAGGTCGTTTGTCGTCGTCTTCTCAGGGGATTTCCTAGTTCAATATATTGGGAGGTGGAGACGATGGGGTTTACGCAGGAGCTACGACGTCAGGCGGACGGGATCTATCAAGCCATATTCGATCATCCGTTCGTCAGAGGCATCGCAAGGGGACAACTGGAGAAAGAGCAGCTCATTCATTACGTTAAGCAGGATTACGAATATTTAAACGCCTATATGCGGATTTACGGTATCGCGATTTCCAAAAGCCGGACCCGAGAGGAGATCGCGATGTTCAACGAACAGATCGCGTATATTTTAAACCGTGAAGTTCAACCCCATCAGATTTTTTGCCGGGCCGCCGGAGTGAATTTTGAAGAGTTGCAGGGGTACCCACTTGCACCCTCGGCGCATCATTATATCCGTCATATGCTGACGGTGGCCCACGAAGGGAGTTTGGGCGAGATCTATGCCGTTTTATTGCCCTGCCCTTGGACCTATCTGGAGATCGGCCAAAAGCTGCTGGCAGAAGTGCAGCCGACACCGGACCATCCGTTTTATGAGTGGATTGATTTTTACGGGCGTCTTTCGGGGGATGTGACGGAGAAGTTTATCCATGCGTTAGACGGATGGGCGGATACAGCCAGGGAGGAAGAGCGGCAAAGGATGGCCGATCATTTTCTGCAAAGCTGCCAATTGGAATATCTCTTTTGGGATATGGCTTACCGGCAGGAAGATTGGCCGGTTGCGATGCCGATGATTTCGCATTCATCCAAATGATCGAAAGAGAGGTTGAAAACATGAGCTTAATGGAAAAAGATCTGTCCGATGTGCTGGAAAAGGTGCAAAAAACGAAACCCCTCGTGCATAACATGACCAATGTTGTCGTCACGAATTTTACCGCAAACGGCTTGTACGCCCTTGGCGCTTCGCCGGTCATGGCCTATGCACCCGAGGAGGTGGCTGATATGGCCAAGATCGCCGGGGCCCTCGTCTTGAACATCGGCACGTTGTCGACGCAGCAGGTCGAAGCGATGATCCTCGCCGGCCGGTCGGCGAACGCTCATGGCGTGCCGGTGCTGCTTGACCCGGTTGGTGCGGGGGCGACCGCCTTCCGCACTGAATCGGCTCTGCGTATCCTGCGCGAGGTAAAGGTGTCGCTCCTGCGCGGCAATGCGGCGGAGATCGCCCATCTCGTCGGGGAAAACCGCGAGATCAAGGGGGTTGATGCCGGCGACACCGCGGGAGACGAGGCGGCCGAACTCGCGGTACGGGCCGCGCGGGCGCTGAACACGGTCGTGGCGATTACCGGCCGTGAAGACGTCATCACCGACGGGCTGCAGTGCCGGTTTGTCAGCGGCGGAGACGCACTGCTGACTCAGGTGACCGGCACGGGCTGCTTGCTCACGTCGGTGCTGGGAGCCTTCGCCGCGGTGGAGCGCGATCTGCTGCTGGCCGGTACCGCCGGGCTAGCGTTCTATGGCGCCGCCGCGTCCCGCGCCGCCGAGCGGACGGCCGCCGCCGGACCGGGCAGCTTCCAGATCGCGTTCCTCGACGAGCTGGCGAAGCTTCATCCGCATTCGCTCAAGGGCCACGCGGCAGTGCGTGAAATGCAGGCGACAGGCGCCGGCGGATGGTGGGTCGGATGAGCCGGATCTCCAAGGCGCTGACGGTTGCCGGGTCGGACAGCGGCGGCGGGGCCGGCATCCAGGCCGACCTCAAAACGTTCCAGGAGCTGGACGTTTACGGCATGTCGGCGATCACTGCAGTGACGGTTCAGAACACGCTGGGCGTGACGAACGTCTACCCGCTGCCCCCGGAAGCGGCGGCGGAGCAAATCGAAGCGGTTGGTTCCGACCTCGGGGTGGATGCGCTGAAGACCGGCATGCTGTTCAGCGCGGAAATCATTGAGGCGGTTGCCGCCCAGATTCGAGCCTTTGGCTGGACTCAAGTGGTAGTCGACCCGGTAATGGTTGCCAAGGGTGGCGCTTCTCTGCTCCAGCCGGAAGCGGTGCAAGCGCTGCGCGAGCAATTGCTGCCGCTGGCTTTCATCGTTACGCCTAACCTCCCGGAGGCGGAGGTGTTGTCCGGCCTGTCGATCCGCACCATGGAGGATCGCCGCGAAGCGGCCAAACGTATTTGCGCGTACGGGTCGCGGCAGATCGTAATCAAGGGCGGCCACGACACCGAGAACGGCGATCGGGTTGTTGATTTGTACTATGACGGGTCGACCTTCACGGAGTTGGTCGGACGGCGAATTCCCACGCCACATACACATGGCACGGGATGCACCTTCTCGGCTGCGCTGACAGCGGGGTTAGCCAAAGGCTTACCGGCTCTAGACGCGGTACGGACCGCCCGGGCCTTTATTCAAGCGGCGATCGAGCACGGGCTTGAGCTGGGGCAGGGGCATGGGCCGACGAACCATTTTGCTTACCGTCGCTTACAAGGAGTTTCCCGATGAACGACGGTGGCGGAAGCGGTCGCATCGAGGCAGCCCGCATGCGCCAACTGCTGCGGACTTATCTGGTCATCGGCAGCACGAACTGCCGTATAGAGCCGCTGCGGGTGCTGGAAGAGGCGCTTGCCGGCGGCGTCACGCTCGTGCAATTCCGCGAGAAAGGGCCGGGCGCGCTCACCGGGGCTCCGCTGCGGGAACTCGCCATCCAGTTGCAAGGCGCATGCCGCCAGCGTGGTGTGCCGTTCCTCGTCAATGACGACGTGGAACTGGCCCTTGCGATCGGAGCCGACGGCGTTCACGTCGGCCAGGAGGACGAGGCGGCCGTGCGGGTCCGCGCCCGGATCGGAGACCGCATCCTCGGCGTCTCCGCGCACACGCTCGCCGAAGCGGAGGCCGCCGTTCGGCACGGTGCCGATTACCTTGGCATCGGGCCGATCTATCCCACGGCCTCGAAAGCGGACGCCAAAGCACCGCAAGGGCCGGGAATTCTCCGCGAGCTACGCGCTTGCGGGATCGCCTTGCCCCTGGTCGGCATCGGCGGCATTACGATCGAGTCGGCCGGCGAAATCATTCGCGCTGGGGCGGACGGCATTGCTGTGATTTCCGCCATCACGCAGGCAGACGACGTTCGAGAGGCGGCCACGCGTTTCGTTGCAAGGTCAATTGCTGAATCATCCTGAGGCCACTAGCATATTGTATTGAACAGACCTTTGCTGAAATAGGCAAGGGTCTGCTAATTTATGGGGCTTATGGCAACGAGAAATCGCGTTTCGTCGTCGATTGACATGAATAATGCAGGAATGGATGTTTTTTTAAATCCAACTCCTGTGGTATAATATCCTCAAAGTTTGGCTACGCTGTTAATTTTGCTTTCATGTCGAATAGATTTTTTATCGAAGTTACATAGATAACCGCAACTTTTTCAAACCTGTTCGGTAATAATTGATGTAAGAATCGAACGGGAAGATGGCCCATGGAAGCGCGAGGAGGATCGCACCTAAATGACGGATTCCCAAATGATTCGCGAAATTAAGGAAGGCAATACGGAACTGTACTCGGAGCTCATGCGAAGGTATCAGCGGAAGATATTGGCCTTCGTTTATCACATGTTAAAGAGCGCTCATATGGAGTTGCTTGCCGAAGATCTATGCTCGGAAACGTTCTATAAAGCATTTCGCAGCTTGCATTCCTTCAGAGAGGTAGATGCTTCTTTCTCCACTTGGTTGTATACGATTGCCCGTAACACGGTGCTCAGCGAACTTCGCAAACAAAGAAACGGCAATGTCCCCTTGGATGAAAGCGGGATCGTTCCCGTAGCTTCAAACGATGTCGTCCCCGAGCAAGCGGTATTACGGAGCGAGAAAGTGGGCATGGTGAGAGAAGCCATCAACAATCTGCCGGAGAAGCAAAGATCGGCTTTGATCTTGCGCGAATACGATCAATTGGATTATCAAGAGATCGCGAATATTCTGGGACAAAGTGTTAGCGCCGTGAAGTCGCTGTTGTTCCGGGCGCGCAGCAGTGTAAAAAGTCAGCTTGAACCCTACTTTTATGAACCCATCTACGAGCATTACGAAGGGATGAAAAGCAGATGAATTGTAGAGAGGCCCAAGAATTGTTCGGATTGTTAAGGGACCTGCCCGAACAACACCCTCAGCGGATTTTGCTGGAGCGGCATCTTTTGGGCTGCGAGTCTTGCGCAGACGAATATCAACAATGGGAAGAAAGCCTGGACATGCTGCAGTACATACCGATGGAAGTGACGGAGGAGCAGGCAGAAACGGTAAATCGGCGAGTGATGGATCGGATTTATGCCGAATCCCCTTGGCTGGCCCCTGACGTCAAGCGCGGCGTTACCCGCCGTTTCCGGCGTAGGGTCGTATTTTGGGCCGCCAGTTTCCTGGCTATCTTCCTTTGCAGCTTTGTTTTCCTATTGATGGATCATACCCCGTCGAACCAGAAAGCTGCCGAGCCGATGACCGGGATTCTGCCGACAGCTGTCGCGGCGGCCGGCTCGGAGACAGATGCATACGCGGATTTTTCGTTCGCCATGCCTAGCGCTTCGCGTGGAATTGTAGAGCCTTTTGCCGTGCAAATGGGCCCGGCTTATCCGCAATACTGGATGGTACTGTCTATGGCAGGCATGTTGCTGGCGCTCTTTT
This sequence comes from Paenibacillus sp. J53TS2, assembly GCF_018403305.1. Taxonomy (NCBI): domain Bacteria; kingdom Bacillati; phylum Bacillota; class Bacilli; order Caryophanales; family Paenibacillaceae; genus Paenibacillus; species Paenibacillus sp. J53TS2. The sequence continues at coordinate 163,685 of NZ_BOSK01000004.1, forward strand.
CCTGGAAAGGACTCCGCCGTACCAGAAGATAAACTTGGGTTAACAAACGCTTCTTCCGCTATTGGAGCGGGCGGGGCGTTTTTTACATCTAAAGGGGGATGGTTATGCTCGTTGGTTTGATTCGCCATGGACTAACTGATTGGAATGCGATAGGTAGAATTCAAGGGCAGAGCGATATCCCCTTGAACGACGAGGGACGGCGACAAGCCAGACTGCTCGGCCAGAGATTGAAAGAGGAAGGCGAATACCGCTGGGACTTCGTCCTGACGAGTAACTTGTCACGGGCGCGCGAGACCGGTGAAATCTTGGCCGAGACGCTGGGGATTCCGCTGTACGATCCTGATTCGCGGTTGATGGAACGTTCCTTTGGTCAGGTCGAGGGCATGACGTTGGTGGAAAGAGAAACGTTATGGGGCAAGGATTGGGACCAGCATGAGCTGGGGCAGGAGAAAGACGAGGAAATCCGCCAGCGGGCTTTGTCCTTTATGGCTGATTTGGCGGAGCGTTACCCGAGCAACAATGTGTTGGTTGTTTCGCATGGAGGTCTGCTGGCGCAGCTTTATATCGCCTTGTACCAGGAGAAATGCCAGGAGCGGATTGGCAATTTGTCTTTAACGATTCTGGAGAAAATGGAGAATTCTTGGGATTTGCGATTATATAATTGCACACGTCACTTGCAAGAAGGTGTCAAGGAACCGAAGTAAACCGGCTTAGGCCGGCTTATTTTTTTTGCTATTTTTTCGGGATAATTTCGGATTTCGGGAATAAACGCCGGAAAACCTTCCCATAATGGGATTAAAACGGCGAGGCGGTAAAACTATGAATCTGGCGGATATGCTCACTTTTGCCGATATCGGACAACTCAGCAGAATAGCGGATCATTACGACTGCGAATGCAGCGGGCATTCGAAGCATGAATTGATTCAATCCATCCTGCAGACGGTAGGCCGTCGCGATTTTATCGAGCGGCATATTGGCGGCATGAGTTTGGAGGATTTTCGCTTCCTGAACACCCTGCTGTTCGACGGACGCCGTCAGTTCAGCTTGGAGGAGCTGATCGCTTGCGCGCAGGGCTCGCGGTTTACCGAGGATGCCAAGGAGCGGGAAAGTCCACGGGAGATGATCACCCGCTTTCGCCAGCAGGGTTGGCTATTTAATGGAACGACCCAGCAGACCCGTTATCTGTTCGAGGTTCCTGAGGATTTGAAGCGACGGTTCCGAGAAACCCTCGAACGCCGGTTTCTTGCCGAAGTGAAGGTGGCTGCCGCCGAACCGCCGATGTACCGGGAGGAGCCGGATATGCTGTCCACCGACCTGCTGCTATTCCTGCAATACGTGTCCCGGCACGATATTCCGTTAAACAGCGAAGGGGTCATGTACCGGAGAAATCAGTTGCAGATCCTTGAATCGCTTCACGTGTCCGAGGGATTAGTTGGCAAAGGTTGGCGTTTCGGGTATGGCCGCCGTTTTAAGGATTATCCGAACCGATTAGCGCTGCTTTACGATTATGCCTATCATTCCCGCCTCATTCAGGAGAACAACCATCGACTAGAATTGACGGATGGGGGAACGTCCTACCTAGCGGAGGAACGCCAGGAGCCTATGATACAGTTCGTCCGCTTTTGGTTAAGATTATATAAAGGGCCCATTCCTAACTTGCTGTCTCTAGTCTACTGGATGATTTGCTGTTCGAAAGATTGGGTGACGGTACCCTCGCTGTTTGAAAGGGTTGAAATGCTGATTAAGCCGTTTTTTTATGACTCTCCCGCTTCGATTTTTGAAGAGCGAATCTTGCAAATGATGCTTCATTTAGGCATGGTTCGATTTGGCGAAGACGAGAGGCATGAACGGTATGTACAGGCTTCTCCGTTTGGAAAACAAGCAGTTCAGCTCATTCATAAGGCCTAAGCGTTGAGGAAAGCGATCAACGCACTTACATAACTTCTAATGCAGATGCTTTGGCCTTGGTGAATGCAGGGGAATAAACGACTTCGAACCCGTTGACAAAGAGCAGTTCGAATGGGTACAATCACTCGCAAATCAAGAGGGAGAGTGAGTGGCGATGTTGATCCCGTACCAAGGAAAATTACCTCAGGTCGACGGCAGCGTATTTATCGCGGAAGGAGCCAAGCTGATTGGAGACGTCCGGATAGGAAGCGAGTCCAGCATATGGTATAATGCGGTGCTTCGGGGCGATTTAGCGGAAATCGTCGTTGGTAAACGTACCAATCTTCAGGACGGCGTGATTGGACATGTCAATGCTTCTCAGCCCTTGATCGTTGGCGATCACGTATCCGTGGGACATGCCGCTATCATTCACGGATGCCGTATAGGCACAGGCACATTAATCGGTATGGGGGCGATCGTCCTAAACGGCGCAGATATCGGTGAATATGCTTTAGTAGGAGCAGGTTCTTTAGTGACGGAAAATGCAAAAATTCCACCTTATACTCTTTCTCTGGGTTCACCAGCCCGAGTCGTTCGGGAGCTAACCGAAGACGATTTAGAGCGAATGCGGCGGACGACGGAAAGCTATGTGGTGAAAGGAAAAGAATATAGGATCATTTAACGATGGTTTGGAGGTGCATCCTATGGATCAGATGAAGGTTACTTATGAAGCAATGCTTGGATTGGCGGCGGAAATGATATGGGACGAAGCGCTCCGGAAGCATCGCTCTGAACAGATCTACAGCGAGATCGATACCGCCTTGGCGAATGGCGATGAGGATGCCTTCCGGCTCCTGACGGATGAACTGAAAACTTTGGAAGAGCGCTAAAGGCAAACCGCCCCGTCTGTTCACATGAAGGATGAACGGATGGGACGGTTTTTTTTGTAAACAGTGGCGTTAATCATAATTCCGGACGGCCGGGGTGAACATGACAGCCAGAAGGGCCAAAGAACCGATCGCTGCAAACAGCGCGATCGTTTGCAGGCCGCCGATAGAGTCAGCTAGCCAGCCGACGATGATATAACCGACCGGAAGCAGGGCGAACGACCCCAGCATATCCAGGCTGGCCACGCGGCCGAACGTCTCCTGCGGAACCATCTCCTGCATACTGGTTTCCCAGATCAGGCCAAACATCATCATTCCGAATCCTTCTACGGCAAAGAGAGCGCAGAGTACGGCCGGAGCTGGCGCTGCGGACATCAGCAGAAGGGCAATACCGCTAATCAAAGCTCCACCGTAAGCGATTAGGCCGCGGTGTCTTAAACGTTTCTTCGTGCCAAAGAGCAAGCCGGCTCCAATGGCGCCCACTCCTGAACAGGTCACGGCGATGCCGTATACATAGGGTTGCAAATCCAGGTGGATTTTGAATAGCCAAGGGATAACCACAGTGACGATGGCGCCAAAACAGATGTTGACTAAGGAGAAGGCTAGGATGGTGATCCAGAGCCAAGGTTTGCTTTTTAACACCGCCAAACCTTCCTTGAAGTCAGCGCCCATGCCCGCGCTATGGCCTGCAGCCTTCGGTTGATAGGGAACGAGCCTCCGAAGCGCATATAAACAGAGAAACGAAATGACATAGGACATGGCATCAAGCGCAACACCCCAACCTGCTGAGAAGAATGTGACCAGCACGCCGCCCAGAGACGGGCCGATCAAGCGAACCGCTTGATTGCTGATCTGCGTTAGCGCATTAGCGGAGTTGCGGATGTCGGCGGTAAACACGGTGGCACGAGTTGCCGCATAAGCGGGTTGAAACAAGCCGTCCATTAAGCCGTACGAGGTGACCAGGATAAAAAGCATTTGAATTGTTAAAGCGTTCGCAAACAGTAAAGCTGAGAGGATGACCATGACCGCAAAGCGAAGCAAATCCGTCAGTAACATTAAATTCGTGCGATTATAACGGTCAACCAACGTACCGGAAATAGGCAACATGACGATGTTTGGAAGCATATACGCAGCCATAAGCAGGCCCATCGTGGTCGTCGAGCCGGTTAAGGAATAGACGATGATCGGCAGGATGACCAAGGTAATGGAACTGCCGAGGAAAGAAACGAGCTGTCCAAGCCACAAATAAGGGAATGCTTTGGATTTACGGAACGGCTCCGCGAATCCTGAGAAGGGGTTCTTGGCTGCGGGCTCGTCTGCAGGTCGGATCGCCTGACTGGCTGCGCCCTCTTCCGGTTGTGAAGTTTCAAGATTCATAGATGCGGATCCTCCTTCTAGTTAATCGGAACCCGAGTCGCTGTCCTGCACGCGACCCAAGGTGAATAATACGCCGTATTCGGCTCCATCGGTGTCCTTGGCTTCCCATTTGCGGATCAGGGCATCGAGCTCGTCGATGAAATCCTGATATTGAGCCGGGGATAGAAGTAACCGGGTCGCAGCCCGGTATGGCGGCTCATCTTCGAGATAATTGAATTCAGTGAACTGTTCCGGTTTAAAGAATGTTGTCTTAGAACGGTAATACTTCTCGACAACGCCGCCAACCGTCTGGGTGTTGACTAAATCCAACAGCCCGCCGTCGTATAGCTTCTGGATATGATAATGCACATTGCCGGGGGTCTTGCCCAACAGATTTGCAACCTGTTTGGAGGTGTGAGCTTCATTGGCCAACACGTTCAGGATTTTGATCCGTAAGGCGCTTTCGAGGAGCTTGCTTTGCTCGGCGCTGATAGGCATAGGAGCCTTCTTGTTGCTGCTCATTTTTCCTCCTCCTGGTTTAGCAAGGTGTTTAAAATTCATACTGGATATGGAAATCAATCTGAATTGCAGTTCGATCTGGATTCCAGATCGATAGTAAAACAGGAAGGATGGATTTGTCAAGGATCCCTGTTTATAATGGGGAGACATGAATCGAAAAAGGGGTTATCACATGAAATTCAGTGAAATCGAAGCTTCCGCTTGGGAGGAGCTGCGCCCATATTTGGACACTTGCGTGATTCCAGTAACGGGATTAACCGGCTTGGAACGTCCGTATGAAGTAACGGAAAAGTTGGAAAGACTGAGAGATATCCTCGATTGGGTAGAAATTCCTTTCAAAGGGAGAGTGGTCACGTACCCGTCTTTCCAATATCGAACACAGGATTTGCCACAGGCAATTAATGACGTATGCCAAAATGTCAAGTCTAGCGGGTTTGCTCATGTCCTTGTCGTCTCCGCTGAATTTGAATGGTCCGATGGGGAACTGCCGGATGCCGATTTAATCGTGACATTACGCCGTTTTTCGCCGGATTCCAGGGAGGGCGCTGCAGGACAAGTGAAGGTGGCCGTACAAGAATTGTGGCAAGCAAAGAAGGGTTTGGGATTGTGACAAAATATCGACAATTTCAAGAACGACAAGCTTTTATGTGCCCAAAAAAATGTGTCAAATTCTTGACGCTCTTAAAACGCTAATATATTATTAATATGTCTTACACGATATTGTGATATTTATCATTGAAACGTACGGAAACAATTGCTTGACAAAGGGGGTTGAAGACATATGAGCAATCAGCATGACCAGCAGGAAACCTCGCATAAACCGCCTATTCGCAAAGAGATGTCCCGTCGGCAATTTCTTACATACACGCTTGGGGGCGCCACTGCATTCATGGTGGGTGGGGTGACGCTTCCTATGGTTCGTTTCGCGGTTGATCCGATTCTGCATAAGAAGGGCGAAGGTGCTTTCGTCAAAGTTGTGGAAGTTAGTAAAATCACCAGCGAACCGCAGGAATTTTCGTTCGAACTCAAGCAGCAAGACGGCTGGTACCTAAGTACGGCTTCCCTTACGGCTTGGATTCGCAAGGACGAGAGCGGAAATATTTATGCGCTTTCACCGATTTGTAAGCATTTGGGATGTACGATCGGATGGAATAACGATACGAATTTTCCGGATGAATACCACTGCCCTTGCCATGGTGCGCATTACACCAAGGAAGGTAAGCAGTTGGCGGTCGCATCGAAGCCGCTTGACGAGTACAAGGTTATGATTAAGGACGATTGGGTTTACCTGGGGGATATCATCCCGAACACCATCGTGAAATAAGGAGGCGTAGATTCGGATGTTTAAAAATGTGTACAACTGGATTGACGAACGTCTTGATATCACGCCGATCTGGCGCGATGTGGCCGATCACGAGGTTCCGGAGCACGTCAACCCGGCGCATCACTTCTCCGCGTTTGTGTATTGCTTCGGCGGCTTGACGTTTTTTATCACGGTCATCCAGATCTTGTCGGGGATGTTTCTGACCATGTATTACGTTCCTGATATTATTAACGCTTATGCCAGTGTGGAGTACTTGCAGACACAGGTCGCCTTTGGCCAAATCGTCCGCGGGATGCACCACTGGGGGGCAAGCTTGGTTATCGTCATGATGTTCCTACATACGCTTCGCGTTTTCTTTACCGGTTCCTATAAAGCGCCGCGTGAAATGAACTGGATTGTTGGGATGTTGATTTTCTTCGTCATGATCGGTCTTGGTTTGACGGGATATCTGCTGCCATGGGACAACAAAGCCTATTTCGCCACGAAGGTAACCTTGGAAATCGCCAACTCCGTACCGGTGCTAGGCCCGGTCATTAAGGAGCTGCTGCAGGGCGGTTCTATCGTAGGCGCGGAAACGTTAACCCGGTTCTTTGCCATTCACGTGTTCTTCCTTCCGGCGGTATTGTTGATCCTCCTGGTTGGTCACTTTATCATGATCCGCAGACAAGGGATTTCCGGTCCGCTGTAAGAAGTGCTTCGTGATCCAAAGATGAATATTGAACTACTTCTATAAGAGAAGGGGGGCAAAAGGGACATGGCTCATCATGACAATTCAAAGGAAAAAGTCGTGTTCGTCGGCGATTCCCGCGTCCGCAAGGGCAAAGGCTTTATCACGCCGCCGGATTATACGGCTTATCCCGGCAAGTCGGAAGCGTTCATTCCTAACTTTTTGCTGAAGGAATGGATGGTCGGCGTCGTCGTGCTCGTCGGCTTCCTGGTGCTGACCATTTCCGAACCGGCTCCGCTTGGCTTCCCGGCCAATCCGACCGCTTCGGTTATTCCGATGCCGGACTGGTACTTCCTGTTTCTGTATCAATATTTGAAATATCCGTATGCTTCCGGCGATTACGTCGTATTGGGTACGATGGGCATTCCAGGCGTGATGTTTGGTGGACTGCTGCTAGCACCTTTCCTGGATCGGGGCAAGGAGCGCCGCTTCTATCAACGTCCGATCGCTTCATCGCTCATGTTGCTGTCGATTGCCGCAGTTGTATATTTGACGAACTTCGCCTGGACGCATTACCAGCATGAGCTGGAAGCGACGGGACAGGTGCCGGAACATATTCAACGGGAAGAGAAAGCTCGGGAAAATCGGGAAAAAGGGTTGCCGACGTCCAATGCAAAATCGCAGGAAGAGGTCGCCATCGTGGACAAAGAAGATCCGGCGATGGAACTTTATAAGAAAGCCACTTGCGTATCGTGTCATGCCGCGGACCTAAAAGGAGCGGGCGGACCTTCACTGCGTGGAGTTGGCGACAAGCATGATAAGGAAGCGATTCTTACCATTATTAAAGAAGGTTTTAACGGCAAGATGCCTCCAATGTACGATACGGCAATCAGTGCCGGACTGACAGATCAGGACATCGACCATTTGGCCGAATGGCTTGCGAAACAAAAAGCGGAACAGTAAAATAAGAAGTATGTGAAAACCTGATCGTGATGCGGTCAGGTTTTTTTTAAGCTTGCGCGCCGATTTCATGAGACCGGTGCCATTTTCATATAAAAGAGGGATATCACGTTGAAACTATCGGATCTTTGGAGTACGTCTTTTCTATCTTCCCGCTTCATTCTCTGGGCCTTGTTTGTATGTAACCTGCTAGGAACGGTCTATGGGTACATTTGGTATGATGCCCAACTGGCGGATACTTGGCAAAACCATCCGCATTGGCAGATCATTTTTGTTCCCGATAGCCCGACGGCGAGCTTATTCTTTACGCTAAGCTTGATGTTTCTGCTGTTTCCGGGACCATTGAAGAAATACTTTCGCATACGCACCTTAATTGAGGGATTGGCCGTTGTGACGAGCGTGAAATACGGCGTGTGGGCCGTGTCGATGATTTTTGCCGGTGCGTATCAGGGCGGGGATCTCGTTTGGCAGGACTGGATGCTGGTTGCCTCCCACTTGGCGATGGCGGTGGAATCGCTGCTGTTTGTCCGATTGTACAAGTTTGGGCCCTTAATGCTGCTGGGAGCGGGGGCCTGGACGCTGCTCAACGATACCGTGGACTACACGTATGAGGTTTATCCTTGGTTGCCGGAGACCTTATGGGATAATGTATCCGAGGTTGCCGTCTTTACCGTGGTTTTAACGTTAGCCAGTATTGCAGCCGGTTGGCTTGCGTTGAAACAGGCTAAACGCGCCTAAGAGCAAGGTTCTAACGGTGGACAGCCTGCCATACCATGAAGGTAGGGAGGGGATGTCCGTGAGAAGATCTTGGGTGAAAGGAACTGTAGCCGCACTGGCTTTACTTGCCGCGATGCTGCTCTGGAACACGGTGGTGTTAGCTCAACCGGTAGGGAACGGAACCGGGAGTAAGGCAGGAACGTCATCGACCGCCGCGCCATCCTTGTCGGAGCAGGAGCGCAGTGAGCGTTTGAAGCAGCTCGAAGCGGCGTCAGAGCGTTTGTATGAACATATGCAGCAAGGAAATGCCCCAGAGGCGCTGGCCGACATGGACACGTTGATCGGCGCGCTGGAAGGCGTGTCTTTTAAGGGATTGACGTCGGTGGAGGGAATCCATGCCTTGGCCGAAACGATTATGGACACCAAGGAGACGTTGGTTAAGGCGGAGATCCAGCCTGAGGCGTGGGCGTTATCCTCGGCTCGCTTGCGGCTGGCGGTAAACAGTCTGCTACATCCGGACAAGGCCTTATGGCAGCAGTATTATAAGGTCATGGCCGATAACTTGCAGCAGATGAACCGCGCGCGTGCGGGCGGGAAACCGGCGGAGGTGCGCAAGGCGTTCCAGGCCTTAGAGGGCCATTACGAAGTGGTACGTCCTGCCGCAGTGATTCGACGCCCGCCCTCCAATGTCAATCAGTTCGACTCCTGGTTGTCATATGTCGGTCGGTTGAGCGGGGAACGAACCTGGGATGAGGCAGCCTTGAAGGAGGCCATCTCTCAAGGGGGAGGCGTGCTAAAAGGGTTGTTCGGACGACGGGGAGACGAGCCTGTATTCCTGCCGGTTACCGGCTTTGACAGCCCGTGGTATTGGAGCGGGTTGATCGGGCTTTGGATCGTACTTGCCCTGACCTACACGGGAATTCGCAAGTATCGCGCCTCGCAAACGGTTACCGCAGTGCGGGAGCAACGCAGGGAAGAGGACACGCGTAGGTACAGGCTGTAAGTGATGGCGAACGATAAAGGGCGATAGCGGACGATAGCGGTAAAGGATCCCCTTATTGTTGCGGGAAACTTGGATTTCGGCTGGATAAGGGTAAAAAATGGTATTATCGAGATAAGTGACTTTGAGGCGAAATAAGGACATATTTTACCGCTAAATTTATGTTCGGGTTGGATTAATAAAGCAGAGAGGCAAAGGATTCCCTTAGCCTCTCTGCTTTTGTGATGTCTGCTTCGCGTTTAATCTTCCTTGAACCCTTCCCCATGCACGTCATGCACGTCGCTGATGATAATGAACGCTCGCGGATCAACTGACTTTGCTATCGACTGGAGTCGCCGGATTTCTTGACGCGACACGACGCAATAGGCCATATGCTTCGCTTGCTTGGAGTAGGCGCCAATCGCCGGAATCAACGTCACGCCGCGATCCATCTCCTTCGTGATGATGTCGGCAATCGCCGGCGCATGATCGCTGATGATCGTAAACGCTTTGGCGGAATACGCGCCTTCCTGAATAAAATCGATGACTTTGGAGGCGATAAACACAGCCACAAGCGTATACAAAATATTTTCCTTCCTAATATAGAAGAGCGACAATCCGATAATGACGATGTCCAGTGTTAATATGACCTGTCCCATGCTGAACCCGTATTTGCGCCCTAGTATCCGGGCCACGATATCAGAGCCTCCCGTCGTCCCTCCAAAACGGAATACGATTCCAAGACCTGCCCCCAGCGTTACCCCCGCATATAACGAAACGAGGATATAATCCGTTTGTGTCTCGAACGGCAGGATCCAGCCGCCACGGATCATCCGCTCGAACAGCCATAGGAAGAAGGTCAGCGAGCCGATCCCGATCCCGGTCCAGATGATTTGTCGTCCGCCAAGGATCTTCCATCCGATGAGAAACAAAGGGATATTCAGCAGCAGGTTCGAAAGCGAAGGTGAGATGCCAAACGCATAGTTCAGCAGCAGCGTGATGCCGGTGACCCCGCCTTCCATCAGTTGGTTGGGCAAGATAAAATAAAGGAGTCCAAACGCATAGATGGCCGTACCCAATAAGATCGGCAGCAGCGTTTTGAGAATTCCGGAAAATTTGCTTGATTCCATGAAAAAAATTCACCTGTCCCTAAAGTAGTTGTTGTCATTCCAACGATAAATGGCATTTGGTTAGATCTGCCTCTCCTAGTATACCTTTTTCCATGCAGATTAAAAAATGATTTGTTTTCGTCACCTACTTACGATAACATAGGGGAAAACGGGACAAACGGCGGAGGGATCGGCGCTTGGATACGAACACAGAGAAATCTCTCGCGGATATGCAACGCGAAGTAGACCGTTACATATCGCAGTTTAAAGAAGGATATTTCAGCCCGCTAACCATGCTGGCTCGAATGTCTGAGGAAGTAGGAGAGCTGGCCCGTGAGGTCAACCATGCCTTCGGCGAAAAGCCGAAGAAGAAGGACGAGCCGGATAATTCCATCGAGCTGGAGTTAGGCGATATTCTGTTCATTACGATCTGCTTTGCTAATTCGCTTGGCATTAATTTGACCGAGGCCCATGATCGGGTCATGCATAAATTCGCGACCCGCGATGCGGATCGATGGACGAAAAAGGACACCGAATAGGGTCATCCTTCATATGCTGTTAGTATGATCATCCCTACAGTAAAGGGGGATAGCACATGAAGGCGGAGGATTATTTGCAAAGAGCTTACCGAAGCATCTATGAAAACGACTTTGCTCAGGCCATGCACTGGTTCGAGCGAGCATTGGACGATCAACCCGATCACGCGGATATCCATTATCGGTACTCGATTACCTGCGCCCGGAGCGGGCAACTGGATAAGGCGCTTCAACATGCACGCCTGGCTGCAGCTCTGGAGCCCGCGCAGGACGAATATAAACTGCATTACGACCGTTTGCAGTCCATGGAATTAACCCAAATGGCCAGACGGCAGCTGGAGAAGGCGGGCAACAAGCGGAAATCCGCAGCCGAACCGGCAGCCCGCATGCTAAAGCGCGCCGTGGAGCTCGATCCGTTGTCGTTGGATGCACAGGTATGGCTGGCCATCGCCTATGGCGAGCTGGAATGCTACGAACTGGCGCTTCAGGCCGTACGCGAAGCGTCGGCCCTTCCTTTGGATGCCGGTGCGGCCGGACAGCTGAAAGAGATGGAACAGCGCTTGAAGCATCAAATCAAGCAATCATCATAGTAGAGAATGCGAGGAGATCAAGATGTCGGAACCAATCAAAGTAGCCGTGGCGGGAGCTGCTGGCAGAATGGGTAGAGAAGTGGTGAAGATGGTGCTCCAGGATCCGGAGCTGAAACTGGTTGCCGCCGTGAATTTGTCGGATGCCGGCCTCGATGCCGGAACGATGGTCGGCCTTCCGGCCTGCGGCGTAGCGTTGACGGGCGATTTGGAGCAAGCGCTCAGCGAGACGCAGCCGCGGGTGCTGGTCGACTTCACAACGCCGCAGTCCGCCTACGCCAACACTGAGTTGGCGATCCGGCTCGGCGTTTCGCCGGTTGTGGGTACGACCGGGTTTACGCCGGAGCAAATCGAGAATCTGGACAAGCTCTGCCAAGCCCGAGATATCGGCGGGTTGATAGCGCCGAACTTCTCCATCGGGGCTATTTTGATGATGCGATTTGCAGCACAGGCGGCGAAGTATTTCCCGCACCTGGAAATCATCGAATACCATGGCGACCAGAAGCTGGATGCCCCTTCGGGGACGGCGGTGAAGACGGCTGAGTTGATCGCTCAGAGCCGGGAGGAGTTGCGCCAAGGGAACCCGAACGAGGAAGAGACGATTGAGGGGGCAAGGGGCGGTTATTATAACGGTTTCCGGATACATAGCGTTCGTTTGCCGGGCGTATTTGCACAGCAAGAGGTCATTTTCGGCGGCTTCGGCCAGACGCTTAAAATTCGTCACGATTCCTATGATCGTGCCGGCTACATGCCGGGGGTCAATTTGGCGATCAAGAAAGTGATTGAATGCAAGGGCATGATTTACGGTTTCGACCATTTTATGGAAGATTAAAGGGGACAATAGCATATGTTGAACATCGCATTTATTGCTCATGACCGCAAGAAAGAGGATATCGTCAATTTCGCCATCGCTTACGAGCATGTATTTAAAGATAAAAGGCTGTATTCCACCGGAACAACCGGACAGCAGATTATGGATAATACATCGTTAAAAATCCATCGGTTTCTGTCGGGGCCGCTGGGCGGGGACCAGCAGATCGGCGCGTTAATTGCTCAGAACGAGATGGACCTGGTCATTTTCCTGCGCGATCCGCTGATGGCGCAGCCGCATGAACCCGATATCACCGCACTGCTGCGTTTGTGCGACGTGCATGGAATTCCGGTAGCGACCAACATGGCGACGGCGGAAATTCTGGTGCGTGCCTTGGACCGCGGCGACTTCGGCTGGCGCGAGTTGGTAGAGATGCACAAACCGGGGTTAACGAAATGAGCGAACAGCTGGATATTCTGATCTTCGGGGCGCATGCAGACGATGCCGAGATCGGTATGGCCGGCACAATCGCCAAGCATACCGCCGCGGGCTACCGTGTCGGCATCTGCGACTTAACCGAAGCTGAGCTGTCCTCCAACGGCAATCCCGTCCTACGCAAGGAAGAAGCCGAAGCGGCTGCCAAAGTGCTGGGCTTGGCGACCCGTGTCAATCTGGGACTACCTGATCGCGGGTTGACCGGATCGGCGGAACAACTGGCTGCAGTCACCGAGGTCATTCGCCGGTTCGCACCACGACTCGTGTTCGCCCCGTACTGGGAGGACCGTCATCCCGACCATATCGATGGCAGTAAGCTGGTGGAGGCTGCGGTATTTAACGCCAAACTGCGCCGGTTTATGCCGGACAAGCCGGCGGTGCCTGCGCCCGAGCTTTATTTTTATTTCATCAATGATTGGAAAACGCCGGATTTGGTCGTCGACGTGAGCGCAATCTACGAGCAAAAAGAGCGGGCTCTGCGGTGCTACCGTTCTCAGTTCGAGGCGGGTTCGCCGGGCGAAGACGTCGCCTTGACCCCGCTTAACCAGGGCTATGTGGAACGCGTGAAAGCTCGGGACTCGCTGATTGGACAGCGTTCACTGATCCCGTTTGCGGAAGGGTTCATGACGAAAACGGCTTATCCGGTAAATCTATTCGGCTCCCTACGCACATAAGCTGGAAGAGGGAACAACAACAAAGGAGGCCCCCACCATATGGAACCATTTTTGAAAATCGGCATCACCTGTTATCCATCCTTGGGCGGTTCGGGGGTTGTGGCCACCGAGCTGGGAAAATTGCTGGCGGAAAAGGGCCACGAAGTCCATTTTATCTCGCATAGCGTTCCTTTTCGTTTAGGGAGTTACCATAAGAACATTTTTTACCATGAAGTTGAGGTTAGCGATTACTACGTTTTCCGTTATCCGCCCTATGATTTGTCCCTAGCGACCAAAATGGCCACGGTAGCCAAAACGCAAGGCCTGGACATTCTCCACGTGCACTATGCGGTGCCGCACGCCGTTTGCGCATTCCTCGCCAAACAGATGGTAGGCGACTCGTTAAAGGTCGTAACGACGCTGCATGGGACAGACATTACGGTATTGGCGCAAGACGAATCGCTGAAGGATTTGATTCGGCTGGCAATTAATGAAAGCGACGCTGTGACTTCGGTCTCGCGCGATTTGATGCGGGAAACCCGGGAAGTGCTGGACATCACCCGGGATATTGACTTGACGTACAACTTCGTTGACGAAAGGGTATATTATCCAAGGGACGCGAAGAGCTGCCGGATGGATTTTGCCGCGCCAGGCGAGAAAGTGCTGATGCACGTCTCGAATTTCCGACCGGTGAAACGGGTCAGCGATGTCGTCGATATTTTTCATCAAGTGAACGAGCAGGTTCCGTCCCAACTGCTGTTTGTCGGTGAAGGGCCGGAGTTGCCAAAAATCCAATGCAAAATCAAGGATCTTGGCCTCGCCGACCGGGTGCATTTCCTCGGCAAACAGGATGATATCGCCCATGTCATTTCAATGGCTGACGTCTTGCTGCTTCCGTCGGAGAAGGAAAGCTTCGGCCTGGTCGCCCTGGAAGCGATGGCTTGCGGCGTGCCGACGGTCGGCTCGATCGCCGGCGGGATTCCGGAACTGGTGACCCACGGAGAAACGGGGTTCCTCGCCCCGATCGGCGATACGAAGCAGATGGCGGAGCACTGCATCGCGCTGCTGCAGGACCCTGATCTAGCTGCACGGATACGCGAAGCTTGCTTGAACCGGGCGAAAACAGAGTTCAGCAGCGAGATGACGACGGCGGCTTATGAAGAGATTTATTATCGTGTGCTCAATCGTCAACTGCCAACTTTGAATCCGGCTTGCAGCTAGAGTTGAATTGGCGAGAGGGCTAGGGAACCTAAAGACAGAATCGGCGCAGGGCTAGGTGCCCTGCGCTTGTTGTGCCGTATGGATTACGATAGATTATAGTTTATTGGAAGGGAGGTGTCCGCAATCGAGACGATTCGTTGGAGTCAAGTCGACCCCCTCATGCTGGTGCAAGGGGAGAACGTGCTGCGCGTCTTGCGGGATGGCGGGCACCAGGCCTTTTTCGTCGGGGGCTGTGTTCGCGATGAATGGATGGGGCACCCGGTCCACGATATGGATATCGCCACCTCGGCCAAACCGGACGAGGTGGTTCGCCTGTTTGAACGCACGGTTCCGACGGGAATTCAACATGGCACGGTGACGGTGCTGATGGAAGGTCAGGCGTTCGAAGTGACGACGTTCCGCAAGGAGTCGGATTACGCGGATCACCGTCGTCCGGCTTCGGTGGAGTTTGTGGATGTGGTTGCCGAGGATTTGCGGCGGCGCGATTTTACGATGAACGCCATCGCCCGTGGGCTGGATGGCGAGCTGGTTGATCCGTTTGACGGCCGATCTGATATTGAGCGTGGGCTGATCCGCTGTGTTGGCGTTGCCGAAGAACGGTTTGAGGAGGATGCCCTGCGGATGATGCGAGCCGTCCGGTTTGCTTCGACGTTTGGCTTCCGCCCAGTCAAGAGCTTGTGGAAGGCGCTCCTTGATGGCAGGGACAAGCTTGGTTATATCGCGACGGAACGCGTGCGTATGGAGCTGGAGAAGATCGTGCTGGGCCCGGACCCGCTCCGCGGGCTGGCCCTGCTGGAACGCAGCGGGCTGCTGCGGCATGCGAAAGCGGCGCTGGGACCGGCCGCGCCGCAGGCGGTGGCGGACGCGGGCGGCGAGGCCCTCGGCGCAGAAGCTGCGCTGGCGCAGCGCCTGCTGCATCGGGAGCCGCCACGCCGCGCGTTGCTGGGCGCGCTGCCGCTGTTGGAGCCCGCGCCGCCGGCGCTGCGCTGGTCGCTGCTGCTGCAAGCCCTAGGCGCCCCGGGCGAGGCGGCTTCCCCGCTGCTCAAAAGCTGGACGTTCCCGAACCAGACCGCCCAGGAGGCGGCTGGGATCGTCCGCTTTGACGAGGCGTGGGAAGCCATCCAGACCGGGGCGCCGGGCGAGCGCGAGCAACGGCGCGGCTGGATCGGCCTGCAGGTCGCGTTCGGCCGCGAGACCGCCGGGCTGTGGCTGCGCCGCCAGCAGGCGGTGCTGCAAGCGGCCTCGGGCGACGACGCATGGCGGCAGGCCGGCCAGGCCATGTTGACCAACGCGGCCCGTTGGCACCGCGAGGTGCGCGTGCACACGCTGAAGGAGCTCGCCGTCAGCGGCGGCGAAGTGTTGCAAGCCGCCGGCCGCAAAGGCGGCCCTTGGCTTAGCGAGCTGTTGCGGGAACTGCTGCTTGCGGTTGCCGCAGGTGAGCTGCCCAATGATCGGCAGACCCTTCTTCAACATGTCGAAACGGGGGGGAAGGAAAATGGAAGCAACTCGATTGATTGACATGCTCCTGGAGCATCCGGGGCAATATATATCCGGCGAGGAGCTCAGTCGCCGACTATCGATCAGCCGGACGGCAGTGTGGAAACAAATTGCCAAGCTGCGCGAGGAAGGTTATGAATTCGAGTCGGCACCGCGGCGAGGATATCGGCTGATTCGCCAGCCGGACAAGTTGAGCCAAATCGGCTTGCTGCATGCGCTGCAAGGAAACCGCATGTTCGGGCGGAGACTGAAGCTGCTGGAATCAACTCCCTCCACGCAGGAGGAGGTTCGTAAGTTGGCGGAAGAAGGGGCACCGCATGGCACGCTGGTACTTGCCGAAGAGCAGACAGCCGGGCGCGGGCGACAAGGCCGGCGCTGGTATTCGCCTCCCGGCAAGGGAATTTGGATGAGCCTGCTGCTGCGACCGGAACGGCAGCCTTTATCGATCGCACCGCAATTGACCTTACTTGCGGCGGTGGCGGTGTGCCGCGCCGTGCGCAAAGTTGGCGGCGTAGATGCCGGAATCAAATGGCCCAACGATATCTTGGTGGGCGGACGAAAGCTGTGCGGCATCATCGTTGAATCGGTCGCCGAAGACGAGTTGATCCGTTTTGCGGTTGCCGGCATCGGTATTGACGTAAATTTAGAGGCGAAGGATATTCCACAGGAGCTGACAACTATCGCCACCTCCTTGTCGCTGGAGAGCGGACGCCGAATCGATCGGACCGCACTTATTGGCGCAGTCCTGACTGAAATGGAGCAGCTTTACGAGCTATATACGCAGGAAGGGTTTGCTCCGGTGGGGCATTTGTGGGAGGCGTTGTCGGTAACACTCGGCCGTGAGATTGCCGTTCATACCCCGAATAGGGTGCTAAAAGGTACGGCAACCGGCTTGGATCCTAGCGGTGCCTTATTGCTTCTGGATCAAGATGGCAAACATTTCACGATTTTCTCTGGAGAAGTACAACTTGGCGGATGAAAAATAGAACGTAATTTGTTATACTGAGCACAGGAGGCGGTATCGGTAAAGATCCGAACTGCACTCCGGGCGCTCGTCGGAGGTATGTAAAGTGAATGTTCCACTGTCGGATGACGACATGAACAACCACGATCAAGTTGCGTTGGATTCTGCTCTGAGCCGTAAGAAGGACCGAGACAGAAGAACGAGGAATGAACTCTTCTTTGGACTTCGGACCTTTTTAGTGCCAAACTAAAAGGTTTTTTTGTTGTGCGCGTTTTTTCAAGGTTCGCACACCCCCTAAACCGAAGGAGATGGATCAAATGGCAGGTAAACAGGCTTTAAATATCGTAAAAATGAAAAAGATGAAGCAGGACGGCATCCCGCTGGCCATGATCACCGCATACGACTATCCGTCGGCCCAGTTGGCCGAGGAGGCGGGGGCGGATCTGCTGCTAGTTGGGGACTCGTTGGGCAACGTGGTTTTCGGGTATGACTCGACGATTCCCGTAACGCTGGACGACATGGTTTACCATTCCCGTTCGGTTGCACGCGGAGCGCAGCATACGTTCATTGTCACCGACATGCCGTTTATGACCTATCACGGAAGCATCGACGAAACGCTGCGGAACGTCCGCCGTTTGATGCAGGAGGGCCATGCTCACGCTGTCAAAATGGAAGGCGGCGCAGAGATTGCCGGGGCCGTTCAGGCTATCGTGCAAGCAGGTGTTCCGGTACTGGGGCACATCGGTTTGACGCCGCAATCGGTCAATCAGATCGGTGGTTACCGGGTGCAGGGCAAGGACGCTGCGGATGCCAAACGGCTAATGGACGATGCCAAAGCGCTGGAACGCGCCGGCGCCTTTGGAGTTGTGCTGGAGCTGGTTACTGAAGAGGTGGCGACGGCGATTTCCCGGGAGCTATCCATTCCGACGATCGGTATTGGGGCAGGGCGCGGCTGTGACGGCCAAGTGTTGGTCTACCATGACGTCTTGAAATATACCGCGGATTACCGGGACAAACGGTTCGTCAAAACATATGCCGACCTCGGAGCACAGGTGCGTCGCGGCATATCGGAATACGTGGCCGATGTCAAGAATCGTTCGTTCCCGGCGGAAGAGCATGCCTTCCGTGCGGATCAAAGCGTGCAGGAATCCCTGGGTACGCTGTACGGTAAAGGAAAGGTGGAAGTCCGGTCATGATGACCTTTACAAATATACGACCGCTTCGTGAACAGTTGAAGGAAGCGCGGTTCACAGCGGCAAGGAATGGAAAACCAATCAAGATCGCGCTCGTGCCGACGATGGGATTTTTGCACGAGGGGCATGCCAGCTTGCTGCGCAAAGCGCGGGCGGAGAACGACTTGGTGGTTCTAAGCATTTTCGTTAACCCGATCCAATTCGGCCCTAATGAGGATTTTGAGCGGTATCCCCGAGATCCCGAGAAAGATCTGGCCTTGGCCGAGCGGGAGGGCGTAGATTTTGTCTTTCTACCCAGCGTTGAAGAGATGTATCCCCAACCGACGCGAACGAATATTAAGGTTGCCGATTTAACGGACGTCTTGTGCGGGGCGTCGCGTCCGGGTCATTTTGACGGCGTTACGACCGTCGTTGGCAAGCTGCTGCATATCGTGCAGCCAGACCGGGCTTATTTCGGGCAAAAAGATGCCCAACAGGTGGCGGTCATCGCGCAGATGGTGTTGGACTTGAATTTTGATGTTGAGATCGTTCCTTGTCCGATTGTGCGTGAGTCCGATGGCCTTGCCCTTAGCTCCCGAAACGTATACCTGAGTGCGGAAGAGCGGCAGGCCGCACTTGTCCTGTCTCGCAGCCTGCTGGCCGTTCAGGCTAAGGCAAATGCGGAAGCCAACGTGACCGCAGGAGAGGTGCTCGCCGAACTTCGCGATTCGATTGGAGCTGAACCGCTGGCCGTGATTGATTATGTGGAGATTGCTGATTTTCCGGGACTGTCCCCGCTGGCGGGCGGAGACCGGCTAGATGTTGCCGGACGACAGAGCGACGTGTTGATTGCGGTTGCCGTGAAATTTGGCAAGACTCGGCTGATCGATAACGTTATCTTAACGAAGAAGGTGAACGACTGATGTATAGAACGATGATGAAATCGAAAATTCACCGCGCGACGGTGACGGAAGCAAATCTGAATTACGTCGGCAGTATCACGATTGATGAGGAATTGATGGAGGCTTCCGATCTGCTGGAGAATGAGAAAGTGCAAATCGTAAACAATAACAATGGTGCCCGCCTGGAGACTTATGTGATTCCGGGGCCTCGCGGAAGCGGCGTCATTTGTTTGAACGGCGCGGCAGCACGTCTTGTGCAGCCGGGCGATAGTGTCATCATCATTTCTTACGCCCAATTGTCGGCAGAAGAGGTACGCAGCCATAAACCAACGGTTGTGTTCGTTGACGAGAACAATAAGCCGGTGGAGAAGGCGCACCAAGAACTTCACGCCATGATCCGCTAAAATAAGGTAGTTCATAAAGTCATCTTCGGATCACGAAGTGGACTTAGGGGAGGGCTCGGCGTCGAATCTTGAATTCAGCCGGGCCCTCCGTGTGCTCACGTAGCCTCCAGCTACGCTACGCACCTGGTCAACGTTGCTCGCTGATTGTATTCGATTTTTCATATACAAATTGCCGCGAATGACCCAAAAACCGAGATGTATTCGGTTTTTCATACAGATTGCGGGTCATTGCCTTCCCAACACGCAATTATGTATGATATTTCGAATACATTCTGTCAGAATCACCGAAGACGCCGAAATGTATTCGATTTTTCATATACAAATTGTCGCGAATGACCCAAAAACCGTGATGTATTGGGTTTTTCATACAGATTGCGGGTCATTGCCTTCCCAACACGCAATTATGTATGATATTTCGAATACATTCCGTCAGAATCACCGAAGACGCCGAAATGTATTCGATTTTTCGTATACAAATTGCCGCAAAGGACAAAAAAACCATAATCTATTCGGTTTTTCATACAGATTGCGGGTCATTGCCTTCCCAACACGCAATTATGTATGATATTTCGAATACATTCCGTCAGAATCATCGAAAACGCCGAAATGTATTTGATTTTTCATATACAAATTGCCGCGAATAACCCAAAAACCGTATTCTATTCGGTTTTTCATACAGATCCCAGGACATCGCCCTTCCAACGTACAATTATGCATGAAATTTCGAATACATTCCGTCAGAATCACCGATATCGCCGAATTGTACTCGATTTTTCGCATACAATTCGCGTCTTAGCTCTTGCGGAATCGGCCACCTTGGGGAACAAAGGAACATACGCCTCCAACCCCCGACCCGCTGAGGACCCCAAGCTTGCGGAATCCGCCACAGTTACCAAAGTCAGAATAAAGCCTTCAAAAAAGTGTAATTCCTCCCTGCGGGAATGAAAACGGTCCTCGAAACAAAAAATGAACGTAAGGCTCGGACTGATTTCATTTTCGTTGGGGGGGATGCGAATGATGTTTCAGCATGTGTTTGCGGAAATGAATGAGATGTTGGACGAAATCACACGGAAATATCCCTTGGCCGGTAACGCTCAAAAGCTGGAGTTGGCTAAGAAATGGAGCCTGCTTCAGCATATGAGCGACGGGATCATCGAGGAGTGGTTATGCTTCGAGGAGAAAATGGGATATTTGCGCCATGCGTTTGGGAGCCTGGCATCCAGGGAGACGCCCGATCTTCCTGAATTGGATGACCCCGTTTTTATCAAAGGGCAAGGGTATTACAAACTGCTGATGTTTCCTCAGGCATTGTCCCAATTTGAGCAGGTCATGCAGCAGTTTCCTGACAGTGTGCTCGCCCAGACCTACATGGGAATGTGCCATCTGCACCTGGAGCAAATCGACAAAGCCGCGAAGCATTTCTGGCTGGTATTGGAGAAGGCGACGAACAAACGGCTTCGTTCCATCATTTACAACGCACTCGGATGCATTGAGGCGCAAAAAGGTGTGTTTACCAAAGCAAAAGAGTACTTCAAGTTGGCTCATCACAGCGATCCGTCCTTGCCCGAGCCACTGGCCAATTTGGAGGCCTGCACGCACAGCACAGGGAAATTGCATTACAGTCCGGAACTGACTTCCTTATTGTAGGTCTCATTCCGATTGAACGCACTTATTTACGGCTTGAATTATGAAGCGATGCGAAATTCCGCTTAAAGCGGCGCATCGCTTGTTTTGTTTTGTGATTTTTATTACAGATCCCGTTTGTATTAATTTTCAAATCGGTTATCTTCTGTTATGCTGTAAAGAGACTGGAATGAAGGGACAATTAATAGCAATGAAATACGCAGTGCTTGATTTTGAAACGACGGGTAACCAGTCCTCCGATGAAATTATTCAAGTGGGACTTGCCATTATAGAACCGGATAAGACGATATCGCAGGTGTATCGTTCCTTCGTGAAACCAGGTGTTCCGATCCCTCCTTTTATTACGGGATTGACGGGAATTACAGAGGAAGATGTCAAGGATGCGCCGGAGCTAGACGAAGTGATGGTGGAGATGGTTCCGCTTCTAAACGACGTCGTCTTGGTCGGGCACAATGTTGCATTCGATTTTAATTTCTTGCAGAGCGCTTTGGACAAAACAGGCTATTTGCCGTTTACCGGCCGCATTCTGGATACGATGGATTTCTTGAAAATCCTGTTTCCTTCGCTTACTTCCTATCAGCTCGGGCTGGTGGCGGCGGAGTTTGAAGTGGAGCATGATCGGCCGCATCAGGCGGACAGCGATGCGCTGGCGACGGCGCTCATTTTCCTGAAATGTCTGGAGGAATGCGCGCAGCTGCCGCTGTTGACTTTGCAGCGTCTGGCCGATCTGTTTGCAGGCGAGGACAGCGATTTGGGCTGGTTTTTCGATGCGATGACGCAGGAGAAGGAACGCGAGGCGATGCCAAGCGAAGATGGTTTCGTGTACTATCGTCAATTCGCCCTGCAGGTGGAGGATTGGCTGGACATCCAAGCGCCAAGGGACAGTTCGGATCGAAATCCGCTGGCGGATGTGACGTTCGAGCAGTTCATGGAACAGGTTCGGGAACGGCTGCGAGAGCGTTTGCCGCAGTATGAGGAGCGAGAAGCCCAGAACATGATGCTGAATGAGGTCATGCGGGCTTTCGAGGAAGACAAGCATCTGCTGGTCGAAGCCGGAACGGGGACCGGTAAATCCTTGGGATATCTCCTGCCGGCCATTTACCACAGTGTAAAGAATGAAGAGAAGGTAATGGTCAGCACTCATACCATCAACCTGCAGGAGCAGCTGCGGGAGCGCGACGTGCCGCTATTGACGGAAGTCGTGCCTTTTCCTTTCCGCGCAGCCGTATTTAAAGGAAGGCAGCATTATTTGTGCTTGCGCAAATTTGAACATAAAATGAATAGAAAAGACTTCGCAACACCTAAAGAAGAGGTGATGACGGCCGCGCAAATGGTTGTGTGGCTGACACAAACGGAAAACGGCGACGATGAAGAGTTGAATCTCGGAAACCGCGGCGGCGACTTCTGGGAGACGGTAGCCAGTGAATCGGAATCCTGCTTAGGCCGATCCTGCCCCTGGTTCCGCAAATGCTTCTATCATCGTGCCAAACACGAAGCCGGAGTAGCGGACGTGGTCATCACGAACCACTCTAAATTGTTTACGGACATTCAGGCCGGGCACCAGCTGCTACCAGGCTATGAGCGGCTGGTCATCGATGAGGCGCATCATTTGGAAGATGTGGCCGGCAAGCATCTTGGCATTCATATGAAATACTTTACGGTGGTCCATACGCTGACCCGGTTGTTTAAAGACAGCAAGACAGGGCAGTTGGCTAATCTTCGGAGCTCGATAGATGCGTCGTCCGCGGAGAAAGCTGCGGAATGGTGCGCAGTGATCGATGGCATCTACCCAACGTTGGTGGATGTGAAAGAGAGCTGGGACAAGCTCAGCGAGCTGCTGTTCAGCTTGATGCCGGATCGCAGCGATGCGGCCCCCGGCGATCCGGGGCAATTCGTATATCGGCTGCTGCCGACCCGAAAGCCGAAGGATTGGGAGACACTGACCGCGCTCGAAAACCAGATTTACGTGGGTCTGGGCGACGTGCTTCGCAAAGGGGATCGTCTCATGTCTGAGATTCGGGAGGAGCAGGATGATTATGCTGCGGAAAGCCTGCTTACCGATATCAGCGGCTTGTTTAAGGATTTAGCTGGAGAACGGGAATCACTGCGGTTCTTCATGAAGCTGGAAAGCGAAGACACGGTTTATTGGATGGAAGCCAACGGGAATTACCGCAGCCGCTCGCTGCAAATGTACGCGGTGCCGATTGACGTTAGCGCCCAGTTGAAGGAATTTTTCTTCGATCGGAAAAAAAGCGTCGTTATGACTTCCGCGACATTGTCAGTCGATAAGTCGTTTCAATATATGATCGAGCAGTTGGGTCTGACGGAGGCGGCGGAAGAGGAACGGTTGATTACGTCGATGTTGCCATCTCCGTTTAATTACCGGGACCAGGCACTCTTAGTCATTCCACGTGATTTTCCGAGCGTAAAGGGCAGCGTGGGAGATGATCACTTCATTAACACGTTGGTGCAGTCGTTGGCAGATTCCGCGGTGGCTACGCAAGGCCGCATGCTGGTGCTGTTTACGTCCTACCGGATGCTGAGACAGGTGTATGACCCGCTGAAAGAGTTGCTCTCGGCGCAGGGGATCACCGTCATCGGGCAAGGGATGGACAGCGGTAGCCGTACCAAGCTGACTCGGCGCTTCCAGGGTCAAAATGCATCGGTGCTGCTGGGGACGAGCAGTTTCTGGGAAGGGGTAGATATCCCCGGCGAGGCGCTGACAAGTTTAGCGATCGTGCGGCTGCCTTTTCAACCGCCGAACCATCCGCTGGTGGAAGCCAAGAGTGAGCGACTGCAGCGGGAGAAGAAAAACCCATTTATGAAGTTATCCGTCCCGCAGGCGGTTATCCGCTTCAAGCAAGGATTCGGGCGACTCGTCCGTTCCTCGCAGGATCGTGGCATCGTAATCGTTTATGATACCCGTATCCTGGAGTCTTACTATGGGAAGTATTTTTTATACTCTTTGCCCGGACCGAAGATGGAGCATATGCCGATGAATCAAATGGTACCTCGCATCTCGGAATGGTTGAATCCCGAAGCCTAAACCGCTTTATTGATCGCATTGAAGAATAGGGGGAAACGAAGCATGAAGTCAGAAAAAATTTCGGACGCCGTCGTCCGCAGACTGCCGGTTTACCTGCGTTTCTTGAACGAACTCAGCCGCAGGGAGGTCCCCACGGTCTCCTCGCAGGAGCTGGGCCAGAAGTTGGATCTGAATCCCGCGCAAATCCGCAAGGATTTAGCGTATTTCGGCGATTTTGGTCGGAAGGGGATCGGCTATGACGTGGCTTACCTAATCGAGAAGATTCAACAGATTCTCAACCTGGACCAGCAAATTAACGTGGCGTTAGTCGGTGCCGGTAATCTAGGGCAAGCCCTTTCGAATTATAATGCTTATTTGAAGGATAATATGAAAATCGTCGCCGTGTTCGACGCATCGCCAGCAAAGATCGGTACCCAAATCAACAACATCACGATTCAACCGATTGAGGAGCTGGTAGCTACGGTACGAGCGAATAATATCCGTATTGGGATCATAACGGTACCTGACACAGAAGCCCAGCGCGTGGCAGACGAGCTGGTTGCGGCCGGGATCGGAGCCATCCTGAACTTCGCGCCAACGATTCTCAAGGTGCCGTCGGAAGTGCGGATTCATGCGGCCGATTTCACTACAGACCTGCTTAGCTTGGCATATTATCTGGAGGATGGAAAGGAACAAGCCAACGTATGAGTCGTAAATGGTTAATTAAGAACGGGACGTTTGCCGTACTGGAGACCAATCGCCCCGTGATTCATGGATATATGCTTGTTGAAGGCGATTCGATCACCTATATCGGAGAAGAGCGCCCGGAAGGCGTGGAAGGCGCCGAAACGTTTGACGGCAAAGGCTTGTTATTTTTGCCAGGACTGATTAACACCCATGGTCATGCGGCGATGTCGCTGTTGCGCGGTTATGGGGATGACATGGTACTGCAAACCTGGCTGCAGGAGAAAATGTGGCCGATGGAAGCCAAGTTTACCGCTGCTGACGTTTATGCCGGAACGGCGCTGTCCGTACTGGAAATGCTTAAAGGCGGTACGACCACGTTCTTGGATATGTACGATCAGATGGACGAAGTCGCCAAGGTTGTCGAGGAATCCGGCATTCGCGCCGTACTGATGCGCGGAGCGATCGGGCTATGCTCGCCGGAAGAGCAGGATCAGAAGCTTAAAGAAGCGATCGCGTTTGCCCAGAATTGGCACGGTAAAGCGGAAGGACGCATCACGACGATGATGTCGCCTCATGCGCCATATACCTGTCCGCCGGCTTTCATCGAGAAGTTCGTACAAGCCGCCCACGATCTCGATCTACCGATGCATACGCATATGTCGGAGACACGCGCCGAGGTGGAGCAGAACGTGAACGATTACGGCGTTCGCCCGGTAGAGCACCTGCGGAAGCTGGGCATGTTCTCCCGCCCGACGCTGCTCGCCCATGCCGTACATTTGACGGACGAGGAAATCGAGGTCTTGGCTTCTCATGGCGTTACCGTCTCTCATAATCCGGGTAGCAACTTAAAGTTGGCCAGCGGCGTTGCCAGAGTACCGGAGCTCCTGAAGAAGGGAGTCGTGGTATCGCTGGGTACTGACGGTGCAGCCAGCAACAATAACCTGGACATGCTGGAGGAGATTCGTTTGGCCGCGCTGATTCATAAAGGCGTATCCGGGGATCCGACGGCGATTCCGGCTCTAGAAGCACTCAAGATGGGGACGGAGTACGGCGCGAAGTCGGTCTTCTTGCCGAACACCGGGAAGCTTGCGGCTGGCATGAAGGCGGATTTCATCGCCTTGAACACGGAGCAGGCTCATTTTCTGCCGCGAACGGATTTCATCTCGCACACCGTGTATTCTGCTGGACCAAAAGACGTCGAACACGTTTGGGTGAATGGCAAACAGGTCGTCAAACACGGGGCTTGCCTGACGCTTGATGAGGAGCGTATTCGGCACGACGCTCAAGCTGCGTTCGAGGGACTGCTGGCACGGTAATACGCTAGGATAGGAAAGGAAGAGAAGGTTGAGGAAGCGAACCCAATGGATTCTGCTGTCCATCGTGATCCTGTTGATCGTGCTCCTTGGTCTCCACCGGTTTTATCTATACATTCATGAGGATACGTGGAGAGCCGAAAGAGAGGCCGTTCAACAGGCGAAGCAGGAGACGGACCTGGTCCAGGGAGACGAGGTGTGGAAGTCGGTATGGGATGAAGTCACCTGGGTCGTGCAGGGGGAAGACGAATCCGGACGTAAAATGATGGTTTGGCTCCGAGAAGGACAGGACCCTGAGGTGCGATTGCTATCGGAAGGGAAGTCCGAGAATCAGGTTCGAGCCATCATCAAACAGACGTTGCCGGGTATCCAGGTTGTCCGTCTGCTGCCGGGCATTTACAATAACCAACTGGTCTGGCAGCTGTTCTACAAACAGAAGGACCACCACTATTATCGGTTCTTCAGTTTTACAACGGGCGAACCGCTACCGGAAGTGTTCACCCTGCCGAATCGCTGACGGGTCGTCGTAAATAGAAATATTCCTAATAAACGGTTTCGAGGTTTAGGCGAAAAGCCTGAATGGCGAGACCGTTTTTTTGTAAGGAGGGAAAGGCATGGAGTTGCTCGATCCTGCAGGGCAAGAGAATAAGGTGTGGGAAGACTTGAAACAAGCGTTTAACCATCATTTTTCTAGTCCAATCCGGCAGGCTATTCCTATTAAAAGAGGTTGGTTAAATTATAAATGGAAAATTACCACGGATTTCGGTGAATTTGTGCTTAAGCAATATAATAGGGAGCGGTTTAAGTCCTATCGGCCCGAAACGTTGCAATTGGCCTTATCGCAACAAATGCGATTAAGTGAACTTGGTTTTCCGTGCCCTTCGCTTCTTACCTCGAACGGGAATAGGATGCTTGAGTCGGACAGTGGTGAAAAGTTCATTGTAATGGGGTATTGTCAGGGACTACTGGTTCCGCCGGGACAAGCCAACATCCATCAAGTCTATGATTTAGGACGGGTCACAGGCCAAATGCATCGGTTTTTGAATGACGGGACGTTGGGACGGAAGGAATCCGCCTTGTTTTGCCCTCCCGCTCGCGAGGAGCGATTGGAGCATTGGATTACGCTTCAGGAGCAAGCTCTTCGCAGCGGCAACCTCTTATTGTCGAGTGAGATTGAAACGCAACGCATTGCAACGGAAAACGTTGACCTGGGACGATTTGAACAGATTGCATCGGGGTGGGCGCATCGGGATCTTTGGATGGACAATTTGCTGTTTAACGAGAGTTCTGTGGCTGCGGTCTTGGATTTCGATCGCTTCAATTATGATTATCCCCGGCTCGATGTTGCTCGAGCTGTGATGTCATGTGCGTTTAGCGATCACTTGGACCTGACTCTGGCTACTGCATTTATGGAAGGGTATCGACAGGAGGTAGAAGCCCCATTTGAGACGGGGTACTTAACGACATCCCTGCAAATGCTGTGGTACATGGAATGTGTCTGGTGGATTCATGGGCAGATGGATCCACATAGCGCGCCTCCCGCGCGCTTCGCCAGGGAGATGAAGTGGCTGGCGGAAAATATCAACCGCTTGCCAGTGATGCTTGAGAATTTGTAGCATTTCGGGGTAGAACTGCTAGCTTCAAATTTTAAATATCTTCACACTTTCCTTCGATATTTGATATACGATGTGATATACTCATATTTGTAGTTTTGATAGACGGGTTGATATACTACAGAGATGATTATTATAGATAAGGGGGACATCACGTGAAACTGCGTATTGGACCAATTGCTGCAAGCATCGCTATTTCCGTCCTTGTGTTGTTTGGTGGATGGTTCCTGTATCGGCAATGGGCGATTGAACGTCCGCTGGAGAATATCGTAAAAAGTGTGGATGGTGTAAATCAAGTCGAAATGGATATCAAACCTGATGAGTTGGCGCTGAAGCTGAGTTTAAAGCCGGGGACCGATCTTGGCGCGCTAGTTCGGCAGATTGAACAGAACGGGAAGGACCAAATCGGCAACCGTACGTTGAAGCTAGACGTGGAGGATCATTCTTCGCCGACATTGGACCTGTTGTGGGAGAACGCGTTGTTCACCGTCGCGCAAGCGATGGAAAACAAGCAATATACGCAAATTACCGCGGCTCTAAAGCAAATGGAACAGGAAAACGACAAACTGACGGCTACAGCGGAAATGGACGAGAAAAACGTCTATATTACTTTGACGGACGGTCAATACAGTAAATTTGTTATTTTGCCGCGTACACCGGAACGAATGGGGGCATGGCCGAATGCGTAAATGGATGATCGAAGCAGCCATCGGATTTATTCCGGTCCTTATCGTATTCTTGGCAGTGACCGGTGTTAATGTTGTTCCGCTTGTCGTAGCTATGGTGCTGTTTGGCGCGTTGTTTACGGCGATCAAAATGCGTAGCGGCGGGATTACGATCGGAGCAGCCGGGGGACGGAAGCACAAAAAGCGCGGCCTGGCAAAGCTAACCTTCGAGCAGATCGGCGGACAGGAAAGTGCAAAGCAGGAGCTTCGGGAAGCGCTGGATTTTATGGTGCGACAAGATGAAATCAGCAAGTTCGGCATTCGCCCGATCAAAGGGATTTTGCTGACGGGACCTCCGGGAACCGGGAAAACTTTGCTCGCGAAAGCAGCGGCACATTACACTAATGCCGTGTTTGTCGCGGCTTCGGGCAGTGAATTCGTTGAAATGTATGTCGGCGTTGGGGCGAGTCGGATTCGTGATTTGTTTAAGGAAGCGAGAACCCGCGCGGCGAAGGAAAACAAGGAAAATGCAGTTATTTTCATTGACGAAATCGAAGTGATCGGAGGAAAAAGAGAAGGCGGGCAGCAACGCGAGTACGACCAAACGTTAAACCAGCTGTTGACGGAAATGGATGGCATTTATTCCTCCGATACGCCGCGGATTCTACTGATTGCCGCGACGAACCGTAAGGAAATGCTGGACAGCGCTTTGCTTCGTCCAGGGCGGTTTGACCGGCATATTCAAGTCGATCTGCCGGATAAGAAGGGCCGCCGTCATATCCTCGAACTGCACGCGGCCAACAAACCGCTGCAAGAGGGCGTCAACTTGGACAAAATCGCGGAGGAATCGTATGGCTTCTCCGGCGCACAGCTGGAAAGCGTGATGAATGAAGCGGCGATTTACGCGATGCGTGATGAGGTCGATCAAATTACCCAAGGTCATTTATCGATGGCTATCGATAAAGTGCTGATGGGGGAGAAGACAGACCGACAGGCCGCCGAGGAAGAGAAACGTCGCGTCGCGATTCATGAGCTGGGCCATGCTATTGCCGCTGAGGTTGTTGCGCCGGGCAGCGTTAGTCAAGTCGCGTTAAGTCCGCGCGGGAGAGCGCTTGGATATGTTCGCCATAACCCGCAGGATGAGAAGTATTTGTATACGAAATCGTATTTGGAAGGCCAAATTATGATTGCCTTGGCTGGGGCGGCCGCGGAGGAAATCTATTACGGTGGCCGCAGTACGGGGTCGAGCAATGACTTCGAGCAGGCTTTGAAGATCGTGCACACGATGATGACGTCTGGCCTGACATCGTTAGGAATCGTCAACATGGACATGGTGACCACCGAGGTGTTGATGAACGAAAATACACGAATTTTGGACGATCTTGCAGCAAAAACAAAAGAAATGCTGCAGCAACATTCTGCAGTCTTCGACAAATCGCTTGATCTCTTATTCAAGGAAGAGCGCCTTTCCGGCGAGCAATTCCGTTGTCAATTTCGTGACAGCGTCGATTTACCGGCATAATTCATGATGCCGGTTATTTTTTTTTACTTTTTCTTCGTGCTAAGATATTATTATATGTTGGATGTTAGAAGATGTATGATTCGACATCTGGGGAACCATATTATGTACAGATAATGAAAGGATGGAGCGAGAGGACCATGAACTACAAACGAATTGGTGTCATCGGCGGCGGCACAATGGGTCAGGGCGTAAGCGAAATGCTAGCGGCTAAAGGACTTGACGTGCTGCTCGTGGAGGAGACAGCCGATAAATTGGAGCATGCCTACAGCATGATCGAAACGAGTCTGGATAAACAGCTCGAGAAATGGGCAATCACGAAAGCGGAGAAGAAACTGATCTTATCCCGTATCCATAAAGTTACGCATTTTGCCGAACTCGGAACCTGCGATATGGTGATCGAGACCATTTCGGAGGATTTGAATGCCAAAAAAGAGGTATTCACACAGCTGGATCAAGTTTGTCCAAGCAACATCATTTTGGCGAGCAACACATCAACGCTCAGTTTAACCGAGATCGCCGGCGGAACGAAATATCCGGAGCGCGTCATCGGCATGCACTTTATTTATCCTGTTGCCAAAATCAATCTGGTTGAAATTATCCGCGGTCTGAAAACATCGGATGCCACGTTTGAAGAAACGAAACGCTTCGTGGAAGAGGTCGTGGAGAAACGCGGCATCATGGTTTACGAATCCCCGGGCTTTGTTACTTCCCGGATTATTTGCGTTATGATCAATGAAGCGCTGCATGTACTAGGTGAAGGTGTCGCATCTGCAGAAGAGATCGACGAGGCGATGCGCATGGGCTACCAGTTCCAATACGGGCCGCTGGAAATGGCCGATCGCTTTGGCCTGGATTCAGTACTGGCCGCATTGGAACGCATGTTCCGCGAATTCGGCGAATTGAAATACCGTCCTTCCTTCGTGCTCAAGAAAATGGTACGCGCCGGCAGTTTGGGCGTAAAAACGGGCGAAGGTTTCTTTAAATACGATAAGGACGGTGACCGGCTGTGAAACTGTTAGTTATTAATGCGGGAAGCTCCTCCCTAAAATACCAGCTTTATGATATGACCGATGAATCGGTTTTGGCTAAAGGTTTGGTTGAGCGGATCGGTATGGATTCCTCGATTTTGACACATAAGCCGACTGGCAAAGAGGAAGTGACGGAAGTCAGCGAAATTCTGGAGCATACGACGGCGATTCGCAAAGTGCTTGAGAAATTAACGGACAAGGAACATGGCGTTCTAGCGTCGGTTAACGAGATTCAAGCGGTGGGTCACCGCGTCGTGCACGGTGGCGAGGCGTTTAAAGGCTCCGCCCTTGTCACACCGGAAGTCAAAGCCGAAATCCGCCGCCTGTTCGACTTGGCGCCGCTCCATAACCCTCCGGCAATCATGGGGATTAATGCTTCCGAAGCCAATATGCCGGGCGTTCCGAACGTGGTGGCCTTTGATACGGCTTTCCATCAAACCATGGATGAGAAAGTGTATTTATACCCGATTCCGAGAGTTCTGTACAAGAAACACCGCGTCCGTCGTTATGGCGCACACGGTACCTCACATCAATATGTCAGCCGAGTGGCAGCGGAATATTTGAACCGTCCGATCGAAGATCTGAAGATCATCACTTGCCATATCGGTAATGGCGCAAGCTTGACCGCGGTCAAAGGCGGTGTATCGGTGGATACTTCGATGGGTCTGACGCCTTTGGAAGGCTTGATGATGGGGACGCGCAGCGGCGACCTCGATCCGACGGTTGTCACCTTCGTCATGAATAAGGAAGAGCTGTCCATCAGTGAAGTGAACTCGATGTTGAACAAGCACAGCGGTCTGCTTGCCATCTCCGGCAGCAGCAGTGACATGCGGGATATTACCGACGGGTGGGAAGCGGGTAAACCGAATGAGACACTGGCCTTCGAGATGTACGAATACCGTCTGCGGAAATATATTGGATCGTATGCTGCAGCAATGAACGGCGTGGACGTGATCGTCTTTACGGCAGGTGTTGGCGAAAACTCGGCAATCGTCCGCGAGAAAACGTGTGAGAACTTGAGCTACTTGGGCGTCGAGCTGGACAAAGAGCTGAACAAAATCCGTTCCGGGGAACCGCGTCGGATTTCGACTCCGAATTCCAAGGTCGAAGTTCTGGTCATCCCTACGAATGAAGAACTGATGATTGCCCGCGATACGCTGCACATCGTGCAGGAATCGAAGTAAAGCACGGCGAATTTAAACCTTTGTGTTATTAATATCGTTATCGTTAGAGGAGAGATAAAGGCATGGCGGTCAAAACTGTGATTCGTCAAGTGAATGAGCATGTCGGGGAAACCGTAGTCATCGGCAGCTGGCTCAACAATAAACGTTCCAGCGGCAAAATTCAATTTTTGCAGCTTCGCGACGGGACCGGCTATATTCAAGCGGTAGTCGTCAAGAGCGAAGTGTCCGAGGAGACTTGGAACAACGCCAAGAGCTTAACTCAGGAATCGTCCATGTACGTTACGGGCGTGATTCGCGAAGAACCGCGAAGCCAATCCGGTTATGAGATGACGGTAACCGAAGTCGAAATCCTTCATTTGACCGAAAACTATCCGATTACGCCAAAAGAACACGGTGTCGATTTCCTGATGGACCATCGTCATCTGTGGCTTCGTTCCTCGAAGCAGCGGGCCATTATGGTCATCCGGGCCGAAATTATTCGGGCCATTCAGGATTTCTTCGACCAAAACGGGTTTACCTTGGTTGATCCGCCGATCTTGACGCCAACATCTGCGGAAGGGACCACGAACCTGTTCCATACGAAATATTTCGAGGAAGACGCTTATCTGACGCAAAGCGGGCAGCTTTACATGGAAGCGGCCGCGATGGCCTTGGGCAAGGTTTATTCCTTCGGTCCAACGTTCCGCGCTGAGAAATCCAAGACACGTCGCCATCTGATCGAGTTCTGGATGATCGAGCCGGAAATGGCGTTTACCGATCATGAGGAGAGCCTCAAGGTACAGGAGAACTTCATCGCGCATGTGGTGCAATCGGTGTTGAAGAACTGCCGGACCGAGCTTGAAGCGGTGGGCCGCGATGTATCCAAGCTAGAAGGGATACAAGCCCCGTTCCCGCGCATCAGTTACGATGAAGCGATCGAATATCTGCATACGCAAGGGTTTGATATTCCTTGGGGCGAGGATTTCGGGGCGCCGCACGAAACGGCGATTGCGGAACGTTACGAGAAGCCGGTATTCATTACGAATTATCCAGCGGGGATCAAGGCGTTTTACATGAAGCCGGATCCGAACCGTCCTGAAGTCGTCCTGTGCGCCGATATGATTGCGCCGGAAGGCTACGGAGAAATTATCGGCGGTTCGCAGCGGATCGACGACCCGGCTTTGATGGAAGAACGTTTCAAGGAGCATAACCTGTCGGAGGAAACGTACCAATGGTACCTGGACCTCCGCAAATACGGCTCGGTGCCGCATTCCGGTTTTGGCCTTGGATTGGAACGAACGGTCGCCTGGATTTGCGGTCTAGATCACGTTCGCGAGACGATTCCGTTCCCACGGACCCTGTACCGGTTATATCCTTAATTGGCGCTGAAAGGTGAGCTTTAATTTATGGCCATGAATGAGGGCAACAATGCTTGGGCGAAGGGAATGGCTTTCGGAATGGAGACAGGGACGGTGAACGTGCCTTTCGCACTGTTGGCCCACTACCGTAAGCTCCGTTTAAGCGATACGGAAGCGATGCTTCTGATCCAGCTGCTTGCCTTCAAACAAGTCGAGCGTAACGATTTCCCATCGTTGGGGCAGCTGGAATCGCGGATGGACACGGCGCCCGGAATGCTGGCCCCGGTCATTCGCGGTTTATTGAAGGAAGGCTGGATCAGTATCGACGAAGCAGTCGACGAAACAACCGGTATCCGTTCAGAACAATATAATTTGAGCGGTATGTATGACCGGTTGGGGAGGTGGCTGGCGGCACAGCAACCGGCTGCCGCCAGCCGCAAAACGGCTGACGCGGCTCCGGAAGCGCGGGAAGAACAGGAACGGAACCTGTTCGTGATTTTTGAGAAGGAATTCGCCCGTCCGCTTTCACCGATGGAATGCGAGACAATATCCGGTTGGGTGGACCAGGACCGGTACCCGGAAGAGCTGATTCTACTGGCGCTGAAGGAAGCGGTATTCGCCGGTAAAGTACATTTCCGGTATATCGACCGTATTTTGCTGGAATGGAGCCGCAATCGCGTACGTACGGCGGAGGACGTCAAAGCCTATGCGCAGCGGTTCCGCGGAGGAATGCGTTAATTGATCGAACGAAGAGAGTGCTTGCTTTCATGGGGCGCTCTCTTTTTGTTGTGCGCGCGAATTTTACAGTAATCTCGATTTGAAATCATACTCGAATCAAAATGGTTTCGTACACTGTGGGAAGAGTCACTTTGATCTTCTCCTGGGAGGACGATACCGATGCAAGGTTGGATTATTTATAAGAACTCCGCAACCGATGTAAAGCCGGAAACCTACGAAATCAAACGGTTGATGGAAGAAGCGAATAAGCAGGGGATCGATGTGAGGGTATTCGCCCCCGAGCAGTTTGAGCTGATCGTCACACGCGATGATCGAAAGAGCGTGATGGTCGGCGGCGAAGTGCTTCCGCTCCCCGATTTTGTGCTTCCGCGCATGGGTGCGGGGACGAATTACTTCGGATTAGCCCTGATTCGCCATTTAGAGCGGTTGGGCGTACTTACTCTGAATACGGCGCAAAGTATCGACACGGTCAAGGACAAGTTATTCACGCTGCAGATTTTGGCTCAATACAATCTGCCTGTCCCCAAAACGATGCTGATTCGTTCCAAAGTGGATGTCGAACTGGTGGACAAGCATCTGGGGTTTCCGGTTGTCGTCAAAACGATCTCCGGTTCTCAGGGCAGTGGGGTCTTCTTAGCGGAAAATCGTTCGAATTTCATCGATATGCTGGAGATGATCAACGCCTATAAGGAGAATGCCACCATGATCCTGCAGGAATTCGTAGCCTCCAGTCGTGGCGTGGATTTACGGGTACTGACCATCGGCGGCCGCGCCATTGCAGCGATGAAGCGGAGCTCCGGTAATGACAGCTTTAAAGCGAACTATTCGCGTGGCGGCTACGTGGAGCCGTACGAAATGACTCCGGAGATCGAATGGCTCGCACTGGAGGCCGCCCGATTGTTAAACTTAGATATTGCCGGTATCGACCTGCTATTCGACGGGGAGCATTTTAAAATTTGTGAAGCAAACTCCTCTCCTGGTTTTGAGGGGCTAGAGTCCTGCTGCCAGGCGAACATCGCGGAAGAAATCTATCATTTTTTGCGGGTGAGGTTGAACGCGTTTGAGTAGAGAGCGCTGTCGGGGTACGCGAATCCGTCCGCGGAAGCAATTATTCCGTGATCCATGATCGAACGTGCCTCGATTCATTCCATCGTAAGAAAAATTTGCGGTAAAGGCGAGCCCTTCCTGCGCAACGAAGCGATCCCGGCAAATTCCTGCAAAAGTGCAGGTATTTTCCCAGGAACGGCTAAATTCTCATGAATACCTGCAAAAATGCAGTTATTTAGGAGAGAAAGCGCAATTATCGCGAGTATTAAGAAAAATACCTGCATTTTTGCATCTATTTCGCCGAAATCATAAAAATCGACCGAAATAACTGCACTTTTGCAGGTATTTTTTACATTTGGCACGTCATGAAATGGGTTCGGAACTAGTTGCCTAGTTCTTTACCGCAGATAACCGGGCATTCAACGTTTCCGCCAGCTCCAGCAGCTCCAGCGGTTCGCTGATGATGTAGTCGGGCTCTTCTTCGGGGCTGGCTGGCGTATGCGGATAACGCGAAGTCCATTTCAGGAACACGCTCGTGATCCCCAAAGCATTTGCTCCTTTAATATCCCGGCCCAGGTTATTGCCAACCATGGCAATCCGCGGGATATCGGCTTCGCTTAAATCCAACGCACCGATCGCCGCTTTGAACATTCGGGGGCTGGGTTTTTCCGCTTTGATCGTTTCTGAATAGATCATGGTCGCAAAAATATCGTAGAGTCCGTGCTGACGGTATACATTTTTGAACGATTGAGCGTTTCCGTCAGCGACCAGTGCAACGGTGAAGCCCCGTTTAACCAGTTGCCGAAGCATGTCCTCCGCACCGGGGATCAGATCCGCCTTTAACACGATCCCTTCGTCATCGCGGACTTCCGTCGCTTCGTCAACGAGCGTATCGCCGCTATCTAAAAAGAGAATCAACCTTTTCTCCGCCATAGAGTTTCTTCCTCTCCCTCTCGTTGAATCCTTCGCTAATTCTTGGTCGATTATTAGCCTTGAACCGCTGTGATGACGAAGAGCACCCATCCCGTCAGAAAGCAAACGCCGCCAAGCGGTGTAATCGCCCCAAGCTTTCGGATTCCTGTTAAGCTCAATGCATACAGACTACCGGAGAACAGAACGATCCCGGCAAACAGGAACCAGCCAGCGAGTACAACTAGCCCTTCGCTCGTTAGCTGCGTTGCGGCTAGACCCAGTAGAATCAACCCTAATCCGTGGGCGATATGGTACTGAACCCCGGTTTGATAGGTTTTTTGCCGGTCTTCGGTCAAACGGTTCTTGAGCGCATGCGCGCCGAAGGCGCCAAGAGCGACAGCGAGGAACATCATGATCCCGCCTAAAGTAAGCAGTAACGTCATCGTTGGATAACACCTCCCCCCAAATCTTACCGATTCCCGCTAGGCACGTCAATCGGACAAACCACAAAGCAGCGCGTTCGCTATGAACGCGCTGCTTTGCATGTGGAGTCATGCTCCTTATTTGGCTGGAAGCTCGATTTGGCCGTAGCCAACCGTAGTGAACCAATTTTGAACCGTATCGAAGTCTTTAGAGAAGGACAAGCACAGCAGCAAGAGAATTCGGGCATGCGCCGCATTTAGGTTGTCGCCGGCGATAATTCCGTCGCCGCTGGAGTAGTTGCTGCCCGAGCCGGTCCGAGTGGTCGTGACGAACACGACGCCTTTCTCGATTGCGGCTTTGCGCTCTTCACTCATCGCTTTGGAAATACCGCCCGCTCCAGTGCCGGCAGTAACGATCCCTTTGGCTCCATTTGCGACGAATCCGCTGATCGCTCCTGCGCCGGCTTCTTGATAGGAATAGGCGATTTCGACCTTAACCAAATCCTTTTTGGTGATTTTGTTCAAGTCGAACGGGGTAGCCCAGGTCGCGGCCGATTTCAAAGCGCGGAATGGGGCGCGGTATACGCGGATCGTTTTTTCGTCGATATAACCCAAAGCGCCGATTTCTGGAGTGATAAACGTATCGGTCCGGTAAGAGTTGGTTTTGGTGACTTCGCGTGCGGCATGGAATTCATCATTTAACATCAGCACGGTACCGAAATATTTCGTTTTCCCACTGGCCGCCAGTTTAATCGCGTTATACAGGTTAGCTGGAGCGTCCGTTCCGATGACCGTCCAAGGCCGCATCGAACCTGTAATGACAACCGGTTTCGGACTGCGTACGGTCAGATCGAGGAAATACGCGATTTCCTCCATGGTATCCGTGCCGGTGGTCACCACGACCCCATCCTGGGTTTTGAGCGCTTCATCTACCTTCAAGGAAAGATCATATAATTGCTCGATCGTATAGGCGCTGGAACCGGAGTTGCCGAATTGAACCGTGGAGACCTCGGCGATTTGATCTTTATTCGGGAGGGAAGCCACGAGATCAGCGATCGGCAGTGAACCGGCCCGATAAGTTTGGAAACTCGTTTCATCCGTGGATTGCCCAGCCAGGGTACCGCCGGTAGCGATAACCTGCACTTTCGGCAACTTCTTTACGGCTTCAGTCGAGTTCACGGTACCCGTAACGGTTTCGGCTGCGGAAGCCGGAGAGAGATATAGATTGGGGAGCAGCGCGGTCACGGCGAGGCCGGTGACCAATAAGGCTTTCAAACTTCGAGATGTCCACTTCTTCATTCCATCAACCTCCAAGATGTTATTTTAGTTAACGATATGTAATCTAACTTAACGTGAAATTCGTTAACTTGAGTGAAATTATAGTTTGATGTCATGTATATTGACAAACGCATTAATGACTTGATAAAGCGCTTAAATCCAGTGGAATCAAAGGAATGCAACTTTATCGTCGAAAATGGGAGCAGTTTCAAAACCATTAAATATTCAAATTTGATGTTATGTTAGGTGACATATAAT
Organism: Paenibacillus sp. J53TS2; assembly: GCF_018403305.1. Lineage (NCBI taxonomy): Bacteria > Bacillati > Bacillota > Bacilli > Caryophanales > Paenibacillaceae > Paenibacillus > Paenibacillus sp. J53TS2. The sequence goes on from NZ_BOSK01000004.1 coordinate 202,005, forward strand.
GATTTTTCGAGAGATTGTAGAACTTTTGTCGATTCAAACGTTTTAAGAAATAGTGCAGGGGTTGGACGGACAACCAACGTCTATATCTTGGGAGGAGGGGAGAGTCATTGATGAAACGACGTTTATTCAAAGATTTCAGCGGGGAGACCGCAGCGTCTTTCCTTGGTTAGTCCGGGAATATGGGACCTATGTGTACCGGGTAGCCCATTCGGTGCTGCATGACGCCAAGGAAGCAGAGGACGCCGCACAAGAAACCTTTCTGCAAATCTTTAAATCTCTCCCGGAGTATCGCTCCCAAGGGCTAAAGACCTGGATTACCCGGATCGCCGTCAATAAGTCGATCGACATCAAGCGGAAGCGGGATCGGCGCAAGGAAGAGCAATGGGATCCCGTAGATTTGGACTTGCAGCTATCCGATTCGGAAGAGGACCATTTGTTTGGGCTAATCGATGCGGAACGGAGTACGGAAGTACGCCGACGTATCGCCGGGCTTCCAGCGGGACATCGTCAGATCGTTACCGAATTTTACCTGGAGGGCAAAAGTCATGAGCAAATTGCCGCAGAGCTTAGTGTGGCGGTGAAAACGGTCGAATCGAGGTTGTACCGGGCAAGAGCCTATATTCGCGAGCATTGGTCAAGGGAGGAATGGGGATGAGTCATCAACCGCAAGATGAACTGGAGCTATGGCGGAGCTATATCCGCGGCAGCCTGGATTCCATCACAGAGGCGCGATTAGATGCGCTGCTGCAAGGGGATGAGGCAGCCTTTGCCGCTTATACCGCAGCACTATCCTCTTTGGAAAGCGAGCTTCCTGGTTTGGAGGATGAAGCCGCCTATATGCTGGCGATCATGGAGATACTTCCGCAAGCGAAGCTGAGCAAGGAGCGCGGCGGCAGCCGTAAGTCTTGGACCAGGCATCCGCTGCTGCATTATGCGATCGCGGCAACCTTAACGGCATTGCTGTTGGGTAGCGGATTATTCGATTTGATTGCCGCGGAGACCGATCATTTGATGAATCAGGCGAATGCGTCGTCCTTGAGCGAACGAATGATGGAGGCGACGGCCGGTTGGCTGGATAGTTGGAAACGATAAGGGGTCATTTTGATAGAAAAAGTTGGAGGAAAGGAAGATGGATATGCCGTTTGAGCGCAACCGACTGCTCGCTTTACTGTTGAATTTCATCCCCGGAGTGGGGCATCTGTACTGGGGCAAAAAAGGGAGGGGGATTACCTACCCGATTCTGTTCTTTGGCGGTCTTCTGTTTGGCATTGTTGTTGCGATGGCCGCGGATAGCGGGGAGCTCGCGATGGTGACCTTGATTGCAGCCATTATCTTATGGTTGATTTCGATGTTCGACCTGCTCATTACGATGCTTCGCGAATCGCCGGAGGAACGGGCTTACCGGGAGCATGTCCGGCAGATGTCCGGCGAAGGGAGAGAATCGGAAAAATTCTTTACGATCCTGCTGTCGTTCGTTCCTGGCTTGGGCCATTTTCAACTGGGCTTGATGCAGCGGGGATTATCCTTTTTGATCGCCTTTTTTGGCTTGATCACGATGATGTTCTTCGTCACAGGCATTACGCATGAATCGGTATTTTTGCTGTTCCTCGGTTTGCTGCCGATCATTTGGCTGTACAGTATGTTTGATGCGGTGCAGCTCGTACACCGGAAGTTGGCGGGGGAACCGCTGGTGGATCGGACCCCGTTTGACGATTGGGAGGCCGGTAGAATCGAAGGTCGGCGCAGCAAAGTACTGGCGACGCTCCTGTCTGCCTTTCCCGGGGCGGGTCAAATGTATCTGGGCCTCCAAAAGCGGGGCCTGCAAATGATGGCTTTGTTCCTGGGCAGCTTCTATGTGATCGACGTGCTGCGGCTTTCCGTGTTTCTGTTCGTCATCCCGATCATCTGGTTTTATTGCTTCTTTGACGGTCTGCAGCAGACGAGCCGTTACGGGATCCTACCGATGGAGGATCATCCGCTGATTCAAACTCGCGGCGAATACCAGCACTGGCTGGGTATCGTGCTTATTGTGTTAGGGGTGTATTTCGTCGGGATGGAATTGATCGTTCCGGTGCTGGATGCGAACTTCCCCGATCTGCGCTTGCACCTTCGGATTGAGAAATACCTTCGGCCGACGATTGTGGCCGTGCTGCTGATCGGCGGGGGCATTAAGCTGCTCGCCCGGCCGAAGCGGCGGGATGTGTTCTGGAGCGACGGGGATATTTAATATTTACTAGATGACTAGAGGGGTATCAGCTTCGCGGCTGAAGCCTCTCTATTTTATTTCCACGGTCAGAGTTTGTTACAATGCTAGGAGTAGGACGGGTGAAAAGGAGAAACGGACATGTTTAAAATCTTTATCGTCGAAGACGACAAGCTGCTCGTTGAGCTGCTGGAACAATACTTGCACCGGTTTGGTTACGATACACTGGCGGTCGCCGATTTTGGCGAGGTCAAAGCCGAGTTTGAGCGATACGCTCCACATCTCGTACTGCTGGACGTGAACCTGCCTAAATACGACGGATATTATTGGTGCCGCCAGATCCGCAACTTGTCGACCTGTCCAATCGTATTCTTGTCGGCGCGCGAAGGGAAAATGGACCAGGTGATGGCGCTGGAAAACGGGGCGGACGACTATATCACCAAACCGTTCGATTACGATATCGTGATTGCCAAAATCAAAAGTCAGCTTCGCCGAGCCTACGGGACCTATGCCGGGAGCGGGGACGACCGCACGGTTACGGTCGCAGGGCTGCGTTTGGATCGGGATCGGCTGTCCCTTAGCCTTCGGGATGAACGGATCGAATTGAGCTTAACCGAGGTTAAAATTCTGGATGAATTATTGGGCAAAATCGAGCAAGTGGTCAGCCGGGATCGGTTGCTGGAGAAAATTTGGGACGATCAGGTCTTTGTAGACGACAACACCCTGAACGTCTATGTAACTCGTGTTCGGAAAAAGTTGTCCGCCCTCGGGATCGACGATGCGCTGCAAACCGTCCGAGGCCAGGGTTATCGGCTCGTCCCGCATTGGGGGGAGTGAGCCTATGCGTTTGTTCTGGAAAGATCAACTGCCGTTCATTTTCGCTTATTTGCTGCAGCTGGCATTGAACACTCTGGTGTATTGGCTGGATGGTTACCGTCACGCGGCGATCAGTATCTATGCCGCATTGCTCAGCACCTGCATTTTGGCGGTGTTTCTGCTGATCCGCTATTGGACGAATCGGTCATTTTACCGCCGATTAGAGGAAATCCCGGATTCGCTGCGCGCTTTTGCCGACGTTAAACCAGGCTCGCCGTTGGCCGACTCCCTGCAGCGGCTGTTGAAAGCGCAGTACCGCCTTTATTTGCAGGAAATTGGCGAGCAGCAGAGCAAGATCGACGGTCATCGCCATTTCATGAATCAATGGGTACATCAAATGAAGACGCCTTTGTCCGTGATTCATCTGATGGTGCAGCATGAAGACGATCCTCGATCCGTGGCGATCGGCGACGAACTGGAACGGCTGCGCAAGGGGCTGGAAATGGTGTTGTATGCGGCTCGTTTAGATACGTTCGAGCATGACTTCGTGGTCGAGTCGCTGGATTTGGAAAACCTGGTACGTTCGGTGAGTTCGTCGCAAAAACGGTTATTCATTCGGCGCAAAGTGTATCCGGTGATCGAGATACCGGAAGGGCTGGCGATTGCCACGGATGAGAAGTGGCTGTCCTTTGTATTAACTCAGTTGATCACCAATGCCGTGAAGTATACCGTGAAGGAACGGGCCAATCTTCGTTTCCGCGGCTTCACACGAGGTCGGGAGACTGTGCTGGAAATAGAGGATGAAGGCGTCGGCATTCCCGCCAGCGATCTCCCCCGGGTGTTCGACGCTTATTTTACCGGGGATAACGGTCGCAACTTTCAGGAATCTACCGGCATGGGGTTGTATTTGGCGAAGGAAATCTGCGCGAAGTTGGGACACCGGATTGAATTGGATTCACAAGAAGGGGGAGGTGCGACCGCACGGATCGTATTTCAACCGGGGCGCTAAAGCTTACAACGGAGTAAGGTAACTGTAAGATTGAGCCATGGAGCGCAAGCTGGCGGCTTTACTATAATCAAAAGTGTTCAGGCAGCATGCCGGGACGTAGACGGACTGAATAGAAGGGGCGACACGGACGGCATGGCGATATTGGAAGTGAAGGCATTAACGAAGATCTATGAAGGGAAAATCGCCACCAAAGCCTTGGATGGGGTAAGCTTCACGATCGCTGAAGGGGAGTTCGTCGGTATTATGGGACCGTCGGGTAGCGGTAAAACAACGCTGCTTAACGTCATCGCCACGATCGACGAGCCGACTTCGGGGGCGGTTACCCTGAGCGGGCAGGATCCGCATCGAATGACCCTGGAACAGACGGCGTTGTTCCGGCGGCGGGAATTGGGGTTCATTTTTCAACATTTCAACCTGCTGGATACGCTGACGGCGGAGGAAAATATCGTACTCCCGTTAACGCTCGACGGTGTTTCGGTCCCGGTGATGAAAGCCCGGGCGCTGGAAATGGCGCGGCGGCTTGGGATCGAGGGAGTCTTGTCCAAGTATGCTTATGAGTTGTCGGGCGGACAAATGCAGCGGACCGCGATCGCTCGCGCGATGATCCACGAACCTTCGCTCATCTTAGCCGATGAGCCGACGGGGAATCTGGATTCCAAAGCGTCCCGGGACGTGATGGAGGCGTTCGCAGCAATGAATGAGTCCCATCAGGCGACGATCATGATGGTGACCCACGATGCGCTCGCCGCCAGCTTTTGCCATCGGGTGATTTTTATCAAGGACGGCAAGTTGTATAACGAAATCTATCGCGGGGACAACCGACAGACCTTTTTCCAGAAAATCATCGACATGATGTCGCTGCTGGGAGGGGACAGCCATGACCTTTCGTCAATTCGCCTCTAACAACGTCCTGCGGAACAAACGAACCTATGCCGCCTATTTTCTCAGCAGCTCGTTTTCGGTCATGATTTTTTTCGTTTGCGCGCTATTTTTGTTTCATCCCGGCCTGCAGGCTGAGGTCGTGTATCGTTCGGCGGTGCTGGTGCTGTGGGCGGCCGAAACGATCATGTATGTGTTTGCTTTCTTCTTTGTGATTTACTCAGTAGGCTCCTTTCTGCGCTCGCGAAAACGCGAGTTTGGGATATTGCTGCTGCACGGGATGACCGAACAACAACTGCGTAAGCTGGTTTTCCTGGAAAATGTGCTGATCGGCGTGGGATCACTGGTTTGCGGCATCGGTGGAGGGCTATTGCTGGCGAAGCTGTTTCTGATGGCAGGCTCCAATCTGCTGGGTGTACCGCAGCTTGCGTTTCATGTGCCTTGGCAAGGTCTGCTGCTGACGGTGGGGGCGTTCTCGCTGCTGTTTCTGTTGATTTCGCTTTGCACGTCGCTTCTGCTGGGTTCACACCGACTGATCGAGCTGTTTCAGGCCGAGATGAAACCCGCCCGGCCGCCGCAGGCTTCCTTGGTTTTATCGCTGTTGGCGGCGGTCCTGCTGAGTGCAAGCTACTTGTTGGCGGCCACGGCCACGGCTTCGAACGTGTTGCTTCGTATGCTGCCAGTCACGGCGATGACGATAGGGGGCACCTATTTCTTCTACACACAGCTCAGTGTTTTTCTGATTCAACGGGCCAAGCGGCATTTGACTTATTATTGGAAAAAAACCAATTTGGTCACCGTATCGAATCTCGCTTCCCGGATGAAAGAGAATGCGCGGATGTTTTTCCTCGTGACGATCATCTCGACGGTCACGTTCTGCGCGGTAGGGGCTTTTGCGTCGGTGAATCGTCTGGCAGGCGAATTTGATCTAGACTATCCGGTGGAGATTGCTTATGTGGCCAAAGGGGACGGTGCAACCGCGGACGTTCATTTGCGCGCGATTCGCGCCGAGCTCGCCTCGCATGGAATCGCACATCGCACGGTGAGCGTGCCGATTTCCCTTGTGGAGGTGGCCTCTTCCAGGCCTTTCTCGGCACTGGAACGCTTGCCGCTGATCTCGTTCACGGACTACAAGCGGCTTCTGACGGCGGCAGGAATCGAGGTTACCGAGATTGCGCCTGAGGACGGTGAGGCGCTGCTGCTGCTCGGCTCGGAGCGGGAGAAACCGCTGCTCGTACATCGGAGGCCGGTAACTTATACCTTTAGGGGGGCGCCGGAGCTGTCCGTCCGTGAGATTGGCGTTACTCAGCATGTGGCTATCCCCGAGAACCTGACGCTAACCGCTGGCGACGATCGGGAGGGTTCGTTCTCCGGCCTCGTCGTCAGCGATTCCTTCCTGGAACGATTAATGACGGCATCGGCGAAGGAGATCGACCGGGTCTATATGGATCGATTCACCGGATTTTATGTAGAGGATCCAAAGCTTACCCTCGGTTTGGCAGCGGAGCTGACCGATAACGGGAGAATGAGCTATGAGATGGACCAACCCTACGCCATGACCGTTAGCGGTACTTTGTATGAGGTGCAGCGGACAACGTACCGGGCATTGCTGTTTTTCGCTTTGCTGGTGGGTACCGTCTTTTTTATCGCGGCGGGAAGCTTTCTCTATTTCCGGCTGTACAGCGACTTGGCCTATGACCGGCGCCAGTACGGGGCATTGGCGAAGCTGGGCCTCACGGAACGTGAACTGGCCAAGGTAGTCACTCGTCAGGTTGGCCTGCTGTTCTTCGTACCGATCGCGTTGGCGATCGTGCATAGTTTGTTCGCATTCAAGGCGATGCAAAGCTTATTTAACTTCTCCGTCGCTTGGCAGACGGTGATGATACTAACCAGCTTCCTGCTGGCGCAAGTAGCCTATTTCTTCTTCATCCGGGCTCGTTACTTGCGTAACATAAAGAAAGCGATTCGCTAAAAATACTGGAGGTACAACGTGGAGAACTGGATTACGGACTTTATGGAACAGTTCGGCTATTTTGGCGTCTTTCTGCTCATTGCTCTAGAAAACGTGTTTCCTCCGATTCCGTCGGAAGTGATCTTAACGTTTGGTGGATTCATGACCACGTATACGAGCATGACGCCGGTAGGGGTGATCGTGTTCTCGACACTGGGTTCGGTGCTAGGCGCCGTGATTCTGTATGGGATCGGATATTTGGTTAACGTCGACCGATTGGAAGGGTGGATCGAGCGTTACGGACGGTTCCTGCGTCTGAAAAAAGAAGACATCCGCCGCGCAGATGCCTGGTTCGATCGGTACGGTTATTGGACGGTGTTGTTCTGCCGGATGATTCCGTTAATCCGCAGCCTGATATCCATCCCGGCCGGCATGTCCAAAATGAAATTCGGCCTGTTCCTGCTGTTCACAACTATCGGGACGCTGATTTGGAACGTGGCACTCGTCTTGCTTGGCGCGGCAGTAGGGGGATCTTGGGAAGAAATCGTCGCCTTTATGGACGTCTATTCGAACATCGCTTATGCCGTGATTGCTTTAGGTATACTGTTCGTGGGCGTACTTTGGCTGCGTCGAAGAAAAAGCGGAGCGCGGGAACATCAAAACTGAGGAATAAAATACGGAACAACCTTTTAAAGGAGCAAGCATATAATGAATTTGTTGGAACTGATAAAAGCAATTATACTTGGCCTGGTGGAGGGACTCACGGAGTTTGCTCCGGTGTCTTCCACGGGGCATATGATCATCGTTGACGATATGTGGCTGAAAACCGGGGAATTGCTTGGTTCAAAATACGTGGCGAATACGTTTAAAGTCGTGATTCAACTCGGTTCGATCCTGGCCGTCCTGGTCGTGTTCCGGAATCGATTTATCGATTTGCTGGGGCTGTCCCGATGGATGCCGGGGAAGGCTGGGCGAGCATCGGCAACTGGCGGACAAGCGGGGCCGCGGCTAAAGTTGATGCAGGTGATCGTTGGTTTGATTCCAGCCGGAATTCTGGGGGTATTGTTCGAGGATTATATCGATGAGTATCTATTCTCAACGGCGACTGTACTGATCGGTTTGGTTGTGGGGGCGTTGCTGATGATTGCCGCCGATCGGTTCGCGCCGAAGCGGGCGAGTGTGGAGACTGTCGATCAGATTTCGTACAAGCAGGCGTTTAGCATCGGCTTGTTCCAATGCCTGTCGATCTGGCCGGGTTTCTCGCGTTCAGGCTCGACGATTTCCGGCGGGGTACTGCTAGGCTTAAGTCACCGCGCGGCGGCTGACTTTACCTTTATCATGGCCGTTCCGATCATGGCCGGGGCTAGCTTGATTTCGCTGGTGAAGAATTTGGAGTATTTCACGGTCGACGCGCTGCCGTTTTTCGTGGTTGGCTTTATCAGCGCCTTCGTGTTTGCGCTGTTGTCGATCCGTTTTTTCCTGAAGCTGATCGATCGCATTAAGCTGGTTCCGTTTGCGGTGTACCGAATCGTGCTGGCAATCGTGATTTGGGTGGTTTATTTCTAAGTCGACGAATCGTCGCGAAGAAGACGCCGGGCAAGATGCCCGGCGTCTTGCTTTTTGAACCCTAGTACGAGCGTGCTCTCCGTTAGCCTTATTCACCCATGTTCATACAGTTAATGGCCCACAGATGGCCGTCCAAGTCCACGAAACCCCAATGATACATGGATCCATGATATTCTGGTTCGGCATGCAATTTCCCGCCTAAGGAGAGCGCAGTGTTCACGATTTCATCGACTTTTTCCCGGCTCTCAAAGGCTAAGGCGATCGTCATCTGCGCATACTTGCTCGTATCGACGGACTCCTTCTCCGTGAGCGTATTAAAGAATGATTGATGGATCAGCATGATCTGCAGGTTGTCGCCGATCACGATGGCTGCCGAACTCTCGTTCTCGGGGAATTGCGGGTTGAGCTCGAATCCGAGTCCGATGAAGAACGCTTTCGATTGCTCTACGTTTCTTACGGGCAGGTTAAAGCTCGTGAATGCGGAAGTTAATGCCATTTTCAAAACACCTCTTCATCAAATTAGTTTGTGTTCAATTATGCCTTCGTTTATATAGACGACAGCCGATCCGGGAAATCATCGGTCTCATGGATGCGGAAACGTTCATTCTGAAGAATAGCTTGGCATTGAATTCGGATATCCACCATTTTATCCAACACAAAAGAGATGCTGCGAAATTACAGCATCTCTTTTGTGTGTTATTTGGGTTCACCCGCAGGCGCAATTTAATACCGGCTTCCGGGCAGCGCCGGTTTCGTCCAGACGCGTAACCGACGTCGTGTGAGGAGCGTTCCGCAGCAGATCCGGATTCGTCTCGGCCTCCTGAGCGATAGCGATCATCGTATCAATAAAACCGTCCAACGTTTCCTTGCTTTCCGTTTCCGTCGGTTCGATCATGATGCATTCCTCCACATTTAACGGGAAGTAAATGGTTGGCGGATGATAGCCAAAGTCCAGCAGTCGCTTGGCGACGTCCAGCGTGCGGATGCCGTATTTCGCCAACCCGCTGCCGGACATGACGAATTCGTGTTTGCAGGGTTGATCCGGGTACGGCAAGTCGTAATAAGGAGCCAAGCGTCTCATCATATAGTTGGCGTTCAATACGGCGTTTTCCGAGACCTGACGGAGTCCTTCCGGACCGAGACTGCGGATGTAGGCATACGCGCGGACCAGGATGCCGAAGTTGCCATAAAAAGCTTTCACCCGACCGATCGAGCTGGCCGATCCGGAGGTTCCACCACCAGCTAAATCATTCGCAGCCCCTTCAGTACGCGCGCCGTGGATGGCGTACCGTCCAGATTCGTCTTGGACGATCCGTGGCTCGGGAAGAAACGGAACCAGCCGCTGCTTGACGCCGACGGGACCGGCGCCGGGGCCTCCGCCGCCATGCGGGGTGCTCATCGTTTTGTGCAGATTAAGGTGCACAACGTCAAAGCCCATGTCGCCGGGGCGGGCGATGCCCATGATCGCGTTGGAGTTCGCGCCGTCATAATACAACAGACCGCCGGCTTCATGCACAATCTCGGCGATCTCTACGATTTGTTCCTCGAACAAGCCCAGCGTGTTCGGGTTGGTGAGCATCAGCGCAGCCGTGTCTTCGCCGACAGCCGCTCTCAACGCGTCCAGGTCCACCATGCCGCGCGCGGTGGACGGGATGGTCACCGTCTCGAACCCGGCGACCGAGGCGCTGGCGGGGTTCGTGCCGTGCGAGGAGTCCGGCACGATCACCTTGGTGCGTTTCTCGCCGCGGTTTTCGTGGTAGGCGCGGATCATCATCAGGCCGGTCCATTCGCCATGGGCCCCGGCCGCGGGCTGCAGCGTCACCTCGTCCATGCCGGTGAGTCCGGCCAGGTCCAACTGCAGGCGATACATCAGCTCTAGCGCCCCTTGCACGCTTTCCTCCGGCTGATACGGATGGATTTTGGCTAAGCCGGGGTAACGAGCCACATCCTCATTAACCTTCGGATTGTATTTCATCGTACAGGAGCCGAGCGGATAAAATCCGTTATCCACCCCGAAATTACGGCGGGATAATGCGGTATAATGGCGAATCGCGTCCACCTCGTACACTTCGGGAAAAGCCAAGCCCTCGCTCCGCAGCATGCCTTGCGGCACCAACTCTTCCTTCGGGACGGCCGGAACGTCACATTCCGGCAAGGAGTAGCCGATCCGTCCGGGACGGCTGCGCTCAAATATCAATAATTCATCGGATTGTGCCGTCTCTTTTACTTCGAGCATATCGATTCCTCCAGTACGCGGGCGAATTGGTCGATTTCGGCTTTGCTGCGCTTTTCCGTTACGGCGATCAACAGGTGGCCGCTCAGCTCGGGGTAGCTGCGGCCCAGGTCATAGCCGCCAATAAAGCCGGCGTTGAGAAAATCCTTCTGCAGCCGAACTGGATCGGCCTCCTTCGGCAGTCGAAGAACAAACTCGTTGAAGAACGGCGATTCAAAAGCTGCGCTGATGCCGGGGATAGCGGTCAATGCATTTTTTGCATAATGGCTTTTCTGCAAATTCAGCTCCGCAACCTCGGCCATTCCTTGCTTGCCCAATATAGACAGATAGACGGAGGCGGCCAGGGCGAGCAGCGCCTGATTGGAGCAAATGTTCGAGGTTGCTTTCTCGCGACGGATATGCTGCTCGCGGGCTTGCAGCGTTAGCACGAACCCGCGTTTACCGTTCCGGTCGGTCGTCTGCCCGACGATTCGGCCGGGCATCCGGCGCATGTGCGCCTCCGATACGGCGAAGAAGCCGCAGGTCGGGCCGCCGAAGGAGGGGGCCAACCCCAGCGGCTGGGCATCGCCAACGACGATGTCGGCACCGAGCTTCCCCGGCGCTTCCAACAAGCCAAGCGCGAGCGGATTGCTGCTGACGATCAACAGGCTCCCATGCGCATGAGCCATTTCGCCGATGGCGCGGAGGTCCTCCAGGGAACCGAAGAAATTCGGGTTCTGAATCAGCACGGCGGCGGTGTCTTTCGTGATGGCCGCGGCGAGCGCTTCGCGATCGGTAACGCCTTGCGTCCAGCCGACCTCGACGATCTCAAGGTTTAAGCCATGGGCGTAGGTAGCGAGCACTTCACGGGCCTCCGGATGGACGGCGCGGGAGACGAGAAGCTGCTTACGCTTGGTAGCGGCAGCGGCCAGGTTGCCGGCCTCGGCCAAGGCGGTAGCTCCGTCGTACATGCTGGCGTTGGCGACCTTTAGACCGGTTAACTCGCAGATGTAGGATTGGAACTCAAAAATCGCCTGCAGCTCGCCTTGGCTGATTTCCGGCTGGTACGGGGTGTAGGCCGTATAAAATTCCGAACGGGAAATGACATGCTGAATGACGGAAGGGATGTGGTGGTCATAAAGGCCGGCACCGAGAAAGCTGGCGAAACGATCGGTATCGGCATTTCGTCCGGCCAGTTCGGAGAAGTGCCGGGTCAATGCGTATTCGTCCAAACGCGGGGATACCGGGAGCTCGCCGTGAAAACGAATGCCCTCCGGGATGTCGCTGAACAGCTCCTGTATGGAGCTTGCTCCGATGGTCGCCAACATTTCTGATTCGTCTTGTTCAGTTAATGGCAGGTAACGGTGTTTTAACATCTGATTGCTACTCTCCTTTCACCGCTTAGCGGATAGGTTTCGGCGATAGAACGGCAACGGGACGACCTTGGCCTTCAGCCGCTTGCCACGGATGTCGATCTCGAGGATCGTGTCCGATTCGGCATAACGGCTTGCGAGGATCGCCATCCCGAGGTTCTTTTTCAAAGTCGGCGATTGCGTACCGGTAGTTACCTCTCCAATCGGTTCTTCCGAGCCTTCGGCGAACACCGGATAATGTGTACGGGGGATGCCGCGATCGATCATTTCGAGGCCGACCAAGCGGCGAGGGATGCCGTCTCCCCGCTGATTGACCAGCGCATCGCGACCGATAAAATCACCTTGTTCCAGCTTCACGAACCGATTCAGGCCTGCTTCAAGCGGGGAGATATCCGGTCCTAGCTCCTGCCCGTAGAGCGGCAGGCAAGCTTCGAAGCGTAACGTATCTCTGGCGCCAAGCCCGGCAGGGAGAAGGCCGCGCGCTTCTCCGGTTTCCATCAGCACATCCCAAAGTGCTTCCGCATGTTCAGCAGCCACGTACAACTCGAAACCGTCTTCACCGGTATATCCGGTGCGCGACAGCAGCACGGGAATACCGGCAATCCGCGCGTCCCGAATAAAGGTGAACGGACGCAAGGCTGAGGGGTCCATCCCTTCGCAAAGCGGGGATAGCAGAGCGGAGGAGAAGGGCCCTTGTACGGCGAGTAAAGCCGTCTCGTCGGACGCATTGCACATCGTTACGCCTTCAGCGGGAAGGTGTCGCTGCAGCCAATCCCAGTCTTTTTCGATATTGGAGGCGTTGACCACCAACATGTACTTTGTCTGCTCCAGCTTATAGATCAACAAATCGTCCACCACACCGCCATCAGGATAGCAGAGCAGGGTGTACTGAGCTTTTTCCGGCACGAGTAGGTCCACGTCGTTGGTCGTCATGCCTTGCAAAAAGCGTTCCGCCCCAGGCCCCTCCACGTAAAATTCGCCCATATGCGATACGTCGAATAACCCGGCGCGCTCGCGCACGGCTTCGTGTTCTTTCTGGATGCCGCTGAACTGCACCGGCAGCTCCCAGCCGCCAAAATCGATGCAGCGAACTCCTTCATATTTCGCATACCTGGAGTAGAGCGGCGTACGCCGCAAAGCGGATTCGGACATTACCATCACCTCGAAAGGGCCGGATCGGCCAATTTTGGGAAACCAAAAAAGGACAGGCCAAAGAAAATCCCGTCAGTTTACCTAACGGATCTTCCTGGCTCTGTCCCTTGTACCTGAGAGTTACCCTGCTAAGGCTCTAAGACTTGCGCAGGTTTCCCCTTGGGTGATTCGCATGAGAGATGTAAATGAACTACCTCTTAGCGAATGCTCTCCAGAGTTGCGTCCGGCAGAAGTCCTTTTGCCTGAGAGATTCACCGCATGGCGGCTTGCTCCTTCGGCGTTACAATATGGCCTATTGTAATCTCTCCCCCTGCCATCAATCGCAGCTTACACATCTCATTAATACTCAAAACCAGCCTCTATGTCAATAAAGTTATCATAATAATTTTAATATATTTCGTTTGTTGGAAAAGGTTACGCTTACATTTTGATAGACTCTATCATTTGTGTTAATAATATTGACATGAGAGCTAGGTTTGGAATAATCTGAACGAAGAAACATCAAGATCGAGAATCGGCAAGTTCAGATGTGGGACGATAGATCATCCGGAAAGAGGAGGAGCTAGTCTTGGCCAATGAGATCAGGGAAAACATGTGGTACAGCGATGAACATGAATGGGTGCTTGATTTGGGGGACGGTACGGTAAAAATCGGCATTTCCGACGTAGCTCAACATCGATTGGGGGATATTGTGTTCGTGGAGCTACCCGACCCCGGGCAGGAGATCGAAGCGCAGGACGGTATCGGTACCATTGAATCCGTCAAGACGGTCGCCGATTTGTTTACGCCGGTCAGCGGTACCGTGGTGGCAGTGAACGGAGAGCTGGATACCGCGCCCGAACTAGTGAATGAAGAGCCGTACGACGGGGGGTGGATGGTACACATTCGTCTGAAGGAGGATCCGAACCTCGCGCTAGCAAACTTGATGGATGCCAAGGCGTACGCGGAATTTATCGAGAGATAAGTTGATTATTCATTCGCACGAATCAAAACTCGCGGCCAGCAATAAAGCGAAAGAACCGGATTTTCGATCGGCTTCGCCGCTTATCGCATGCCGCGAGTTGTTGTCATCAAATATGGCGCCCTTTGGAGGGTAAGAGCAGAGAACGGTACAGCACTTCAAACATAAACTCCAATGCTTCCAAATGACGTTTTGCCTCCCTGAGGCCGGAGCCCCAGGCATAAATCCCGTGGTTTTGCAGCAAAAACGCGGGAACGCGGGAATCCAGTCCGCCCGCAATTCGCTTCAGAATTGTTGAGAGTTCAGCGGCGTTCGGCAGGATCGGCACCCGAATCTCCGTGCTCGTCTCCCAGATTCCTATACTTTTTAACAGCTCATTGTCCTTGAGTGGTACTCCGCCATCGGCGTTGAAATATTCACTAAGCAAATTGTTATATGCCGTATGTACGTGAACAATCGCGCCGCAGCCGGTCAACCGGTAAATTCTCGCGTGAATTGGCGTATCGGGGCTTGGTTTCAAACGGGTCGGCTCGCAGGGCTCACCCGCGGCATCCACGAACAGGACGCCTGCCCGTAGGGAAGACTCCTCTAACAGCTCCGGCCGTTCCGTCTCGTCGACCGTGACCGCAAACGTATACCGGTCCGGCGCCCAGCCGCCAATCCGCACCGACAAGCTTCCGCTGGAAGCGGGGAACCAGCCGCGGGCCAAGAATTCCTCCCGCAAGCGATTTACCGCGTCCAGTGCCGTTACTTTTTCTTCCCATGGGATGTCGCCGTTACTCATGCTGCCGTCCCCCTTTCGAACAAACCTTAAGCGAGACTCCGGCCTTCGGCTATCGTGATGCCTTTCCTATAGCAATGCCCGCTTCACGGCTTCGCCCATTTCCTTTGAACGTTCGGCAGCCCGGTGGACCGCAGCTCGTACGTTCGGCTGGAAGTTGCCGGATTCCAGCACGCCGATCGCCGCTTGCGTCGAACCGTTAGGCGAGGTGATGTCCGCACGCAACTTGGTAGGCGCTTCACCGGTTTCCGCCATCATCAAGGCGGCGCCCAACACCGTTTGCACCGTCAGCTCGCGAGCTTGTTCGGCCGTTAAGCCACCCTCGATCCCGGCTTCAATCATCGCTTCCATCAGGTAATATACATATGCGGGTCCGCTCCCGGATACGCCCGTCAAAATTTCCATTTGTTCTTCGGGGATAACACTTACCATTCCGACCGCCTCGAACATCGACAACACCTGGGCGCGGTGCTCCTCGGTCGCTTCCGGTGAGAAGGAGATCCCGGTCGCTCCATGCCCAATGGAGGAGGAGGTGTTTGGCATCGTGCGAGCTACAGCAGCCTTCGTGCCGAGCAGGGCTTGGATCGTGGCGATGGACAAGCCGGCGATCAGGGAGACAATCAACTGACCCTCTCGTAAAAGCGGCCCAAGACCAGCCAGAGCTTCGCCGGCGTCTTTAGGTTTCATCGCCAGGACGATAATCGATGCATCCCGCAGATATACCCGCTTGGCGTCTTCTTCGATCGCCGTTTGGACTTGATAGGTTTGCGATAAATAATCGAGCCGTTCTCGGTTCGAGCGGTTCAGCATGACAATTTGGCCCGCGCTGGCAACTTGCTTATGGAGCAAGCCGCGCACGATGGCTTCGGCCATCGATCCCGCTCCATAAAAACAAATGGTGGAGGCGGCTAAAGTAGGATTTGTTTTCATAGGGAATGACCTCCTAAAGAATATTGGGATAAAGGGGAGTATAGCTTGTTATTGCCGAATTTGCCCGTTCCCCTGAACGATATATTTGCTCGACGTGAGCGCGGTTAAACCCATGGGCCCCCGAGCATGCAACTTCTGGGTGCTAATCCCGATCTCTGCGCCGAACCCAAATTCAAAGCCGTCGGTGAAGCGGGTGGAGGCGTTATGATAGACCGCGGCCGCATCCACTTCCTGTTGAAACCGCTCGGCATTGGCGGGGTCTTGGGTGACGATGCATTCGGAGTGTTTCGTACCGTAGCGGGCGATATGCGCCATCGCTTCGTCGAGGCTGCGAACGATTTTGACGTTAAGAATATAGTCGTTGTATTCCGTAGCGAAATCCTCATCTGTGGCAGGTACAGCCCATGAGATCAGTCCTCTGGCTGCCTCACTGCCTCGTAGCTCAACGCCGGCTTCCTTGAAACGTTCCGCCAGCTCCGCCAAGTGGCGTTTGGCAAAATCTTCATGAACCAGCAGCGTTTCCATCGAGTTGCAGACCGAAGGGCGCTGGACTTTGGCATTCAACGCGATATCCTTTGCCATTACGGGATCGGCTGAGGCATCTACATACGTATGGCAGATGCCCGCACCCGTCTCGATCACCGGCACCGTGGCGTTTTGCACGACCGTTTGAATCAGCGAGCTGCCGCCGCGTGGGATCACGACGTCAAGGAGCCCGTTCAGCTTGAGCATTTCGTCGACGGAGGATCGACTCGGATCTTCGATCAGCTGTACAGCTTCAACCGGAACTCGGGTGCCCGCGAGCGCGACATGGATGACCTCCACGATTTTGCGGTTGGAAGACAATGCGGAGGAACCCCCGCGCAGCACTACGGCGTTCCCAGTCTTCAGGCATAATCCCATCGCGTCAACCGTGACGTTTGGCCGGGCTTCATAGACGATCCCGATGACGCCAAGCGGGACGCGGCGTTTAACGATATGCAGACCGTTCGGGCGGTCGAGGGTCTCCAGCACGTCTCCAACCGGATCCGGGAGTTCGGCAATTTGCCGCAGCCCCTCGGCGATGCCTTCAATACGTTCCGGCGTTAAAGCCAGGCGGTCCAGCATCGAGGAAGACGTTCCGTTGTCGCGTCCCCGTTGCAGATCTTCCTCATTTGCTGCGAGAATGGCATCGGTACCGCGCACCAGGGCTTCGGCCGCCGCCAATAGGGCTTCGTTTTTTTGTGCCGTCGTTAATCGGTTCAGTACGGCCGCAGCCTTGCCAGCTTGTTCGGCTTTTTGTCTCACTTCACTCATGGGTATACCTCCTTGATATCCGCTGGGGATGAGAATATTTAGGCTTTAAGCGAAATCCATTCGTCCCGGTGGATGACCTCCAGGCAATGGACGGTGTCCATCTTTTTAACGACCTCGGTGCTGGGAAGCCCGAGAATGCCGTGGAGCTGTTCCACGTCATAGTTGACAATGCCGCGTCCCAGTACCTCACCATCGGTACTAACGACCTCCACAACATCGCCGGTATGAAAATGTCCACTCGCGGCTTTAACACCGACCGGAAGCAGGCTGCGCCCGCCACGGATCAACGCCTCTTCAGCGCCAGCGTCTACCGTTAGCGTCCCGATCGGGGTGGAGAAGAAGCCCAGCCACTGTTTCTTCCGCGGCAGCGCCGCGCCATGGGCCTCAAAGTAGGTGCCGCGGCCGTCACCGCGCAAGGCGGTCAGTAGATCTCCGGGATCGGCAACCTTGCCGACAAAGACGGGAACACCGCCAATTGAAGCGATTTTGGCAGCGTCGATTTTCGAACGCATGCCGCCAGTGCCTACGGCCGAACCGGCACCCCCGGCGATTGCATAGATCTCGCCGGTAATTTCCGTTACGCGACTGAGCCGTGTCGCTGCGGGATCCAGGCGCGGATCTTTGGTATACAGACCGTCCATATCGGTCAGGATCAGCAGGTGATCGGCCCGAATGAGGTTAGCAACGAGGGCAGACAACGTATCGTTGTCACCGAATTTCAACTCGTCCAGCGATACGGTGTCGTTCTCATTAATGATCGGCAGCACGTTATGCTTAAGCAACTCTTCGATCGCCATGCTGGCGTTGCCCGTCCGCTTGCGGTTCTGAAAATCAGATCGGGTCAGCAGCACCTGCGCGGCGGAAACCCCGTGCCGTGCCAGTTCTTCACGATAGGTTTGCATCAGCAGGGCCTGACCGACGGCGGCTGAGGCCTGCTTCTCATGCAGCAGCTTCGGCCGTTCGGGATATCCGATCTCGCGGAATCCGGCGGCAACCGCGCCGGAGGTGACGAGCAGCGGCTGGTATCCAGCCTGAATCAACCCAGCCAGTTCGGTCGCGAAATAGGCGACCGCCTCCCGGTTTAATCCTCCTTCCGACGATGTCAGCGAACTGCTGCCGATTTTGACGACGATGCGTCGCAGCATAGGGATCACTCCTCGAACTTTAGATAAAATAAAAAAAACTTCCGCCTTTGCACGCAAAGGACGAAAGTTTTGACTTCCGCGGTACCACCTTTATTGATGAGGGATCTCATCCAACTTATATGCCCGGTAACAGGGGCGCTGTCCGGCTTTGGCGGCCGGCCGCTCAGGGATAGGATTCGGAAAGGGCTAGCCTGTAAATTCTTTCAGCCGGTGGAATTTACTCTCTTTAGCGCCGCGTTCTTTCGTACTGGTCCCGTCTACGCGTTTCGATCATGTCCGTCATGGATCTCATTTACGATAGCATAACACGCGTTTCGCGCTAATGCAAAGGAAACACGCCTCGAAGTCGCAGATACCTGCATACGCCCATCGAGCCAGTTCGTCTTGCGTAACCGCAGGGCCGCCGTTATGATGGGACACAAGAAGCTAACGTCAAACGAAAGGCGGTGTCCAAGGGATGAATCAAGTGTCGACTCAAACGCTTCACCTTCAGGACTGTTGGCGAATCGCCTTGATCCAGTGCGATATCGTTTTAGGGAAACCCAAGGTCAATCGAGCTAACCTGGAACTAGCTATGGAACAGGCGGCCACGGCTGCGGAGAAGCCGGACATCATCCTGCTCCCGGAGCTATGGAATACGGGGTATGCCTTGACGGAAATCGGTGCACTGGCTGATCCGGAGGGGCGAGATAGCCGGAAATGGCTGTCCTCTTTTGCCCGCCGCCATGCCATTCATGTGGTGGGCGGCTCGATTGCCGAAATCCGCGAAGGTCAGGTATATAACACGATGCCGGTCATTAACCGCAGCGGCGAGGAAGTCGCCTCTTACTCCAAAATTCATCTATTTCGCCTGATGGAGGAGGAGAAGTATTTGCAGCCCGGGGAGCGGAGTGTGACGTTCGAACTGGATGGTCTGCAAGCTGGAGCGGCGATTTGTTACGACATCCGTTTCCCGGAGCTGGCCCGCCGTTTGGCTCTGCAGGGTGCGAAGCTGCTGTTCGTGGCGGCGGAATGGCCGCATCCGAGGCTCAACCACTGGCGCATGCTGCTCGCTGCACGAGCTATTGAGAATCAGATGTACGTTGTCGCCTGCAACCGGACGGGGAAGAGCGGAAGCGACGCCTTTTTCGGCCATTCTCTGATCATTGATCCTTGGGGCGAAATCGTAGCCGAAGGCGGTGAAGGGGAGGAAATCGTCACCGGCAGCATCGACCTGTCGCTGGTGGATCAAGTCCGCCGCCAAATTCCCGTTTTCGCCGACCGACGACCGCGGTGTTATGAATGATAAAGCGTTTGACGATGCTCCATCGTCGCTTTAAACGTTTCAATGAATGCCTCAGCCGCCTTGGACAAATAACGGCCTTTGCGATATGCGATAACCAGCGTCCGGCTTGGGGCCGGAGCGGCGAGAGGTAAATAAACCGGGATCAATTCGCTGCGCTTGGCCCTGGCAATAAACCGCGGTACGAGCGTGATTCCCATACCGGCAGCAACTAGCGACTGCACGGTCTCAATGTTGTTGCTCTCAAATACGACGTTAGGCTCGAATCCGGCGCCGCGGCACAGATCGACGGTCAGTTTACGGAAACCTTGGCCTTTTTTGAGGACGATAAACGGTTCGTCTTGAAGCTGCGTCAGCTCGACGCCCTGCTCCTGCACCCCGGGTATTCTCGTCAACGGATGGTCCGGGGGAACCGCCAAATCGATGATCTCCTCGCCGATCGGTACGTAGGAGAGGGTGGGCTCCTGCAGCGGCAGGGAGAGCAGGCTAAGATCGGTACCGCCGCCGGCCGTGAGCTTCTCCAGGTTCAAGGATGTGTCTTCCCGCAAGGTGATTTGAATGTTTGGATAATTTTCCTTAAACGCTGGAAGCACGTAGGGCAACAGGTGGGAGCCGGTAATCGGCATACTGCCGACCACGACGCGACCGGCCCTTAGCTGGGAGATGTCGTCCATTTCTTGCCGGAGCTCGGCGACGGCGTCCATAATCTTCTGCGCATGCGTGATAAAGCTGGCTCCGGCGTAGGTCAACTCGACCGTACTCGTATTCCGTTGAAACAGCTTCACCCCCAGCTCCTGCTCCAGCTTGGACAACTGCTGGCTTAGCGACGGTTGGGCAATGTGGAGCTTGTCGGCGGCGCGGGAGAAGTTTTTTTCCTCAGCAATTTGCAAGGTGTATTGAAGTTGGCGAAGTTCCATGCGATTACCCCTTTGTATCTTATAAGTAGAACCTATAAGTTCACTATATCATATAGATGTTTGTCATGGCATATCCGTTGCCTTTATAATAGAGACAAACATCAAGTGGGTGGAGGTTTTCGCTTGAAACGAAAGAGATGGTGGAAGGAACTCGGCGGATGGGGCTTCTCGATCGCCCTTGGGTTTGTGCTTAGCATGATCATCGGCATTTTTATCATTCAGCCCTATAAAGTGGATGGGCATTCGATGGAACCTACTTTGAACGACAACCAACGGATTTACGCCTGGAAGTTTACGCATGTGTTGGAGAAGCTGCCGGCTTACGGCGACATCGTCATTATCGACAGCCGCGTGGACCGTAGCCGCACGTTCTGGGATGATGTGAAGGAGCATCCGATTATCACCTGGTTGTCCGGTGGAGAAGAGGATGATGTATTCTATGTGAAACGCGTCATCGGCTTGCCCGGGGATACGATCGAAGTGAAAGACGGACATGTGTTCCGCAACGGACAGCAACTGCAGGAGTCTTACATTAAAGAACAGATGGATGCCGGTGCAGCACAGGTATGGGAAGTGCCGGAAAACCACGTGTTCGTGATGGGAGATAACCGGAATAACAGCAATGACAGCCGCAGTATCGGACCTGTACCGCTGGATCATGTGATGGGAATCGATACGTTTTAAATCAGATTACGATAGGGAGCAATCCGAATTCCGAGATGTAACTCGGCCGGATTGCTCTTTTTTATTGCGGAATCCATTTGGGGATGGGGTATAGGCGTTAACTATTAACGATATTGGTTTCTGGTCTTGGACGATGGCTTCATCCGGACGTTAAAATAGGTGGCAATTCAAAGTAGGGGGTGCCGTCATGCTCCAAACGGTTGGTTCGACGCTGCTTGGCGTTATCGTGCCACTGTCGGTTCCGGTTGCCTTCGGGGCGCTGCTGGCCCGGTTCCGCGCCTGGGACACGAAACATTTGTTAACGTTATATTTGTACGTGCTTAGTCCGGCTATCATCTTCGACACGCTGCGGAACGCCCGAATATCGATGGATGAACTGTACAACACGATCGGTTTCGCCCTCGTAAATCTGCTGCTGATGTGGGGGGTAGCTAAAGTTGCGGGGATGATCACCCGAATGGATTCGGCGGAGACGGCCGGTTTGACTTTGATCTCCACTCTCACGAATAGCGCGAACTATGGGTTGCCGCTCGTGCTTCTGGCATTCGGTCAATTGGGCCTGGATAAGGCCTCGGTGTATGTGATCACGCAAATGATCATTGTGAATACAGTTGGGGTCTATTTCGCGGCACGATCCCAGTTTTCCGTCAAAAGTGCGGTGAAATCCGTGTTTGCTCTCCCGGCGGTCTATGCGGCGGCTCTGGCTGTATTTCTGAAAATATTCGGGTTTCACCTCTCCACCGGTTTGGAGCAGGGGATCTCGATGGTAGCTGACGCGTACTCGCCTGTGGTGCTAACGATATTGGGTGCACAAATGGTGAAGGTAGGGCGACCGGAGGCGACGCGGGTGAGGCCAGCCGCATTTTGGACAGGTACGGTAATCCGCCTGCTTCTGGCTCCGTTGTTGGCCTTCACGGCTTTGAAGCTGCTTGGGATCTCCGGCGTCCTGTTCTCGGTCCTGTTTATTCAAGCCTCGATGCCGGTCGCGGTAAATGCCGTTGTGCTGGCTGAACGGTTTGACGCCGCCCCCGGGCTGGTGTCGAAGTGCATCGTATGGACAACGCTCGCTTCCTTTCTGACGCTTCCGGTGCTGATCGTAATCGTTCAGGCAATGAACTAAACGGTGTTCAGCTCGACGTGTTTGCGTTTTCTAGTCAGCAGAGAGATATTATAAACGATATAATACACGAACATAATTAACATGAGGCCTGACAGCCACGGGGATGGCGAGCTGCCGATCGAAGTCAGTGCCTCCATGCTTTTCACGTGGTCGCCGTTAACAAAGAAGAGCATGTAGAATCGATAGGCTAATCTACCAAAAAATAAAGCCATAACCGTAAAACTGATCCAAAGACTGCTATTGTAATAGAGGGTTCCATCACGCTGTTGAAACCGAGTTGTGGCAGAGCTATAATACGCGAGCAAGCCGCCGATGCATGCGCCTGCGAGATCCGAAAGCACACTCGCGACGCTGAGGCCGCCTGCAAACAAGAATAAGAACCCGATAATTGTAAGAAATACGGTGGAGTACAAGAGCTTTCGGGGCTTCAACTGCTGCCAGCCGATACTGCGGCGGACGCGAAGATAGATGCGGTAAACGATAAACAAAGCGATCAATGTAGTGACGATTTGTCCCAAGATGAAGAACCTCCTTCGTTGTGATGGACTTATCGTACCGCGTATCGCCCTCATCAGACGACTGCCTCGAGGTTGAATTGTCGCCGTCGAATCCCTATCCCGAGATAGAGAGGGGTTATGCTAAAGTTGAGGCAGCCAACGTTTGGAGGTCATGCATTTATGTCCATGGGAAAATACGCTTCGAATCTCCGTCCTGCCGTCATTGGAATAGTAATCCTATATTCCATGTATTCGGTGGGTCTGTTTGCAGGCTCCACATCTCAAGTTGCTTTAAATGGGCTCATTTGGCTCCTTTATATCTGCATTCTGTTCATTCCAAAATCAAAGTGGGACCCCAAGCATGCATGGGTGGCTTTCGGTCTGCTCCTGGGCATAACCGGTGTCAATCTTTATTGGTATCATGACCGAGAGCTTGTTTATTTCTTCATCTTCATCGCTTTTTATGCGCTGCTGCGTTTGATTTTGCCAAAACCATTATGGCCGGCACTCTTGACGCTGCTGATTACGGCTGTCCTTTTCATTCGCTTCGGTGCCTTGAACCTTACCGGTATCGTCACCTACATTTCGTTAGCGATCGTGCTATACTCCGTCATTCGCCGGCGCATGATGCGTAAAGAGATGCATGAGCAAAACCTCCGCCATTTGGCAGAGTTGCGGAAGGCCTACGATGAACTCCAGGAGGCGTCCGCGATGTCCATGCGTTTTGCGGTTCTGGAGGAACGCACGCGCATTGCGAGGGATATTCATGATTCTGTAGGACATAGCCTCACGTCCTTGATCGTCCAACTCCAGGCGCTGCGGTACATGGTCCGGCAAGATCCCGGCCTGACGGAGCATACCATTGATGAGATGTTGGCCGTAGCGAGGCAGGGCCTCCAGGACATCCGTAACTCTGTGCACGAGTTGGCGGACGATCCCTCGATATCGGGCAAAGCCGCTTTGAATGCCCTGCTATCTCGAATGGAAGCATCGACGGGCATTCGTTACGTCGTGCATGACGAGTTGCCGGACGGGGAACTGGGGGACGGCATATACGGAATACTGTTTAAAATATTGCAGGAGGCCATTACCAACGTCGTGCGCCATGCGCAAGCAACCGAGGTGGAGGTAAACCTGCGGCGGGATAACCGCAATATCGTGATGAACATTCGGGATAACGGCAAGTTGCAAGCCGGCCAGGCCATCTCCGAAGGATTTGGGCTCAAAACGATGAGAACCCGCGTGGAAGAGAAGGGCGGAAGTTTACAGTTCATGGCGCGGGAATTAAACGGCTTGGAGATTGTCACCAAGCTCCCGGAGTCTCTTGGACAGTTAGACAGGAGCATTAGCAAAACGGAAGATAAGGAGGGTTCCCGTGCCAGAGTCGAACCGAATTAAAGTAATGCTCGTAGACGATCAGAACCTGATTCGTCAGGGCTTCGGCTATATTCTTGGTTTACAGTCCGATATGCAGTTGGTAGGTGAAGCCGGAAACGGAGGGGATGCGGTTAAGCTGGCAGAGGAGCTGCATCCGGACGTCATTCTGATGGACGTGCAGATGCCTTTCATGAACGGTATCGAAGCAACGAGGCGTATTATGGAGCGGCAAACGGGAGTTAAAATCGTCATTTTGACGACTTTTGACGATCAGGACTACGTATTGGAAGGAATTCGTGCTGGCGCTGTCGGCTATCTATTGAAGGATGCGGAAGCAAACGACATGATCGAAGCGATTCGTTCCGCTCATCGCGGAGAAGCTATCTACAGAACGAAATTGGCCTCCGGGGCCCTGCAGGAAGCTATTGCTTCCGCACCGCCGCTAGCTCCTGCCAACGCGCAGACTCTAAAGTTGCTGGAACCGCTGACCGAACGCGAGCAAGAGATTCTGCAGGAGTTGGCTTACGGCCTTCGCAACGAGCAAATTGCGGCGAAGTTGTTTATTACTGAAGGAACGGTGAAATCCCATGTTCATCGGATCTTGCAGAAGTTCGGGTGCGAGGATCGAACGAAGGTCGTCGTGATGGCCCTGCGGGGAGGATTGGCAAAATGACCGGTCCCCCTTGTTTTTTGCACTGCTTATAAGTTAAACCTATTACATTTATAGATATTATATCTTGGAACAATTAACGCGATCATGTTATATTGATTTCAACATTCAAGGCGGCAGGGGCGGTCAACGCGACGTGCTTACGTCTTGATCATTGGTACGAATCCTTGTGTGGGGTGAATGAACATGAGCAGCAAAAAGACAATGTATGAGAAAATTTGGGATAACCACGTAATTCATCAAGAGGAAGGCAAACCTAGCATTCTTTATATCGACTTGCACCTCGTACACGAGGTAACTTCTCCGCAGGCATTTGAAGGACTTCGTCTCAGCGGCCGCAAGGTACGCCGTCCGGAATTGACTTTCGCTACGATGGACCATAACGTTCCAACCAAAGATCGCTTTAACATTTCCGATCCGATTTCCAAACAGCAAATTGACACGCTGTCCCAGAACTGTCGTGATTTCGGCGTTACTTTGTATGATCTTGACACGATCGATCAAGGCGTTGTCCACGTCATGGGTCCGGAGTTAGGGCTGACACATCCCGGCAAAACAATCGTTTGCGGTGACAGCCATACGTCCACGCACGGCGCATTCGGCGCGCTTGCTTTCGGGATTGGTACGAGTGAAGTGGAGCACGTATTGGCCACGCAATGTCTCCAACAAGCCAAAGCGAAAACGCTGGAAGTTCGTTTTGTCGGCAAACGCAAACCGGGCGTGACCGCGAAGGATATGATTCTCGGCGTAATTGCGAAATATGGCACGGACTTCGCTACGGGTTATGTCATCGAGTATACGGGTGAAGCAATCCGCGAATTGTCGATGGAAGAGCGGATGACGGTTTGTAACATGTCGATTGAAGCTGGGGCAAGAGCAGGCTTGATCGCACCGGACGATACAACGTTTAACTATTTGCGCGGCCGCGAGCACGTTCCTCAAGGCGCGGCGTTCGAACAGGCGGTAGCCGAATGGAAGAACCTTGCTTCCGATGAAGGAGCGGTTTATGACCGCGTCGCAGAATTTGACGTCGATTCGCTGATTCCGCAAGTCACCTGGGGAACGAGCCCGGGGATGGGGACGGGGATTAACGGTACAGTGCCGAACCCGGCTGACTTCGCGACAGACAATGAACGGAAGGCCGCTGAGAAAGCGGTAGAATATATGGGCTTGACGCCAGGTACGCCGATGACGGATATCGCCATTGACTATGTCTTTATCGGTTCCTGTACGAACGGCCGGATCGAAGACCTGCGTGCGGCGGCGGAAGTCGCTAAAGGCTACAAGGTCTCGGATAAGGTAACGGCGATTGTCGTTCCAGGTTCGGGCCGCGTGAAGCTGCAAGCCGAACAAGAAGGCCTCGACAAGGTGTTCGTAGAAGCGGGCTTCGAATGGCGTGACGCAGGCTGCAGCATGTGCCTCGCGATGAATCCCGACGTCCTGCAGCCAGGACAACGGTGCGCCTCCACCTCCAACCGTAACTTTGAAGGACGGCAAGGGCGCGGCGGCAGAACGCATCTGGTTTCTCCAGCCATGGCGGCAGCGGCGGCGATCAAAGGTCATTTCGTTGACGTACGTGACTGGGAAATCAAAAGCGAAGTCCTGAGCTAATCAAGGAAAAGGGGAGAATCGACGATGGAAGCATTTGTGAAACATACCGGTGTCGTAGGTCCGGTGGATCGCGTGAACGTGGATACCGATGCAATTATACCGAAGCAATTTTTGAAACGGATTGAACGGTCTGGATTTGGCCAATTTCTCTTCTACGAATGGCGTTTCGACACGGAAGGAAACGTCAATCCCGAGTTCGAATTGAACAAACCGCGTTACGAAGGCGCATCCGTGCTCATCTCGCGTGTAAACTTCGGGTGCGGCTCCTCGCGGGAGCATGCCCCGTGGGCGATCCTGGACTATGGGTTCCGTTGCGTGATCGCACCGTCCTTTGCGGATATTTTCTACAACAACTGCTTTAAGAACGGCATTTTGCCCATCAAGTTGTCGGAAGAACAGGTAGAGGAATTGTTTCAGCGCACGGCAACTCATGAAGGCTACAAGTTAACGGTCGATCTGGAGCAAAAAACGATCCTTGATGAGTACGGCTTGAAATTGAGTTTTGATCTGGATGAGCATCGCCGCCAATTTTTGCTGCAGGGCTTGGATGACATCGGTTTAACGCTCCAGCATGAGGATTTGATTGCGGCATACGAGAAGAAAAAGTTTGCGAACATGGCTTAAACCGTCTGAGTTTGGCGAGAAGTCCCGGCTGCGATGAGCAGTTGGGGCTTTTTTTTGTCATTCTATGAAAATATGAGTCTATCAGGGCCGCGGTTTTTCTGATATTATGGAAGTAATTAGCAACGTTCTGGGAATGTTGGCGTTTACATAAGAGTCGCTGGACTGCTATAAGGGACGCATCCGCCAATGAAGTTCTAGATTCGGCAAAATACGAGGGTGGGGTAGGGATTAACGAATGAAGAAACTCGGCTTGATCATGTTTATGTTGGTTGGCTTACTGGTTTTCCCGGGTTTGGCGAAAGACGCCTACGCGGCCTCATCGGGAACCTCCGAGACGCATATTGTATTGGACGGCCAAGAATTGCAGCAGCCTGTAGGCGCTCAGGCCGGCATCGTGGGAGGCAATGTGATGGTGCCGCTGCGAGTGGTTGCTGAGGGGTTGGGTTACCAAGTCGCCTGGGAGAAGAAGAGCGGGACGATTACCATCTCGCAGGAGGGGACGGAACTCAAGCTCACATTAGGCAAAAATGCGGCTTCCGTCGACGGCCAGACGGTTAAGCTGAATAGTGCCCCCTATCTGCAGGGGGACTCTACGCTCGTACCGCTGCGCTTTGTCGGAGAGCAGATGGGCATGCAGGTCAGTTGGGACAATGCAACCAAGTCCGCTTACTTAACCAGTCCGGCAGGAGGTTCTGCAGGTGGTGTTGTTCCTGGCACGGGAAGTCAGTCTCCTGATCAGGAAACCCCAGTCTCCGTTCCGTCAGGGCAGCCGGCGGCTGGGGATGACGATACATACGTTCCAGGGACACCAACCGGGAACCAGGCTGAGGTCCCAAATGCGTTGATCCAGGGCATCAGCTTTAGCGAAAACCGCTTGATGTTTGCCGTATCCGGCAGCGTAACTCCTAACGTATTTAAAATGAGCGGTCCTGATCGGATCGTTGTCGACATTCCAAACGCTGATTTTGCTCCTACTTTTGGGGAAGTTCAACCGCTCGACGTCAGTCGGAAAGGTCAAATTGCGGTTAGCGATTATCCGGACGTATCTCAAATCCGTTACTCCCTGTTCAGTACGGCACCGTCTACGATACGGATCGTGATTGACTTGAACCGGAACGTAGAGTTCAAGGTAACCAATCTGGACGATGGTCTTGTAACCGTTGACTTGACGTCAGGGGTCACTGTTCCAGGCATCGGGATAGGCGGGACCGGCAAACCGGTTGTCGTGATCGACGCGGGTCATGGCGGGAGCCAGCCTGGAGCCATCAGCGTGACCAAGAAACAGGAGAAGGAATTCACCCTTGGCGTAGCGTTAAAAGTCGAGGCACTGCTTCGGCAGGAAGCGAATCTGGATGTGGTGATGACTCGTACGACGGATGTTACGATGTCGCTGCAGGATCGAGTAAAGGTCGCCAATGACATCGGGGCCTCGGTGTTCGTCTCTATCCATGGAAACAGCATTGATCCCCCAAGTAACCCGAGCGGTTCGGAAACGTATTATACCCGGGACGAGAGCATTCCGCTTGCCAACGTCATGCATCGGCATTTGGTAAACGCGACGGGCCTATCCGACCGGGGCGTCAGAAAGAGCAGTCTGCATGTCACCCGAGAAACAAAAATGCCGGCGGTCCTGCTTGAGGTTGGATATCTTAGCAACAAGACCGACGCAGGCCTGATGTATACCGAGGAATTCCAACAACGCGTTGCAGAGGGCGTCGTCGCGGGTATTAAAGAATATCTGGGCCTATGACAGACGAAAGAGGCCGAATCGACAAGGGGGCAAGCGGCATGAGAAAAATAGCGATTTTACTGGCGATGGTCGCCATGTTGGGGGTTGCCGCAGGATGCGGGAACAAGCCGGTGGCTTCGCCTCCGGATAACGGGAATGAAGTGGACGCTGCACTGAGCAGCGGTGCGCAGGGAACCGAGCTACAGGAGGTTCAACAGAGTGGAAGCGGTGCTGATGAGACGAGTGCTGCAAACGCCGATGCGCCAGAGGCGGAGGTGGAGAAGTTGACCATACAGGTTTATTATACCGACGATAACCTAATGGACTTGAAGCCAAAATCTCGCGAGATCGAATTTACGGCGGATCGGAGCAAATACGAAAGCGCCTTTGAAGCGCTGCAGAAGGCGGACGACGGCCTTCTTTCTCTCTGGGAGAAGGTGGTCCTGAACACGGTGAAGTTTGATGAAACGAGCGGACAATTAAATCTCGATATCAGCCTGCCGGACGAAGCTCGCCTCGGCGCAGGCGGGGAATCTCTGGCCCTCGAAGCGCTGAAGAATACGATGTTCCAATTTGACGAAGTCAAGCAAATCGAGTTGACTTTGGACGGGGCGCAGGTCGAATCGTTGATGGGCCACGTCGATCTGGAGCATCCGATGAGCCGGTAGAAAGCTGTGTTGCTGCCGAGTAACTGAATAGAAGAGCGCGGGAAGGCCGCCGCGTAAATGTTCTTACGATCGCTGTTGCTCGCGGATTTCTTGATTCTGTAGATTCAGGAGTTGTATAAATCCGCTCGCAAAGGCGACCACTATCTTTTCTTCAGAATCATTTCACCCTCTGGCCTTTAGCGCTCTTTTTTTGCGTTGGGGCACTCTCTGGCTGCTACAGGCGGTATGGAGAGGAGCATAATCCCGTCAACTCGGTTGAACCTGAGTTAACGGGATAATGATCAAAGAGCGCGCAGCGGGAGTTTGTAACGGACCGGAGGGCCGTTATTCCGCCATTTCCCGAGGTTTTCCCAACGTAACGGACTCCAACGGCGCTATTTTGACCTTTTTGTACCTATCCGGTTTAGAATCCGGCTAATAAGGTCATCTCAGTCCGTTACATAATGAGTTAACCGAATTCATCGCAAATAACGGCCCTGAAGTCCGTTAGCCGACGAAATTAGCCCGATCGATCGAGAGTCAAGGATCTGTCGGGTTCTTTTGTGCGTGTGATCGAGGCCCACTTCCGCTTTTAGGAAAGTCAGGATTTTCGTAGGAAGCTCTGGCAAATGTTAAGCAGAAAAATGCCATTTTTTCGCAACTTTCCATGGCTTTTGGCGTCTAATATGTCGTCTGGTGATGTCGAAGCGCAATAAAGAAAACTCATCGGTCATCATGAGGCAAAAATTCTAGGATGGTAGGGGTGACGGATGAAGAAAAAAGGTTTGGCGGCGCTCGTGTTCGCCTGGATGCTGCTGATGGTGATGGCGCAGACAGGACAAGCAGCGCCTGGCAGTACGAGTATTTATCTGGATGGGAAAGCGCTCGCTTTACCCGAAAACGGACAAGTCCAAAATGTGAATGGAAATGTGATGATTCCAATTCGTGTCGTCGCGGAGGAGCTGGGTTTTGACGTCAACTATGAGAAAAAGACGAGCACGGTAACCATAAAGCAATCGGGTACAACGCTTATTCTCAACGTCAATAAAACAACCGCTTCCGTCAATGGAAGTGAAGTTAAGCTGCCTATCGCACCTAAGCTTGCCGAGGACACGACGCTCGTTCCGATGCGTTTTGTCGGAGAGCAGATGGGGCTGAAGGTGTCTTGGGACAACGCAGCTAAATCTGCTTACTTAACATCGTCAAGCTCCGGGAGCGGAAGCGGAAATGCCGGAAATGCTGGATCTGGCACCGACAGCGGTACAGGAACGGACGGACAGCAACCGGGAACGGTTGTGCCTCCGGTCGATCCCGCCGAGTTAGCGAAGGTTACGGGGATCGGGTTCAGCAACAATAGCCTGATGATTGCGGTTGATAAGAACGTGACGCCGAGCATTTTTACAATGAGCGGTCCGGAACGGTTAGTGATCGATCTTCCGCAAACGCAATTTGCTGAAACATTGGCTAATGGAGCGCCTCTTGACGTTAACAAAAGTGGAGCCATTGAAGTAACGGATTATCCCGATGTTTCCAAAGTCAGATACGCGCTGTTTAGCAGTAATCCATCGACCGTACGAATCGTACTGGATTTGAACCATAAGGTAAATTATGAATTGGTTAACGATAACGACGGATTGATCTTCGTTAACTTGAATATGGATCCTAGCCAAGGAGGAAACTCCGGCGGCGATGGGAAGAAGACGGTTGTGCTGGACGCCGGTCATGGAGGAAGCGATCCAGGGGCGATCAGCGTCACGAAGAAGAAGGAGAAGGACTTTAACCTTGCCGTGGTTCTGAAAGTGCAGAAGCTGCTGCAGAACGATCCTAACATCAACTTGGTGCTGACGCGCGAAAGCGATACTTATCCGACCTTGCCGGACCGGGTAAAAATTGCCGAAAACGTAGGTGCGGACATTTTTATATCCGTACACGCAAATTCGGGTTCCGCCTCGGCCAGCGGCGTAGAGACCTATTATACTCGGGCTGCAAGCCAGGATTTGGCTAAGGTTATGCATAAGCATCTGGTCCAAGCCTCCGGTTTGGCCGATCGCAAGGTCCGTACGCAAAGCTTGCATGTGACCCGGGAAACCACCATGCCGGCCGTGCTGCTCGAATGCGGGTACTTAAGTAACAAAAACGATGATGCGTTGCTAGCAACGGACGAATACCGCAGCAAAGTCGCCCAAGGCATCGCGGACGGCATCAAAGAATATCTCGGCCTTCAGTGATCGCCGGGCGAAGGAGGAAGTAACCATGATCAGAAAAAGTTACCTCATGGGAGTTTTGGTTCTTCTGCTCGCCTTGAGCAGCGGCTGTGGGCAAAAACCGCAATCGGCTCCTAACGCGGGAGCGGGAAACGCTGAGACAAACCAGGAGAACGTACAGGCTCCGAACACGGCTTCGCCGCAGAATACAGATTCGTCGCAAGGAGCAGGCGGGGCGAACCAGCCACAGCAGATCACGGAAAAGATCGAAACGTATTTTACTGATGATCAGATGCTGGAGTTAACCCAAGAAAGCCGTGAAATCACCTATCAGGCAGAAGCTGATAAATATTTGGAGGCCCTCAAGGCGTTGCAAACCCCGAGCGATACCAAACAGTTCTCGCTGTGGGGAAAAGTCGAGTTTCATTCCGCCGATTTCAAGGACGGAACCGTAACCGTCGACTTGGCGCTGCCCGATGAAGCGCGCCTTGGTGCGGGCGGGGAGGCGCTGGCTCTCGATGCGTTAAAAAACACCTTGTTCCAATTCGATGAGGTTCAGGCGATCGATGTCCTGGTGGATGGAACTCCCGTCGATACGTTGATGGGACATGTCGAACTGACGCATCCGTTGTCAAGAAATTAAGGATTCGGGGAGGAACTCACCTGTCCGCCGTCGAATGGGTAGAGAGATCTTTTTTGTAGAAAGGAAGAATTTGATGGCATCCTATAAACGCACGTTTACACGCAGTACCCAAAGAGCAGTTTCCGCCATGCTGGTTACGGCCATGTGTTTGGGCGGAACTACGGCGGCATTTGCCGAAGAAACGACAACGGTCAACACCTCGCAAAACGTCGCTGCTGTATCTTTGTTCAGTGACGTACAGAACGGATTCTGGGCGGAGAAACATATATACAAACTGGCGTCTGAGGGCATTCTTCTCGGCGATGCCGGCAGATTCCGGCCAGGCGATAGCGTAACTCAACAGGAAGCCATTACGATGGCTGTCCGGTTCATGAACCTGGATTCTCAGTTGGGCAGCGGGTCTACCGCTCCTGCAGATCTTAAGGTCGGCAATTATTTTAAACCTTATTTGGAACTGGCACTATCCAAGAAATTGATTGACAAAAATGAAGAGGTTGCTGTCACGAAAGAAGGCGAATCCTGGGGCGAGAAGAAGGCCTCGCGGGAATGGATTGCCAAAATTCTGGTACGTTCTCTGGGCAAAGATGCGGAAGCCAAAGCATCGGCTGCGATGTCAACCGGCTTCGCCGATCAATCGAGCATCTCCGCGAACGCGCGCGGCTATGTCAATGTTGCGGTTCAGTTGAATCTGACCAAAGGGGTGGAAGGCAACCGTTTTGATCCGCTCGGCAAAGTCACCCGCGCTCAGCTCGCTACCTTCTTCAGCCGTGGCGGCGAATACGTGAACCCGGGTTACGCTAACGTCTATGAGGGGATCGTAACCCAACTGACCGACAGCAAGCTGACTTTGTATACGAACGGTCAAATGAGAAGCTTTTCGCTGGACAACCGTTCTGTCTATTTTACGAAGGATTCCGAAGTGAGAACGACCCAAAGTGCTTTGAAGCTGTACACCAAATTGCTAGTAGTAGATAAAGTGGGCTCGGCTGCTTATGTGGAAGTGACGGATGCGAACCAGCAGTTGGAGAGTGTCGAAGGAACTCTGCTTCGGGTGCTAACGAATAACCGTTTGCTTCTGTTGGTGAATAATGATTCGGTGACTTATACCTATGACGCAAATACCAGTTTCCTTGACCAAAACGGCAATGCCATCAAAGCAAGCGACCTGACGTCTGAGAGCACCGTAGTTGTACAGCGTGAAACGTTCACGGCAGAGAAGAAGCCGGTGATCGTTCAGGTGAAATCGGCGTTGGTGGATAAGACAAGCAGCGGTACGGTGTCGAAGGTGGATCTGACCGCGAAAACCGTAACGATCAAAGCCGCCAATGGGGCGGAAGAGACGTATAAATTTGATAACAATACGATTTTGCTGTACCAAAACCAAAGACTCAATACGATGGGCGAAGTGAATTCAGGGGCATCCGTGACCTATACGGTGAAGGATAGTGTCTTGACATCCCTTGAAGTCACCCAGGCAACGGAACGTACGGTAACCGGTACCTTGCTGGATCTCGTAGGCGATACGCTGCTCAGCTATACGAATGCGGGAGGACGCGACGAAATTAAGCGGCTAGCGAAGAACGTTACCGTGCAAATTAACGGGATCGCGGATGCGGGCCTGGACGATCTCATTACCGACACAAAAGGCGGGGACAAAGTCGAAATGACCCTGAACCCGGATGACGAAGTCACGAAGATCGTTGTCACCGGACGGCAGTCCGAACAGCTGGCGAACGCTTCCGTCATCAACTATGATGCGAAAACGAAGGCGCTCACTGTGATGGATGCCGCGGAAAAACCGTATGTATTCGTAATCGATGACAAAACGAAATACACCTATAACACGACAACGCCAACCTTGTCCGGTCTGGAAGCATTGCTGTCCAAAGGTCGTAGAGTCGATCTGACGGTCGTTGGTTCGCGTGTGGTGAACGTGGAAGTGACGTACAAATACGAGGGCACTTACGTTTCGGCCAATACTTCGACGAAGAAGATCACGATCTTGCTGGGCAACGGAAAAACCGTGGAAATCCCTTATCAAGGAACAACGCCGTCGATCAGCATTTATGGCAAAGCAAGTGCAACGTTGGCCGATATCAAGGCTGGGGACCCAGTAACCGCGATGTTGACGGCAAACCAGGATGCCTTGCAAACCTTAGCAGTGAAGAGCTCTATTCAATTCGAAGTCGCTTCGATAAATACGGCGAACAGCCGCATTCGGGCAACGGCGAACGGGGTGACTAGCGAGTTCTATGTCGATCAGGCCGTATTGCTTGGCGAAAACGGCGGAGCGATCAAAGTCAGCGATCTGAAGGTAGGACAAACGATCAACGTTACGTTTAATGGACAAACGGCTGTCTCGCTGCAAGTCGTGAAGCTGACCTTAGGTAAGGTTCAAAGCGTCGATGGTTCGTCGTTAACGGTGAAGTCTTTTGCCGGCAACATGGAGACCTACTCCCTGGCAAGCGGCGTGAAAGTTCAACGGGGTACCGAGATCAGCACGAGCACAACTTCGCTCACGACCAGCGATCATGTTGAAGTACGTAAGGACACGAATGGCGCGGTCGTGATCAAAGTATTAACCCCGCAGGAACGCAAGTTTTCCCGTTATGATGGGGTTGCCAAAGAAATTATCGTCTTGCGATCCAGTACGTCGGACAACAATTATCGTTTTGCCGTAACGGCAGACACCTATATTCACCAAGGCGACACGACAATATCCGTGCAATCCCTCCAGAATAATGATAAAATTGTTTTGTATTTCAACGGAGACAAGCTGGTTGAAATCGAAAAACAATAATCATTTTTCGTGAGATCAACCGTCTTGATGCGGGATGTTTCCCGGATCAAGGCGGTTTTTTCGCGGATTAATCCGAGCTGCCAGCCGGGCCTCCAGGAAAGGAGTGGAGACATGAACGCGGCTGACGTCCGCCATATTTTAGACACCATCGGTGCCATGTTTCCGGATGCGCGTTGCGAGTTGAACCACGAGAATGCCTTTGAACTTACGATTGCTGTGCTCCTGTCCGCGCAATGCACCGACGCAACCGTGAATAAAGTCACGGCCGATTTGTTTCAAAAGTATAAAACGCCCGAGGATTATGTTTCGGTTCCGTTAGAAGAGCTGGAACAGGATATCCGGAAAATCGGCTTGTTCCGCAGTAAAGCCAAGCATATTCAAAACCTGTGTCATATTTTGCTGGAGCGTTACGGCGGTGAGGTTCCGCGGGAACATGAGCAATTGGTTGAGCTTCCTGGTGTGGGGCGAAAAACGGCAAACGTCGTCGTATCGAACGCCTTTGACGTTCCGGCCATTGCCGTAGATACGCATGTGGAGCGTGTCAGTAAACGACTAGGTTTGGCTGGATGGAACGACTCCGTTCTTGAAGTGGAGAAGAAACTGATGAAGCGGGTCCCGAGGGATGAATGGACATTAACCCACCATCGCTTGATCTTCTTCGGTAGGTACCACTGCAAGGCGCAGAACCCGAAATGTGAAGTCTGCCCGCTGCTTGACGTATGCCGGGAGGGCAAGAAACGTATGAAAACGCCGCAAAACAGAAAAAATAAGAAAAATGCGGCAAAAAAAGATAACCCATAGGTGAGGATGAGAGACCCCATGAGATGCATTTCTGTGTATACCGATAACTTTGAACAGTTCTCGGACGTGTTTGAGCAAGTGATCGATTTGAAGCTAGGCGAAAACGACGAGCGTGAGGTTGAAGGCTTGGTTGTCAGCGATTCCGGCGAGGTACCTGAGCATTATTTGGAACGGATGTCCGTTAAACCGGAAGTCGTTGTGATGAAGGATAAGACCAGAGGCATCACGATATTACAGCACGGCAAAGTCTTTGAAATCTTGCTTCCAACAGAAACGGCGGATGTCGTTAGTTAAATCGAGCGATGAAGTTGCTCGAAACGAAGAATAGATAAGAAATCCCCTCGGGAGGACGTGTTATGAACACGCCAGACCGCAGGGGATTTTTGTCGTTCTGCAACCAAGGAGCCTTGGCTCGTCTATTCGGTTTTAAGGCGGGAGGAGATCCATAGCAGGCCGAAGGACAACAGGATGGTGCAGCCCGTAAGGGCCCAAGCCAGTTGGAGATTCCCGGCATCAACGGCAAAATAGATGGCCGTTGGAATCGTTTGGGTCCGGCCGGGGATGTTGCCGGCGATCATCATCGTCGCTCCAAATTCGCCGAGCGCGCGGGCGAACCCGAGTATAAACGCCGATTGCAGTGAACGGGAGGCGAGGGGCAGCACAATATAGGCAAGCACTTGCCATTCCCGGGCTCCCTGCGAACGAGCGGCGTCTTTCAGTTCTTGATCCACCGCTTGAAAGCCGGACTTCAGCGACTGATAAATTAGCGGAAAGCTGACGACGGCTGCAGCGATCACTGCACCGAGCGGCTGGAACACGAAGCTCAAGTGCAACAGAGATTCCGCGGCTTGCCCGATCCAGCTGTTCTTGCCCAGCATCACGAGCAATATAAAACCGACAACGCTAGGCGGCAGGACGAGCGGAAGAAGAAAGATGGTTTCCACCAGCGTTTTCCCGTAGAAGGCGGCGGTGGACATGCGCCATGCCATTAAAAGGCCAGTCAAAAAGGCGATGACCGTGGCAGCTATAGACACTTGCAATGATAATCCAACCGGCTCCAGGAAGGTTTCCGGAATCCCTATTGCGTTCATAGGCGATTACTCCGCTGGGGTAAACCCGTATGTGCTAAACACTTGCCGGGCGGGGTCGCTTAATAAGAAGTCGTAAAGTGCTTTGGCTTCATCCGGATGACCACTGCCCTTGAGGACACCGATCGGATATTCAATCGGGTCATGGCTTTCGGCTTCTGCGCTTAGCGCCACCTTCACCTTATCCGAAAGGGCAGCGTCGGTTTTGTAAACGAATCCGGCGTCGACGTTGCCGGTTTCCACATAGGATAAGACTTGTTTGACGTCCTTGGTCAACACTAGCTTGGATTGCAATGAATCCCAAAGTTTATGGTAATTAAGAGTCTGTTGCGCGTATTTCCCGGCCGGAACAGATTCAGGGGTGCCGATGGCGATATCGCCGAGTTTTGCTAGATCTTCCATTTTTTCAATTTGTACGGAGCCATCCTGAGGAATAACCAGCACAAGTTCATTGGTCAATAGGTTGGTTGTTAGACGGTCATCCATTAGGCCTTTTTCGATCAAAGCATTCATCTGCTTGGTCCCGGCGGACAGGAACAGATCAGCCGGGGCGCCTTGTTCGATTTGCTGTTGAAGCGTTCCGGAGGCGGCGTAGTTAAAAGTTAGCTTCACATGGCTGTGCTCGGCCTCGTATACACTCTTGAGTTCATCAAGGCTTTCGGTTAAGCTGGCAGCGGCAGAGACGAGCAGTTCGACCTGCTCAGCCGGTTCGGACTTGTCCTCAACCGATGTTGGTGAGTTGTTGGCCGCGTTGCTACCTTCGGCACTGACGGAAGGAGCCTTGTTGGGCGAAGCCGAATTGCTGCCGCATCCGGCGGATAGGAGCAGGATAAGGACGGTGAGTACGGCCAAAAAGGGCAGCTTCATCCATTTGTGCATAGGTATTCCCTCCTCGGTTATATCTAATTATAACTAGATTATACGAAACATAACGATCTGCATAGATCCATGGGGGAGTTTTCATTGAAAAAAAGGGGAATCCCCGGTAAGATGAGTCTAGTTGCAAGAACGATGGTGGAACAGATGAGGAGTAAGTTATGACTGAACCGATCTCGTATACAGCCGAAGAAATCGCCAAGCTGTTAAAGGTATCTAAGTTAACCGTATATGATTTGATCAAAAAAGGGGAGCTTCCCGCATACCGGGTCGGCAAACAGATGCGAGTGGACTCCACTGACTTGGAGGCGTATAAGCACAAAGCCAGAAGCGGGGCCGGGTCGTCCGCTGCCACCGCCATGCCGGTATTTCAGGTTCCCTATACCGTACCGACCCGACCGGATGCCGACGGCGGAGAAGTGCGGGATGGGGCAAGGACGTTGGTCATTACCGGGCAGGATCCGGGGCTCGACCTGCTGGCCAAAGCGTTGGAATCTAAAGTTCGCGCATACCGTCCGCTGCGTTCCTTTGCCAGCAGTATGGACAGCTTAGTGGCCATGTATAACGGTACGGCGGATATCGTCAGCACGCATCTGTACGATGGAGACACCGGGGAGTACAATTTGCCGTATATCCGCAAGCTGTTCATTTCCCTCCCTTATTTGGTATTGAATTTTGCGACGCGCCGGGCAGGTTTTTACGTCAAGCAAGGTAATCCGCTTAGGATCCAATCCTGGGAGGATTTAGCGCGGCCCGGGATTAAGCTGATTAACCGGGAGAAGGGTTCGGGAGCCCGGGTATTGCTGGATGAACAGCTGCGCAAGCATGGAATCGCTCCTGCGACCGTCACCGGCTACGCCCAGGAGGAATCTTCGCATATGGGGCTTGGGGGGCGGATTGCCCTTGGCCAGGCGGACGTTGGCGTCGGCAGCGAACGGCCGGCTCGGATCGCCGGACTTGATTTCATTCCGCTGACCCTTGAACGCGTCGACCTTGTTGTGCTGAATAAGCCGGAGAACCGCGAGTGGATCGCCAAGCTCCGCGAAGCGCTGGGTTCGACCGAGCTGCACGAGGTACTGTCGTCATTAGGGGATTACGATTTGTCGCTCACCGGACAGGTGCTGGCGGATCGAGAGGCTGGCTTATATTAGTTAATGCTGTAGTATAGACGGAACCGCCTCCTTGGGAGGCGGTTTTTTGGTATGAAGCGTTACGCGGACGAACATCCGCAAGCGAGCGTTTCCAAGCGAACAGGGAAATGTTAAAATATGAATAATTAAAATGAAACTTGATTTCGCAGCGTGGAAAACGGAGGAACTAGGATGGATGGAACGATGACGGATACGGAGCTATCATTGCGCGAGCGGCTGCATCGATTGCGAGACTTGGTGGACGGGGAAGGTGACCTAACCGCGGCGGCTGAACTGCGAGAGGTTGGCGACAAGCTGGGCCGGAGGGAGCTGGTCACGGCGTTTTGCGGCCATTTCTCGGCGGGGAAGTCGAGTTTAATTAACGCTTTATGCGGAAAAGTGGTTATGCCGGCTAGCCCGCTTCCCACCAGCGCCAATGTGGTACTCATTCGGGAAGGGGAGCCGCGTGCACTATTGACGCCGGCCGATTTGGCCAAAGCTAAGGTAGAAGTGCCGGTGGAGGAGGTAGCGGCGTATTGCCGCAACGGCGAAGAATACTCTCGCGTAGAGCTCTGGGACCAGATTGAGCTACCACCTCACGGCGGTGTGTTGCTAGATACGCCTGGAGTCGACTCCAATGACGCCGGCCATGCGATGGCCACGCATTCTGCTCTGCACCTGGCGGATGTAGTGTTCTATGTGATGGATTATAACCACGTTTCTTCGGAGACCAATTTAAGCTTTGCCAAATCGCTAAGCGATTACGGTAAACCGGTATACATGGTCGTGAATCAAATCGATAAGCATCGGGAAGAGGAGCTCCCCTTCGAGGAGTATCAACAATCGGTCAGCC
The DNA here is from genome assembly GCF_018403305.1 of Paenibacillus sp. J53TS2. NCBI lineage: Bacteria > Bacillati > Bacillota > Bacilli > Caryophanales > Paenibacillaceae > Paenibacillus > Paenibacillus sp. J53TS2. Next base: position 241,832 of record NZ_BOSK01000004.1, read on the forward strand.
AGGCGTTCCGGGCATGGAATATCGCGGCGAAGGGAATTTTCTATATTTCATTAAAGAGGGAAGATGCTCTCGGGAATATGCTGCCGCAGTTGAAGGAAGCGATCCGCGCCTTGTTTGAGCGGGGAGGCGGTTTGCTGGAATACGGGGCTTACGCTTCGGCGGCTCAGTCGGTTGAAGGTTATTTAGCGCGCGTGGCTGAGTCGGAGCAATCTCGGCGTGAGCAGCTAGAAGAAGAGGCTGGCGGCGAAACGGACGTAACGGCAATGGGGGAAGAACTGCGTAGACTCGAGATCGTTGATCCTTCTGGGGAGAAAGCTTGGGAGCCGCGGAAACAGGAGTGGCTGCAACGTATCGGCAGCCTGCTGGATACCGCACAGTTGATGACACCGCAGTTGCGGGAGCTTGCGGGTCGCTATTTGGAAGGCCAGGCGCCGGGCTTTAAAGCGAAGGGCTGGTTCGCTGGCGGAAAGACGGAAGCGGAGAAGTTGAAGCGCCAAAGCGAATTTCTGCAGGCGCTTGGGGAGCAAGTCGAAGCACAGCTCGATTGGCATGTGCGCCAGGAACTGCGGGGGATCGGCCAGCAGCTGGAGCTCTGGGGCGAAGCCTGGGAGCAGCAGCTGGACGAGCGGATGCCGAAACCGGCAGAGGCGTGGATCACGGAGCCGCTTCCGGGCGGAGCGATGTTGTCCGGCGAGTCGACGCTGATCTACGCCGCGGCGGTTGGCGCCAGCATCGCCGCGCGCTACCGCCGCGCGGCCGTGGACGTCATCGACGCGCTGCTCGCCGCGCCGTCGCCGCGCCGCGCCGCCGAAGCTGCGGCGGCGCTCATCCGGCGCGCCGAGCTGGCGGCGCGCCTTCCCGCGGCCCGCGCCCTGGCGCAGCTGGACGCGGCCGCCGCAGCGCGCGCGGCGCGCTGTGCCGCGCTGCTGGGCGCGCCCGTGCCCCTCACCCCCGGCCTGTTGCCGGAGGTGAGGGCAGGTGTGGCCGCGCCGCGCGCTGCGGGCCGCGGCGCGGGAGCGCCTGCGGCGCCTGTGGCGGCGAGCATCGCTGCCGCCGCTCCGCCGCCGCAGGCGCAAGCCGCCGGGGGCGGTGCCCCGGCGGCAACGGCGCCCGCGCCAGCGGCCACGGCCGCCCCGGCGCGCGGGCGCGCGCTTGCCGCCGCCGCGCGCCTGACGGCCGCGGCGGAGCGGCTGGCTCCCCACCCGGCCTTCGGCACCGGGGTGCGGGAGCTGACCCGGCGCGCCGCCGAACTGCGCGGCGGCGTCTTCACGGTGGCGCTGTTCGGGGCGTTCAGCGCCGGAAAATCGTCCTTCGCCAGCGCTTTGCTAGGCGAAGCCGTGTTGCCCGTATCGCCGCATCCGACCACCGCGGCGATCATCCGCGTGATGGCGCCCGCTGGAGGCCAGCGCCATAACACGGCCGCTGTCAAATTCAAGAGCGCCGAGGCGATCCGCGAAGACCTGGCCTATTCCTTCCAAGCTCTAGGTTTGGGAACTTGGTCGGAGACGGCCTGGCTAGAGGCGGTTCGGCGCTTGAAACCTGAAGACATTCCGGCGGCCGGTCGCGCTCACTACAGCTTCCTGAAAGCTGCGGCCGCCGGATGGACAGAGTCAGCCGGACGATTCGGCCAAGTGGAGGTCGTGGAGGCGGAGATGTTCCGCAGCTACGCCGCAAACGAGAAGAAGGCTTGCTTCGTGGCCGAAATCGACTTTTACTACAGTTGTTCATTAACCGAACAAGGAATCGTGCTGGTGGACACCCCAGGGGCGGATTCCATCCATGCCCGTCATACGGGAGTGACTTTCCAATATATGAAGGACTCCGATGCGATTATCTTCGTGACCTACTACAATCACGCGTTTTCGCGAGCCGACAAGCAGCTGTTAAGCCAGTTGGGACGGATGAAAGGCAGCTTTGCCCTGGATAAAATGTTCTTCGTTGTTAACGCCGCCGATCTTGCGGCTTCGGACGATGAACTCACCGCCGTCGTGGAGCATGTACGGGAGGGTCTCCGCACGGCAGGGATCCAGCAACCTAACGTGTTTGCCGTATCCAGTATGCGAGCCATGGCCGCAGTTCAGGGGAACGTTGCGAACGACCCGGGCTTCACCCTCTTCCGACAGCGGTTCTCCGCTTTTCTGGAACAGGATCTGGGGAATCTGGCCGTATCTTCCGCTGCTGCAATGGTGAAGCAGATGCACGAACGGTTATTCAAATGGACGGAAGCCGCCGGGCACAACGCAGAAAATGCAGAGCAGCGGCTCACCGCCTTACGTGGACGCCGAGATGCCTTCGAACAGGCGGTCGCCGAGTTTGTTCAGGTCGATATCGGCAGGGAGTGGGCCCAGGAGAATTCCGAGTTGCTGTTCCACGTCGTGCAGCGCGTTCGGCTGCAGGCGTTGGAGCTGTTCGCCGAATTTTTCCACCCTTCGCTGCTGCAGGAGCACAACGGTCCGCTGAAACGTAACTTTACCGTCGCCATGCGCGGTTGGTTGGATCAAATTTCGGGTGAATTGGAGCGCGAACTGCTTGCCACGACCCTGCGCCTGGAGCGAAAAGCAGAGGCGTTGCTCCGCCGCGAAGCGGAAGCTTGGTGCCGTCGGCATGAGGCGGCGCTGGAAATGCCGCTTAGCTATACGGAGGGCGAAACGAGCTGGAATACGCCGACGATACCCGAAGGTTTGCTCGACGGCGGAACGTTGGAACCAGAGACGTATTGGCCCATCTTCAAAAATCCGAAAACATTTTTTGAAGGAGGCGGCCGCTTGCAGTTGCGGGCTAAGCTCGAAGATCCACTGCTTGCCAAGTTGAAGAAGATCGTTGAGGGGATGGAGACGAACTTCCGGGAGCATTACGAACAAGAAATCGCATTACGGAAGGCACAAACCGCCGAAACGTTCCGCGGCCTGTGGTCGGAATGGGAGCAAAGCATTCAAGGTTCCAAAGCTTCGCCGGAGGAGTTGTCGCATTGGAAAAGCATCCTTGCTCAAATCGGGCGGGATGTGGAGGAAATGGAAGCTTTTTATGAAAGATAAGCCGGTTTAACCGGCGATAGAGGCCTAATATTCCAAATTTAAGGGATATTAGGCTTTTCTTCGCTTTGCCGCGGGAAAATCCGAATGATAAACTGCAAAGAGCTATAGCCATGAAAGCGCATGCTTCCAGGCTGTGACAGGTTTCGCGGCGTTCAGACAGATCCCTCTGTTATTTCATCCAAGACGTCCGGAATCGTTGGTTTATGACGGTTGATCAAGTTAATTCCAACTAACGGGTGTAGGAGGAGTGACATGGAGGTTCTCAGGCAACTTCGGGGATATTACCAGGCAAAGTTGAATTACTTGGTGTTGTCGATTTTATGTTTGGCGGCAGCTACCGGACTGGGCTTAGTTTATCCAATGCTGCTGCGCAAGCTGATCGACGATGTGATTCGGCCGGGAAATTACGGGGAAGTGGTGTGGATTGCCGCCATGGCGGTTTCCGTCGTGGCCGTCAAGGCGCTGCTGCAGTTCCTGCACGGATTCTTCGGCGGAAGATTGGGGAATTATCTCGCTTACCGACTACGTAACGCCTGCTACGAAAAACTACAATTTCTATCGTTCCGCTATTACGACACAGCGAAAACCGGGGATTTAATGTCCCGATTAACGGGGGATTTGGAAGCGATCCGCAACTTCGTCGGGTTTGGCTTCGCCCAGTTGCTTAATCTCGTCCTGATGGTGACCTTCGGATCGGCGGTAATGTTGTCCATTCACTGGCAGTTGACCTTACTGACGATGATCACGATTCCATTCTTAGCCGGTGTGGCGCTCAAATTCGAGTCGAAAATTCATCCGGCATTCCAGGAAATGCGCCAGGCACTCAGTTCCTTGACGACTGCAGTACAGGAGAACGTAACCGGGGTGCGCACCGTCAAATCGTTCGCCCGGGAGCCGCATGAGGTGGAGAAGTTCTCGCATCGGAACGAGCGATATAAGGATAACCAGATCTTTGCGGCTACCTTGTGGAGCAAATTCTTTCCGGTGATGGAGTTGCTGGCTTCGATTAGCGTTGCGGTTCTTCTGGCGGCCGGCGGCACATTGGTGATCAAGGAGCAGCTGACGCTCGGCGATTTAGTCGCCTTCTTTAGTTTGATCTGGTTTATCATCGGCCCGATGTGGGGCCTAGGCTTCCATATTAACAACTATACGCAATCGAAGGCATCCGGGGAACGAGTGCTGGAAATTTTGAATCAACCGATTGACGTCAAGGACGAAGCGCGGGCCGTAGAGCTCGATCCGGAGCAGGTTCGCGGCGATGTCCAGTTCGATCGGGTCACCTTCGCATACGGAAACAAAATGCCGGCTGTCGTCGACATCGAGTTTCATGCCTCACCTGGTTCGGTCATCGGCTTTCTCGGCGGCACCGGGTCCGGCAAATCAACGATCATCCAGCTGTTGATGCGTGCTTATGACGTCAACAAAGGCCATATCCGCCTGGACGGCAAAGACATTCGAGAGATCAACGTGCGCAGCTTGCGAAGCCAAATCGCCACCGTGTTCCAAGAGACATTTCTATTCTCATCGACCATTAAAGGGAATATCGCGTACGGCATGAACAATGTATCCATGGAGCAAATCATTCGCGTTGCCCAATTGGCGAAGGCGCACGATTTTATCATGGAGCTGCCGGACGGGTACGATACCGTAGTGGGTGAGCGAGGACTCGGATTGTCGGGCGGGCAGAAGCAACGGATCGCGATCGCCCGCGCTTTGCTCAAAAATCCGAAAATCCTCATTTTAGACGATGCCACCAGCGCGGTGGACATGGAGACCGAGCAGGAGATCCAATCGGGCTTTCAAGAAGTCATGCGGGGGCGAACGACATTTATCATCGCACACCGAATCTCTTCTCTGCGCCACGCGGACGAAATTCTCGTCTTGAATGAAGGAAGGGTTGTGCAACGCGGCAAACATGAGCAACTGATTGAGGTTCCCGGTCCGTACCGGGATGTGTACCGAATCCAATACGCGGACCATCTGGATGGAGCGGCCCGGCGTGAACGGGAAGGTGACGTATGAATACGCAAACGGTAACCGGGCGGAAGCCTCAAGGGAAAGAATCAGCCCGCGGAAAAATCGAGGAACGCTTCGTTTACCAGGATGACGAGGTGATTGACAAGGCTTTTGATTGGCAGCAATTCCGCCGGCTTTTTGCCTATATGATCCCTTACGCCAAACAGATGTTGCCTTTGATTGTCCTGATGACGGTGCTAGGTACAGTAACGAAGCTGGCCGTGCCCTATTTGACGAGTCTAGCCATCGACCGGGCGATCGCGCCGGAGAACGGCCAAACCAGCTTAACGTTGCTGTACGGCATCACCGTCGCCGTCCTCATCCTATACCTGATTCAGTGGGTTTCCGGCGTATACCGGATTAAATACACGAACATTATTGGACAGAAGGTCATTTATGACCTGCGCGCCGATTTGTTTAAGCATATCCAGAAGCTTTCCTTCAACTTCTTCGACAAGCGTCCGGCCGGCTCGGTGCTAGTGCGGGTGACCAATGACGTTAATTCCCTGCAGGAGTTGTTCACCAACGGGGTCGTTAACCTGATGATCGACTGCGTGCAGTTGGCCGGGATTGTCGTGATTTTATTGCTGATCAATTGGAAACTGGGACTTGCGGTGATGATCACCGTGCCGATCATGTTCCTGATCTCCACCAAACTGCGGCAAAAAATCCGGATGGCCTGGCAGGAAGTTCGCATGAAGAACTCGCGGATCAACTCCCATTTGAATGAATCGATTCAAGGGATTCGCGTCACCCAAGCCTACACCCAAGAACGGGAGAACATGCGTTACTTCGATTCGATGAACCTGAGCAGCAAGAAGTCGTGGGACAAAGCGTCGGCCATGAACCAGGGTTTTGGTCCTTTAATCGAAATTACCGGGGGCATCGGCACGTTCGTGCTGTTTATGTTGGGCGTTTACCTCATTCAGACCGGAGAACTGACGATTGGCCTGCTGGTGGCGTTTAGCAACTATGTGGGGAACTTCTGGGATCCGATCAATCGCCTGGGACAAATGTACAACCAACTGCTGGTGGCGATGGCTTCCTCTGAACGGATCTTCGAATTTATCGACGAGGAGCCGAATATCGCGGATCAGCCAGGAGCTAAGCCGCTCCCGGCGATTACGGGAGGGATTCGCTTTAATCAGGTCGTGTTTGAATATGAAAAAGGGCGCCCAGCCTTGAAAGGCATCGACTTGGACGTTCGTCCCGGCCAATCGATCGCGCTTGTCGGCCATACGGGTTCGGGAAAAAGCACGATCATCAACCTGCTCAGCCGTTTCTACGACCCGAGCCGCGGTTCGGTGGTGATCGACGGTCATGATATTCGCGAGGTCACCGTCCAGAGCCTTCGCAGCCAAATCGGAGTTGTACTGCAGGATACGTTTATTTTCTCAGGAACGATTCGGGACAATATTCGTTTCGGTCGCTTGGACGCGACGGATGAGGAAGTAGAGGCTGCGGCCAGAGCGGTGGACGCCCATGATTTTATCATGAAGCTACCGTCCGGCTACAATACGGAGGTGGAGGAACGCGGCAACGTGCTCTCGATGGGGCAACGTCAGCTATTGTCATTTGCCCGTGCGCTGCTGGCGAATCCGCGGATTCTGATCCTCGACGAGGCGACAGCAAGCATTGATACGGAGACCGAGCTGAAGATCCAGGACGCGTTAAAGGTGCTCCTCAAGGGGAGGACGTCTTTTATCGTCGCCCATAGGCTATCTACCATCCGCAATGCCGACAAGATCATCGTCTTGGACCATGGTCAGATTAAAGAATCAGGTACGCACAGGGAACTGATGGAACAAAAGGGAATCTATTACGGCTTGGTCGAAGCCCAATTTCGGTTTTTGTAACTTTTTATCGAAAAATATGTGCATTTTTAATTAGAACTATTGCAATCTTGGACATAAAACCGGAAAATAGAATTGGATTAGGAATCGGCAAATTTATTGAAGGTGGTTTGGTCCAATTGAGTATTGAGGCGTTAGCTCCGGCTCTGGTCATTCGCAACGGTTGTTGCGACGATGTTCAACACATGCTTCCTTTAATGCGTCAGTTGCGTTATCCGATGACGGCAAGTGTGTTGAAGGAACGTCTAGCAATGCTGGAAGGTCAGTTACTGCTAGGCAATCTGGTTGCGGAACTCGACGGTGTGGTCGTAGGGACAGCTTTTCTCAAGCAGCATCAGACGCATGATATGATTAAACCGGTCACCCGGATTACAGCTTTGGTCGTTGAAGAGAAACACCGTGGTACAGGGATCGGGAGACGGTTGATCATGGAGGCGGAGAAGTGGGCCATCGAACGTGGTAGCACGGATCTGGTTCTTTCTACAGCCCGAGAGAATCATCTGTCCGCGAAAATGTTTTATGAGCATTGCGGCTTCAGCTGCACCGGTTACCGGATGAATAAGCCGTTAAGCTAAACCTAAATATAACTTAAATCAGTAGACAAACTGCGATTCAGGCTCCGTCCTTTTTTAGGACGGGGCTTTTTTGTGCTTGCGTGGGAGAATGAGAAGGGAATGTAAAATATTTTAACATTTCTTTTTTTGTATTGGGTAGGATACCGTAGTTTTTTGTAGTCAATAGGTTAAATTCATTCTCAAATGTCACGAATACTAACATATATGAAGCGGATGATATCTATTGTGTTATGTATTATGACATATAGTTAACAGTGACCGGGGTTCAACCCTAGGAAAATGTCCATTTTAGGAGGATGCGTATGAAGGGCAAAAAAAGCTATGTTTGGCTTATCAGCACTTTTCTAATCATGGGGTTACTCTCGGCATGCAATTCGTCCGGCAACACTTCGAAACCTGCGGATGGCAATGCCGCCGCATCCGGAGGCGAACTGACGGTCATCAAGATTGCTTCGCAATCCCCGTTATCCGGGGGCTCGGCGATTCAAGGGGAATCGATTAAGCTCGGAGGGCAGATGGCGCTGGAGGAGCGTCAAGCGGAATTTAAGGAGTTGGGATTTGACTTGCAATTCGTGCCTTACGACGATCAAGGCGATTCAAAGAAAGGTGTCGCCAACTCCGAACTGATCGGCGCCGACCAAGCGGTATTGGCGGTACTGGGACATCTAAACTCGGGGGTATCGATTCCAAGCTCGGTCGTATACGAGAAATACGGGATTCCGATGGTCTCCCCGGCCAGCACGGCAACCGACTTCACCGACCGGAAGCTGAAAGCGGCCAACCGGATCGTTGCCCGCGACGATTTCCAGGGACCGGCGGGCGCCGAATATGCCGTGAAAACCGTGGGAGCGAAAAATATATTCGTCATCCAGGATAAAACGGCTTATGGGCAGGGGCTGGCCGACGCTTTCCGCAGCGCAGCCGAAGAGCTGGGGGCGACCATCGCCGGTTACGAGGGCATTACGGTTGGGGAGAAGGATTTTAACGGCGTACTGAACCAGGTGCTCAGCAAGAAGCCGGATTTTATTTTCTTCGGCGGGATGTATGCGGAGGCGGGACTGATCGTCAAACAGGCGCGCGAGAAAGGCATCACGGTGCCGATCATGGGCGGAGACGCGCTGGATTCCTCGGGCATGGTCGACATCGCCGGCGACAAGCTGACGGAAGTTGCCTACAGCTCCGTGTCTACGGACGTCACGAAATCCAACAAGGAATGGGCGGATAAGTATAAAGCCAAGTTCGGCAAATCCGTCGAGAACTACTCCGCTTATGCCTATGATTCGATGAATGTCATCTTAAACGCGGTGGAAAAAGCGATCGAGGGCAATGGCGGCAAGCTTCCGACTCGCGAACAGGTCCGTGATGCGGTCCGAGCTACGACCGACTTCGAGGGCATCGCCACGAAAGTCAGCTTTGACGACAAAGGCGATAATGAATACGCCAAGGTCTTCATTTATAAATTCGATTCGCCAACCTACCCTGGCACGATGGTTTCGGAGATCGAACAGCCGAAGTAATGAACTCTCGGCAATAACGCAGAAGGGATAAGGACTTATGGATATGATCCTGCAAACACTCCCTCAAGTATTGGTGGACGGATTAACATTGGGTGCCGTCTACGCGGTGGTGGCCATCGGTTACACGATGGTCTACGGCATTCTCGAATTCATTAATTTCGCGCATGGAGAAATATTTATGACCGGCGCGTTCGTAGGCACCGCAGCCTTACTGACGATGAACTCGGCAGGTTGGCTGACTGGGCTACCTGCCGGACTCGCTTACTTCCTCATCCTGGCGACGGCGATGCTGTCAACCGGGATGCTGGGGATCGGGATCGAGCGGGTGGCCTATCGGCCGCTCCGCCGAGCTCCGAAGCTGATCTCGCTGATCTCGGCGATCGGAGTGTCCTTCCTGCTGCAGGATATCGTACGGTTTATCGCGGATATCCGTACCGGGAATTTTATCGTTACCGGCATCTCGTTGTACGGCGATAACCTGAAGCTCGGTGCTTCATCCTTATGGAGCGGGTTTGACGACGCATTTCTTAAGACGAATACGATCATCGTTGTGACGGTGGCTGTCGTACTCATGGTGGGTCTCGACTTTTTCGTGAACCGCACCAAATGGGGAACCGCCATGCGGGCCGTAGCCCAGGATCGGGAAACGGCGTCGTTGATGTCGATTAACGTGAATAAAGTGATTGCTTTGACTTTCTTTATTGGGTCGGCGCTAGGCGGCGGGACCGGCGTCCTGTTCGCCCAGCAGTATGGAACCATCGACCCGTATATCGGGTTTATCTTAGGGATGAAAGCCTTCACCGCTGCGGTCCTCGGCGGCATTGGCAATATCCGGGGCGCCATGTTCGGCGGGTTGTTCATCGGCGTATTGGAGATGTTCTCCTCAGCCAACCTGTCGGCCATAACGGGGGGCGTGTTAGGCGGGGAATATAAAGACGTCGTCGCTTTTCTGATCCTAATCGCGGTGCTGATTTTCAAGCCGGAAGGCTTATTCGGCAAGGCCGTGAAAGAGAAGGTGTAGGTGATCTGCCATGAATCAACTGAAGCTCTGGTTGGGGCGAAGCCCATTCGCACAAGCTTTGTTATTAACGTTGTTTATCTTGGTCGCGGCAGCCGGCGTGTATTTCTCGGATAAGTCGGTCATCTCCTTTCTGCTCTTACTTGGCTCCTTGCTACTCTTGTATTTAACGACCTTCCGAACCTCGATCAAATGGGGGATCGGAGCGGTGCTGCTGCTTGCGGTGATCCCGTTTGCTACCTCGGGTGGTCCGGCCCATCAGTCATACATGGAGGTAGCCACGCAGTGCGGCATTTACATCGCCATGGCGCTAGGTCTTAACATCGTGGTCGGATTCGCTGGACTGCTTGACCTCGGTTTCGTTGCCTTCTTTGCGGTAGGGGCTTATACGTACGCCATCTTTGCCACACCGCAGGCGAACGAATTTATCTCCGGTCACTGGTTTCCGCTGCCTGGGGGCGCGTTTTGGATCTTTATCGTGCTTGGCGGGTTTATGGCTGCATTGTTCGGGCTCTTACTCGGTTTGCCGGTACTTCGGGTCAAGGGCGACTATTTGGCCATCGTCACGTTGGGGTTCGGAGAAATCATCCGCATCATCTTTAACAATCTGGATAAACCGGTGAACATCACGAACGGGGCGATGGGGTTGTCTTCGATTCGGCCTCCGAGCTTGTTTGGCCTCTCCTTCACGTTTCCGAACCAGTTTTATTTCATCGTTATTTTTATTCTGGCAATCGTCATTTTTAGCGTCAAACGCTTGGAGTATTCCCGGCTTGGACGGGCATGGAAGGCGATACGGGAGAACGAGATCGCCGCGCAATCGATGGGTATCCCGCTCATTCGAACCAAATTGACCGCTTTTGCCATCGGTGCTTCATTTTCAGGCATGATGGGGGTGGTTTTTGCCGCGAAGCAAACGTTTATCGATCCGACCAGCTTTACATTGCTCGAATCGATTACGATTCTGGTCATGGTGCTGCTTGGCGGGATGGGCAGCGTACCCGGCGTCATTCTCGGCGCGGCTTTGGTGACGATCCTGAATCTGCAGGTGCTCACCGAGCTTACCAATTGGCTAAATCAGTTGACTCTGCAGGGAATCATTCATATCCCTAATTCGATCTCGCCTTCCAAAATGCAGCGACTCATCTTTGGCGCGATCCTGGTGCTCGTTGCTATCTTCAGGCCAAATGGCCTGATCACAGCCAAGAACAAGAGGGTGGATGCCGAGCGGCTAAAGGAGCAACGTTTGGGCAAAGCATTATCCGTCTTGCCGCCGGCGAAACAACAAAGAAGAGGTGTAGGTCAATGACGATTCTGAAGGTCAATAAGCTGGTCAAACGCTTCGGCGGATTAACGGCGGTTGGAGGCGTTGACTTTGCGTTCCCGCGCGGCAAGATTTCCGCCGTGATCGGTCCTAACGGGGCCGGGAAAACGACGTTTTTTAACATGATTACCGGCATTTATACTCCGGACGAAGGTGCGATTGAACTGGATGGAACGTCCATCGTTGGCGTCAAACCCCATCAGATCGTGAGCCTGGGAATTGCCCGGACGTTCCAGAACATTCGCCTGTTCGGCAGCATGACCGTGCTGGAAAACGTCATGGTGGGCATGCACATCCATCTGAAGACGGGGATCATCGGCACACTGCTCTCGCTGCCGACTGCCCGACATGAGGAAGAGTTGGTGCATCGAGAGGCATACCGTTTATTGGAGTTCGTCGGTTTGCAAGCGTTGTTGAACGAACAAGCGTCCAACCTGCCTTACGGCGCTCAGCGGCGGCTCGAGATCGCCCGGGCGCTGGCGGCGAAGCCTAAGGTGCTGCTGCTGGACGAACCGGCAGCCGGGATGAATCCGCGCGAGACGACTGAATTGATCGGCCTGATTCGGCGAATTCAGAAGGAAACCGGAATGACCATCATCCTGATCGAGCATGACATGAAGCTCGTGATGGAGTTATCCGAGCACATTCTTGTCCTGGATTACGGGACGAAAATTGCAGAAGGCGGACCTGACCATATCCGTGCACATCCGAAAGTGATTGAAGCGTACCTGGGCAAAAGCGCTGTCCAAGGAGAAGCGGTTCGGCTTGAGGTGATTTCATGAGTTTGCTGGAGCTGCGAGAGGTACACGCTTATTACGGAGCGATTGAAGCGCTTAAAGGCGTTACCCTGACGGTGGAGGCTGGGGAGATCGTGTCGCTGATCGGTTCGAATGGGGCCGGGAAGTCCACTACGCTTAAGGCGATTTGCGGACAGGTGAACATGACCGGCACCATCCGCTTCAACGACACCGAAATGTCAAACTTACCTCCGCACCGGGCGGCGTTGGAAGGGATCGCGCATGTGCCGGAAGGACGACGGATCTTCCCGCGGTTGACGGTGAAGGAAAATTTGGAGATGGGTGCTTTTTCGGTGAGCGACAAAAAGAAGATTAAGCAGCGGATGGAGAGGGTGTTCGACCATTTTCCGCGGCTGCGGGAACGGTTGGCGCAAACGGGCGGAACGATGAGCGGCGGGGAGCAGCAAATGCTGGCCATCGGTCGGGCGATGATGATGCAGCCGAAAATACTGCTACTGGACGAACCCTCGATGGGGCTCGCGCCGATTATCGTTGAGCAAATTTTCGAAATTATTCAACAGCTGAACCGTGAGGGGATGACCGTGCTGCTTGTGGAGCAAAATGCCTATCAAGCCTTGCAAATTGCCCACCGCGGCTACGTGATGCAAACCGGTGAAATCTTGATGGAAGACGCGGCTGATTTGCTGCTCGCCAACGAGCAGGTCAAGGAAGCTTATTTAGCTTAGCGGAAGCATCCTTAAAGGGACTCCAATTGTAGGATAGGCCTAGGCCTATCCTTTTTTATAGGATAATATACAGATATGACCATTCATCATGACGCCGGCAAACCGTTCAATTATTTGCGGATGAAATGGAGAAGGCGGGTAAAACCGTAAAGCTTGTGGTGTACCCGAATGGTCAGCATGGATTAGAGGATAAGTACATCGAGCAGAGAAATCAAGAAATCGTGCAGTGGCTGCAGCAATATGGTGCGCCAAAACCTTTTATCGTTGAATAATTGTCCGACTCAAAACAATTTAGCGCCACAAAATCACCTTATCCGCCTGAAAATCACGACCAACAGCAGAATAGGGTGATTTTAAAATAGCGCTATTCCCACCAAATAAGGTGAAAACATAGCGCTATTTGGTCATGCTCAATCCGACAGTGGTTAATCAAAATTAATTCGCCGCATAATACCGGCTTTGCTCATACGCCACTGCGGACCGACGTGAATAGCAGTATAACTCGCGGTAGGTTTCAAGGCGTCCGCGGAATTCGAGTTGGAGCTGCGAGCAGCCGCAGAGATCGGACGGGGTAGTTAATCCTGCGGATTTATCCAGCAGTTTGACCCCGGCTTCTTGAAACACCCGGCTGACGAACTGAGAGCAGAAGTAGGAGTTCTCTCCGCCAAGCTCCATGTTTAAGATCACGCCCAACAGGCCTATAAAGTTATATTTATACAGTTCACCGTTGTCCTCAAAGGTTTTTACGAAATTTCTCATGCGCATGTAGTTCTCCGCACTAACCTTGCAGCTATACACGGCGCAGGTCGCCTTTTCGAATACCCCGCAGTGAATGTCCTCCTTGACGAAGCCGCCGAAGATCGGAATTACGGGGTGTTTGCGCCCGAAGCTATACACTTCTCGCAGCTCAGGATCAAAGGCGACGGAGGCATGATTGTAAGGAGCGCGGGTATATAATCCGATCGCTTTAGCGACCAACGTCTTCGGATTGCTTAATAGAATATAGATTTTCATCTCATTGTTCATAAATTCGACCACCATTTAGAGTTGATGATAGTTCTTTAGGATAATATCATGGTACTTGTTTTATGGGAATCCCAAAACGGACCGAAGACGGAAAACAAACTGGACTAAGGTCTTGGATCCTTCCATCAGCTCCGAATGATCCGCAATTTACTTTTGCGGACCGATACGATAAAATCGGGGGGAAATCAGGGTATAGAAGAGGATGGTCCATCGATGTATAAGTTGATATTGGCCGATGACGAAGAGGACGTACGGGAGGGCTTGCTGAGTCTGATCGACTGGGAAAGTCTCGGTTATACCGTCATGGAGACGGCAGAGAACGGCAAGGAAGCGGCCGAGCTGGTGGAGAAGCATGCGCCGGACGTTGTGGTAACAGATATACAAATGCCGTTCATGAACGGCTTGCAGCTTTCCGAGTGGATTCGTGAACAATACCCGGCCACGAAGATCATTATTTTGACCGGATACGAGGAGTTCGAATATGCGCAGAAAGCCATTCGACTGGGCATCGACGAATATGTGTTGAAACCGTTTTCGGCGAGAGAATTGGCCGAGATTTTAACGAAGGTGAAAATGCAGATAGATGAAGAGGTGGCCGCGAAGGAAAACGTGCAGCTACTGACGGAGCATTACCGTAAAAATCTGCCAATCCTGCAGAGCCTGTTTTTGTCTTCCCTGGTGTCTCGCCGGTTGCAGGAAACAGAGATCCATGAGAAATGCGAGCATTATGACCTGGATCTGAGCGGCGAACGTTATCAAGTCTCCGTGATCCGAATCGATTCTACGACGGTCCGTCGGGAATCATCTGGGAGCGGCGAACCCGGGAATCGGCAGGCGTCGGTCTCCTTGAAGGATACAAACGATACGCAGTTACAGCTGTTTGCCGTATATAACATTGCCGAGGAGATGGTCCGGCTTCATTCCGGAGACCGGGCATTTATCCATCATGATGAGGTTGTGGTGCTCAGCATAGCAGAGCCTAGCATGGAGGATCAACTCGCAGACCGAACACTACAGTTATTGGAAGAAATCCGTTTTAGCGTGGAGCGTTTCCTTAAACTAACGGTGACGATTGGCGCCGGCTCTGAGGTGGAGCAACTGAGTGAACTCGCCGGCTCTTATGAAGAGGCCGTCAAAGCGCTGGATTACCGCGTGATTCTCGGCGGCAATAAAGTGATCTGGATCGAGGACGTGGAATCACGGCAGTACGTTCCGTTATCTATGGACGAGCTAAGGGAGAAAGAGTTGGTCCGCTGCCTGAAGGTTGGCAGCGACCAAGAGTTGACTGACTTATTGGAGGAACTGTTCTCGGCTTTAGCTGATAGTAAGGCGTCTTATCAGGATTTTCAGGTGTATTTGCTGGAAATGTTGACCTCGGTGATCAAGGTCGCCAAGGACGTACACGTTGACCTCGACAAATTATTTGGTGAGGGAGCCGGATTTCTAGGTCAGTTCATCAAGTTCTCGCATGCGGAAGAAGCTAAGACCTGGTTCCTGGATGTCTGTATGAAGCTGAAGCATTCCATCGCCTCCGATCGGCAATCGAGCTACAACAAGTTGGTAGATGAAGCGAAGGATTACATCATGACGCATTACGGGGACAATGATATCTCCATCGCCAGAGTATGCCAGCATCTGCATATCAGTACCGGATACTTCAGCAACATTTTCAAGAAGGAGACGAAAACGACCTTCGTCAATTATTTGATGGGCGTGCGGATGGATGCGGCACAGGACCTGCTGGCTACAACTGACTTGAAAGCATTTGAAATCGCCGAACGCGTTGGGTTTGCCGATCCCAACTATTTCAGTTTTTGCTTCCGTAAGAAATACGGCATTTCTCCGAAAGAATATCGCACTGGAGCCAGAAGCTCATGAGATTGTGGCGTTCCGTCAAACGAATGGCTCAAGGTTTCCATGTGCGCAACATTCAAGTACTGATATCCTTGTCATCGATTGCCGTTACGGTACTTGCGGTCGTATTGGTCAGCACCTTGCTGTTCAACCGCTTCTCCCAAGCCGCGGAAGAGAATGCCTATTTAAGCTTAGAGCAAATCATTGAACAGGTTCATTCCAACCTGGAGCTATATGTTAGCGGAATGCAGGATATTTTTGACCTTGTGGAGCAAAAAATTGCCGTAGTCCCCGATCTGCCCACCAACGATCAACTGGGGGAGCAACTGGAGACCGTGCTCAGTACGCGCGAGGATCTGGTTTCGATGGCGTTGTTTACGGAGGACGGGAAGCTGGTGCGTAACATGCCGTCCATTCCGATGCGGCAAAATACACGGCTGCAGGAGCAGTTATGGTTCGAATCCGCAATGGAAAATCCGGGGGAACTGCAATTTACCCCGCCTCACATTCAGAACTTGTTTAAGTGGCAGTATCGCTGGGTCGTCTCGATGAGCAAAACCGTGACCTACCGGGACCAAGGGAAGCTGAAGCAAGGCGTGCTGGTCATTGACATCAACTTCCGTACCATTGATGAGCTTAGCGGTCGAATCAGCTTGGGCAAAAAAGGTTACGTGTACATTATCGACGAGGTAGGGAATATCGTCTACCATCCACAGCAACAGCTGATTTATGCAGGATTGAAGTACGAAAATCTGGAGCCGGTGCTGAATTATGCATACGGTCGTTATTTCGACGAGTCAGACGGGGAGCAGCGAATCATTACGATTCAGACGGTCAAACCCGCCGAGTGGAAAATCGTCGGGGTGGCCTACGCAGACGAGTTCTTGACGACAAAAAGGGAGGTCGGCGATTTCCTGTCCTGGTTCTTGCCCCTCGTAATCGCGATCATCCTGGTCATCAGCATTTATGTATCGGCCCGGATCTCCCAGCCGATTCGCAAGCTGGAGCGCTCCGTTCAAATGGTGGAACGCGGGGACTTCGGGACGAATGTCTATGTTAGCGGCGCTTATGAAGTCGAACAGCTGTCTAAGCGGTTCAATCTAATGCTGCGCCGGATTCGTGAGTTGATGGATCAAATCATCCAGGAACAGGAAGCCAAACGCAAAAGCGAGCTTGACGTGCTGCAGTCGCAGATCAATCCTCATTTCCTCTATAACACGTTGAACTCGGTCACAAGGCTGGCTGAGCTCGGACGAAACGAAGAGGTTGTTACGACGATAACGTCGCTGTCGCGGTTTTTCCGGATCAGCTTAAGCAAGGGGAACCACGTCATTAGCGTGCAGGACGAGTTGGAGCATGTGCGCCATTATTTGATCATCCAAACGATCCGGTTCAAGAACAAGTTTCGCTATGAGATTAGCGCAGATGAAGACGCATTGAAGTGCTCAACCTTAAAGCTGATCTTGCAACCGCTCGTCGAGAACGCGATCCATCACGGGATCGAAAAATCGGCCGAAGAGGGATTCATTCGGGTGGAGGCCCATTTGGAAGGCGATAAGCTCGTCTTTCGTATCCGCGATAACGGAATCGGGATGTCTCCGGAAACGGTCGAGAAGCTCATTAGCGGGGCTATCCGAAGTGAAAGTGGGTCGGGCGTCGGTGTTCGTAACGTACAGGAGCGAATTACGCTCTATTATGGCGCGAGCTATGGACTTCATTTTGATAGCGAACCGGAAGAAGGGACAACGGTGACGATTACGATCCCGGCCGTGCGGCCGGAAAGTTCGGAAGAAGGCGGGAGGGAGTCATGAAGCGATTGCCGAAGTACGTGAATCTGGCTTGCCTGCTGTTATCCTCCATCCTGCTGATCGTTTTGCTGTCCTCCTGCGGCCGCTCCGGTGGAGGGGGAGACAACAAGCAGGTTATCGACGTGGACATGATCGTCAAGATGGATCGCGGCGATTACTGGAAGACAACCAAGCTGGGGGCGGAGGTTGCGGCCAAAGAGTATAACGTGCGGTTGAATTTCCTGGCGCCGGAGAACGAAAACGACGTCGAAGGGCAAATCCAGCTGATGGAGGGGGCGATTAAGCGGCGTCCCGATGCCATCATTTTGGCGGCTTCCGACTATGAAGCGTTGGGGCAGGTGACAGACCGAACATCCTATTACGACATTCCGGTCATTTCGATGGATTCGGAAGTGGCCTCGACCAAGGTGAAGACCTTCGTCGGTACCAATAACTACGAAGCCGGCCAGAAAGCCGCCGAACGGTTGGTTGAACTGACCGGACCGGAAAGTGAAATCGGAATCATGAATTTTGTCCAGGGCGCTCGAAACGCGAACCAACGGGAGGAAGGATTCCTGGACTACATCGCCCGGTTTCCCGGCGTGCATGTCGTCGATATTCAATACTGCGGTTCGGACGAGAAACTCGCTTATAACCTGACGGCCAATATGCTGAAGCGGTTCCCGGATCTGGACGGCATCGTGTCGCTCAGCGCCGAATCTTCGATTGGCGCAGGTCGGGCCGTCGATGAGCTCGGCTACGGCGGAAAAGTGAAAATGATCGCTTTTGATAATCCGCCGGAAATGCTTGAGCTGCTTCAGGAGGAGAAGGTGCAGGCGATGGTTGTACAGAACCCGTTTAACAACGGTTACATGGCCGTAGCCGCTGCCGTCCAGGCTGCCCGAGGCGAGAAGCTGCAGGATCGGATTCCAACGGATACGAAGCTGATCGACCTGAACAATATGCTGTGGCCGGAAAACCAGAAACTGCTGTTCCCGTTCGTGAAGTAGAGACAGCGGTAGACCGAGCCTTTCTTTCTCTAGTTGAAGTTCAAACGAGCAAACAGCAAGTGGGATCCGGATCGTCCGGACGGCTTGCTGTTTTGCCGTTTTGCTAACGTACCGAAGAAACGAACTATAAATTCTCAAAGGGACATCATCAGAATTTTGATAGAAACATCTTAGAATTTTGGATTCGCATTCCGTCGAAAACCATGCATAATGAAAACGTATCCAAGAGGATAACTCACAGAAATACATTTTTCAGGAGGTCAAAGATATGAAGAAGTTGACGACAGTCATGCTGGCCGCAGCAATGCTCGGTGCGACAATGGTAGGTTGCTCCAACGGCGGCGACAAAGAGAGCAGCGGAGGAAATGGAGGATCCACTCCAAGCGTAGGCGTGGCCATTTACAAATTTGACGATACGTTCATGACGGGCGTTCGGAACTCCATCGAGAAGAACGCGGACGGGATTGCAAAAGTGGATGTCGTAGACAGCCAAAACTCCCAACCGACCCAAAACGATAAAATCGACTTGTTCTTGACGAAGAAAACAAACGCGCTGATCGTTAACCCGGTTGACCGTACGGCGGCAGGCGTCATTATCGACAAAGCCCAAGCCAAAGATACGCCGGTTGTGTTCCTGAACCGCGAACCTTTGCCGGAAGATATGAAGAAATGGGATAAAGTTTACTACGTTGGTGCGAAAGCCGAAGAATCCGGTACGTTATCCGGACAAATCGTAGTTGACTACTGGAAAGCAAATCCGGAAGCGGACAAAAACGGCGACGGCGTATTGCAATACGTGATGCTGAAAGGCGAACCTGGACACCAAGATGCTGAGCTGCGTACGCAATATTCGATCCAAGCGATTGAAGAAGCTGGCATCAAAGTTGAAAAAGTAGCCGAAGACACCGCAATGTGGGACCGCGTAAAAGGCCAAGAGAAAATGGCGGCCTTCCTGGCTGCAAACGGCGACAAAATCGAAGCCGTGCTTGCAAACAATGATGACATGGCTCTCGGCGCAATCGAAGCTTTGAAAGCGGCCGGATACTTCACAGGCGACAAATACATGCCGGTTGTAGGGGTTGACGCCACGGCACCAGCACTTCAAGCGCTGGAACAAGGCACGATGCTGGGTACGGTATTGAATGACGCTGAAAACCAAGGGAAAGCAGCAGTTACTTTGGCTTCCTTGCTGGCAAAAGGCGAAGCGATCAGCAAAGACAGCGTTGGTTTCGAAATTACAGACAACCAATATGTTTGGATCCCTTACCAAAAAGTAACGAAGGATAACGCTGCTGACTTTAAATAAGAGCACAGCTAGCAGGTAATCAGCAGGACTTCTCAACATTCGCAAAGACTAAATGGGAGGTTCGATGCCGAAGGGTACGGACCTCCCGGTTTTTTCGCAGGGATAGGAATACCGGAGGAAATCATGCTGTGCCTCTAAAGCGAAAGAAATGATCAGGGGGCGAAAAACAATGTCTGAATTCATGCTCGAAATGAAGGGCATCACCAAGGAGTTTCCCGGCGTCAAAGCGCTGGATGGCGTAACGCTGCAGGTTAGACCTGGTACCGTTCATGCGCTGATGGGTGAAAACGGGGCCGGTAAATCAACGCTGATGAAATGCCTGTTCGGAATTTATAAGCCGGACGATGGCGAAATTGTGCTGAATGGTCAGAAAGCGGAAATTAACAATTCCAGCGATGCGCTGAAGCTCGGGGTTTCGATGATTCACCAGGAGCTGCATCCGGTACCTTTCCGCAATGTCATGGAAAATATATGGCTCGGACGTTTCCCTATGCAAGGATGGGGTCCTCTCCGCTTCGTTGACCATAAGAAGATGTACAAGGACACGGAAGAGCTGTTTAAACAGTTAGATATCGATTTAGACCCGGAAACGATTGTCGGTAAGCTGTCCGTTTCGAAGATCCAGTCGATCGAGATCGCCAAAGCGGTATCCTTCAACTCGCAGATTATCGTCATGGACGAACCAACCTCCTCTTTGACAAGCGTAGAGGTCGAGCATCTGTTCCGGATCATCAATGATTTGAAGAAACGCGGCGTGTCGATTATTTATATCTCGCACAAAATGGAGGAAATCCTGCGGATCTCCGACGATGTCACCATCATGCGCGACGGCAAGAAGATTGGCACGTGGCCGGCAGCGGAAATGACCACGGACCTCATTATCTCCAAGATGGTCGGCCGCGATTTAACGCAGCGGTTTCCAGACCGCCACAATGTGCCGAACGGCGTCATTTTAAAGGTGGATAAGCTGACGTCCAGCAACCCGAAATCGTTTAAGGATGTATCGTTTGAGCTGCGTAAAGGGGAAATCCTTGGCGTGGGCGGACTGGTCGGGGCACAGCGCACGGAATTGATCGAAGCGCTGTTCGGCCTCCGGGAAATTCAGTCGGGGACGATCTCGATCGGAGGCAAAGAGGTCAAGATTCGCAGTGCCGGCGAAGCCAAGAAGCACGGGTTAGCCCTACTCACGGAGGAACGCCGCACGACCGGTATTTTCCCGGTATTGTCCGTTCACGAAAATGGGGCGATCGCGAATATGTCCCGTTACGTGACGTCGTTCGGGCTCTTGAATGATCGCAAGAAAAAAGCCGAAGTCAACCAAATGGTTGAGAAGCTACGGACCAAAACGCCGTCCCCGAAGACGTTGATCATGAACCTTTCGGGCGGGAATCAGCAAAAGGTACTGCTTGCGCGCTGGCTTTTGACTGAGCCGGATATTCTACTCTTAGACGAACCCACACGCGGGATTGACGTTGGGGCAAAATACGAGATTTACTCCATTATTGCGGATTTGGCACAGCAAGGCAAAAGCATCATCATGATTTCATCCGAGATGCCTGAACTGCTTGGGATGTCCGACCGTGTTATGGTAATGTCCGAAGGCCGTCTTACAGGGATTGTGGATGGAGACAAGGCTACGGAAGAAGAAATTATGCGTTTGGCTGCCCAGCACTAAGGTTAGAGAAGGAGGAGAAAATCATGAATACAAAGAAATTACAAAGTTTTGTTAGTGAAAATGCCATTTATATCGTTTTGGCTGTGCTATTAGTCGGCATCGCTGTCTATGAGCCTAGCTTTATCGGCTTGAATACGCTTCGCGATATTTTGATCCAGTCGTCGACACGGGTGATCATCGCCCTCGGCGTGGCCTTTATTCTCATCACGGGCGGTACTGACTTGTCCGCTGGCCGGATGGTTGGTTTGACGGCGGTCGTGTCTGCTTCCATGCTGCAAGAAGTAGATTATGCGCGTCGTTTCTTCCCCAATTTGCCGGAGCTTCCGATGTTTATTCCGGTTCTGATCGCTATTGCAGTGGGTCTGCTCTTTGGTCTGATTAACGGGGTAATCGTTGCTAAATTCAAAGTTCCGCCGTTTATCGCTACTTTGGGTACGATGGTTGCCATTTACGGGATCAACTCGCTGTACTTCGATACCGATCCTAACCAATCCCAGCCTATCGGCGGCCTGCGCGGCGATTTTACGAATCTGCTGGGTTCGGGGAGCATTGGGAAAGGTGATTTCTCCATTCCTTACATCGTCATTATCGCCATCGTCGTCTGCGCCATTGTTTGGGTGATGTTTAACAAAACACGTCTCGGTAAAAACATGTACGCGATTGGCGGCAATGAGCAAGCGGCTAAGGTGTCTGGGATCAACGTATCTAAAAACCTGATCCTCATTTATTCTATCGCAGGCGCTTTGTATGGCTTGGCAGGTGTGATGGAAGCCGCTAGAACCGGCGGCGCAACGAACAACTACGGGAACATGTACGAGCTTGACGCGATCGCTGCCTGCGTCGTCGGCGGGGTCTCCACTACAGGGGGTATCGGTACGGTTCCGGGCATCATGGCCGGGGTGCTGATCTTTACGGTTATCAACTACGGCTTGACCTTCGTTGGTGTAGGTCCTTACTGGCAACAAATCATCAAAGGTGCGATTATCGTTGCTGCCGTAGCATTCGATATGCGTAAATACGCAAGCAAGAAATAAGAAAAGGAATGGCAGGGGGAAGGGCGGCTCATGAGTCGCTCTTTTTCCATTTTTTAAGCAAGCAGAGGCCATCGAAATATGTTAAAATGTGACAAGAAACGGCAAAACGGGGCAAACGGCTGGGAGGAGCTATCCATCATGAAGAAATGGAGTACAAAAATCGGGATGTCCGGGCTGCTGGTTGCGGCTTTGGCATTGGCTTTGACGACGGCGCAAGGAGGCGGATTGGGAACGGACACTGCGCATGCAGCTGCTGTATCTGGAGTTAAGTCGAAGTCGCTAGCAGCAGTCTATGCGCAAATCCAGACGCAAAACGCGTCCAAGGTGGTCGCGCTCGTGAACAAGGAGCGAAAGGACGCCGGGTTAAAACCGCTGATGGTGCATACCAACTTAACGAAGATGGCCAAGACCAAAGCCATCGACATGTTCAAAACCGGGTATTTTAGCCATACGTCACCGAACTACGGCTCCCCCTTCGATATGATGGACTCATCCAACATCACGTATCTCTATGCCGGCGAGAACATCGGCAAAGGCCAGCGTTCCGCCGAGGAAGTGGTCAAGGATTGGATGGACAGCCCTGGCCATAAGGCGAATATCCTCAATCCCAAATACAAGCTGATCGGCGTCGGGTATTATAATGGGTATTGGGTGCAGGAGTTTATCGGGAAATGAGTGCTCGCGTCTTCATGCGAGCATGAAAATATAGAGGAGCCTGGCGTGTTGCCGGGCTCTTTGTTGTAGTTTAGCGGAGTCAGCGGAAGCGAATAACAAGCACGGGCCGCTCTTGTCCGCCGCTAGTCCAACGATGAGATAGAAGGAAGACAAGCGGCTCCCCAATGCGGACGTAAACTCCCTTAGGTTCGTTATTCGCTTTCCTTGGAGCTGAGGAGGCAACTCGCGATTCATCCGCGAGCTTAGGGGCAGATAGAGAGCCATGGCGAATCTGGGCAATGATTCGTCGGGCTCTTTGTTCTAGTTAGTGGAAGTGCGCGATTAGAGGGTGTGCTGATTTTTAACGGACCTGAGAGACGTTATTTGGCTAGAAGCACAAGGCTAAGAACTCTAACGGACCGAGAAGACCTTATTTGCTCCCAATTGGCCGTAGTAGCCTAATTTTGAGGCGAATAACGGCTTCTGGGTCCGTTAAACTGGGAAATAACCGGGAAATGTTTAAATAACGCCTCTACGGTCCGTTAGCGCAAGATAGCGGAGTCGCGTACGGCGATGGCAAAGACCAGGGTAGAGTAATAGAGTAATAACCCGGTGAATTAACGATAAGATTCACCGGGCCTCCTACTCCCCCCCTTCACGGATTGGGGGGATTTGAAAGGAGATAAAGAGCGCAAAAGGCCAGAGGGTGAAATGATTTTGAAGAAACTAAAAGCTTTCTGACAGAAAGCTACTTCGGAAGGAGAGGCTGTGGTCGCCTTTGTGAGAGGATTTCTGTCGTGTTGGAATTTACGAAATCAAAGAAATCCGCGAGCGACAGCGATCGTAAGAACATTTCACATGGGGGCCTTTCGGGCTCTTTTTTTAGAAGCTTCCCCAAATCGAGATTTTTATTGAAACCTCCTGAATTCTGCAGCGTAAACATATGCATAATCTGATATTTCAATCGGGAGGAATAAACAAATGTCTATGTTTAAGAGATTACGCGATTTGACGATGTCCAATATCAACGCTTTGATCGACAAAGCGGAAGATCCGATTAAGTTGACCGACCAATATATCCGCGATATGCAAGAAGATCTTGAAGACGCAGAGAAGGCGGTTGCCGCTCAGATTGCCATTGAGAAGAAGTTCAAGGGACTGTACGAAGAACAGGAAGCTTTGGTCGAACGTCGCACACAACAGGCGCACCAAGCGGCCCAAGCGCAAAACGTTGATCTGGCTCGCCGCGCTTTGGAAGAGAAGAAAGCGGCTGAAACGAAAATGGCGGAATACAAGACCAGCTATGACCAGAATAAAGCAGCGGCCGACAATCTTCGGGGTAAGCTTGAGGAAATGCGCAAGCAACTGACGGAGATGAGGAACAAACGCGAAACGCTCGTAGCCCGCTACAATGCGGCGAAAGCGCAGAACGAAATCAACAAGACGATGTCCGGGTTTAATGCGGATTCCGCATCAAGCGGTCTGAAACGTATGGAAGAGAAAATGCTGCAGATGGAAGCCCAAGCTGAAGCAAGCAATGAACTTAGCTCCAAGGGCAAGTCTCTGGACGAAGAATTTGAAGGCTTGAACAAGGACGCTGCAGTGGAAGCGGAATTGGCCGAGTTGATGAAGCAATACGAGGATAAAAAATAGGCGAATCGAACCTAAAGTGAGGCTAGACCGAACATGAGCGTATGGAAAAGAATCGGTAACCTGTTTGCCAAACCGGCACCGCCGATGACAGAGAAGAGCATGCTTGCACTAGCTCCCGGTGACATCTGCGAGGTATCGCTCGTCTCCTACGAAGTGACCGGACGAGTGGGCAATCGCGGCCGTAATGCCGTCGTACTGACGCTACAGGACGGCAGCCGCATCAGTTATCTGCTGGTGGAGGAGCGCGAGACGCTGCAGTATCAGTGGTATCAGCCGATTGACGGAAGGTTGGACGATCCAACCGAAGTACCGTCTCAAATGGAGCTGGACGGAACGGAGTATTTTTTGGAAGAGGAGTACGGGGGTTACGTGTCCGTGGTTGGCAAAACGCCGTTTCTGCAAGGCGGAGAGCAGCATGTGTGGCAATACCAGTCCGACGATGGCAAGCTGCTGCGCATCGAGTGGCAAAATGGACGGTTTATGTTGTACGAAGGCGTCAAGGTGATTTCAGCCGACGTCAAAGTCATCCGCGCCAACTAACACAGGTGGCGGTGGCTGGACCATGACGAGAAGCGCGAGAACGGGGCGACAACCTCGATTCTCGTGCTTTTTTCGCTTCGAGGTGGACAAAAAATAACATCCCCCAAGCTGCCGATGCAGTGGAGGATGCTATAAATGGGTTATGCAGGGGTCGAACCTGCGACCTGCCGATTAAGAGTCGGCTGCTCTACCAGCTAAGCTAATAACCCGTAACGTGAAGTTTTTTCGGAACATGAAATATTATAACTCTGTGACTTACAAAAAGCTAGTCCTTTTTTCGAGAAAATTTGCATCTCTTCACAAGAAGTTTTATGTTATTTACATAAGTTGGAGAGTTTATTGAAGTGAGTGTTAGATGGGACTTAGAACGAACAGGAGGAAGTGGCATGAACAGAACGTCCCGAATCTGGAGATGGGCAGGAATTTCCTCCGCCCTGTCGACCTTGCTGCTGCTGGCTGGCTTCGTTTACGCAGTGTCGGATATTGCGAATCCTTCGGCAGTAGCCGGCAAGCAGGCGGTATCCCCTTCCCGAACGGAACAGGTCGCAAAGGCCGGCGCTTTCGATGTGACCGCTATCGGGGATTCCCTGGCCAAAGGGACCGGGGACGATACGGGGAGCGGATTTGCACGGCGGACGGTTGACTTATTAAATAAAGAAGGCGCAACCTCTAAATTGGTCAACAATCTCGGGATCAATGGGTTAACAACGGAGGAACTCTTGCCGATGCTGGAGGATCCGGGCGTGAAATATGCTTTGCAGCAGGCGGGGATCATCCTGTTGTCCATTGGAGGCAATGATTTGTTCAACGGCACGGAAGAATTGACCTCCGGCGAACAGGTGCCCACCGAAGCCGAAATCGATGCGGCCATCGATAAGAGCTCGACTGATTTTGGGCAAGTCGTCGCGCAAATTAAAAAAATCAACGTGCAGGCACTGCTTGTCTACGTTTCTTTATATAACCCATTCAGCGACCTGGAAGGGATGCGGGAAATCGGTAATGATGCGGTGGCTCGGTGGAATGCGATGGCGATGAATGCGCTCGGCGAATATGAAGGCACGTTAGCGGTGCCTACCTATGATTTGTTTATACAAAACTCGTCCCGCTATCTGTCGAGCGATCATTTTCACCCGAACGGGGACGGCTATCAAGCAATAGCTGAACGAATGGTGCAGGGTATTAAGCGCTAATAAAGGACTTGTTCTGGAGTAAAAATGAAGGAGTGGACGGCGATGGGGATACGGAAGCCGATGAATGCCGAACAACGCCAACCTGTATTGAAGGTACAGGGGCTCAAGAAGAAAATCGGCCGAAAGTGGATCGTACACGAAGTGAATTTCGAGGTGTATGCCGGGGAGATTTTCGGGTTCCTGGGACCTAACGGGGCCGGTAAAACGACGACGATCCGCATGCTCGTTGACCTGATCCGCCCAACGGCCGGTCAAGTGAACATTTGTGGATACGATGTGCAGCGGGAACCGGAGCTGGCGTTGCGTTGCGTGGGATCGATCGTAGAGAATCCCGAGGTTTACAGCTATTTGACCGGACGGGAGAACCTCGAGCATTTTGCCCGGATGATCCCAGGCATCGATGCGAGTCGGATTGAAGAAGTCGTTCATATGGTGGGGCTGACGGGCCGAATTGACGATAAGGTTAAAACCTATTCGTTAGGGATGAGACAGCGGCTGGGGATCGCTCAGGCATTGTTAGGACGACCGAAGCTGCTGATCCTAGACGAACCGACGAACGGTCTTGATCCCAAGGGCATCAAAGAGATGCGCGGGTTTATCCGCCGGTTGGCAGAGGAAGGCATGGCCGTATTCGTATCGAGCCATCTGCTTAGCGAAATTCAGCTGCTATGCGACCGGGTGGCGATTATCGGGCGTGGACGCGTACTGGCCGTCGGTCAAGTTGACGAACTGATTCAAGCGAACATGAGTTATGTGATATGGGAACTGGAACCCCGGGAGCCGGGAGAGCGGCTGCTTCGATCGGCATCCGGGGTCAGCGTGGTGAACGAAGCTGGAAACGTGCTGGACGATACGATCATGGCGGGGATCCAGGGCCAAGCGATTGTAACCCAAATGCAGCCGGAATTAATCCCTGACCTCGTAGGTCGCTTGGTGCGGGAGGGGGTCCGGGTGGAAGCCGTCCAGAAAATCAGCCCGACACTTGAACAGCTGTTCCTGGAGATGACGGAAGGTGAAAGCATTGAATAACATTTTGCCTTTAGTAAAAAATGAAACGATCAAGATGATCAAGAAGAAACGCTTTTATGTCATCTTGCTTGTTCTAATCGTGCTGGTGCCGATGTTTGCTTACGCCCAACTGCGGCAGGCCGAGGACAAACGGGAGAAGTTCGGTACCGACTGGCGCCGGGAGGTTCAACAAGCGATCACGGACAACCAAAATTCGCTGGGCAGCGACCGGGTACCGGAAGAATGGAAGAAATACCGCCAAATTTATATTCAGCAGATGAAATATTATTTGGAACATGACGTGAATCCGAAGGAGCCGGGCGGCGTTTCGTTTACTCGGGAGTTCTTAGATAACGCGGCCACATTGTTCATTCCGCTGTTAATCATGGGTGTGGGCTCGGATATCGTGTCTTCGGAGCGGACGGGGGGAACCGTCAAAATGCTGCTTACGCGGCCGATTAGACGGTGGAAAATCCTGTTGAGCAAGCTGTTGACCTTGCTGATGTTCGTGTCCTTAATCATCTTATCAACCTGTTTGATTTGTTATTTGATATCGGGTTTATTTTTCGGTTACCGCGGATGGACGATGCCGGTATTTACCGGGTTCCAGCTCAGAGGGGCGGAAGTGGATATCTCGGGCGTGCACGCAGTGCCGCAATGGCAGTATATCTTCATGCAGGCCGGACTGATTTGGTTTGTCAGCGTTGTGGTCGCCGCACTGGCTTTCATGGTGTCCGTGCTCGTGCGCAGCACGTCGGCAAGCATTGTCATCATGATGGCGACGCTGATCGCCGGCAATATTTTGACGAATATGGCTTCCTCCTGGACGAGCGCCAAATACCTGTTCATGGTGAACTTGGGTTTAACGAATTATTTAGCAGGTACTCCGGCGCCAATCGAGGGGATGACGCTGGGCTTTTCGCTGGCTGTGCTGGCGGTTTGGGGGGCTTGCTCGCTAATCGTTTCATTCCTTGTCTTTACGAAACAAGATATTTTGAATTAAAATGGACAAAGGCACCAAAACATCTGTTCGTTTACATACAGAGGTTTACTACAAGAAATAAAGGGGGAGCATGAATGGCCGAACAAATCGATTTGTTCGAGGACGTACCCGGCACAAGTTCCGGAAGCTCGTCTTCGGGTTACGACGCGGACGACATTCAAGTGCTCGAGGGGCTTGTCGCGGTACGCAAACGGCCAGGGATGTATATTGGCAGTACGAGCTCGTCGGGACTTCATCATCTGGTTTGGGAGATCGTAGATAATGCCGTCGACGAGCATCTGGCAAAGTACTGCTCCAAAATCGACATTACGCTGAATAAGGACGGATCGGTCACCGTAATCGACAACGGCCGGGGGATTCCAATCGGGATGCACAAAACCGGCATTCCGACGCCGCAGGTCGTATTTACGATTCTGCACGCAGGCGGTAAATTCGGTGGATCGGGTTACAAGAAATCAGGCGGTTTGCACGGCGTTGGCGCCTCGGTGACCAATGCACTGTCCGAGTGGCTGGAGGTTCATATCTACCTGAACGGGAAAATCCATCGAATGCGCTTCGAATATTGGGTCGACGACAAAGGTATTGAACACGTTGGCGAACCAGTCACTGGACTTGAGGTCATCGGCAATACGAATAAGACCGGAACGAAGGTCACGTTTAAACCGGATATTCGCGTGTTTTCCGGTGGTATCGGATTAAACTATGATACGCTCGCGGAACGTTTACAGGAGATCGCTTTTCTGAATTCGGGCCTGAAGGTGACCTTGAAGGACGAGCGGACCGACCGTTTCGACGAGTTTTTTTACGAGGGCGGAGCCAGTCAGTTCGTTCAGTTTCTCAATGACGGGAAGGACGTACTGCATGACGTCGTCCATTTCTATGCGGAGCGGGAAGATATCGAGGTGGAGGTTGCGCTGCAGTACAATGCAGGCTATACCGAAACCCTAGTCTCCTTCGTTAACTCCATTCCAACTCGCGGCGGGGGAACGCATGAAACCGGATTCAAGACGGCATATACCCGGGTGATGAACGAGTATGCCCGGAAGAACGGCATCCTCAAGGAGAAGGAGAAGAACCTCGAAGGCAATGATTTGCGCGAAGGGATGATGGCTGTCATCAGCGTCAAAATGTCCGAGGTCGAGTTTGTGGGACAAACGAAGGACCAGCTGGGGAGTGCGTCCGCGCGCAGCGCCGTGGAATCGGTCGTTGGGGATAAGATGGCGGTGTTTCTGGAAGAGAACCCGCAGGTCGCCCAAACGCTGATCAAGAAGGCGGTACAAGCTTCTAAAGCGCGGGAGGCCGCCCGCAAAGCCCGCGACGAAATGCGCTCGGGCAAGAAGCGGAGCGAGAGCTCGAACCTCGGCGGCAAGCTGACGCCAGCGCAATCGAAGGACTTCTCGCGTACCGAGTTATTTATCGTGGAAGGCGATTCTGCCGGAGGTTCGGCGAAGCAGGGGCGCGATTCGAAGATCCAGGCGATTCTGCCACTGAAGGGTAAGCCGATGAATCCGGAGAAAGCGAAGCTCGCCGATATTCTGAAGAACGACGAATACCGGGCCATCATTTCGGCGATCGGTGCCGGAATCGGGCCGGAATTCGCCGTTGAGGACAGCAATTTTTCCAAAATCATCATTATGACCGACGCGGATACGGACGGCGCGCACATCCAGGTGCTGCTGCTGACGTTCTTCTACCGTTACATGAAGCCATTGATTGATGCGGGACGGGTTTATATCGCCCAGCCGCCTTTGTACAAGATCACCCGTCGTTCCGGCAAGCTGGAAACGGTGAGGTATGCCTGGAGTGACGAGCAACTGCAGAACTACCTGAAGGAGTTCGGCAAGAATTTCGAGCTGCAGCGCTACAAAGGTTTAGGGGAAATGAATCCCGAGCAGCTGTGGGAAACGACGATGAATCCGGAAACGCGGACCATGCTGCAGGTGCAGATCGAAGACGCCGCCAAAGCGGAACGCCGCGTGTCTACGCTGATGGGGGACAAGGTCGATCCGCGCAAGCGCTGGATCGTGGAAAACGTGGATTTCACGGAGTTTGAGGAATAGAAGGTGAATTGATGTGAGCATGCTGGAAAACTTTTTGCCGGCGTTTCTGGAAGAGGTTGTAGGCGACCGCTTTGGCCGGTATTCCAAATACATTATTCAAGACCGGGCGATTCCCGATATTCGCGACGGGTTGAAGCCGGTGCAACGGCGGATTTTGTACGCGATGTACGATTCCGGCAATACGCCGGACAAGCCGTACCGGAAGTCGGCCAAAACCGTCGGGGACGTCATGGGGAACTATCATCCGCACGGGGACTCTTCGATTTACGAGGGTATGGTGCGGATGGCGCAACCGTGGAAGATGGGTCATACGCTGGTCGACGGCCACGGCAACTGGGGCTCGCAGGACGATGACCCGGCGGCAGCAATGCGGTATACCGAAGCTCGCTTGTCGGCGATCGCGATGGAGCTGCTGCGCGACATTGAGAAACGAACCGTACCGTTCAAAGACAACTTCGATAACACAGCGAAGGAGCCTGTGGTGCTGCCAGCACGATTTCCGAACCTGCTGGTCAATGGCGCCAGCGGGATCTCGGCCGGATTTGCGACGGAAATTCCGCCGCATAATCTGCGCGAGGTGATCGATGCTTGTATCGCTTTGATGGAGAAACCCGAAATGACGTTGGAGGAAATTCGCTTGTTCGTCAAAGGACCGGATTTTCCAACGGGCGGGATCATCATGGGCGAGGAAGGCATTCAGGAAGCTTATCAGTCCGGCAAAGGCCGAATTTATCTGCGGTCGAAGACGGAGATCGAGACGCTCCGCGGCGGGAAACAGCAGATCGTGATCACCGAAATTCCGTATCAGGTGGTTAAATCCCGTTTGGTTACGGCCATGGAAAACATCCGTCTGGAGAAAAAGGTGGACGGAATCGCCGAGGTCCGCGACGAAAGCGGCCGGAACGGGCTGCGTATCGTTGTTGAACTGAAGAAGGATGCGGATGCCCAGGGGATTTTAGCGTATTTGCTAAAGAAAACCGATCTTCAAGTCACGTACAACTTCAATATGGTGGCGATCGTCAACAAAGCGCCGCGCTTATTGGGCCTCAAAGCGATGCTCGAAGCCTACATTGCCCATCAACGTGAAGTTGTCACGTACCGGACGCAATATGAGCTGGAGAAGCTGGAGGACCGCGCTCACGTATTGGAGGGCCTAGTTAAAGCGCTCAACATCTTGGATGAGGTCATCGCGGCGATTAAAGCCTCCAAGAACCGCCAGGATGCGCAAAACAACCTGCAATGGATGTTTGGTTTCACCGAACGCCAAGCGGATGCCATCTTGACGTTGCAGCTGTATCGGTTGACGAATCTCGAAATCACGACGCTGCAAAAAGAGATGGAGGACATTCAGAAGAAAATCACGGTTCTGCGCGGCATACTGGAAAGCGATAAGAAACTGATTGCTTTGATCAAAAAAGAGCTGATCGAAATCCGCGACAAATACGGAATTGACCGCCGCTCGCACATTCAAGACGAGGTTGAGGAGCTTAAAGTGAACCTCGAGGTTCTCGTTGCCCAGGAGGATGTGCTGGTCACGATCTCGCATGAAGGGTACATCAAACGCACCAGCATGCTGTCCTTTACTAGATCCGGCGGGGAGCGGGATGGCTCAGGGGTCAAAGAAGGCGACTACATCAAGCATCTGCTGGAGCTGGATACGCTGCAGAACCTGCTGATCTTTACGCAGCGGGGACAGTATTTCCTCTTGCCGGTGCACCAGATTCCGGAGTTCAAGTGGAAGGACAACGGAACGGCGATCGTCAACGTGATCCCGCTCGCCAAAGAGGACCGGATTATCAGCGTTATTCCGGTGAAAAGCTTCGACGAGAATCCGGAGCTTAGTCTGGTGTTCGTCACGAAGAACGGTCAGGTGAAGCGGACGGAATTGAAGGAGTACGAGACGAAGCGTTCCGGAGCCATCGCCGCTTGCAAGGTCGGCGACGGCGACGTGGTGCTGAGCGTCACAGTCAGCCGAAGCAATCAAGAGATCCTGATGCTGACGAAACAGGGAATGGCGATCCGGTTTGCTGAAAGCGAAGTGAACCCAATGGGTCGCGTGTCCGCAGGGGTACGCGGGATCAACCTGAAGGAAGACGACGAGGTTGTCGCCGCACTCTGGGTCGAAGGGGAAGAAGGCGAAGTTCTCGTCGTGTCGGATCTGGCTTACGGCAAACGCAGCCTGCTGCTGGATTACCCGCTCCAAAGCCGAGGCGGCAAAGGCGTACAGTCCTTTGAGTTTAAGGAAGGCAAACGCGTCAAGCCGAACGGCAGCCGTCTGATCGGCGGGATTCGCTGCAAAGAGCCGGTGCTCTTGCAGGCGGTTACGAAAGATGGAAAAATGCACGCATTCAGCTCGGAAGAGGCTCCGTTAGCCGATCGGAAATCGATCGGAAAAGCGCTGATGCATCTCGAGAAGAACGACGGAGTCACCGAGCTTCTGCTCAAAAGCAAATCAGAATAAGTAGAAGTCCCGCGAAAGGCGCGTAAGCGATTTGGCGGGACTTTTTTCTAGTGTTTGGAGAGCAACATAAACCAGAGCTGGCTACAAAAGAAGACTTAAAATTAATGATCTCCTTGATTTATGGGGGAGTTCTTGATTATATTAGTTAAGTGCTTAATTAAACAGCTTGAAATTGAGGAGTGCGTTTAATGGAAGAATTGCAGGATTACGTAATACAACAAACGTTGCCTATGCAGGTATTCTTCACTCTTGTGGAAGCGACCGCGAAGCTGGTAGAGGTATCGGAAAAATACTGGCACACCATCGGACAGAATGGTGCCAGAGTCCGCATCCTGGTCGAAATCATGAAGGAGGGAGGGCAACTGCTTCCTTCCTTGCTCGCTCAAAAGATCGGTGTCACGAAAGCAAACATCAGCCTTTTGCTCACCCCTTTAGAAAAGGATGGATTGATTCGCCGGACCAGCCATCCGACCGATGGTCGCAAGTCAGTTATTTCGATCACGATCGAAGGCCAGTCGTTTCTGCTGAATCATTTGCCAGGCAACCGCAGTACTGTCACTGAGAAGCTAAAGGTGCTTACGGATGACGAACTGAAACAACTCGCAGGTTTGCTAAATAAGTTGAAAAACCAAGTGTAATTCATAATGAGCGTATAGTTAAGTTCTTAATTAAATGTACAGGGAGGTTTATTATGTCAATTGCCATTACCGGAGCGTCTGGGAAGTTAGGAAAACTGATCATAAAGTATTTGCGTCAGCAGGCGACAAACGAGCCCTTAATCGCTTGCGTGCGCAAGCCGGAAGGCGCAACTGACTTTGAGGAGTTGGGCGTTGAGGTGCGCTATTGCGATTATGATGTACCCGGAAGCCTGACCCCTGCATTTACCGGCGTGGATAAGCTGCTACTGATCTCTGGCTCCGACATCGATGATACGGTTCGCCTTCGCCAGCATACCCAAGTTGTCGAGGCAGCCAAACGGGCAGGGGTAAAACATCTATCCTATACGGGCTTTGCGTTTCCCGGAACCGTTCAAGTTCCACCCGTGCCTCTGCATTTGGCTACAGAGCAAGCTATTATAACTTCGGGGATTCCATATACCTTCTTCAGGAATGCTCTTTATGCCGACCTAACGTCCCAGTTCGGGCTCGACTCGGCCATCCGAACGGGAGAACTGGCCACATTCCCAGGAGATTGGCGCTTTAATACCGTTACACGTGAGGATTTAGCAAAGGCCATCTCTTCCGTTTTAGGCTCTCGCCCGGCCCCGCACCATGTAAATCGGATTTACGAGCTAACGGCCCCTAGGTTCTGGACTTTTCAGAATTTGGCGGAAGCTTTGTCTGAGATATCGGGTAAAAATGTCGTTCATCGCGAAGATCCGCAGATCCAGAGCTGGATTTATGGGTATTTAAGCAAACTGAATACGACTTCTACCACAGAGGATTTAGAGACGTTGATCGGCGGCCCCGCAGCCTCCCTTAAAGAAAGCATTCTACCGCTTATTGAATGGAAAAAATGAGATATGCTATTCTATTCCGTCAAATGCCGGATAAACGCCTGAAGCGTAGGGTCCATAAACGTACTGCTGCGGTACACCAACCCGACATTTTTACGTGGAACGGGCTCCGCCAGCGGGACAACGGTGATCTCACCGCGGCGGTTCGCTCCAGCCAGCGTCTGGGCATAGGAGGCAGGGAGCACGGTTCCCCCGACATGGTGAAGAACCATCTGTACCTGCGATTCCATCGTCGATAGTTCCATGACGGGCCGAATCTCGATGCCTTGTTCGGCGCAGGCCGTATCGAGCAATTGCCGAACGTAAAACTTCGGAGGAAATAAGACGAGCGGCAGCCGAGCCAACTGTTCCAGTGTGACCTCAGGCAATTCTGCGTAGGCGTGCAGGCTGGAGACAGCGAATACTAACTCTTCGTCATAGAGTGGACGGCTGATGATTTGCTCGTCCTGAAGCGGCAGGAACACGACGCCGAGATCCAGCTGGTTGGCGAGCAGTCCGGCTCGCGTTTCCTCGGTAGCCAACTCGAGCACTGTCAACGCAATGCCAGGATGCTGGCGGTGGAAAGAGATCAGCTTGCTTTCCAGCAAGTGATTGCCGGAGCAGCCGATGCGGAGCTGGCCCCGCTGCACGCCGCTTATCTGGCCGATCTCCAGCTTGGCCTGCTCCACTTCATAGACGACCCGGCGGGCATGCTCCAGGAGGATGGAACCCGCTTGGGTTAGGTAGTTTTTTTTGCCGATGCGGCTGATCAGCGCAGTTCCGAGCTCTTGCTCCAGCAAGCGAATCTGGTGGCTAAGTGTGGGCTGGGTAATTCCGAGTCTTTCTGCGGCTTTGGTGAAATGCAAATCCTCACCGACCGCAATGAAATATTCCAGCAAGCGATGCTCCATTCCGGATCCCCTCCGTATCTTTTCATAGATATTGTCAATGATTATAATCGAAACTATGTTATTGATCAATGAACTTAGAATCGGTATAGTGAGAGACAGGGAATCAATTGATTCGTACGATTCGTAAAACCGATATTGGAAAAGAGGAACTGAACCATGGAAAAATGGCCAATCACGTTAACTAGAACCAAAAAAATGAAGCCTGAAGCCGATCGTTTGGGCTTTGGAAAGTATTTTACCGATCATATGCTGCTGATGGATTACACGGCAGGTCAGGGATGGCATGATCCGCGTATCGTTCCTTATGGTCCGATCTCGCTGGATCCATCGGCGATGGTGTTCCATTACGGGCAAGAGGTCTTTGAAGGGATGAAGGCGTACCGGACGCCGCAGGGAGAAGTTGTGCTGTTCCGTCCCGACATGAATTTACGTCGGTTGAACCAGTCGTGCGCTCGCATCGGCATTCCTCAGGTCGATCCGGAGGAAGTGCTTGAGGGGATTAACCGCCTCCTCTTACTGGAGGAGGAGTGGATGCCGGAAGGTGAAGGCAATTCCATGTACATCCGTCCCTTTATCATCGCTACCGAGGCGGGGCTTGGCGTGCGGGCGGCCCAAGAGTACCGTTTGATTGTCATATTATCGCCGGTTGGGGCGTATTACCCGGAAGGCATTCACCCGGTCCGCATTTATGTAGAGGATCGTTATGTTCGGGCAGTGCGCGGCGGTACAGGGGAGGCGAAAACCTCCGGGAATTATGCGGCGGGGATCAAGGCACAGGAAGACGTCAAATCGCTTGGCTTCTCCCAGGTGCTTTGGCTCGATGGAATCGAGAAACGGTATATCGAAGAAGTTGGCAGCATGAACGTGTTCTTTAAGATTGACGGAGAAGTCATCACCCCTGAGCTTAATGGCAGCATTCTAGCCGGCGTGACGCGCGATTCGGTTATCCGTTTGCTTCGCGAATGGGGCGTACCGGTTAAGGAACGTCGAATCTCCGTGGCGGAGCTGTTCGAGGCCCATCAGGAAGGTCGGCTCGAGGAAGCGTTCGGAACCGGCACCGCAGCGGTTATCTCCCCGATTGGCAGCATGAAATGGGAAGAGCGCGATATTGAAATTGCCGGCGGAGAAACCGGGGCGTTGTCTGCCAAGCTTTACGACACGCTGACAGGAATTCAACGCGGAGAACGTGAAGATTTGTTCGGCTGGCGGTATTCCGTTCAATAAATTTTCAGGGTCATCTCCTACCAGCCATCAATCACTGGATTATTGCGCAAAGCGAGCAGGAATTTGCAAAGGAAGCAGCGAATGATTTAAGTGGTGATGTAAGGCAAGGAGGGATAAGATTGCATACCGCTGAATTTGCCAGATTGCTTGATCTCATCGTGAAGGATTATCAGACCCACATGGAAGAGGAGCTAGCTCCAACGCTGACGACTTCGCAATTAACCGTTCTGGAGCTGCTGGAGCAGCAGGGCAATCTGAAGCCGTCCGATTTGATCCCGTTTCTCTCCACAACGCCGGCCGCAGTGACGATGCTGCTTGACCGGATGGAGCGGGGGGATTTGATCCGCCGCGATCGGGACGAAAACGACCGCCGCAACGTATGGGTGTCGATTACTGATAAAGGACAAACGGAAGTACAACGGGGCATCGCGGTTCGCAACGCTTATTTAAGCGGGGTATTGGACCGAATCTCCACCCATAATCAGCAACTGTTGGTTTTTTTGCTGGGCAAAATCTCCGGAACGAAATAAGAAGCGGTGTCAAAAAAGAGGCGGGACCTAAGGGGTTGAAATCAACCCTAGGCATCCCGCCTTTTTACAATTCCATTCCGTTCTCCCCGGCTTGCAGCAAGGCTGTGAGGCGGGTATACATTCTATCCTCCCATAAATTCCAGGGATACGAGTGTGGCGGGAGGGAGACCAGATCAACCGGCTCCTTGGTTACGGGGTGCGGAAAACCGACATACAGTGACCAAAGGGCGATTTGTTGACCCGGTTTGTTCACTGCCGCACCATATTTCTGGTCGCCGTAGAGGGGACAACCGATGCGGTTCATTTGCACACGAATCTGGTGCGGGCGTCCGGTATGCAGCTCCACTTGTACGAGGCTCAACCCTTCTGACGTAAAACTGCCGAGCACCCGGTAATCCAAACGGGCCTCCTTAGCGCCCGGCGTCCCGGCGGGGACGACAGCCACCGTGTTGGTGCGTTCATCCTTGAGCAGCGTATCGTTCAATCGGCCTTGCGGCTGCGGTGGTGTCCCGTGCACGACGGCGACGTACGTTTTGCTGAAGCGTCGGCTGCGCAC
This sequence comes from Paenibacillus sp. J53TS2, assembly GCF_018403305.1. Lineage (NCBI taxonomy): Bacteria > Bacillati > Bacillota > Bacilli > Caryophanales > Paenibacillaceae > Paenibacillus > Paenibacillus sp. J53TS2. The sequence goes on from NZ_BOSK01000004.1 coordinate 279,630, forward strand.
CGTCTCGGCCAACCGCGAAGCGGCTTTCGACGTCTTGGCGAAGATCATCGCCCCGCCGACAGGGCGGTCCAATCGGTGCACGAGTCCAAGATACACATTGCCGGGCTTGCCGTATCGCTCCTTGATATCCGCCTTCAACAGATTCAGCAGATCGGGGTCGCCGCTGGCATCCTCTTGGGTCGGGATGTTCACCGGCTTCTCAATGCCGAGCAGGTGGTTATCCTCATAAAGGATCGCCATCGCCGGCTGTCCCGAGGTCCGCTTGGCTCCGGAATCCATACGTTATTCCTCCCAGCGTCCGAGAATACCGCAAGGAAGGTGAAGCCCCGAACGGGTGATCGGCAGTCCCAATTCGCCAGCGGAGATCCGTCCGCCGTACCGCTTCTTAACCGTCATCGATAGCATGTTGTTCAGTACGGTCGGAGAAATGCCCGTCGTATAGGAGTTAATCAGGAAAAAGAGCGGCTTGTCCGACAGAATGGACAAACAAGACTCCACAAACGGGTAGAGGCTTGTTTCCAGCTTCCACATCTCCCCGCCAGGGCCGCGCCCGTATGAAGGAGGGTCCATGATGATGGCGTCGTAGCGGTTGCCGCGCCGCTGCTCCCGCTGCACGAATTTGAACACGTCGTCCGTGATGAAGCGCACGGGGCGGTCCGCCAACCCGGAGAGCGCCAGGTTCTCTTTGGCCCACTGGACCATTCCCTTAGCGGCGTCGACGTGGACGACGGAAGCGCCGGCCGAAGCCGCGGCCACGGTTGCGCCGCCGGTATAAGCGAACAGGTTCAGCACCTGGATCGGACGTCCGGCACCGGCGATCTTGTCCATCATCCAGCGCCAGTTGGCCGCTTGTTCCGGAAACAATCCGGTATGCTTGAAATTCGTCGGGTGAATATAAAATTTCAGCCGGTCATAAGAAATCGTCCAGCGATCGGGAATTTGCTTCTTCATTTCCCACTGCCCGCCACCGGAGGAGCTACGGTGGTAATGACCGTGCACTTCGCGCCAATTGCGATCCTCATCGGCAATCGGCCAGATGATCTGCGGGTCGGGGCGGCGCAAAATGACGTCCCCCCAGCGCTCGAGTTTCTCCCCGTTTCCGGTATCCATGATTTCATAATCCTGCCAATCATTTGCTACGTACATGCGTTGATCCTTCCTTCCGCCGCTCATGCGGCCTGCCGTTCAGGCATTTCCATTAGTTCTGTTGATTCGGTAGTTATTGTACCTTATTTTTCTATTTGCATGCCACCTTCTTGGCTGCGATCTGCATCGTATCTCACGAGTTATCGCAAATAGGCATAATAATCCTGAGATCGGCAGACCCGAAACCCGGCTTGTTCGTACAGTTTCATGGCTTGGGGATTGTTTAGTGCCACTTCAAGCCATATCTCGTAATTGCCGGCTCTTTCGCGATCAATGACCTGACGCAGGGCGGAGCTGCCGATGCCTTGTCCCCGGCGCGATGAAGATACAACAAACCCGTAAATCCATGCTTCTCTATTACGGCGGGAAACGCGGATTTTGCCGACAGATTCCCCCTTATGTACAATCAATTCATTCTGCCCGATTTCATGCTTGTTCAATGTCTCATAAAACAGCCGTGTTTCCTCTGCGGTAAGCCCGAACCCTTCCTGGTCAAGACGAGCAAGCAGCGGTCGATCCGCATCCAGGGCTTGACGGAGAGTGACGTGAATGTCACGTGGGGGCTGGCTCGCTAAAACTGCCTCCAACCCGTATTTCATTTGGTATTCGCTGAAGTCGAAACGGCAAGGGTAATCCGCTAAGAATTTCTTGGCTGTTTCTGAGTTGCCGGGAGCATTCAGCAATATCGTCGAATACGAAACCACGGTATCGGAATTTAGTCCGCGACGCAGTAATGAGGTGAATAGACCTTGTCCGCGATATTTCGGATGAACCATGCCGCAGACCTCCAGCGTGTTTCCGAACGGATAAAGACCCAAGAAGGCGACCAACTGGCCGTCTCGGAACTCCACCAGCTCTGCTGCGCTGTCTTCCGAACGAGAGTGGAGCGTATCCCAATTCAGCTTCAGGGCAATCCCATCGTGCTCCTCAACAAGGTGTTGGAGAGTTTCGACGTCGGCCCAAGTCCATGTCGGTTTCAAGATGCCTCACTTCCTTTCACTAGTATTCTAGACGATCGGAAGAGAATTGGCACTAGAAATCATACAGCGTCCGCCTGCGCTTGACAAACCGCGGAGACAGGCGTAGCTTGAGATTACTGCAAACCTACTTATTTTCGGAGGTACTCGAATGAACATCATTGAGATGAACCAGGTAACTTGGTTCCGGGAAGGGAAAGCGGTTTTGAACGGCATTGATTGGACGGTACGGGAAGGAGAGCACTGGGCCATGCTCGGATTAAACGGCTCCGGCAAAACAACTCTCCTTAACATGCTTAGTGGATATCTCTGGCCGACGTCCGGCGAAATTCGCGTGCTGGGAAACCGGTTTGGCGAAGTGGATTTGCGGGAGCTGCGTAAAACGATCGGGTGGGTTAGTTCTTCGATGCAGTCCAAGCTGCACGGGGAGCAAAAGGCCGAAGATCTTGTGGTGAGCGGCAAGTTCGCTTCGATCGGACTTTACGAGAAACCAAAGCCTGAGGATTATGACCGGGCCGATGCCTTGATGAATCAACTGCGATGCAGTCATCTGCATGGCCGCACCTATCAGACCTGCTCCCAAGGTGAGCAGCAAAAGCTGTTGATCGCCCGGGCATTGATGGCATCGCCCAAATTGCTTATTTTAGATGAGGCGACGAACGGGTTGGATTTCATCTCCAGGGAAGGGCTGCTTGCCAGCATCGCAAACCTGGCTGCCGAGCCCGATACGCCGCATATGTTGTATGTGACGCACCATACCGAGGAAATATTGCCGATATTCAGCCATACACTGCTGCTTCGCCGAGGTGAGGTATACGCGCAAGGGAAAACAGCCGAAGTCCTGAACGAAACGGGGTTGTCCGACTTTTTTGAGACTCCTGTTGCCTTGCGTTGGAATCAGGAACGGGCTTGGCTGTCGACGAAATAAGTCTTAACCCGCTGAACTTTTCTCGGCGGGTTTCGTTGTTTTAGACTTCGAAGATGGAGAACGAATGGCACTCATCAACCAGTAAATCGCTGGGATCAGGAATTCGGCAAAGTACAACAGCGGTGCACAATCCCAGGACAGGAAATGATACATCTCCGGTGGGTTACGGACGATAGCCAAGGAGAACACGGAAACAAAGGCGACCACCGGCAGGGTGAAAGGCTTATGATCCTTGACGCCAGTCAGCTGGGAGAGGCAAATGACCGCCGTAAATACAATAAATGAGATTTTTACAAAGATGCTAGTTAACCATAAGATGATTAGAATCGGGTCCATCGTTTCGATAAACGAGCCGACGCGAATGAAACGAACGAGTTCCATGTCAGGGTACAGCAGGTTGGCTCCCAGGTTTGGCCCAAACGTCAACAGTACCGGGATGAGGTGCAACAGGATAAACAGCAACGAGATCCCGGTTGCCCAAGCGAGAGAGTGATACACCATTTTAGGCGCTTTTAAATAAGGAAACAACAGAAACAGAAAAGCCATTTCTCCAAAAATGGCTACCGTTTCATAGACACTGGACCCCATTTCTTTCACCGATAAGTGAGTGATTAAGGCGGTGAACATACTCGTCTCCATCTCCTGAAACCCAATAAACGGAATAAAAAAGAAGGCGACTGCAAAGATGAGAAAGAACCCCTCGGCCGTCCGAAAAATTGTCGAAATCCCGCAGCGTACGGCGTAAGTGACACATACTCCGAAAATAGCCGCAATTGCCCAATTCGGTGTACCGATTAAATACTCCGACACTAAAAAATCGCTGAGTTCTCTTAGATCCAAAGCGGCAAGAAAGAGATGGGTCAACAGAAGATAGAGGATGAAAATGAAATGAAGGGGGCGACCCACCAATTTGCTCCCATAACGTACGAGGAACTCGTCGGGGCGGGAAGAGCCGACTTTGTATGCCGGGTAGATTAACAACAGGCCGAGCAGGCCGCCCACTAGAACCGCGACAGGGGTGGAATATTTGCTGCCCCCGATTAGCATCCCCGAATAAAAGGCGATAACCGTGGTGAATATCTGCAAGCTATAAAGCGTGAAAATTTGATTGGATGTAATATTTTTAAGCATGCTATCCGCCTCCTAGTAACCAGAATCGTCATGATCCACTAAACATCGTTGCACGTAAATAATGGAACAAGCTAGGTAAATTCCATTGGTCTTTCAGTTTAAATAAGACTTCCGCGGTAACAAAAAAGCAGAGCGAGACGAGCAGAACCTTGAATCGAGTTTTGAGCTTGATCCCTTCTTTTTTCTGCATGAACCAGTCCGCCAGCATAATCAGCGTAAACAGGATCCCTATCCAGAACACGCTTATCCCTCGCTATCTATTGGTTTCTTGAACCACGGAACGGTAAACGCCGCCCGAACGGTTCAGCTTGATGTCCACGCTCACATCAATGGGGAGCTCCTTGGCATATATATTTTTCCATTGGTCTCGAACCGAATGCCAAACTTTTGGATACCTCCAGTCCAGATACTGGCTCATAATAAAAGCGTCGGAACGGGCTTGACGGGTTTTGGCCAACACATCAAGAAACTGTTCTTCCACTGTTTTATTGAGGATTTCCTCCAGTTTCAGAAGGACTTCCGGATTTTTTAGATCAATGTGAGAAAGAGAGGATTCTACAAAAGCTTTGGCGCTGCTCTTGACCCGAAAAGAGATGTTCTCCCCATGCACGACCGGATCGATACTCGTCTTAACATCCTCGATGAAAAAGCTGATCTCTTTATCATCGGTGGGGGAAGAGATAGTTGTGGTCGTATTCTTGAGCTGGGAACTAATCCAAAGCGCGACCCGGTGTTCATGGGGGGATAGCTCGATCTTCGACATCCTTCCACCGCTGAATATCGCTGCCCCCCCGGATCCCATCCAGCGGTTCTTTTTGGGGTCCTCTTGCGCCACTCCCGGAAGTTCCCCGAAATTTAGCAGCGGGATCAGGATATCTCCACCTTGGTACAAAGCAATTTTGTAGTCCTTGATCGTGGTGTCCAGCGTATAGTGATGGTTTACGTATTTACGTAGGATGTCACTAATAATTCGTTCAAACACCATCGGTGAACGCGTAATTTCTTTGACGTCGCCGGGCGTTATGAACAGGCTGGCGCTGAGCCGGAAGGAAGGTTGGCGGAAGACGAATTCGACGACCTTGTCCAAGCCTTGCTCCGCCTGTCTACGACCAACCACAATGATTCGGGTTTGACCGAAGGAGATGTTCCGCGGGAGGTCGACTTGCAGCATATTTAATGCCTGGCTCAGATTATCCGCATGTTTGGTCACAAAGCTGAATGGATCGCCCTGAGGTTGGCCAGACCCGCCGACTTGTCCTGGGATCATCCGGTTAGGCAGCGGAACTCCGACTGTCAGCTCCGTCTGTCCATCTTCCGTCAGGTCGATCAAGACGGTGTTCACAAATGCACGATTATTCAACTCTTCAGCAGACCAGCAACCGCTAACTCCGATGAAGAGCAGGAAGACCAGCATTGCCTTGATGATCGTACGATGGTTTCTCGTCACTCCAGATCACCTCTCTCCTTGACCCAAGCACGAGGATTCTTGGTTTGGCGGACTTTGTTGTTCGTGAGTTGAACGGGACGCTTCTGCATCTTCCACCAGGGGGCTCGAAGGAACGTATCGCCTAAATCCTCGATCACGAGCGGTGCAATTGGGGACATATATGGAACCCCAAAGGACCGCAAATTCACCAGATGAATGTAAATCAGGATCATTCCGCAGGTCACGCCGTACAATCCGAACATCGAGGCTAAAATCATGATCGGGAAACGCAGCAACCGAAAGGCCAGACCCAAATCAAAATGGGGGATGATAAATGAGGCGATTCCCGTTAATGAGACGATGATGACCATCGCCGCCGAGACGATCCCCGCCTGTACGGCAGCGGTGCCGATGATCAAAGCTCCGATAATGGATACGGCTTGTCCAATCGATTTCGGGATGCGGATCGAGGCTTCTCTAAGCGCTTCGAAAGCCAGTTCCATGGCAAAAGCCTCCCATAACGCCGGAAACGGGACGATTTCTCGGGATGCAGCGATCGTAATGAGCAGTTGCGACGGAATCATCTCCGGATGAAAGGTTGTGACGGCGATATAAATGGACGGAAGCGTTAAGGAAGCAAACACAAAAAAATAACGGATCCAGCGAATCCAGTTCGCTGCGACATATCGCTGGTAATAGTCCTCAGCCGATTGCAGTAGCATCGGCAGCGTCACCGGGGCAAGCAACACAATCGGTGAACCATCCACGAGGATGGCAATTCTCCCTTCCAGCAATGCTGCGCTGACGACGTCAGGGCGTTCCGTGTACTGGAGTTGCGGAAAAGGCGAGTAGGGATTATCTTCGATAATTTCTTCCAAGTAGGCAGAGCCAAGCACGCTATCCATGTCGATGTAGGATAGTCGCCGCTGCATTTCTTTCAGCAATTCCGGCTTGCAAACATCTTCGACGTAAGCTATAACAATACTGGTTCGCGATTCCCGGCCTTTGTTGATCGCCGGGGTCTTGAATTTTTTCGATTTGATTCGACGGCGAAGCATCGTTAAGTTCTTCTCCAGATCTTCGATAAAAGCTTCTCTTGAACCTCGGATGACCGATTCATTAGGGGCTTCATCGATTCCGCGCGTCGGATAAGCCGAGATGGAGAACGTCAGCATGCGCGTGTCACCGTCGATCATCAGCAACGCACCGGCGTTTAGCACGGCTTGAATCGCTTGATTCAGATCATTGATGACCGTAGCTTGGGATACGCTTAACGCCTCGTCTTCGAACAGAAATTGATAGATGTCCTTCTCTTCCAATTGCGCGGATTCCCGCTGCAAACTCCGCACGATAAATTGCTGCGCCGTTTCCTGCGCAATCATGCCTCGTACGTATACCAAGACACAACGCTGACCGGAGCTGATCGTAAATTCACGGTAGATCACGTCCGAGCTGTCCTTAAGCTCCTGCTTGATCCAATCCAGACGAGTGGACAAACTTCCGTCTTTATGAGATCCGGATGAATCCGTGCGACTTGGTGGATTCGCTGGGGTTTTGCTGGGCTCTCCCCCTCCTGAGAGTTTCCGGCGTTGCAGTTTTCTGATGAAAGGCATGGAACCTCCTCCTTCCTGGGCCGATTATTCCCAGTTAAGATGTGCGATGCGAAGGGAATTTATTCTTTTTTTCGACTTGGACGCGTTCTATGAAAAACCGAAAAGGGATTATTTTCGGAGCAAGTTGGTAATAAAGGGTAACGACATCAGAGATGATCTGACTTATTGGGGATGATGTGTTATGCCAAGATTTATGTTCCGAAATCAACACAAACGAAGCCCCGTCCTAAAGAGTGGAGCAGCGCAAAGCGATGCGCTCGCTTCGTCAGCCTTCGGCGGCAGCGTTCATGAGTCGATTGCCAAGATCGTCCGTATCCTAGATGCTCCTGACGACTTGGTTACCCGATTTGTCAGCGGCGGGGAGGGGATCCCGCAATGCGGGATTCTTTGTATCGCCGGATTGTCGGATTTAAATATGATCAACGAACAGATCGTAACTTCGTTGCAGCAGGCGTTTTCCGCCATAAGACATGCCGAGAAGATGTCCGGACAGGATCTGTTTGATTTATTAAACAAACAATTTTTATCGGTTCAAAAATATAAAATAACCCCATCGCTCGACGACGTACTGGTATCAGTGTTATCGGGAGATACCGCGTTGTTTATCGATGGCTTTAATCAAGTTTTGCTCATCAGCAGTAAGAAATGGACGGGACGGAGCGTGGAGGAGCCGCAAACGGAAGCGTTGGTCCGCGGCCCGCGCGAAGGTTTTAACGAAAGCATAGAAACGAATGTCATTCTTTTGCGCCGAGCGATTCGCGACCCGAAACTGCGATTTGACACCTACCGGGTCGGGGAAAGGGGAAAAAAAGAGCTCATTATTGCCTATATCGATAATATCGCGCATCCAGCCCTTGTCCAAGAGGTCAAGCGGAGAGTGGAGACGATCGATATAGACGATGCCCCGGAGAGCGGGACGATCGAGCAGATGATCCAGGACAGCTTCTTGTCTCCGTTCCCTCTCATTTTGCATACGGAGCGCCCCGATAAAGTCGCCTCTGCGATTTTGCAGGGCAAGGTCGTTATTATGCTTGACGGAACGCCGTTCGCGCTGATTATGCCAACCACGTTTGTCTCGCTGATCCAATCGCCCGAGGATTATTATGAGCGTTGGTTAATCGGGTCTTTGATTCGAATCTTGCGATATATGGCGGTCGCCATTTCTTTGACGTTTCCGTCGCTATATATCGCGCTCGTTTCGTTTCATCAGGGCATGATTCCTTCCAAGCTTGCTTTTTCGATTGCGGCTGCCCGGGAAGGAGTCCCGTTTCCTGCTGTAGTTGAGGCCTTTCTTATGGAGTTAACACTGGAACTACTGCGTGAAGCCGGGGTTCGCCTGCCGAAGCCAATCGGGCAAACGATTGGGATCGTTGGGGGGCTGGTTATCGGCGAGGCCGCCGTCCAGGCTGGAATCGTCAGTCCAATCATGGTGATCGTGGTGGCCGTGACGGCGGTCGCTTCATTCGCTATTCCGTCTTATAGCGCGGGAATCGCCTTTCGCATCCTGCGATTTCTTACGATGATTGCGGCTTCCGTATTTGGTCTTTACGGGATCATTCTAGCCATGATCATGATCTGCATTCACTTATCGAGGCTGCAAAGTTTTGGGATTCCTTATTTAACGCCACTGTCTCCCGGATTTTATCACGATTGGCGAGACATGATCATTCGGGCTCCTTATACAATGCTGACGAAACGGCCGAAATTTATGCAAACCAAAGACGATTCCAGGATGGGGAATGGGGAGGGTGGTCCGTGAAATCATTCGAATACGGGGATCGAGAAGTTGGAACCTATGAAGTATTTGCTTCAGTCGCAAATATGGTCATTGGTTTTGGCGTGCTTACGCTGCCTCGTTCGATCGTAGAAACGACGCGTTCAGTCGACGGCTGGATATCGATTCTCATCGGTGGTTTAGGCGCACTGGTGTTCACATGGATGGTTGCCAAACTAGTATCCCGATTTCCGAAAAGAAACCTCCATGACATCGCCAACGCGGTCATCGGGAAGCCGCTGGCCTTTCTTTTTACGTTGATGTTTGCCGCTTATATGCTGACTTTTGTAGCCTATGAGACCCGGGGGGTGGCCAGCATTTCCCGGATTTACCTGTTTGACCGGACACCCATCGAAGTCATTTGCCTGGTCTTCCTGCTGGTACTCATTTATGGCGTAGCGGGGCCCAGTGTGACGTTGTTTCGCTTAAACACTTTATTTTTGCCGATTGTGATTTTCCTGCTGTTCGTCTTGTTTATCATGAACATTAGTTTTTTTGAAGTCAAAAAGCTGATGCCGTTTTTTGTTACCAATTGGCGGGATGTGGTTGCCGCTTCCAAAGAGTCGGCCTTTTCATTTATCGGGTTTGAGATCTTGTTATTCTACAATGCAGTGATCAATCAGCCGAAAAAAATCGTCAAAGCCTCGACATGGGGAATGCTGATTCCGCTTGTGTTGTATTTACTCGTGTTCTTCTTCACCGTTGGGGTCTTTGGCCCCGAGGTGACGGCCAGCGTACTGTATCCTACCGCGGAGCTAGCCAAGCAGGTTGAGGTTCCCGGCGGCTTCTTCGAGCGGTTTGAATCGATCTTTTTTTCAGTATGGGTGCTTACCTTGTTTAACACGGCGGCGATGGCCTTTGACGTATCTTTGCAGGCTTTCGAGGCCGTATTCAAAAAAGCCAAGCGCACAACATTAGCATTTTGGCTAGGTCCCATTATTTTTCTGATTGTGATGCAGCCCCAAAACCTGATTGAAATTCAACAATTCGGCGAATGGATCAGTTATGTCGGCATTGGGCTCGGCATGATTTTTCCGACGCTTTTGCTTCTACTGTCTCTACTTCGGGGGGTGAAAGGGCATGCGTAAACGTATGAACTGTTACGGATGTTTGATCGCGATATTTCTGACCTTAACTTTATTTTTGACCGGTTGCTGGGACCGAGTTGAAATCGAAGAAAGAGGTTTTGTGGTCGGGGCAGGGATCGATCTCGCGGAGGATGAAGAAGCCGAGAAGGGGCAATATCGTTTAACGTTTCAATTTGTCATTCCAGGCGGATTGCAGGCCAAAGAAGGAGGAGGTAAAGGCGCTAGGGATGCCGCTTACTTTAACTTGTCTTCATCGGCAAATACGATGTTCACGGCGGCGCGGGACATGTCTTTTCTAACAAGCCGAAGTCCCTACTTACAGCACTTGCGTATGATCTTGATTTCTGAGGAGTTGGCTGAAAAAGGCGAGTTGGCCAACTCCCTGGATCTATTTCTGCGGGACCATGAAATGCGAAGAGCCACGAAAATCATGGTGACCGAAGGGGAGGCGCGTCAACTACTGGACACGAATCCGAAAAATGAGAAGCTGCCCGTCATGTATTTTGAATCCACAGCGCTAAATCCGACGAAGAGCTCAAGGATTTACCCCCCGACGACTGTCGGGGACGTGCAAGCCTTTATCCTATCCAAAAGCAGCTTTGCGCTCCCGAGAATTCGGAAGACGGACGGAGAAGTTTCCGTTTCCGGAGCGGCTCTTTTTGACGGCACTCAGCAACTGAAGGGATTCCTGAATGACGACGAAACGTCCGGGCTTAACGTCTTACGTGGAACCGCCCAGGACGGGGTTCTAGAATTTCCTCTGGATGACCGTTTCATGGCTTATGAAATCAAAGGTCTGCGGCGCACCATTCATGCGGACGTGTCCAATCCGGAGCATATTCGATTCCGTATCCGACTCGATATGGAGGGGAACGTCGGAGAATCCCAGGAGCGAATCGATTTGCTTAATCCCAGCCAATTAGCGGAAATTGAGAAAAAAACCGCAGAGCGGTTAACTCGCTTGACTTCAAGGACCCTGAGCAAGGTTCAGCAGGAGTACGGCGTTGATGTGATCGGTTTAGGGGAATACCTGAACCGCAGGCATCATGCGATATGGGAGGGGATCAAGGAGGATTGGGAGCAGGGAGAACGATTTTTTACCCGTTGCGACATCGTTGTTGAGGTCCGCACGAAAGTTCGAATTGTCGGAGCAACGGTGGAAACCAGTTGAAAGCAGGAGGTGAGATGTCATGTGGGTCATGTGGAATCTGTTGTTGGATCGACTTCCTACTCCAATGACATGGGTATGCGCGGTTTTATCAGCCGTAATCCCCTGGGTGATCTATTCTATTAATCAGACGCTGCATCGGTACGGCGATCCACCGTGGAAACGAAACGCCAAGTAGGCAAGGGCCTTTTGTCCCGTGTGATGCGAAGGATAAAGTACGAACCCCCCTCCAAAACACGCCTTTAGGACTATTCATGGGAGGCCCAAATTGCGCGATATTTATAGATAATAGTACAAATTTCGTCGGTTAACGCGCAGATGAAGAAGGGAGGGGCATATGAAAACTCACGTCATGGAGCTTCAGGAAGGGGATCGTCTAAGAACCGATGTGTTTAACCGGGCCGGTTTGCACGTTCTTCCAAAGGGGACAAGCATTCATACGGAGGAAATCGCCCTGCTGATTCGACAGAGTATCGAATACGTCGATATTGAACTACGTGCAGGGGAAGACGCCCTGAATTCGGAGAAGAACCCTAGCTTCACGCAGCGTTTACGCGATAACTTTTATTTTACGGTTAAAGGTTATCAAGCGTTATTTCTAGAGGCGCTCACGACAGGGAAATTCAACCAATCCATGGTTGAGCAGCAATTGGTGCCCATGCTTGAAGCGCTCGATCAAAGTAAGGATGTCGTTTCACTTCTGATCGCCTTCTCGGAAGAGGATGTCAATATTTATAACCATTCATTGCAGGTGGGTCTATTGTCCTACTACATTGCCACTTGGCTTGGACATTCGCCTAATGAGTGTTATGAGATCAGCAAAGCAGGTTATTTGCATGATATCGGCAAAAGCCGGGTCCGCCAGTCGCTGCGTAATCGTGAACAGGAGTTGGTTGGGGAAGAGCAGGAAGAAATGAACCGCCATACCTCCTACGGTTATGAAATTATTCGTAGGTCAACAGGGGAAGAGGTGACGGCACTTGTCGCACTGCAGCATCATGAACGGGAAGACGGTTCCGGTTATCCGGCCGGCCTCCGGAAAGAGAAAATTCATCCCTATGCCGAAATTGTAGCGGTCGCCAATGAATACATAGCCATGACTTCACCCGACGCTTCGGGTACTCGGCAAGATCTCTTATCCGTACTGAGAAACATCTACATGATGGGGTTTGGCAAGCTGAATGAGAAAGCGGTTCAGGCGTTGACTTCCAACCTCCTCCCGAACTTTATAGGGAAGAAAGTCAAATTAAGCAACGGCGAAACGGCGACGATCGTATGGAATAACCCATCTGATATTTTTAAACCGCTCGTGCAAATTGACGAATGGCAGTTCCGGGATTTATCAAGGGAACGGCATATCGAGTTAGTCCAAGTGTTTGTTTAAGCTACTAAAACATGAATAAACAACCCGTTATCTCCATCCGATGAGAACGGGTTGTTTTTGGTTTCGAATTAATCGGATAATCCTAGAGCCTGGTAGACCCGGTAAGACACAACGCCGTTGGGGATCAACCCGTGATCGCGTTGGTATTGGGTTAAGGCCTGGGTAGTTACCCGGTTGAACTTACCGTTACAATCGCCCTTGAAATAGCCTGCGCTCTTTAACCGTGATTGAATCAACTGCACGTCACCCCCAACGTCCCCTTCTGCTAAATCGCGTGGGTCGTGGTCTGCGTCTCCGAGAATATGGCCATAGATCGTTACTTTGGTTCCTAAAGGAATCAGGTCAAACAATTCCATGACGTCGTGATTCCGCATCCGGATACAGCCATGGCTCTTGTGCCTTCCAATCGAATCGGGCCGGTTGGTGCCATGAATCCCATAAAAGCCCCATGGCACGTTAAGTCCCAGCCATCTTGGACCAAAGGAAGGCCCCCAGTCCTTGCCTTTATACGTGACCAGATACTCTCCTACAGGGGTAGGAGTCGAAGGGTTGCCTACCGCAACGGGGTAGGTTTTATAGGATTGTCCTTGAATTTTGACAATCAGCCGATGTTGCCGGGGGTAGACTTCGATCGAAAATATGCTTTCCTCCGAGACGATGGGCAGCGAGGGGGAGGCTCCTGCATCCGCAGGAAAAGCGATGATGGGGGTTAAGACGCATAGAAGCAGCGTAAGTACCGCCAAGGGTTGCGTTATAACCCAAACCCTGTTGTCTTTGTTAGTCATGGATTCACCATTTTACCTGATGGGATTGAAATAGGAACGAACACTCGTCAATTCCGCTTGTAGTGTCTCCTGCGTGTCGGTGATTATGCACCACTGAAGATCATCCAGATCGGTCCAGTTTCGGAAACACCGTTCGAGGCCGGGATTACTGCTACCCTCGTCTCGCTGCAAAAAGGGAAACGTTTTTGGGGCTAGAGATGCTTTTTTGCCAGTAGGGTTCAGCAACTTACTAATCGCAACGATAAAGATATATAGGGGTTCACCCCCATAAACGGTAACCATTTTTACGTAATAGGAAGTGATCCGCTGTGTTGGATAGACCGATAAATGAACTACTGCATCAAGCTCAAGCGGGGAACAACAACGAAAGAGACCTGTTGATCGACTACTATCGTCCGTTCATTATCCGTGCGGTATCCCATGTTTGCAAGAGGCAGGTCGGTTGGAACCAGGATGAGGCAAGCATCGGAATCATTGCGTTCAATGAGGCGATTGACCGGTATCTCTTAGCATCTGAGAAATCATTTGATAATTTTGCTTATATGGTGATCCACCATCGTCTTATTGATGAATTTCGCAGGCAAGGAAAATACATGCAACTGGAAAGTGCCATTTGGGACGGGAGACACGCGGAGTTGGACCAGTCGCCACTTGAGGTCGCTAGTTCTTTGGAAATCTTCGAGCGGGAACAAGCGGCTGAGGCGCTCGCGGAAGAGCTTCGCTTGTACGATGTGACTCTTCAGCAATACGGGATTGATTTGGAAGAGTTAGAGGAAGTCTCTCCCAAGCATCGGGATACCCGAGCGCAGTTGATTCGGATCGCTCGAATCTTTAGTGAGCATCCGCAATGGCTCAATACGTTAAGGACGACCAAAAGGCTTCCGGCTAAAGAAATGTTAGCCGTCTTTAAAGTTAGCTCCAAAACGCTGGAGCGCAACCGAAAATATTTGATCGCGTTAATTTTGATTTATGCCAGCGAAGAGTTCAAGCGAATTAAGACCACGGTATCGTTTGCGGAAGGAGGTGTGGAAGAGGATGCAAGGAACCGTCATGAAAATCACAAAAGATAACATCGTCGTCCTCTGCGAAGACGGAACCTTCCGCAATCTACCGAAGCCGGAGGTGCTGCCGGGGTTAGGAGAGCAAATTTCAGTGACTTCATCTGCTAGGAACGGTAACGTTAACCGGCGAAACATCAGACTGACAAGGACTATAAGCTCTGTGGCCGCTTCAGTTCTGTTGCTGATCGGTGTCGTTTTCCTATTCCAATGGATGAGGCAAACCACGGAACCCCTTACTCGAGTGGCCATAGACATCAATCCGAGCATCCAACTTGGCGTTACATCAACCGGTAAGGTTAGGGAAGTGAATCTGGTTAATGATGAGGCTAAGTTGCTCATCACCCCTCGTCAGCTGAAGGGGAAGACGTTTAGCGAGGCGGTTGGTCAGATTATTACTCAGGCGAAGAGAGACGGTTACTTAGAGGACGGAACAACTAAAACCTGGATCTGGATGACGCTTATTCCACCGGAGAATTCCGATGCTCCCGCTTATTCGATCGACCGCTCCTCACTTCCGATCTCCGAGAGCTACAACCTGGAGTTATTTACAGCAACACCTGTACAGGTAGAAAAGGCGGCAGAAGCCCATTTATCCGTAAATAAATATAGGGTGTACGAGCAAGCGCAGATGCAAGGTATCAAGTTGGATATTACGGAGCTGCAGACTCATTCCATTGTATCCGTGCTTCAAGCTGTGGGCATAACGCCCGCCAGCCTCTTTGAGCATGATGTAAATAAGGAGATGCCTGCCGCTGCCGGGGGCGACCTCTCTTCTGAACCGACGCCTTCGCAGAAGACGGACGGGGACTTGAACGAGCAGCAATCGGATCCGAACGTAACAGAAGGGAAGGAGCCAATCCAGCAGAAGGGGAACAACTCTACGCGTATTCATCCGCCTGCCAAGGAGGAGGAGAAGGAGACCAAACGCTCCCAATCTTCGTCTTCGGGGAAAGAAAGACAACCTTCTATGGAACCGGTGGTAGAGCTCCGGGAAGAACCATCTTATGACAGCGCCACTGATCTGCAGGTGCCAGAAATGACAAAACCGGATCCGATTAAGGTCCCTGGGAATGAATCTGCTGGAAACGGAAATGAGAAGGAGAATGGCAACAAGCGGCCGGAGAAAGAGGTACTGGAACCCCGTAACACAGCACCATCGCAGCCTGTGAACTCGGTAGGGGAAAACCAAGGAGGAGGCAACGGGGACGCTAATCAAAAGAACAATAGTAACGGTAATAGTAACGGTAACGGTGACGGTAGCGGTAATAGACATGGCAACGGTGACGCTGAGAATAGCAATGGAAAGAGCGGAACGGTAATTACGAATAACCCGTAAACTTTCCTGCGCGTCCGCAGACAGGTACAATAGGTGTCGAGGAAAGTAAAATGGAGGCACTTATGGAGAAAACGAAAATCCTGATCATCGACGACGAAGCGGCTATCGCCGACTTATTGGCTTACGGGTTGTCCAAGGAAGGGTTCGACACGCAGACGGCGGGGAACGGAGCGGAAGGGCTGGAGCTGATGAAGTCATTCCGTCCGGACTTGTTGTTGCTGGACTGGATGCTGCCGGACCAAAGCGGGCTGGACATTTGCAAAAAAGTGACGGCGGCGTACAACCTTCCCATCCTGATGATTACGGCGAAGTCGGATATTACCGACAAAATCCTCGGATTGGAATTCGGCGCCGACGATTATATTACGAAGCCCTTCGACCTTCGCGAAGTGGTGGCCCGAATTCGCACGATTCTTCGCCGGATTCAGTCGACCGGAGGCGGGCAGGGGGCATCCCAGGAGGAAGAGCGGATTCGCTTCAAAAATATTGAAATTATCGAAAGCGAAAGACTTGTCCGAAAGGACGGCGAGCCCGTAGATTTGACACCAAAAGAATTCGATCTACTGCTGCGGCTTTATCGTCATCAGGGCAAAATATATACACGCACGGACCTGCTTGACCTTGTGTGGGGTTATGACTTTCCCGGAGATACGCGCACCGTCGACACCCATATTCAGCGACTACGCAAAAAGCTGGATGCCGGCGACCAGATCACCACTGTATTTGGAATCGGGTATAAATTCGAGAAACAGGCGGACTAGGCTATGATCCGTACGATTCGGGGAAAGTTTCTCGTCGGTTTCTTTCTTATCTTTGCCTTGTCTTTTGTCCTGCTGAATCAAACCGTGGACCACATCATCCAGAAGAGCAACCGAAACATTATCACCGATGATTTGATTGGGTTGAAGAAGAACAGCAATGTCTATGTTCGTCAGGCATTCCTGATCAATCACTTCACGAACGATGATCTCTATTTCGGGCAAATGTCTGAAGAGATCGTAAATGACCTGAAGAGGGCGACCTCCAGCGAGGTTAGCGCGTATACCGTGGATGGGGTGCTGCTTCATTCGTCTTCGGAGGCGGCGTTTACCCAGGCGGCCGATGATGATTTAAAACAGGCGCTTCAAGGTAAAACCGCTTATACCATCTCCTATGAACAAGGGATGGCGGCTGTACGTTACTCTTACCCGGTGATCATCGACGGAACCAAAGTCGGGATCCTGCGATTTGCCAAGGACTTTACATTGCTGTACGAACAAAGTGGCACGATTCTGGATACCATCACCTATTTAGCATTCGGGATTATGGCTGCGGCGTTCCTGTTCTCCTATATCCTGTCACGCAATATGACCATCCCCTTAGTCAAGCTCAGCAAAGCCTCCAATGAGGTCATGAACGGGAATTTGGACGTGAGCATCGACGTTAAGCAGAAGCGACGAGACGAAATCGGCCGGTTAGCCGCTAACTTCAACGAAATGATCGGTCAAATCAAGCAGCAGATCGCCCGCATTGAACGCGACCGTGACCGTCTGGAGCGGTTGAATCAGCAGCGGAAGACGTTCTTCGACAACGTGACCCATGAGCTCAAAACCCCGCTGACCTCGATCCTCGGTTATGCCGAGATCATCCGTCAACAAGGGGAGTCGGATCGGGCTTTTTTTGATAAAGGCATGAACCATGTTGTCCAGGAAAGCGAACGATTACACGACATGGTCTTGCGGTTGCTGGAATTATCGAAGGAAACGGCGGGACGTGAAGAGTTCAGACGCGTTGAGACGGGACGAATTTTGCGCGATACATGCGAGGCTTTAACGTTTAAAGCCAAACGCTACCAAAAAACTCTCCGCTGCGAAATCGACGAACAGCTTGAGGTTTACGGGCAGGAAGACCGCATCCGGCAATTGTTTATCAATTTGCTAGACAATGCCATCAAATACAGCGAAGCTCGTTCGGAGATCCAGGTTCAGGGGGGACGCGCGGGGGAGATGGCTCGTTTCCTCGTTATCAATCGGGGGGAGACGATCCCGCCAAACCAATTGACTGAAATTTTCGAGCCGTATTATGTCCCGGACCGACAGGGTGCTAAAGAGACGGGGAGCGTTGGGCTAGGGCTGGGCATCGTGAAGTCCATCGTCGACGATCATGGAGGGAACATTCGGATGAGCAGCGAACACGAAATGACGACCCTTGAGGTGGCGCTACCCTTGATGATGGCGGAAAGGGAGCGGTCATGAAACGAAAGAGATTACGTACCCTCGTTTGGTTGATGATCTGTGTCATGATGTTAGCGAGTTGCGGCGGGAGACCGCAAACCCAAACGATCATCATTCCGGACACGGACGAAAGTCAGAACTCAGGCGGACAAACCGGCCCGTTCGAGGTCCAGAAGATCTACCGAATCGAACTGGCCACGAAAGGCGGGTTGATCGGCTGGTCCGGAGCGGATGCGTTGTTAGGGTATTTTAGCGGACCTGGGGGATCGCAAAGTCTTCAGGAAATCAAGCCTCCTTATGACAACCTACTGCAGGTCCTCGAAGTGGATCCTAAACAGTTTGTATTTGATTTATCCCCGGATGGACAGCGAATTACAGCGATCGAGGAGAACGATGGCAAGTATGAGCTCAAGCTGCTGTCTCTTGCCGATGGAACGGAACAAAAGTTAAGCACTTTTGACCCTTCCCAACTCACCTCGAAATGGTTCACCTGGTCAGATAATAGCCGGTACCTCTCTTTCGCGAGTTACACCACTCAACCCGAGAGCAAAGGCCAATCCGATATCGTGGTGTACGATGTGCAGAATGGAACGCAAGCGACCTACTTGGTCCCGATCCCCGAGGGCAGCCGGGCGGAGCTGTATTCCTCCGTCCATGTTGCAGATGACGGGAACAGCGCGTTTCTTCTCTACCAACGGATGGATGAAACCTGGATTGTCGTCGGAACCTGGAAAGACGGGGTATTCACCGCTCAATATAAACATGAGTTGATCGGAGACGGTCAAGCCGCGTGGATGAATGACGATCAGGTCGCCTTCCTGGGGAGGGATGGGACGTTATACACGTACGACCTTCGGAATGAAGCGGTGACGGTCTTGCTGGACAGCGCTTTTAGCTTCAGTCTGTCCGGGGATCACCAATACGTCGCCTACAGCAAGGGGGACGGAACGTTGTTCGCCGGCAAGCTGCAGGGGAACAACGTTCTGAACGCCAAACCGATTTATCAGGGCATTCTGCCATCTCAGATGGCCTGGAGCCCGGATAACCGAAGACTGCTGATTTTCGGCGGAAGAAGTCTACTGAAAGGGAAGCCGGAGCCCGTAGAGGTGCAAAATCCAGAAACCTCCCCTCAGAGCGCCGAATGGCTGCCCTTCATTATCGAGTTTAAATAACTTTCTTTCAATGGACAGGAGCGTGAACGATGACGCCCCTGTCTTTTTTGTGTTTGCAAGCACTTAGAGACATTTTGTTGACAACTCGGTCAAACGATGGTGACATCTGCCCTTTACGATGAAGTAGGCCTATCAAACAGGAGTTTATCTTTCGCAATAGCGCCGAAAGGAGTAAAAGACGGTGAAAACCACTATCAGAATGAGAGCAAGAGCATCTGCAGCCGCTGGTTTCTTCCTGTTGTTTGCACTTGCCGCATGCAGCGGCGGGGGAGGAGAAACACCCCAAATCCAAATCGGCGAATCCGGCGATAGAGGATCCGAACAACCGATTGAGGCCCCGGCGAATGCGGGGAAGACCATGTTGACTTTTTCAACATTTTTTCCGGATACCCATTTGGAGGAGCTCGTCAGCCAATATGAAGCCTTGCACCCGGAGGTAGATATTCAACTCCAGAGTGTACAGACGGATAATGCCCATCTCGAAGCGGAAATGGAGAAATTCAAGACCCAAACCAATACAGCCATGCTGGCAGGAAAGGGGCCGGATTTGCTGCTGCTGGACGATTTGCCGGCAGCAAGTTATGTGAAGAACGGTCTTCTCGTCAATTTCGATGAGCTCATCGCGCAGGATGCTGCCTTTAAGAGAGAGGACTATTTCACGAATATCTTGGATCATGCCAAGATCGGCGGCGGCCTGTATGCCATGCCGATTTCGTTCTTCCTGCACGGACTGGCCGGCGACGAAGAAGCGCTTGCCCAAGCAGGGGTTGAGATCAACGACGAGTCCTGGTCATGGAACGATTTCGCGGCGCTGTCCAAACAGCTGGTCAACAAAACGTATCCGCATGTCATCCACACCGAACCCCAATATATGCTGAACTGGATGGTGTCCGACAATTTATCGCTGTTCGTGGATGAGCCCAACGGGACGGCCAAGTTCAACACGGCCACGTTTACCGGCTTAATGAAGCAGGTCCAGAAAATGTCCGAAGACGGGGTGATCGGCGCAGAGGGAACCCCCTATTTCTTCCCGGTACAGATCAATTCGCCCGGCGATTATTTCGAATCGTTAAACAGCTTCCTGAGTTCTAACATGAAGTTGTACGTTAAACCTCACGCGCAGGACGTTGGCGCCGGCGGGTATTTCCAACCCTACCGAAGCATCGGCCTGAATGAAAGTTCCAAGGCGAAGGAACAAGCCTGGGACTTCGTGAAGTTCATGATCTCCGATCAAGTGCCGGTGGATCCGAACCATGCCGGCTTTCCGCTCAATAAACGGTTGTACGCCCAGGAGGTTGAACAGTTGAAGAAGGACGGCTCCGTACCGACCGCCAAAGAGGGTCCTTTGAAAGGGGTTCCGATCCAGGTGAATTCGGACGAACTTGACGCGCTGGAGAGCGAACTGACAGGTGCAATCCATCTGGTATCTAAGTTTCAACCGGATCAGCTGTCAGAGATCATCATGGAACAATCTCAAGCTTTCTTCAGCGGGCAGAAATCCGCCGAGGACGTCGCCGGCCTGATCCAAAACAAAGTTACGACGTATCTCAATGAATAGCCGTTGGCTGTCGAGGACGTTTCGGAGGGAAACCGCTGCAGTGCTGTTATTCTTGGCGCCGAGCGTGCTTGGTTTTGCAGTGTTTTACATCATTCCATTTGTGATGGGCATCTCTCAATCCTTGACCAACCGCACCCTTAACGGCAGCTTCATCGGATTGTCCAACTATTCGGAACTGCTGGCCAGCGGTTCGTTCCGCAAAGCGGCTGCTAACACGCTGTTATTCACAGGGGTCAGCGTTCCGCTCCTGATCGCCTTGTCCTTGAGCTTGGCGCTGTTGATCAATAAAGGGCCGTTCTTCCGTCAAGGCTTACAGACCGCTCTGATTCTGCCGCTGGTCGTCCCTGTGGCATCGGTTGTCCTGGTCTGGCAAATCTTCTTCGACTGGAACGGGACGTTGAACGCCTGGCTAACTCATGTGGGTCATAGCCGTGTCGACTGGCTGCAATCGAACGGGTCTATGGTCGTGCTGGTGGTGTTGTATCTATGGAAGAACATCGGCTACAACCTGATCTTGTTTCTGGCGGGCTTGCGGCAAATCCCGCGGGATTACTACGAAACCGCACGAATTGAGGGGGCGGGAAGGTGGCATCAGTTTACACGGATTACGCTGGTCTATTTGACACCAACGCTGTTCTTCGTTGTGCTGATCTCGATCATCAATTCGTTTAAAGTGTTCCGCGAAACGTATTTGCTGGCAGGGGATTATCCCTATGACCGGATTTACATGCTGCAGCACTACATGAATAATATGTTCGCGGCGCTGGAAATTCAGAAGCTAACGGCGGCGGCTACCCTGATGGTTCTCTGTATTTCCGTCCTGGTCATCGTTCTTCTCTCGGTGGAGCGGCGGTTTCGGGATGTTCTGGACTGAAGGGAGGGAAGCACGATGAAAAAGTCGAGGCAGCTCCCGCAGCTAGCGTTAACAGTAATACTTGGCTTCATTGCCTTATTAATGTCCGTTCCACTGCTCCTGACGTTTACGAATTCGTTGATGACGGAGACGGAGATCGGGTTGAATTACGGGCTCATCGGACAGATGACGGATGCTGCGGCGGGAGGCAATACCCACTTTGTCAATCTAAAGCTACTTCCGGATTGGCTGAGCTTCGGGCAATATCGGGAGGTCTTGATCATGAATTCCAAATTCTTGCGAATGTTCTGGAATTCGGTGGGGATGGTGGTACCGATCATCGCTGGTCAGACCTGGGTTGCTTCTCTGGCAGCCTATGCTTTCGCGAAGCTGCGTTTTCGCGGAAGGGACAAGCTGTTTCTGGTCTATCTCTTAACCATGCTGATGCCGTTTCAAGTGACGCTGGTGCCGAATTATTTGGTGGCTAGTACGTTGGGGCTGATGAACAAGGAAGCGGCCATTATTTTGCCTGGAATCTTCGGCGCGTTTGGGGTGTTTATGCTGCGTCAATTCATGGCGCATATCCCTGGCGCTTACGCGGAAGCTGCCAAAATAGATGGGGCTGGAGAGTGGACGGTGTACCGGCATATCGTTATCCCGTTGGCCAAACCCGGTTTGGCGGCGCTAGCGGTGCTGTTGTTCGTGGACTATTGGAATATGATCGAACAGCCGCTCCTCTTCCTGCAGGATTCATTTAAACAGCCGTTGTCGCTTTATCTGGCACGCATTGCCTCGGAGGAGCGGGGAGTCGGTTTTGCGGCCTCCGTCTTGTACATGACGCCGATGTTGCTGCTGTTCTTCTACGCAGAGTCTTATTTCATCCAAGGGGTACAATTGTCGGGAATTAAAGGTTAGCAGGACGGAGGAATCGCATTGGAAGCGCAATGGAATGAGGAGTCGCGGCTGCGAGTTAGGCAGCGGAAAATCAGATGGCTTGCCGGTTTGTTTATCGGCTTGCTACTGGTTTGTACGCTACTTGGCAACACGCTGCAGAACCTGATGCTACCTAGAGTGCTGGTAGCCGCTGCGAGTCCCGGCGAGCTGGCACATTCATATGAAGGTTCAGCTCTATTGAAATACGGAGCCACTCAGGCTTTAATGAACCCGGCCGGCTGGAAAGTCAGTCAGGTGCATGTGAAAGAAGGGGATGTGGTTCACAAGGGCGACCTTCTGATCGAGTATGACGACCGTGAAGCAACCCAAGAGTTGGCCGACATGAAGGCGAACCTTGAGAAGCTCAAGTTGTTACTTGCCGATGGGCAAGAAGCTTACAAGCAGGCGGCACAGGTGGGAGATGAGTCGGCACAACAAAGCGCTCGTACCGCCATACAAACCGCGAAGATCGATATCGCCACACAAGGTCAGCATCTGGCGGCTTTACACACCAAAATCGAGGACAACCGCCGACTGGTCGCCCCGTTCGACGGCACGATCATCGAGATCTCAGCGGTTGAAGGACAAGCTTCCGCCGGGGGGCCGGATATCCGCTTATCCGACAGTTCCAAAGGGTTTCGCCTTGAACTGCTGATTCCAAACGATGTCGCGGAGCTTGTGCGGGTCGGTGATGAGCTGGATGTCCTGCTGCCAGATCAGGAAAATTCGATCGTTCAGGGGCAGATCTCAAGCTTGGAAGCTAATGCAGGAAGCGATTCGACCGGCAGCGGAACCGATCAGACGGACCTAGCTACAACACCCGGTCAACTCTTGACGGTTTCGCTCCATGGAGACCATTTGCGCAGTGGGATCAAGGCTCGAGTCGTTATGACGAAAACCGGAAGCGCGGGGACGCTTCTAGTGCCTAAAGCGGCGATCCATGAGGATGATGCCGGTACGTTCGTCTATACGGTTGAGCCCAGAGAAAGCCCGCTTGGCAATGCTTACTACGTTGCTCGAGCTAACGTCGAAGTTGCTGGAAGCAACGGGTACAACACCGCCATTACCGGAGGGGTTTTCGAGGGTCAGCAGGTGATTGTGGAGAGTACCGATCCAATTCTGGAGGGCAGTCGCGTTCGTTTTTGAGCGGAGATATAGATGGTGATGGAGAGGGAGAAGAGGAGAAAAGCGGGAGGAGAGCAACATGGGGAGAAGTGGGAAAGTTGCGTATTTCATTGCCTTCTTAGGTATCGTTATCGTTTTGTTATCCTTTGGTGGAGTGATCACCTTCGGTGGTGAGGATAAAGTAGGCTCCGGTCATCGGTTCTTGTCGTCCACACCGGCGACCGGGGAGGAAGTGCCCGTACCCGACAGATCCGAAGGGAAATACCGGATCGTCATCGACCCCGGTCACGGGGGAAAGGACCCGGGGGCCAGCAGTGTGAGCGGCAGGGAGGAGAAAGAGTTTTCGCTTGCCCTCGCTCGGAAAGTGGTTGATCTCCTTCGGCAGGATCCAAAGTTCGAACCGTACTTAACTCGAACAAATGACGAGTTTATCGAATTGGAGGACCGTTCCAAGGTTGCCAACGAGCTGCATGCCGATGCATTGATATCTCTTCACGGCAACACCTATGAAGGGCCGGAGAACGTGTCCGGAACGGAGACGTATTATTACGCTGAAGGAGATGGCAGTCGTGATCTTGCGGAGGACATTCATCAGCATTTAATCGAAGCCTTGGATTTCCGTGATCGAGGGGTTCGTCAGGAGGACTGGAAGGTGCTGCGAACAAGCAAGGTGCCGGCAGTCCTGGCGGAAATTGGGTTTCTGACGAATGCTGAGAACGAGTCGGTCCTGTTAAGCGAAGCGGGACAGGACAAGGCAGCGAAGGCGATCGTGGAGGCACTGAAGGATTACTTTGGGAAATAATAACGGAAGAAACGGCATGCTTACATGCCGTTTCTTCCGTCGTCATAACTAAGCTGCCATTCGATGCCGTACTTGTCCTTCAAATTGCCGTAACAAGGACTCCAGAAGGTCTCCTGCAATTCCATTTGAACCGAACCGCCTTCCTTGAGCCGTTCAAATGCGGAGGTGATCTCCTCCCGGTTTGGGCTGACCAGCGCCAAACTGATATGGGTTCCAACGGTATAGGGGGAACCCGGGAACACGTCGGAGAACATCAGGTTGCTGCCGCTAACCTTAAGGTTGGCATGCATGACGCGGTCCTTCGCTTCTTCGGGAAGCGTATAATCCGGCTCGGCGGAATGCGCTTCGCCGTAGGTTAGAATTTGCGGCCGCTCCACGCCGAATGCCTGGGCATAAAATTCAACCGCCTCACGGCAGTTCCCATCAAAATACAAATAAGCGTCAATAGGCATGATCTCTTCCTCCTCGTCATATCTTGTCCTACACGGGTGACTCCTTCACCAGCTTAACCAGAATGGGTCGTACCCAATCCATCGAGTGAATCAGATCTAAAGAAAAGTTTCAATTTCAACAAACAGCCCCAACTGCAAAAGAGCATCCCATGATCTGCCAAATCCCGATTCCGAAAGGATGAACTGTTGCCGCAAAAGTTTATGGGAAAGAACAGAAGACCTGGCCAACCCTGTCCAGGTCTTGCTTGTTATTCGGTGACTTGCAGCGTTAATACCGTTTCAGCCACTTCTACACCATTCACCAACAATACGATGCGGTGTTCTCCGGGGTAATGACGGCGGGTCGACAGGTCTGCCCAACTGTGCTTCCTTGCACCGCCGATCCGCGAACCGCCAGGGATAGTTTTGTCCGATAGCAGGAACAGCTTACGCGAGGTTCGACCGCCGGCTTTGACGAAATCGATGCCGTATTCGATACGCACCTTAGCCGGTTCACCTTCGCGGATCGTCAACTCGTAGCGAAGCTCGCTACTGTCGCCGATATGCAGTACGGTCGGCACGATCTCAAGCGCCGCCGTGGTCGTGAGCGGATGGCCGTCCTCGACGGCCGCGTAGCCGAACAGCTCTAGCGCTTCAGGTCCGCCGCGGCGGATCAAGGTGCGGCAGCCGTGGCGCACAATCCAATCGGTGTGCGGGTGGGTACCCTTCCAACGCCGAGTGAGCTCCAAGACGAATTCCGGATGGTCCTTGGCAATATCGTTCAGGTTGTTGGCTACGCTCTTGCGGACGTACAAGCTGGGATCGGCCTTTAGCCGCTCAAGAATCGGAACGATTGGCGCAGGGTCACGTTTGAACATCGGCAGCGCTTGACCCCAAGGGAGGCGCGGCCTGCAGCCTTCGCTCGCCAAGCGGCGAACGTGCTCATTGACGTGTTCCGCCCATGTCGCCATCTGACGAATCATCCGTTCCGGATCGCGTTCGATAAACGAACGAACGGCAAACTCGGCGGACGACCTCGGCGTAAAGCGCTCGAGCGCCTGCATGGCAAGCGGCCAGTCCGCTTCGGCATTGCCAAACACCTCAACGAAGTCAGGGAAGAACAAGTAAGGGAACCCAACGCAGGTTTCGTCAATGGCGTACAGGACGTCCAGCGCCTCCGCAAAGCTTGGCGGAAGCCATGCACCCAGTTTCAATGTGATTTGCCGCATTCGAGCTTTGAGTTCCAGCTTGTCCCAGGTTTCGTCCATCACTGCGGCGACAAATGTATCCGCGTCGAACGCCGGGTAGGCGCCCTTCACTTTGCCGCCGAAGCCGCGTAGAAATGCTTCGTTATACATCGATTTTAACGTATCGGCCATGTCTCTTCTCCGTTCCATGCCAAACTGTGATCGAGAGATTTAGGGTTCTATTTTACTATGACGGTTTTATTCAGCGCAAACACCGGAGAAACACGGCGTTAATCCTATTCTACTATAATCTAAACATTCGTAGGGGAGGGGGCAAAAGGATGAACAAATCGAAGATACGTGCCTGGATCCTGTACGATTGGGCGAATTCGGCTTACGCCACCACGGTGTTGGCGGCGGTACTTCCTATCTTTTACGCTGGCGTGGCGGCGCAAGGCTTAAGCGAAAGCACCGCGGCGTCTTATTTAGCCTACACGCATGCCATCGGCATGGCGTTGGTGGCGCTCATCTCGCCATTGTTGGGATCCATCGCGGACTTATCGGGGCGAAAAACGTCGTTCCTATCCTGGTTTGCCCTGCTAGGCATCGCCGGGACAACCGGATTCGCGCTCGTCGGACCGGGAGATTGGCTGCTCGCCTCGGCGTTGCTTGTCATCACGACGGTTGGATTCTCTGGAAGTCTGACGTTTTACGACTCGATGCTCCCTGATCTGGTACCTTCCCGGGATCGGGATGGCGTTTCGGCTAAAGGTTATGCAGCAGGGTATGTCGGCGGAGGGATTCTGCTGGCTATCAACCTCTTGATGATTCAGCAGCCGCAGTGGTTTGGCCTAAGGGATGAACTGGCGGGAACTCGGCTTTCTTTTCTCAGCGTAGGCCTTTGGTGGTTAGTTTTCTCGTTGCCGATCATGCGCAAGGTGCCGAATTTATCCAAGCAAGTGTCCGGGCTAACCACGGGGGGATATGTACGGGCTGCCGGTCAGCGAATCGGCGGTACGTTCCGGGACATCCGGCGCTATCCGCAACTATTTCGAATGATCGCTGCATTCTGGTTCTACAACGACGGGATCAACACGATCATCCTGATGGCTACCATCTATGGAACGACGCTTGGAATCGGTACCAGCGATCTGATCTTGGCTCTGCTCATTACGCAATTCGTCGGGTTCCCCAGCACCATTCTGCTTGGCAAAGCGGCTACGCGCCTTGGTCCTAAACGGATGCTGATCGCCTCGTTAGGTATCTATGTGCTGATCGTTCTCTTGGGTTTTGGGATGAGTAGCGCACTGCATTTTTACATCCTGGCCATAATGGTTGGGTTGGTCCAAGGGGGAAGTCAATCGATTTCCCGTTCGATCCTTAGCGATCTGATGCCGCCGAACCGGACGGGGGAATTTTTTGGTTTCGTCAACATTACGAGTAAATTCTCTTCGATCTTTGGACCGTTTGCATTCGGACTCATCGGACAATGGACAGGCAATCCGCGTCTAGGGATTCTATCGCTGCTGCTGTTCTTCGCTTTAGGCATCGCCGTCGTGGCGAAGCTGAACCTTGTCCAAGGCAGGGCAGACGCCTTGCGGGGAGCCGGCGGTGGTCCCGATGCCGGAGCGCAGCCGCCGGTGACGGCCTAAACCTTAACCGGTTGACGGCGACTCCAGATGGGCTCCGCGTATCGATTGACTAAATTGCTGACGCATTCTTTTCCCGTATCATAAGAGCGATCCCCTAACGTTTGCCGGAACTGTTCTCGTTTCCGCACGGCTGCTTCGGGGATTTCTTCATTTAGCCATTCCGCCAGGGCTCCGAGAACTCGTTCGCCGTCCGCGAGCGCCTGTTCCCAAAGCTCCCACACGCTTTCCGTTCTGACTTCGGATAAGACGGCGGAATGCCGCCACCTCGCATGCCGTTCGTTCAGATAATCCGGAGCGGAAGGGATCGAAACAGACGGGGCGGGCGGATAAAATAAGCCACGGATCGGTCTCGGCGTCAACCGCTTCTTCCAGCCCTTCGGATCGTTCAGCAGACGGAATGCGAGTCGCATGTCACGATAGGCCGCTTGCCAGCTGGTGAATGGCAGGTTATCCATCTCGGGGTAATGGGCGAGACAAGTCTCGTGGAGGACCCGGCGAATATGCAGGGGCAACCCGGCTTCGAGATCGATTTCTTTCCAACTGGGATGACGCGAAACGTCCAATTGCTTTAGCTTCCACAGGAATGCAGCGTCCAAGGCAATTTCGAAGCGCTGATGGTCCAGCCCTTTGTAACCGGCACTCCAATTAATGTAAGGGTGTAGATTACGGTCGAGAAGGTGATGGGTGAGAAAACCGAGGAAATACAGCAAGGCATCCGAGCGATCGGGTTCGGGGAGCGTGAGGCTATGTGCGAAAACATCAACTAATACCGATCCGCAGCTTCGACTGTGCATGAGGTTGCCGAGTCGAAATGCTTGACTGGGGCTACTCCTGGACAAAAAGCCATGGAAAAGTAGAACATCCGGCCCCTGGCAGCCAACATGATAGAGCTTGCGTAGAGCCGGAAGCCCGCGTAATAATGGCAAACGTTCTTGAAAATCGGTTACAAGCCGTTCTCCATACTCCAAATGCATCCATAAGGCCGGCATAGGAATTCCTCCTGCTGTAGTTCGCCCGCCAAGACGGAGAGCGAAGTTCTTAAGACCAGCATAAGGAGCGTTTGTTAGAGGAGCGTGAAAAGAGATCCGGGATCGTGTTAAGATTTATGGCGCGCTTTCACTATACGTAACGCATAAGCAATCAGGACGAGACCCACGAGAAGGTTCAAACCTGTCGTCATCAGTGGTGGAATGTATGCATTCGCCAGACTTCCGATCCATGCGATCAGGTTCAAAAAGCCGAAGGTAGCCAGCAAAGCGCCCATCGCAAACCAGATTAGCTGTGAGCCACTTAGATCCAAACCTGGCTCGGCGATTTTGGAGCCGAACACCCCCGCCCAGAACAGGATCGTTAATGGGTTGGAGGCGGTGAGCAAAATGGCGTAGACCCCGTAATTCCCGTCAAGACCGAGCCACGGCGGGCTAAGGAGCAGCGGCACCTCCATCTCCATCGGAATCGCGCTGAGCATCGTAATGACCCCGAATAAACCCACGACGACCGCACTGCACCCATTCAGCATCGATCGAACGCCCTCTCTGTCGAGCAGGGTGGAGACCCCCAGCAACGCTGCCCCCATAAACATCGCGTCCACCAGGGTGACCCCGAGAACGCCAGTCGCGGCCGCACCGTATCCATGCTGAGAACCGGTTTGAAAAATAAACAGGCAGACCGGGCCAACGGCCAACTGCAGCAGCATCCCGAATTTGAAACCGCGCAGGACCAGGCTTGTGTTTCCTCTCATAGGTTGATGTTTTCCTTCATGGTGGAAAGGGAAATCATAGTGTTGCTCTTCACAACACCGGGAAGCTGCTTCAACGTGTCGGACAAAAAACGCTCCAGTTGTGTGGTATCTTCGACGAGCACCTTAAGCAAATAATCGTATTCACCGGCAAGGTGATGACATTCCAAGACCGGTTCACAGGCGACGATCCTAGTGCGAAAGTTGTCTATATGCTTGGTATGCTCAATGCCGACAAACACGAAGGCGAGTAGCTTGTGGCCGGTTTTCCCCCGGTTGATCTTCACCGTATAGGCCTCGATGACCCCGGCTTCCTCCAGCTTGCGTATGCGCTCGGATACGGCGGGGACGGACAACCCGACTCGCTTGCCAATGTCAGAGGCGGTCATGCGGCTGTTTTGCTTGAGGGATTCAAGAATTCGTTGATCGGTTACGTCCATGGGGATCTCTTCTCTCCTGGTTGATATTTTACCTTTATTGTAGGAAAAGAGTTTAAGAATGTAAATAAGTATTGGAGAATGCGTTAATTAATTAACTAATATAACTTAG
Organism: Paenibacillus sp. J53TS2; assembly: GCF_018403305.1. Classification (NCBI taxonomy): domain Bacteria; kingdom Bacillati; phylum Bacillota; class Bacilli; order Caryophanales; family Paenibacillaceae; genus Paenibacillus; species Paenibacillus sp. J53TS2. The sequence goes on from NZ_BOSK01000004.1 coordinate 309,660, forward strand.
AACATAAATATTTGAAGATAGAAGGACTAGGAAACCGTTTCAGAAAAAACATTTTAAACCGATCTGGGCCTGTCACCCACGCAACGGAAGTGCTAGGATAATTTTCATAAGGGAAACATGGATATCAAAGGAGTGGGATCAATGGCAGAGACCAAAACGAATGCCATGCGGATGCTGGAGAAGTCCAAAACGCCATACAACATCTTCGCGTACGATGCCGAGGACGGGCAAATTCACGGGACCGCTGTGGCGGAGAAGATTGGCAAACCGATGGAGAAGGTGTACAAGACGCTGGTGGCTCATCAAGGCCCAGCGTTATTCGTGTTTATAATTCCGGTAGCCGAAGAGCTTGACTTGAAGAAGGCAGCCAAAGCAGCCGGGGTCAAAAAAATCGAGATGCTGCCGCTCAAGGATCTGCTGCAGCACACCGGATATGTCCGAGGCGGCTGCTCTCCGGTCGGTATGAAGAAATTGTTCCCGACCTTTATCGACAGTCAAGCCGAAAGCTTGGATACGATTCTCGTATCTGCCGGAAGAATCGGCTTGCAGATGGAACTAACGCCTCAGCATCTTGCCGCGCAAGTCAGGGGAAAGTTCGCCTCGCTGGTCCGTGAAAGCGCGGACGAAGGGGAGAAGGAGGAAGAAGGGATTCGTTGGATTTGACGTGCCCCTAACAATCACCATCTATACTGGAGGTAAAAACCAACAGAAAGATGGATGATCTGATGGGCATTCATGCTTATTTTCGCTCCTTAAATGAACTGGAACGCATCTATCGCTGTCCCGGAAGGTTCAAATTCGAAGAACATAGCGTGGCGGCGCACTCCTGGAAAGTCGTGCAGTACGCGAAAACTTTAGCCGATATCGAAGAACAACATGGCGTTGTTATCGACTGGAAGAAGTTGTATGAAATTACGAGCAGTCATGATTACGGCGAGATCTTTATTGGGGATATCAAGACGCCGGTCAAGCACGCATCGATCGAGCTGCGGAACTTGATCCAGCAGGTTGAAGAGGGCATGGTCCACAATTTCATCGATGAGCATATCCCCGAAGCGTTTAAAGCGATCTTCCGCAACCAGCTTCGCGAAGGGAAGGACCATACTGTCGAAGGGCTCATTCTCGAGGTCGCCGACAAGATGGATCAGGTCTACGAGGCGTTTGCCGAACTGCAGCGGGGGAATACAGAGTAGGAATTCGTCAAGATGTACCGCGATGCGTTGGTTAAAATCAAAAATATCCGTCTTCATTGCGTCGACTACTTCCTACGTGAAATTCTAACGGACATGGTCAACGAGGGGACGAGCTCGCCGATCGACATCAGGCGGATTACGCAGGAAGCGCTGGAACACGGAGAAGGCGCTTGAACTGGGAGTTGAAGAAGAAGCCCATTCCAGAGCATTGGAATGGGCTTCTTTGTGCTTCAAGGATAAGCGAATCGTTACAGCTCGGCGACGATTTTGCCGCGGACATGGCGCTGGGATAGGCGAATCAAGGCGTCCGGTACTTGCTCCAGTTGAATCACTTCCTGGACCAAAGAGTCGACTTTGTTATGCTGCAGCAGAGCCATAAATTCGCCAGCCATGACAGCGAGATCTTCCTCGGCTTTCCGACTCCCTGAGCCATAAGCACCGGCAATCATCAGCTTATGCAGCGTAAACGATTTGCTGGACGGCTGGAAATCGGCCACTGTCTCCGGTGCGCCGGCAATACAGGCCAGTTGCCCGCCGAAGGCCAGGGTGTCTAAGTCCAGCTGGGCCGTTGCTCGGTTCAACGAGTTGATGATCAAATCCACGCCAACCCCGTTCGTGATAGCCATGACGCGTTCCTGAACGTTATCCGAGTTATAGTCGATGACCTCATCCGCGCCAAGGCTTCGGACGTAGTCCGCATTCTGCGGCGAAGCCGTTGCGAGGATGGGAGAGGCACCGTAGAGCTTGGCAAGTTGAATGGCATATCCGCCAACCCCACCCGCTCCGGCATGGACCAGGAGGGATTGCCCTGAACGGATCTGCATTTTGCGCGTCAAAATCTGGTAAGCCGTTAGCCCGGCGCAAGGAAACGCCGCTGCGTCCGTAAAGGATACGCCGTCCGGGATCGCCGCCACCGTATGAGCGACGGTGACGGTGTATTCGGCGAATCCGCCAGGCCGGGTGAAATCGGCCATGTAGGCAACCCGGTCGCCCGTCTTCCAGGTAGTGACGCCTTCGCCAACAGTATCAACGACACCCGCAACGTCGATCCCAAGCACGAACGGATACACCCAGGCTGGATTCCCGTTTGGCGATACTTTGTAATCGATCGGATTCAAGCCGGCGGCATGAACGCGAACCCGAATTTCGCCAGGGCCAGGCACGGGCATAGGCAACTCGGCGATTTCAAGCGTATCAGGTTTTCCCGGTTTCGGGAGGATAAGTGCTTTCATCTGTATCTCCTTTTCGTTCCTTGGATTTTCGAGTTAGTTGCTTTTTTTATCATAGCATAGACCATTTACATATTCGATGAACCGCTTGGCCGCTGGCGAAACGTAGCGATCTTTTCGCCACTTGAGGCCAAGCTCCCATTCCCAGCCTTCCTCCTGAATGGGAATCCATGCGAGTCCTTCGAGCTCCAGTCCCATCGTCTTCGGTAGGACGGATACGCCTAAACCGGCCTTAATGAAGCCTGCTACTGTGATCAAATCCTCGGCATCATACGTGGATGCTAGCGAAAATCCGGTGCTTTGGAACCGAGCGAGTAGGGTCGCTTTGAGACCGCAGTTGTTTTTCAACCCCACGAACGGCTCTCCGGACAATTCCGTTAAGCTTAACGAAGGGCGATTAGCTAAGGGGTGTTGTGCCGAAACAACGATAAATAGCGGAAGCGTTTGGATCACGATCCATTCATGGAGCTCCATAAACGATTCTCGGGAAGTGATCATGAGATCAGAGAGTCCTTTGTTCAAGTGCTCGTCGATGTCTCCGAGATTTCCTTGCGTTAATTCGAATCGGACCTGCGGATGGCTTCGTTGATAATCGCGGATCAGTGTTGGCACGAGATCAACGCCTAGGATATTCAGGTACGACAAGGCAACAACTCCGGTCTCCGGATTTGTCCATTCCTGCAATTCCCGAGTGCCGTTGGTCAAATCCTGCATCGCTTGTTCAACCCAGACCATGAACATCTGACCGTACCGGTTAAGCTCCAGGTTTCGGCCGCTTCGCTCGAAGAGCGGAACGCCAAGTTCATGCTCGAGCTTGGAAATGGCGTGGCTTAAGGCCGGCTGGGTTAAATTCAGCGCCTTGGAGGCTTGGGTCATATGCTGCAAGCGGGCAACCGTCAGGAAATACTCGAGTTGCGTGAGTTCCACAGTAGTCACCTCACCTTTTATATTAATTTAATTTATTATTTACATGAATACTATAAATTAGACGATATAAGGGGTCAATCGTAAAATGGATTTGGGCCCGGTTCAACCAAGTAATGCGGATCGAGGACCAGATGCTAAAGCTAAGGAGTGGAGCAGAAATGACTAGGAATGACATCGAGGTAGGGTTACCTCAAACGATTCGTGATTTTTTTCGGGCAAGTGATAAGCACCAAACGGAGGACTTGCTTGCCTGCTTCGGGGATAACGCATTAGTTTTGGACGATGGAGGAAGGTATGAGGGGCTAAGCTCAATCCGTTCCTGGAGCGATCAGAACTATATCGGGGCCCGGGTTTATGCGGATCTTATCGCGGTGGAGCCAAGGGATAAGGAATGGGCGGTTCTGGCCGAAATCACCGGCGATTATCCAGGGGGGCCGTATCGATTTTGGTTTGGATTCACCTTAGATCAAGGACAGATCAGCAAATTGGAAATTACGGAGGGATAAGATGAAATTCGACTTAAATCAGATTCATACGGAGTTTGCCGGTAAAAAAGTACTTGTGACAGGGGGCACCAAAGGGATGGGACAAGCCATTACAGCGAGGCTAGTCGCTGCGGGGGCCGTTGTCATGACGACGGCCAGATCGATGCCGGAATCGCCAGGCGATCCGCTGCTGTTCGTAGCCGCAGACCTGGCGACCCCTGAAGGGGCGGAGGAGGTGACCCGTACGGTCCTGGAGCGCATGGGCGGCGTAGATATCCTCATTCACTGCGTTGGCGGATCGACCACGCCTCCAGGCGGGGCCTTGGCACTTCGCGAAGAGGATTGGATCTACGCGCTGAACTGGAACTTACTTAGCGCCGTTCGCTTGGACCGGGGACTACTGCCATCGATGCTGGAGAAGGGGAAAGGGGCGATCGTGCACATCTCTTCGATCCAACGTAAGCTGCCGCTGTTCGAAACGACTTTGGCCTATGCCGCGGCGAAAGCGGCGTTAACGAACTACAGCAAAGGGTTATCCAAAGAATTTGCACCGCAAGGCATCCGTGTCAACACAGTTTCTCCCGGGTTTATTCAGACGAAAGCGGCCGATGCTTTAATCGACCGAATTGCTGCAGAGACGGGTAGTCGGGAGAGCGCCCTGGAGCAGCTGATGCAGTCGCTTGGCGGTATTCCGCTGGGTCATCCGGGACGACCGGAGGATGTAGCCGAACTCGTGGCGTTCCTTGTCTCTGACCGGGCAGCGTCCATAACAGGCAGCGAATACGTCATCGATGGAGGAACGATCCCAACGCTTTAACCTCTGCTATCGTCAACTTCAAAAGAGCCTTCCCAACAAGGGAGGGCTCTTCGTTTAAAGATGGGGAGCGATGTTCAATCGGAATACTTCGGTCGGAGGGCGGTCTCTTTTGCGCTTATCATCGGTCAGAACGACGACGGTCTCCAGGCTTGGGATCACGTAGATGAATTGTCCTCCGTAGCCGCGGGCATAGAAAAACTCAAAAGACGACTCCCGCTCCCCCGTGTATACGTCCGTCCACCAATGCCAGGCATAGCAGCCGCGATGGGGGGCTTCGACGTCAATCGCGGGATGGACGGACTCCTTCAGGCGTTCCTGGCTGATCAGTTGTCGTCCGTTCCAGGCGCCTTGCTGTAAATACAATAAACCGAACTTCATCATATCCGTTGGCCGGAGCCATAATCCGAATCCGCCGGTATGAATTCCCTGCGGGTCTTGCTCCCAGCGGTAGGTTTCGATGCCGAGCGGGCCGAACAGGTTCTCTTCGGCAAAACGGGCTGTCGGCATGCCGGCTGCTTGGACCAAGATTGCCGAGAGGAGCTGGGAGCCGCCCGAGTTGTATTCCATCCGGTCGCCGGGGCGATCGGCCATCGGTTGATCCAGAGCGAACCGGACCCAATCGCGGGAGCGGGTCATCCGTGGAAACGAGTTATGCTCGCCGAATTCTGTCCAATTCCACCCTCCCGACATGGTGAGGAGATGCCGCAGGGTGATCTCCCGCTTCCGTTCGTCGGAGTCCGCATTCAATAAGGGGAAGAAGGTGCGGATTTGCGTATCGGGTGGAGGCAGCAGACCGCGGTCGAAGGCGATGCAGATCAAGGCTGATAGGAAGCTTTTTGTGCAGGAATTGGTTTTGGCGATTTGGTCAGCCACTTGCGTGTTACGATAATGCTCGAGGACAAGCTGGCCTTCCCGGTTGATGAGACAGCTTCGTAATTGAAGCGGCTGAATGGCCGCAGAAATGGCAGAGAGATTCATCGCTTAGATGTCCTTTCTAGTGACGTGGGGCCCAAAGGATAATCGATACGCCGATCAAACAGATTGCGGCGCCAAGCCAATCGTAGAGGTCGGGCGTCTTCTTGTCTACCCACCAGCCCCATAATATCGCGAGCGCGATGAAGACGCCCCCGTAGGCTGCATATACGCGACCGAAAGAAGGGAACTTTTGCAGGGTCGGAACGATGCCGTAGACGATGAGGATCAACCCGCCAGTGATGCCATACCAGAGCGGCCTGGATTCCCGGAGCCAGAGCCAGATCAAATAGCCGCCGCCGATTTCGGCGAGTCCGGCGACAAGAAACAAGAGAATCGCGAGGAGCATGATGAAGCCAATCCTTTCGCTCTATTTTTACCCATGATTGTACCATGGATCCGTAAAGATGAAACCTTGATGAAGACTATGGCGTCTTCGCGCGAATGCGTTATAATCGATCTAAGGTGAATATTCAAATTTAAACTATCAAATCTACAATTAAAGGAGTGGATCCGGATGGAAAGAGTCCAATCGGAAACGCAATTCGAACAATTGATTCAAAGAGACCAGTATACGGTCATTAAATTCGATACAACCTGGTGCCCGGACTGCAAAAACCTCGATCGGTTTATTGGAGATATCATCGCCGAGCATACGGACAAGGAGTTCTACGCGATGGATGCCGAGGAATTCCAGCCGTTGGCCGAAGCTAACGAGGTGCGGGGCATTCCGAGCCTGCTCGTCTATAAAAACGGGGAGAAGCTTGCCCATCTACACAGCAAATTCGCCAAAACGCCGGGGCAGATCCGCGAATACCTCGAGAGTTTGGCTTAATCCGGTAGGGGGGCGTTCATCGTCCGTCATGGGGAGAGGGGAACATGAAGTTTACGGAAATGACTTTGTGGTCGGGGCAACTGCAGGAGACGGAAGCCTTCTACACGGAAATCCTGGGGTTTGCCTTAATCGAGCAAGGACTGGAGCACTTCACGATTCAAGCCGGAACCACGCTGCTCACGTTTCGTTTGGCCCAGGAGAGCGTCTCGCCGTTTTATCATTTTGCGCTGAACATACCGGAGAATAAATTTGTTGAAGCCAAGCAGTGGTTGGCGGCGAGAGTTCCATTGATCCGTGAACAGGGGGAAGATGAGGTGTTCTTTACCTCCTGGAACGCGCATGCGGTTTATTTTGAAGATCCGTCCGGTAACATTGTCGAATGGATTGCCCGGCATCATTTACCCAGCGGGATCAGCCACGATTTTACCGTCGATGACATCATGGGGGTTAGTGAAATCGGTATCGTTACATCCGAAGTCCTCCCCTTGGTTCGTCGTTTGAACGCGGCAGGGATACCGAATTGGAGAGGGGACGATGAGGGACTGACCCCAGTTGGCGATGAATATGGGCTGCTGATCGTCGTCAGGGACAGACGGGAATGGTATTTCTCCAACCGGAAAGCGGCCCATTTCTACCCGGTAGAACTGTCCGCAGTCGGGATCGGGCAATTGAAGTTTCGTGCGCAGGACGAGTTGTTGGTCACATCGTTCGGTTGAATTGAAGCGGATGCTTCATGTACACGTTCATGGATGTTGTCCCTTGTTTTGTGGTATATTGCTTATATAATAAGCAGTTGCATTTTGGACAGGAGACACGCGCATGAACGAGAATGGAAATAAGACGGACGATCGTAACTATACGAAGGGGCTTCCTCACGGAATTGCATTAACCTGGGGATTGATTCCGGAGCCTAAACGGGGGCCCAAACGGGAGCTAAGCATTCCGGAAATTGTCCGTACCGCAGTTGCACTTGCGGATAAGGACGGGCTCGCTGCCGTATCCATGAGCCGGGTCGCCGGAGCGCTGGGTTATACGGCCATGTCGTTGTATCGATACATTCCAAGCAAGGATGATCTGCTGCTTCTGATGCAAGAGGCGATCTGTGACATCCTCCTTCCTGAGGAACAGGATCCGGAGGATTGGCGAGGGATGATGCGTACCTTCGTTTGGAGTACGGTGAAAGTATATAAGGAGCATCCCTGGTTTGCTGATCTCCCGATTTATGGAGCGCCAATCACACCCAACAGTTTACGGTTTGTCGATTGGGCATTAAAGGGAATGCGAGACTTCCCAATCAGCGGGTATGTAAAAATGTCAATCATCCTTCTCCTGAGCAGTTATGCGCGCGCATGCGGAATCCTGCAACGCGACATGGACCGGGCCTTCAGTTCGGGGACTAGCCTGGGTGAATTTAGCGGTTATAGCTACAGTGCTGCTTTGAAAGAGCTCGTCACCCCGGAGCGTTTCCCCTATTTACATCCATTGATCATGTCGGGAGAGTACACCGGAGAAGATGAAGCCGAGGGCGGCGTGGGGAATGACATTGAATTCGGTCTGGAGCGGATTCTTGACGGGATAGAGCATTATTTGAGCGCTGCGAAAAAACAAACATAAAAGCAGGGATAACGAAGCGATTCGTTATTCCCTGCTTTTTTTATTGCGCTTTTTGCCGGATGATGGTTGCGTTTATCGTTGTCCTGACCGCCTTTGAAACACGACGCGACACCAGACGAAAGCACCGGCGATGAGGAACAGGCACCACCCGACTGCCCACCAAGCATTGTCACCGAGCGGAACATTGGTGAGCAACCCGCGGATCGTTTCGATCGCCGGGGTGATCGGCTGGTGGGCCGCGAAGCCCTGCAGCCATCGCGGCATCGATTGCGTGGGCACGAAGGCGCTGGATAGATAGGGGAGGAACAGCAGGATGAACCCGTAACCGCTTGCGGCCGAGGCGCTCCCGGCGATGAGGCCGATGGCTGCGAATAACCAGGTGATGGCCAGGATAAACAAGATGATCATGCCCATAGCCCCTAGCCATTCCCAGAAACCGGCGGCAGGGCTGAAACCGACTAGCAAAGCAACGCCAATCACGATCACTGTTGCGATAAGATTGCGGAACAAGCTGGCTACGACATGGCCGGTTATTACGCCCAGGCTTTGAATCGGCATGGTGCGGAATCGCTCGATCACACCGTTGGAAAGGTCCTCGGCGACTTTCACCGCAGTCCCTGAAGCACCAAATCCGGCACACAGCAGGATGATCCCGGGAACCACATACTCAACGTAATTGCCGGAGGGGTCAAGGGCACCGCCGAAAACATAGGTGAACAGCAGCATCAGCATCACCGGGAGCACGATCGCCATGACCATGGCATCGACATCTCTCAGACTATGGCGGATGCCGCGGCCGATGAATACCCAATTGGTCATCCAGGACGAAGGCACTTTGGCTGAAAATGGGGCTTCCATTAAACGGATACCTCCTTATCGCCGGAAGTCAGAGAAATGAACACCTCATCCATCGTCGGACGCTGAATGCTGACACGTACATCCGCGGGCACCTGGGATTGAAGATCATTTAAGATCCCCAACAAATCACGGATGGTGCCGTCCGTCGGCACCCGGGATAGCAACTGATCATCGGTGTCCCGGAGTTCGACCCGATCGCTGCGGACTTGAGCTTTCAATTGCTCCGCCGTACCGGTCGCAACGATTCGTCCGTCCTTGAGAACGGCGATCGTATCGGCCAATTGATCCGCTTCCTCCAAATATTGCGTTGTTAGAAAAATCGTATGACCCTGCCGCGCTAATTCCGTGATGCTACCCCAGAGTACGCGGCGGCTCAGCGTGTCAAGACCGGTTGTCGGTTCGTCCAGGAACAGTACCGGGCGGTTGACGATCAGGCTGATCGCAAGATCAAGACGGCGACGCATGCCGCCGGAATAGGTCTTGACCCGTTTTCGGGCCGCATCGGTCAAATCGAATTGTTCTAATAGCTCTGCAGCGCGCAAACGTGCCGCTTTGGAGGTTAGGCCTGAAAGGCGGCCCATCATTACTAAATTTTCCTCCCCGCTCAGCACTTCATCGACCGCGGTAAATTGTCCGGTAAGGCTAATTGAACGTTTGACTTCGTTTGTTTGAGCGGTCACCTCGTACCCAGCAACCCGAACCGTTCCCGCATCGGGCGTGGTAAGGGTCGAGAGGATGCGGATTAGGGTTGTTTTACCGGCGCCATTGGGTCCCAGCAAGGCATAGACCGTGCCTTTTGGCACAACAAGATCAACCCCGTTCAGCACAGTTTGGCTGCCGAAGCTTTTGTACAACCCGCTAATTTCTATCGCATGATTCATTCCAAGGACTCCTCTCTCAATTAACTGTATATAATGTAAACAGTATATGATATAAGCATATGTGAAGTCAATACGAAACATTCATGGCATTGGCTAATTTTTTCGTTGTGCGACTAGAGAAATACTTCCTAAATCATACCTAGTGCTATTTTCTGTTTTTTGAAACGAAGGGAATGCACTCAAGATCAGATCGTTGAATGAATGCAGCTCCCGGACGGAATTTTCCGTTGCAGGGAGCTGCTTTTTCATTAAATAATAGGAGAACGGAAATTCTAAAATAATTCTTTACCGAACGTTCTCAATATGATAAACTCAAGATGAAAGGAGGGACCGCCCATTGGCCAGAGCCAAACAATTTGACGAGGATACGGTGTTGCTGAAAGCGATGAAGCTATTTTGGGAACAAGGCTATGAGAGAACGTCGATGCAGGATTTGGTCGAGCAAATGGGAGTTCATAAGCGCAGCATGTATGACACATTCGGCGATAAGCATTCTCTGTATGTCCGAGCGCTGAACCGGTATCAGGAAGTGATCGCGAAACGGATGGTGGAGGCGATGAACGGAGCCCGTTCCACAAAGGAAGCGATCCGCGCCTTATTCGAAATGGTGATCTATCCGGAAAAGGGATTCCCGGCGGGCTGCCTGATGGTGAACACGGCGGTTGAGCTCGCAACGATCGACGCGGATGCCAGGGCTTTCGTGACCGAGGGTTGGGCGCATTCCGAGATCGTGATCCGTGGGCTGATCGAAGCCGGACAACGATCAGATGAGTTAGATCCGTCGTTGAACGCGGAGGAGCTCGCGTCCTATTTCAATAATGCCTTGGCTGGCCTTAGGGTAATGGTGAAGACAGTTGAAGATAAAGAGAAGCTCGTCCGGATCGTCGATACGACGTTGTCTTTGTTGAAGTAGTCTTTTTTTTGTACAAAAGAGAATGATCATTCTCAATAAACATCTATCTAAAGGAGCGAGTACGATGGGAAAACTAGCAGGTAAAGTAGCGTTGATTACTGGAGGGAGCAGCGGGATTGGATTCTCCACGGCCCAATTGTTTGTAGCCGAAGGGGCGAAAGTTGTCATAACGGGAAGGAACCCGGACAATTTGAAGAAAGCGGTGGATACGCTGGGCACATCCAATAGCATTGGCGTGGTATCGGACGCGGCTGATCCGGAGAGCGCCGAGAAGGCCGTCGCGGCAGCAGTGGAAGCCTTTGGCGGATTAGACATCGTGTTTGCCAATGCCGGGATCAGCGGAAGTACGCCACTCGGCAGTACGGACCCGTCCCTGTTTAAGCGCATTCTCGATATCAACGTCGCCGGTGTATTCTTCACGATTCAAGCGGCTTCGTCCCATATGAGAGAGGGGGGCTCCGTGATCCTGAACGGTTCTGTTCTGGCCAAAGCCGGCAGTCCGGGGTATGCCGCTTATGCTGCGAGCAAAGGGGCGGTCACAAGCATGGCGCGGGTTCTGGTTTCGGAACTGGCACCGCGCGGGATCCGCGTCAATACCGTCGTGCCGGGCGCCACGAAAACGCCGATTTGGGGAGATACTGCTGCACCAGCTTTTAATCAGCTGGAAGATTATTTGAAACGCAGCATCCCGCTGAACCGAATGGGCGAACCTATAGAACTGGCAAATACCGTGTTATTTCTGGCTTCAGACGATGCATCCTTTGTCAACGGGGCGGAAATCAGCGTAGATGGGGGCTCAGGCTCTTCACCGATGGGAACGCCGCTCCATACGCAACGCTAACAACTCCTCCCGTCAGGGGGTTCATATACATTAAAGCCGGTCGGTTTCCGATCGGCTTGTTCACTCGAACAGGAGGAAGGTGGAAAAATGATGAACAAGCTGTGACTTGTTATGTGAAAAAAAGCACATTTAAAGTGAAATAAATCACATTATATGATTCCACTTTTTTTTATAATTCAAACTGAAGATAAAAACAGGAGGGAAATCAAATGAAAATGGTCAAAGGTTTGGTAGTAGCAGGGATTGCAGCGGCGTTGCTGGCAGGTTGCGGTTCGAATAACGGGAATACGGCGGAAAACACAAATAAACCCGCTGAACAAACCGACGTAACGACGACGGCATCGATCGTAAACCAAGCGGATGCGTTCACGAATGCAGTCAGCGAAAAAGGGACTTGGATCGTCGCGATTCTGGACGACTTGACAGTCGATAAGGATGTTGTAGTTGCTGGTGAATTCCATGACAAAAACGATGCTGCAAAAGACATCTATCGTAAAATCGCGCTGTACACCCAAGACGAAGATCACAACATCACCGCTTCGTTTACATTGACGGTTCCTAAACTGACGGTACAAAGTGAAAACCTGAGAATTCAAGGCGGTACCGTGAAAGGTGACGTCTATGTAGAAGCAAACGGGTTCAACTTGGATAAAACCGCTACGATCGACGGCAACCTGTACTTCGCCAACGCGGACGTGCAAGCTAGCGCGAAAATCGACGGTAAAGTAACGGGCGCAACAGAAGTGAAGTAAGTTTAGTCCTAATCATAACGAAGGCCAACCAATCAGGTTGGCCTTGTTTTTATACCAAAAATGATTTTACGAATACATAGATCCGTTAATCCTCCCACATTCAGATAATAGTTCTACGTCTTCAGAGGGCGGGAGGTTGCGGTTTGCCCGGCCGTATGTTCTAATCGCAGTAGCTGCGTTCCGCAGCGGAAGACCCGGTGGAGGCGATCGGTTATGAACTTGAATAATCTCTATTTTCATATCCATTACTGCAATAGTAAGCAACCAAACGATGGCAAGAAGATCAGGACCCAAATTAGCAGAACGCTTCAGCATCATGAGCTGCTGCTTGTAACCGGAGGTAAGGGCAGCTTAACGCTGAGCGGCAAGAAGCATCTCGTTCAGGAGGGGTTGATCTTTTACTTGCGTGCGGGGTTACCGCATATGATTGAAATGGATGAAGAGGAGCCGATTTGTTTCTATTCGGTCCACTTCAGCTATACGAGCATCGGATATGACGAAGGCGCTTGGTCTATCGGAAAGGAACATGAAAGGCTACCGTTGCCGCCGATGCGCATACTGCAAAATGGATACTTGGTCGTGGACGCCTTTCAAAGGCTGACGGCCGCCTGGTCCGCCAAACTGCCGGGTTATGAGCTGTTGGCAAGAGCCAGATTGCAGCAGCTGCTATATGAAATCTTCTTACAGGTAAAGAGACAAAATCAGAATCACGCGGTTGCGCTTAAAGTCGAAAAGGTGATCCAACATATGCGTGAGCATCTTACTGAGCGGCTCACATTGGCGGAGTTGTCTGATTTGGTGCAACTGTCAACGTATTATCTGACGCGAGTGTTCAAGCAGGCTACCGGCTATACGGTCATCGAGTACTTCAACAAACTTAAAATGGATAAAGCCAAAGAACTCATCTTGGACGGTGACAAAAAAATCAAGGACGTTGCATTAGAGCTCGGTTTCGCCGACGAATTTTACTTCAGCCGAATTTTCAAGCGTACGGAAGGGATCAGTCCATCTGAATTTTACAGCAATATCGTCCATGGAGTTTAGGATAATGCATGGTACATAGCTGTTTTTCGCGTTAAGATCATTCTGCAAGAATGTTCAATTGTCGCGCAGTGGACAGCGAGCTCTTACAGAAGGAAGAAGGCTTTGGGTTATGCCGATTTGGAAAAGAAATTTGATCGTCTGCTGGTTTGGCATGTTCGTGACAGGGGTAGGCATGAGTCAGATCGCTCCGATTTTGCCGCTCTACATCAAGCAGCTGGGGGTTGATCAGGCCGATGCGGTAGCCCGTTATTCCGGACTCGCATTTGGCATTACGTTTATCGTCTCGGCGATTTTCTCCCCGATTTGGGGGCTCGCGGCCGATAAATATGGGCGGAAACCAATGCTCCTCCGGGCTAGCCTCGGAATGGCGATCATTATCGGATGTATGGGGTTCGCTACCCATGTGTATGTGTTGATCGCCCTTCGTCTGTTGCAAGGCATCATTACTGGCTACGGCACAGCATGCACAACGCTGATCGCGACGCAAACGGACAAGGCTCATGCGGGTTGGGCGTTAGGTCTGTTATCCACGTCTAATATCGCGGGATCGCTGTTAGGTCCAACGATCGGCGGGTTCATTGCCGAAAACGCCGGGATTCCAAACACCTTTTTCCTGACCGGTGTGTTGATGCTGATCGCTTTCATAACGACATGGCTATTCGTTAAGGAAACGTTCGTGCGGACGGATGAGAAAGTGGCGGGAATGAAAGAGGTATGGGCGGCAGTTCCTGAAAAAAGCTTAACCTTGACGCTGTTCGCCACCTTTTTTATGCTGAGTGTCGCCATGTATTCGGTGGAACCGGTGCTAACAGTGTATGTAAATGATATTTCTCGGAACAGCGGCCATGTGGCGCTGTTGGCCGGGGTCATTTTCTCGGCATCGGGTTTGGCTAATATTTTGGCCGCGCCAAGGCTTGGGAAGTTGTCCGACCGGATTGGCGCTCATAAGGTGATGCTGGCTGCGCTGCTGGTGGCCGGGATCTTGTTTATCCCGCAGGCACTCGCACGGAATCCTTGGGAGCTGATGGGGCTGCGTTTTTTGCTGGGATTGGCTGCGGGCGGACTCAGTCCCTCGGTCAACACACTCATCAAGAAGATTACTCCAGAGCATCTTACAGGGCGGGTGTATGGATTTAGCATGGCAGCCGGGTATCTGGGGGTATTTGCCGGTTCCGTGCTGGGCGGTCAAGTCGCAGCTTGGCTCGGTGTTCCATACGTATTCTTGACGACCGGCGTTTTGCTGCTAATCAATGCGGTCTGGGTTTATACGAAGGTGTATAAGAAGTTGAAGGAACCTGGTCGATTGGCGCTTATCCAAAGATGACCAAGAATGGAGTGAAGGAGAGATGATGATGGAAATGGATCCATCTGACATGAAGACGAGGATCATAGCGGAAAAGACAGCGCTGGTTGTGATCGATTTGCAGCAAGGAATTGCGCATCCCTCCCGCAAAGGGGCTCCTCACGAGAGCACTGTAGTGGTAGGAAACGCAAGCCGGCTGGCACAGGCATTTGCCGAAGAAGGCGGGTTCGTGGTGCTTGTCCGGGTATCCTCCTTTGATGGAAAGGACATGTTGAAGCCAGAAACGGACATGCATCCGAGCCCAACGGCGTACCCTGCAGGTTGGGATGAAATCGTGCCTGAATTGGCGGAGGTTAAAGGGGCACACATGGTGACGAAACGCCAGTGGGGAGCTTTCTTCGGCACGGACCTCGATCTGCAGCTGCGGCGGCGCGGCATCGATACGATCGTGCTCTGCGGCATCTCCACCTCCATCGGGGTTGACATGACTGCGCGTGAAGCGTTCCAGCATGGGTACCAACAGATATTCGTCGAGGATGCCATGTCTGCTTCGACGACGGAGGAGCACGAGTACGTATGCCGATTCATCTTCCCGCGCATCGGCAAGATACGATCGACGGAAGAGGTTTTGGCGGCGCTGCGGTAAACGGTCGTTTTGATGTGAAAGAGCCTTGGACCTTTGGGTTCAAGGCTCTTTGGGTATAAGCCCAGCATACATCGATAGGGTGAAAATCCCGAGCGGAGGTTGCGAGCGCCTGCCGGCAGTCCATGGAACAGGAAGCAGCTTGGCCGAGCAATCGGGGTATCCGCTTCTACCCGATTGATCGTGTACTAAAACTGCAGCACAACCATCTGATGGCAGGACCAAGAGGGAAGAGTGTACGTGATGCTCCCTTTCTCTTGGCGGAATGGAATCGCTGTCCGCTGAGGCGCCAGATAAACTTCCCGAACCGGTGCCGGTACAGCGATCGTGGATTCGATGCCGCTAAGGATCGGGAGGTCTTCGATGACCTCAACGTTTTGGCCCCGGCGTACCGGAGAGGCATACAACAGATGGTGAATCCAGCGGTTGCTGGCTTGTTGTGCCTGAAGCGTTGTTACCCCTTGTGCAGGGAGATTTGAGCTCATCGTCTTACGTTGCAGCAAACGGTCCAAGGCGTAGTGCAGAATCTCCTTGACGGGCAAGCTGCCCTTCAAGGCGTAGTCCTCGAACAGATTCCAGGCTGCGTAGATACCGGAAGGGCCCTCCACCATGCCGGGGCCGGCGTCCTGCAAATTGGACGGTGTGTGCTGATGCGAGCAAAAGGTGAACAGATCGCGGTTGAAATAGGAATTTTCCCGGCTGCCCAGCTTGTGACCGTTTGTATCCAGCTCGATGTCCTGACCATCGGCGTAAATGACGAAGGAAGCGTTGCTTAAGGAAGGCAGTTCAAAGTCCGGCCGAAAATAAGACGGCTTGAACGCGGAGGCCTTAAGCGGTTTCGCACCGAAATCAAGTTCGAACCGCGTACCGTCCGACGACAGGCCGGAGCGTCCGGTGGCCAGGATTTTGCCGCCTTTGGCGACAAATGCTTCAAGCTTCGTCTTGAGCGGTTCGTCGAGGGTAATGACGTCCGGCAGAATGACGATTTGATAAGAAGTTAGGTCGGTTTCCGTGTCCACGACATCAAACAGGTAATTCCCTTCCAGCAGGATCCGTACGGCCCCCGAATCGGCGTCTTGCACCGAAGCGCCCGGAACCCCCGATGCCTCGGCAGACAGCAGCGCTACGTCGGCGACGGAGGTTACGTCCCGGCACCATTCCTCCTTCGCTTCAACTTCCCTATAAGCTTCGCCGATTAGCGCATAAGTTGCGGGGTCCATCAATCCGGTCGGATGCAGTTGGTCGCCGATCGAGATCCGTGCCCCGTTCGCCAAGCTAAGCGCCGTCTCGTACTTCAGCGCGTTTGGATGCTTGTAACCGCCAAATTCGCCCCACGAGGTGTGAAATTTTCCCGTCATCCCCAGGAAGTTCATCCCCAGCCCTTGAGCGTACCGCGCGGAAAGCGGAAAGTGGTCATACCCCCAACCGCCCGTCGGCAGGGACTCCAGCTCCAGATGGGTGTTCAGCTTTGCGAGGTCACGCCGACCGCGCTTAACATGTCCCCCGTTGTGGAAGATCGGCAGGCCAGGCTTCACGGCATGCACGGCATCATCCATCACTTTGGCGTAGCGGAGATAGGTCTCTTCCCAAAAGCGTCTCATCTCTTCCAGGTTGCGTGGATCCGAGCCGCGTTTACGGATTTCAGAAACGCAAGATTGGCAATAACATTCGCGGACCCCAACGATATCGAGGAAGATTCCGTCCGCATCATAATGGGTTACGACCTCACGGACTTGAGCAGCCAGGATGTCAAGGTAAGGGGTGTTCATGCAAAACTGATGATATCCCGGCGTCATAAAATCGGGCGACCAGCTAAGTTTCTCGTGCGGATCGCGGATCAGCCATTCCGGATGTTGGCGAGCGAGCTTCTCATCCAGACCAGCGGAGAGATAAACCGGCGTTTTGACGCTGATTTCGTGAGCCGCTTCGATTTGTGCGCCTAGCAAGTCGAACGATAGTTGCGGGTGCATTTCGTTGGCGGTTGTCGGATGGTAAGCCCAGCCATGATGGCATTTGGAGAACACCGTAATCGAATCGACATGGCCCAGTTGGAGCATCTCCTGGAATTGCTGCTTGGAGAATCGGCTGCCGATGCCTTCGATCGCTTCGGAAGTATGGAAATCGAGATGAATCTGTCGGAATCTCATGGGTATTCCTCCCGTAATGGATTGTTATCATCGTACGATACCTACCATTCTAAAGAGATTAATCGCTTGATACAGCTGCTAATTGCGACTAAATATAGTACAATTTCTACATAACATGGGGGGCGATAACATGCTCATGCTGGAGTTTGAGGCACCGCCTTTGCCGTTGCTGGCAACAGTAGGCTACGCGTTATGGAAACCGGGAGTGACGCATGCCGAACGGGTCTTCGAGGCGTACGATCTGATTATTTGCGCGAAAGGGTCTTTATATATGGAAGAGGAGGGGACCGCTTACGAGATAGGGCCCGGGAAGCTTCTGGTGCTGGAACCGGGATTAAGGCATCGCGGTTACCGTCCGACCGAGGAAGAGACCGAGGTGTACTGGATCCATTTCCGACACCCTGCCGCGTCCCCGCTCAAGCTGGCGGAGAAGCAAGGTTGGCAGCAGCAGCCGCTCGCACGAACCGATCAGGACACGGAGCCGCGACCGGCGATGATTGACGTCCCGAAATTTGCCGATGTGGATCTCCGAATGATACGGCCTTTGCTGGATGAGATGATCGCGCTGCATCGGTCGCTTACGCCCTATCGTTCCTTCGAGCTGCAGCTTCGGTTCAGTCAGTTGCTTTTGCAGCTGCAGCACGGGATGAGACAAGGAGGTCCGCAGTCGCGGTCGTACGAGCTCAGCGAGCGAGTTGCTTCTTATCTGGAAGATCGATTGGACACCGCTTTTGATGCGGGGCAAATGGAACGTGATTTGCATTATCATTTCGATTATTTGGCGCGGTGCTTGAAGCAGCATACGGGAATGAGCCCGCTGCAATACCGCCATCATCAACAAATCGAGAGGGCCAAGCGGTTGCTCGCGCATACCGACGAGCCGTTGAAACAGATTGGGGAGCAATGCGGGTTCCCGGATCCGAATTATTTCGCCCGGTTGTTCAAACGGGAGACCACATTCACACCGGGGGCATACCGGAGAAGATACCGCGTCATCCGGATGGACTAAGGGAACATTTGGGCTCTGAAAATTTCTTCAAACCGGTTTACGTTCTGGCGCGAATCTGGTAATATTATCGCAACATGAAATGCGATGACGAGATGAGTAGGTAAATGGAACCTTTCCCAGAGAGCTCCGGTAAGCTGCAAAGGAGCAAAGCGTTTCTTTATCGAATAAAGCCTCTGAGCAGCGCATCGGAACGCGAAATCGGCGGGATGGTGTGACAGGAGCTCCTGTTATAGAGCTAGGGTATACGCTTGGCTGGGTCAGGCTGTACTTGAAGAGGTTAATATGGCGACATATTAACGAATCTGGGGTGGTACCGCGGGCATACCAATCTCGCCCCCAAGACGGAAGACTCGTCTTGGAGGTGGGATTTTTTATTTTGGCGATGGTTAGAACACTTATATGGAAAGGACAGGATCAAACAAATGGGTGAGAGATTGAAAGTAGGCATCGTCGGTGGGACGGGAATGGTGGGCCAGCGCTTCGTACAGCTGCTGGATCAGCACCCTTGGTTCGAGGTCACAGGCATAGCGGCCAGCGCGAATTCGGCAGGCAAAACGTATGAGGAGTCCGTGCAGGGACGTTGGAAAATGGCCACGCCGATCCCGGAAGCCGTTAAATCTATCGTAGTTCAGGACGCGGCCAAGGTTGAAGAAGTGACGGCAGATGTGGACTTCGTCTTCTGTGCGGTTGATATGAAAAAGGCGGAAATTCAAGCGTTGGAGGAAGCGTACGCGAAAACCGGTACCCCGGTCATCTCCAACAACTCGGCTCACCGCTGGACGCCGGATGTTCCGATGGTGATCCCGGAAGTCAACCCGCAGCATATCGAAGTGATTGCCGCACAGCGCAAACGCCTCGGAACGAGCACAGGGTTCATTGCCGTGAAGCCGAACTGCTCGATTCAAAGTTACGTACCCGCATTAAATGCGCTGCTGGATTTTGAACCTACTACGGTGGTTGCTTCGACGTATCAGGCGATTTCCGGTGCCGGGAAGAACTTTACCGATTGGCCGGATATGCTGGATAACGTGATCCCGTATATCGGCGGCGAGGAAGAGAAGAGTGAGCAGGAACCGCTGCGGATTTGGGGCCATGTGGATGGCGGGCAGATCGTCAAAGCAAGCTCCCCTTTAATTACGACGCAGTGCATCCGCGTTCCCGTGACAGACGGTCACTTGGCAACCGTGTTCGTGTCGTTTAAGAACAAACCGTCGAAGGATGAAATCATTGGGCGCTGGCGCGGGTTCCAGGGCAGACCGCAAGAGCTGGGACTGCCAAGCGCACCAAAGCAGTTTATCACTTATTTTGAGGAAGAAAACCGTCCGCAGACAAAACTCGACCGTGATCTTGAACATGGGATGGGGGTTTCGGTGGGTCGGTTGCGCGAGGATTCGCTGTACGACTATAAATTCGTTGGACTTTCGCATAATACATTGCGCGGAGCTGCAGGCGGAGCGGTACTCATTGCCGAACTGCTGAAGGCGGAAGGATATATCCAAGCGAAGTAAATGAGGTTATGAAGGGATAAGGAGGGAGCCGGTTGTTAACGATCAAATTGGATGATTTGAGCGGACCTGAGATTGCAGCTTTAATTGGTGAACATTTGGCGAATATGGCCGAGAACTCCCCACCTGAGAGTATTCATGCGCTGAATCTGGACGGTTTGAAAAGGCCGGACGTTACGTTCTGGAGTGCCTGGATCGACGACGAGCTCGCAGGATGCGGGGCCCTAAAGGAGTTGGATGACCAGCATGGCGAGGTGAAATCGATGCGTACCGCCATTCCTTATCGGGGAAAGGGCGTCGCGAAGCAAGTGCTGGCGCATCTCCTCGAGGAGGCGGCACGGCGAGGGTACCGGCAGGTCAACCTAGAGACAGGTTCTATGGAGGCTTTCGCCCCGGCTCGTCGGTTGTATGAAGGCTTCGGGTTTACGTATTGCGGGCCCTTTGCGGATTATGTAGAGGACCCCAACAGTGTGTTTATGACCAAGAGGATCTAATGGGGATGTATCATCCCGAAGAGCCCCAAAAAACCCGCGAATCCGCGGGTTTTTGGTTTTTCTTTAGGGTGAAACTAGTGATTAAACGATGACGGCCGTTCCGCTGACCGAAACCATCAGCATCCCTTCGCGAATCACCTCATAATCGATGTCGACGCCGATGATGGCGTTCGCCCCGAGACGCGAAGCTTTCTCGTGCATTTCTGCGAACGCAGTGTCCCGGGCCTCTTGGAGCTTGTTCTCATAAGCGCCCGAACGTCCGCCAACGATATCGGTAATCGATGCCAGAAAATCGCGCACAACGTTGGCGCCCATGATGACTTCGCCCGTGACGATGCCGATGTATTGTCTTACCGGTGAGCCTTCAATGGTTGTGGTTGTTGTCATAATCATTCGAGAGTCCTCCTCATTTTTTGAAGCGTTACTGGATGTTACGCAGGTTTGCCATGCGGGTTTCAACTTAAACGATTTGGTGTGAAAAGGGGGCGTCTCATTTGCAAAATTTTATCGTGATCGGCTCCGGAATTCTTGGCGCATCGACGGCTTATCATTTAGCCAAGCTTGGGGCGAACGTGACGGTCGTCGATCACGGCGTTCCGGGACAAGCTACCGATGCGGCGGCGGGAATCATCTGCCCGTGGATCTCGCAACGGCGTAACCAAGCCTGGTATCGGCTGGCTATAGCCGGGGCACGGTACTACGGCCCGTTGATCGAGGAACTGGAAAGGGAAGGAGAGCGCGATACCGGCTATGCCCGAGTAGGAGCGATTCGTCTTCACCGGGAACGCGAGAAGCTCGTCGCTTTGGAGAAGCTGGCCCTTGAGCGAAAACGAGAAGCTCCGGAAATGGGGGAACTCACTTTGCTCGAACCGGACGAAGTTAAGCGACGGATTCCTCCGCTTGATGAGGGGTACTATGCGCTCTATGTGAGCGGTGCCGCCCGCGTTGACGGGCGCGCGCTCCGCGATTCGCTTCTGAGGGCGGCGGTCCGACATGGTGCGACCTTGGTGCGCGGCGAAGCTGTGCTCTTGCACGACGGCTCGACTGTGACCGGGGTGAACGTTGGTGAGGAAAAAATGAGCGCCGATGCCGTTGTCCTTTGCGCAGGTGCCTGGGCCCGCCAGTTGCTCGCCCCGTTGGGAATGGAATTTAGGGTGACCTTCCAGAAAGCGCAGATTGTTCATTTGGCGCTGCCGGGCGTATCGACAGAACACTGGCCTGTCGTCATGCCGCCGGGGGATCAGTACATCCTGGCGTTTGACGATCGTCGCATCGTGATCGGCGCAACTCACGAGAACGATCCTTCCGGCTATGATGCCCGTGTGACGGCAGGCGGTCTACAAGAAGTGACCTACAAGGCACTGGCCGTTGCACCGGGTTTGGCAGACGCCAGTTTCCTGGAAGCGAGGGTCGGCTTTCGTCCTTTTACTCCGGGCTTTCTTCCGGTTATCGGGGCTGTACCCGGATGGAGTGGGATTTTTGCAGCTAATGGCTTAGGGGCTTCGGGACTGACGATGGGACCGTTTATCGGAGCGCAGTTGGCCAAACTGATATTAGGGCAGGAAACTGATGTACGGTTGGAGGATTATAAGCTTGAGAAGGCGCTTGTTCCAATGTAATGAGAATAGATGTGAACAGTAATGCACAAATGTTTCCACCAGGAGGACAGGTGTCCATGAAGCGTGATATACTATCGCTATGCTTCTAAGCGACATCATAAGAAAACGGGGGAGAAACATGAAGGCAATCCTACACAAATGGAATCGTATTAGCCTTGTAAAGCGCATCTTAGCAGGATTGGTGGTTGGCATCCTCTTGGCGTTAATCGTGCCAAAAGCCAGTGGGATCGCGTTGCTCGGCACGTTGTTCGTATCGGCACTGAAGGCAGTTGCACCGCTCCTGGTGCTGCTGTTGGTGATGGCAGCGATCGCGAATCATCAAAAAGGGCGCCAAACCAATATGAAATCGATTCTGATTCTATATGGGATCAGTACGTTCCTGGCTGGGGCAACCGCCGTGGCATTCAGTTATCTGTTCCCCGTCCACTTATCCTTGGCTGGGGCAACCGAAGGTTTGACTCCGCCTGGAGGGATCGTCGAAGTTCTCAAAGGGCTACTGCTTAATATCGTGGACAATCCGGTTAGTGCATTGATGAATGCCAATTATATCGGCATTTTGGCCTGGGCGATCCTGCTTGGGTTTGCCTTGAAAGGGGCAGGCGATCACACGAAGAGCCTACTCACTCAAGCGTCCGACGCCGTATCGCAAATCGTCAAGTGGGTCATTCAACTAGCGCCGTTTGGGATCCTTGGGCTGGTGTATGAATCGATTACGGCCAGCGGCTTAGCCTCCTTGCTGAGTTACGGAAAGCTGCTGCTCGTATTGGTTGGGTGCATGTTGTTTATCGGTTTGGTTGTGAACCCCTTAATCGTTTACATGAACCTTCGACGTAATCCGTATCCGCTGGTGTTTACTTGCTTGCGAGAGAGCGGGATTACGGCGTTCTTCACGCGAAGCTCGGCGGCGAATATCCCCGTGAATATGCGTTTGTGCGAAAAATTAGAGTTGAACAAGGATACTTATTCGGTCTCCATTCCTTTAGGTGCGACGATTAATATGGCTGGGGCAGCTGTGACGATTTCGGTCCTCACGCTGGCAGCCGTGAATACACTAGGGATTCAAGTGGACTTCGGTACGGCGCTGATGCTGAGCGTGCTGTCGGCGATTTCCGCGGCAGGCGCTTCCGGGGTGGCCGGCGGCTCGCTCTTGCTCATCCCTTTGGCTTGCAGCTTGTTCGGAATTTCGAATGATATCGCCATGCAGGTCGTCGGAGTAGGGTTTATTATCGGAGTTGTGCAGGATTCATGCGAAACGGCGCTGAACTCGTCTTCCGATGTGTTGTTTACAGCCACGGCGGATTACGCCAAGCAACGCAGGGGAGAGGAGCTCCTTCTCTTGAACACAGCAAGTTTGGATTAATAATGAAAGGCTGGCGATTATTCGCCAGCCTTTTTTAAGCGTAGCTTACTGTTCAGTTCATCCCAATGAGGGGTATTGACCTTGGCTTGCGCCGACCATTCGTGGAACTTCTCGGCCAAAGCTTCGATTTCGGCAAAGTTGCCATCGATCATCCGGCTGACCGGAAGCAGGTGATAGATTTTCAGGAATCCTTGAACAAGACGTCTGTGCTTGCGAATGACCGAAGCTTGAACGGCAGGGGTCAGAGGATAACCAAGCGTCTCCAGCACGTGGAAGCCTTCACCCATGGCAGTTACCGCATGGTATATGAGCTTGCCGTCACGAGCAACCTTATTCATTTGGCCGTCGTGGATTTGCGGTAGATAATTAAGCATCAGAATCGGTACGACATGACTTTTTAACCAGGCGTCCATGTTCTCGTGGGTGGTAAGTTTGTATTTGGTTTTGGCGAAGGCTTGCCTAAGCTCCGCTTGAAAAGAAATGGGTCCATCCAACCCGCCAAGCACCATCTGGCCCCGACTGCGGATAATCATGGTTCGGCCCGGTTCCCGGCGACCACCGGATAATTGGAAGCCGAAAGCGATGTTTTTCTCTATCTCGCTCTGTTCCAGCAGCTCCGTTTGCATTTCCCTTGCTTCTGCATTATTGCCGACTAATATGAGGTTACGGCTGAGGTTGCCGGCTAGGATCGGTAGCACCGCTCGGAAATCCGTATATTTCATTACGACGAAGATCAGGTCATAGAGTTCGTCCTTCTCCAGCGTCCGAATGACGCGAACCGGATCTACCGTTGTTTTTCGTTGAAAATAATGGCGCAGCACGATTCCATCCCGCTCAATTTCATCCGCTCGAGCACCTCGGGCCATTACAGAAACGTCATTGCCTCCTCGAATCAAAACATGAGCTAGGTAGCTGCCTAATACTCCCGCTCCATAAACTAATACCTTCACGTTGTGATTTCACCCTCTCTTGTTAATCAACAATTGTTGAATAATCAACGATGATTTAATAGAATTACCTTAGCATTGTCGTTAGTTAGGCATCAATCGTTAATTTGCTTCGGTTTTGTTGATAAATCAACAGATGGGCGAGGTTTTGTTCATTTGGGGGAATTAGGAGGTAAGAGAATCACATGGATCGTAGAATTATGAAATCGCGGCAGGCGATTATGGAAGCATTCGTCGCATTGCTCGGCGAGAAGGGGTTTGACAAAGTGACGATTAACGATATCGCCGAACGTGCGAATGTGAATCGGGGTACGGTGTATCTGCATTTTACGGATAAATTCGACCTGCAGGAGCAATGTATTGAGACCTATTTACAGCAATTGATCGAGAGCTGTCAGCCGGCAGGGGAGATGACTCCGGGATCAGCCAGAGAACTGCTGCTTCAAACGTTCGAATTTTTGGGGGCCCATGCGCCGATTTATTCCATTTTGATGACCGGCAAAGGGAACCCTGTGTTCCGCGAACGGATGATGGTTTTCATGCGGCAAGGAATCACGGATTATCTGAGCACCAATGGCATCCCTTCTGGTATAAGCAGAGAGGTCGAGGTACAGTTTCTAGCCTCCGGCGCTGTAAGTCTGATGGAATGGTGGATCGAGGAGGGGATGCCGTATTCTCCGACTGAAATGGTAGATCAGCTCTTCGCGTTGCTCCTTCGCCATTTTCAGATGCCGGAGGGGGAGAAGGAGAAAGGATCGAAGGTGAAGGTCAGTGAGGAATTCGCCCGAGGGTAAGATGGAACCCAAACGGAGGGTCCTTGGGCAAGCCAAGTTCGGTCCGTAATCGCTCCATTTCGCGAGAGCAGACCGGAAGCCAATAATGCTCGGCATTATGGCCCATTTCGTTGGAGTAAGCAAAGGTGAGGGGCTGATGGGCGTATTTGCCCCAGAACCTTATTTTTCGTTCGGGATCCACGTCTTCACCGCGAATAATCGAAATGTGGCTGCCAAACTTGGGCTTGTTCAACTTCATATGATGGGTCCGATACACCCAATGCCCATAATAATTCATAATGTCTTTCGGGCATTCGGCGATGGCCCAAGTCTCAAAGTAGGTAATGGTTCCCGTCGCTTCAAACCATGTCATGGTGCTCGATCTCCCGTTTACCGCCATCCGGCGTAGTCGTCGTGGTTATAGCTTATGCAAATCGCGTGGATCGCAAACGGGAGGGGATTTCGGTGGAGAACGATCGACTTGGGCTATCCTATTAAGCGAATAAGTCTTGGATTGATACTTGTAAACCCGGGTATAGCTGGGAGGTTACATACACATCTGCATGGTTTGAAAATACGGTCATGTCCGTAATATTGCTGTCCTCCAGTGAGTAGACGAATACGTGCGCTTTCATCGGATCTACAATCCAATATTCCTTCACGCCACACACGCTGTACAAGTCGAGTTTCTTGACCATGTCTTTGCTCCGCGTGGAGGGGGACAATACTTCAACGACCAATTGTGGAGTTCCCATGTATTTGCCTTTCGTGTCGATTCGATCCTTATCGCAAATGACTACGAGATCGGGTTGCACGACGCAAGTGTTGTTTTCCTCCTTCTCTAGTGTGATATCCAATGGGGAAGTTAGAGGTATGCAGGGCTTTCCCTTAAACCAAGCGTAAAAAGTGCCCAGCAGTTCTTGAACGGCAAGTTGGTGGTTGAAGGTAGGAGAAGCGAGATTATACACGACACCATCGATCAACTCGTAACGCTGTTCTGACGTCTCCGTCAACTCGAGGAAATCTTGGTAAGATACCCATTCGCCCCCGGCATGATAGCTCGCTGCTCTCTCTCTTAGCACGGATTCACTGGCCTCAGAGAGTGCGTCTAGCTTAGCGACGTCCTTCCCATTTCGCGTAACGATGATTTCCTCCCCGGCTTCCGCAAACTTTAAATATTTACCGAAGTTATTTTGCATATCCGTCGAAGATACTCGCATGATTCCCACCTCCAATTAGCTAATTATAGTTTTATTTTAGCTAAATATTTCGTTGGAATCAATATGGAATTAGCTAAAGTGTATCGTCGTTGATGCGGGGATCGCTTCCGTAAATTGCCTCATGAATCAAGTGAGAGGATATCGATGATCATGGTCCAGGAAGTACCGGAAATGCCGTAATAAGAAAATCCTAAATGCTGATATAGCTTCACGGCGGAAGTATTCTCGGGATCGACGCTCAGGGAAAGGGATCGGTATCCGTCGCTCGCTGCCTGCTTGATGATTTCATTCATTAAGGTTCGCCCGATCCCCATCCCACGAAAATCTGGATAAATAGCAATGCCTAACTCCGGAGTTTCGCTATTGACGTAACCATAACCAGGATTCGTGTCGTCGAACAATCTGTACCATGCCGCCCCCGCGAGTTGATCCTCCTTCAGGGCCACTAACGCTCGATCTCCTTTTCGCCCCCAATCCTCGTGATACTTCTTAAGATGCGGAGCATTCAAAAGCTCATG
The DNA here is from genome assembly GCF_018403305.1 of Paenibacillus sp. J53TS2. Lineage (NCBI taxonomy): Bacteria > Bacillati > Bacillota > Bacilli > Caryophanales > Paenibacillaceae > Paenibacillus > Paenibacillus sp. J53TS2. The sequence goes on from NZ_BOSK01000004.1 coordinate 336,559, forward strand.
TTTAGGTGGCTTTCCCTGAGGGATGTGGATAGACTCATAGTGCATATCCGTGAAAAAGTCGAACTCCTGGGGTTTGAGCGGTCTGATTGTAATCATTTCAACACCTCATTATGTAGGGATATAGGGTTTATTTTACCATGGGGGGAGGTAGGATTTCTGAGAATAATCGATTTATATGCGGATATTGCATAAAATCCAATTTTTCTTCATTGCTTCGTTAAAATGGATATGAGGGCTTGAAGAACGAATGGTTCCCACTGATCCGGAATATCGTCCACTCAATAGAAGGATTTCTGAATTAATGGAGGAAGCGAAGTCGAAATTTTCGGAACATGACTTCGGACTTCTTGAGAGAATTTTGGATCTGAATGGTGAATCTAGTTCCATGGTTACAAGTGAAGCTTTTGTGCAAGGGTTTAGGATAGGGGCGTTGGTTATGGTGGAGGTGTTTTGTGGTAAGGATTAGGTAAGAATTTCTAATGGATGGCTAGGGCAATTTGGTTCTTATTGTATAGATTAATCGTCATCGTCAATATCCCATCAAGCTTCCGCTACTCCTATTGAGCGGGAGTTTCTTTATATTCGAGCAAAATATATTTCTTTCGTCATAATCTTCCATTTTGGAAGAGGGTATGATATAGGTAAATTGTACTAATTTGTCATGGGATTATGAAGTTCGGAGATATTACTTTATGTGAAATCCCTCAAAAAAACTGAAAGGAAGAAAATTAATGAACAACAATATTCAGCAAATATTAAAATCATTTGGTGAAGCAATAAAGATTTTTTTTGATCAAAATCAAGAACTAATAAGGGCAATTACTGAAGGACTTCAGAAAATGCCTGACAATATTAAGCTAGTCCAAGATAAGCTTTTCAGAAGAGGGTGGTATGTTTTAAGTGACTTTGACTTGAATTATTTAGTTGAAATTAATGAAGTTTCAGATAATGAACTCGATAGGCTTATGGTTGATCATGTAAGTACCCAATATCAGTCCACTTTCGAAAAATTAGTTCTGGTTTTCCCAAGTAGAGCAGAGATTTTAAAGGATTGTATGTGGGTTCACGAACAGAGGAGATATTCAATAAGTGTTCCAATAATGTTGATTATAGCAGATGGAATAACTTTCGATATGTTTGGAGTAAGTCTGTTTTCAAAGACTAACGGAGAACCCAAGACAAAATTTGCAAGAAAGAAAGTTATTAATAATTGTGATGATGAAAGCATTATGGATATATTTTATCTGAGACCTTTAGATATAGTTACAAGTATATCTATGAACACTGAGAAACTTGAATCTATCAATAAAAATGATGTTTTTTATGGACCATTGAATAGACATAAAATAATTCATGGTCACGACACCCAATACGGAACTGAAGAAAATAGTTATAGATGTATCGTATTATTAAGTTATTTGATGGAAATTAAAAATTACTATCTCTCAAAGTAAAGCTTCGAAGTGAGGCACTTCACATAACACCGTATTCACGCTGCGGGCCATTCGGCCCTCTGGTCTGCAAGAGGCATTTCGGGGAAGAGGATCCAACAGACAACCCTGCACTGGCTAAGTCCATCGGACCCGGGGCTGACGCCCCTTAAGCCAGTGAGGGTTCGTGAATACAACAACGTTAGTCGAAAGATCAGAAGAGGAGAATGATTATGGATTGTTCCACAAAGAAATGCTTCATAGTTACACCAATTGGAAATGATAGCAGTGAAATAAGGAGAGCGGCAGAGGGTGTTATTGATGCAGTAGTTATACCAGTTTTACAGTCTCTTGGCTTTCTAGAGACCAATATTTCTGTTGCACATCGAATTTCTAATCCTGGTTCAATAAACAAACAAGTAATAAAAAGAATACTTGAAGATGATTTAGTAATCGCAAATCTAACCTTTTTAAATCCCAATGTAATGTACGAATTAGCGGTACGACATGCGGTTAGAAAGCCAATAGTTCAAATATGTGAAGAGGGTACAAAACTTCCATTTGATATTATTGAAGAAAGAACATTATTTTATTCTAATGACATGCTTGGAGTTATTCAACTGCAAGAAAAATTAATAAGTACTGTTGAAGAAGCATTAAATGATGATAGACCGGATAATCCAATCTATAGGGTTATCGAAAGCAATATAATTCAAGCTTCACCGAATATTACTGATACAGAAAAGTTTATTTTAAGTAAACTTGATAAGCTTGAAACAATGATCTCAAACACAGTGTCTATTTCTAAACAGCCTTTCTTTTTCAATAAACATAGCTATTCAATAACTATAGAAAGTGATGATGATATTAGCGTACAGAATTTTATTTCCGATCTTACAAAAGAGTTACATAAGGCGGGTAATGGAATTAATGCCGGGGCAGCAGTAGTATCAAAGGGAAATAGAGGATTAACTTTCCATTTAATTGTTGATGGGTTATCAAAACCATCAATTGGATTCATAGAAGATACAATTGAAAAAGTACTTAAAGATAAGTCACTAATTATTAGTACTATAGAAATGTTTTGAAAGTTAATTCATGGATCCTTCGTCTAACACAGTATTCACGCAGCGGGCTATCGCCCCTTGGTTTGTCAGATGTAAATCACGGAAGAAGCTCATATACAAACGACTCAGCCTAAGATAAGAGCTATCTAAGGCTGGATCGTTTCGTGACAACAAAAACCGTTATCGGAAATCGTCAAGAGTTAGGAGGAAATATCATGGCAGTGGAATATTGTCTTTTTGGGCTAAATTCAGATATTAACATTATCATTAGTTCAGAGAAGTATGAACGATTAATTAATTCTAAGCAGAAACTTGTTTCTATGATGAAGGTTGAAGAGAAACTAAATTTGTTAATTGAAAACTATATGGAACTCGAGAAAGATATTTTAAATGTATCATTCAATAAAATGATTTCTCCAATATACTCAATTGATTGGACGTTATCTATTGCTGATATTCATTTGATTAATCGAAGGATTATTAATTTCCTAACAACTTCAAAATTATATTTGGATCAAATCGCTCATGACATTAAAGAGCTAAGTGATAATCCTACTTTCCCCAGCATAGTTGAGAAGTTAAAGAATACTGAATACGAAAATGTTCTAGGTTATAGGGTTTTAGAGGCTTTAAGAAATTATGTACAACATAGAGGACTTCCGGTTCACTTACTTTCTTTTAATGTAAGCAAGGTAAATGTTCTTTCAAAATACGTAATAAATCCATTCTTGAAAGTTAGTGAATTACGAAAAGATGGCAAGTTTAAAGCTTCCGTACTTAATGAGTTAGAGAAACAAAATGAAAAAGCTGATCTTAAACTGTACATTCGACAATATATTAGTTCAATAACGAAAATCCATTCTGCAATTAGAGCTTTTCTTTTAGAGAATATAGTGAAGTGGGATGAAGAAATACTGTCTACATATGAAGAGTTCAATAAAGAATATGGAGAAACTGAATCACTAGGAATAGGAGAGTTATACCTTGATTTTCGTCGTAATACTATTTTTATTATGAAAGAACCAATAAAACGCCGTACATGGTTAGAACAAAAAAATCAAGAATTGAATAATTTGGTCTCTAAATTTGTTTCAAGTGAAGTGACTCTTTAGCGAACTCAAGGTGCTGGCGACATCCGATAACACCATATTCACGCCTCGGGCCATTCGGCCCTCGGTCCGCCCGATGGATTTCGAATTAACGAATTCAGGCGGACACCTGAGAGGCTAAGTCCTGTCGGAACCGGCAGCTTCGCTGCCTTAACCCTCTTGGCGTCGAGAATATAAGAACGTTATACGAAATGTTTTTAAAGGAGATAAAATATTGAACTACTACTTAAAACGAGCTATTGGTTCCTTTATGTCTAAAATGATATTAATGCTTATAGTTTATTACTTGGGTATAACTTTTTTTCCTGATGTATCTAAATTTATGCTTTCAATTTATTTTTGGTTAGTTTATGTGATTCTTGTTATTGGTATATGTTATAAGGATTATAAAGAACTCAAGGATTTCTCTAAGCACTTAGACATGATATATGAAACAAAGAAGGAGAAATTGTCTTATGCTAAGTTAGAACAGTATGCCGTTTGGTCAGGAACTTTTGCTGAAATAAGTAAAACAAAATTAGATATGCTGAAGATGTTTTCTCCAATTCCTTTAATAATATTTATTTTGGGGGTTTATGCAAACAATAATTCCAGTATTAATAATGAGATCAATATTTTTTCTGTGGATTTATTGCTTGGTGACTTGTTGATGTACTTTGGAGTAGGTATTCCAATATTCTACTTTTACTTTATTTATTCATCTTTTTCAACATATAAAAGACACATGAGAAGAACCATGGACTATAAAGCTGAGGCAATTTTAACGAAGGAAAAAAATAAAGAATCTAGTAAGTCTTCCAGTGAGGACAAACACTCCGCATAACAACATATTCACGCATCGGTTTCCGCCCTCGGTCTAGCAGAAGTTATAACAATGAAGCGGAGTCAGCCAGACACACCCAGCATTCGCTAGCCGTCGTGTATATAGGAACGTTATCTGATACGGATGCAAGATAAATCCAAAGCTACTTGCGAACGCTTGTACGTAGATGTAAATAAAGGTAAAATATAGTTACAATTGAATCTTGGGTGGGCATGGTTTCCCTTCGAAAGGAGGTGAAGCCATGGAAGTGAAAGATGCATTAACGATCATGTTCCTCTTTGGAACGTTCATTATTGCTCTTTTAACATACATCAATAATAACAACAAGAGAAAGTAAAAACCCACCCAAAGGTTGAGGCCAAAGGTGGGTTTTGTTCCTATACGACTTAGAAGGGAATAAACCATCCAAGCCAATTGTACTAACCAAGTGTTCGCAGCACTTGGCTTTTATTACCTATATAATAACACAAAAGAAAAAAATGTATCATAGTGAGATATTTCGCCTTAAGTAAGTGTCCCTCGGCGGGGATAAAATCGATTAATAGCAATATTAATAGTTTATGGAGGGGACATTTTGTATATTAAGTCTGTATTAGAAAATCCAGAAATCACACAGATAGCACTTGAATACATATATTCAAAATGGGGTAACGAAAATACGTACAATGTGTATAAGGATAGCATTTATCATTGTGCTACCCCATTTCCAAATTGGTACTTGCTTATGGATAATGATAGAACCATTGGATGTGTAGGATTGATATCAAATGATTTTATTAGTAGGGGAGATTTATATCCTTGGCTTTGTGCATTATATATAGAAGAAGATTATAGGGGTAACGCCTTATCTAATCTTCTAATTGAGAGAATAAAACGAGATGCAATGAAATTGGGTTTTAATTCATTGTACTTGTGTACGGAAATAACTGGCTTTTATGAGAAATATGGTTTCATGTATATTGGGGATGGATATCATCCATGGGGGAGTAGTTCTCGAATTTATGAAATAAGTTTGACATAACACATAGAAGGTTCAAAGAGCCACGTCCTGTGGCTCTCAGTTTAGATGAGAATATCTACTATGACTTACGCACTGCGTACGATGGGTAATTCAAATCATCACTGTTGCTTTTTTTGTTGTGAAAAGTAACAATTTAGCTATAATAATCTCGAGAAAGGAGGAGATTCAATGAAACCCCAAATTGCGTTGCAACTATGGAGTATTCAGGATGCATGCAAAGACAACTTCTTTGAGGCGTTAAAAGAAGTGAAACGGAGCGGCTATGACGGCGTTGAATTTGCCGGCTATCATGGGAGAAGTGCTGCGGAAGTGAGGAGTTATCTGGAGGAGTTGGGACTTCGGGTTGCGGCTTCTCATCTTTCTTTTGAAGCCCTGCAGAATGATCTTGAGTCAACGCTGGCTTTCGAAAAGGAGATCGGAAATTCTCGTATTGTTATCCCTTATGCCACTTTTGAAACTTTGGAGGGCTGGCAAGCCTTCATTGCCGAGATGGAGGAGATTGCGAAGAAGGCGGCTGAGGAAGGCTTTGAGTTTTTCTACCATAATCATGCCAATGAATTTACGGAGATCCCCGGCCGTGACATCCTGCATGAGATGGTGCAACGTACGAAACATATCAACCTGGAAGTGGATCTGTACTGGCTGGCTGACTCCGGCGTGGACGCATTTCCTTGGTTAGAGGCGCATAAGGATCGGATTGGTCTTTTTCACATGAAAGATATGCAGGATTCTCCTCGAGAAAGCACGGAGATTGGCTCCGGCGTTCTGCCGATGAAAGAGTATGTCCAAATGGCGAAACGATTGGATATCCCATGGTTAATTGTGGAACAAGAGGAGTTTCAGAACTATCCGCCGCTGGAAGCAACAGCGATCGATTGCCAGCAGCTTCGAGCGATGGTTGACGAGGTTTATTCGTAGTCATAGTTTATCAGAGGAACAAGAACGTTTAAACGCATCCCTATAATAGGATAAAATGGGAATACAATTGAATCTTGGGTGGGCATGGCTTCCCTTCGAAAGGAGGTGAGCCATGGAAGTGAAAGATGCACTAACGATCATGCTCATGTTCGGAACGTTCATCATAGCACTTTTAACATAGTAAAAACCCACCCCAAGGTTGGGACTGACCCCGTAACGTGAGACAAATCAAAACACCTTCAAGAGAACCCAAAAACATCGTAAGATGGTAGGGACAACTTTGGAGGTGTTTTTGCGTTGGCAACAAGAGTAAGTTACCCAGTTGAAATCAAAATGAAGGCTATCGAGATGAGATTAGTAAATGTGCCGGTAAGGGAGGTCATGGAGCAACTTAACATAAAGAACGAGACGCAATTGAAAACTTGGATGCGCTGGTATCGAGCGGGTGAATTACACCGCCTTGAGCAGCCTGTAGGTAAGCAATACAGTTATGGTAAAGGACCGAAGTACGAATCTGAAATTGAGAGATTACAAGCAGAAAATCGTTTCCTTAAGCAACAGGTAGAAGTGCTAAAAAAGTTCAAGGAGTTGGAAAGGAGCTGTCGCCTGAAGTTGTAATTCCATGGATGGGAAGTATTCAAGGTATGGCCACGGTAAAACAGGCCTGTGCGTGGATCGGCTTGCCACGGTCAACGTACTATCGCTGGAAAAAGCAAGGACTCCCTACAACGCCCGACTCGCTTGTCTCACGCGTCCAGGAGCTGTGTCAGAAGCATCGTTTTCGTTACGGGTATCGCAAGATCACCTCCCAAAAGCTAGTCACAGATATTACATATCTACCTTACGGCAACACCATGATGTATTTGTCGAGCATTTTAGACCTGTACAACGGCGAAGTTGTCGCCTACAGTATTGGAGATAAGCAGGATGTCCAGTTTGTCTTAGACACGCTAAATCAACTGCCTGACGTGAACGGATCGATGCTACATAGCGACCAAGGCTCCGTTTACACATCTAACGAGTATCAAAAAGCAATCAAGGAAAAGGGCATTACCATGAGCATGTCCCGTAAGGGTACACCCGCTGATAATGCCCTCATCGAATCGTTTCATTCCACGCTAAAGTCTGAAACGTTCTACCTAGAAAACCTCACTTGTACAACGACTGCAATCGTTATACAAACGGTACAAGAGTACATCCATTACTATAACTCAATTCGTATTCAAGCGAAACTAAACAACCAGTCACCGATTGAATATCGGCAACTGGCTGCTTAAGTAAATAAGGTGTTTTGATCTCTGTCTCACAAACGGGGGTCAGTCCCGTTAGAGCCGAAGGTGGGTTTTTCCACATGATAGACTTAGAAGGGAGCCCATCCAAGCCAATTGTCGAGGCCAAGTGTTAGCCGCACTTGGTCTTGTTACACAAATAATAATATACAAGGAACTGATCGACAAGAATACGTAGAATCAGAATTCAGTCGTTATTACACTCCACAAATCGTAAAGCATTCCTGTTCCTTAAAACACTCCACTGCCCACACATCTATCTCATCAACCAACTCCTGCAGACTCTTTGAGTGGTAGACACTCGCATGTTGTTTGATAATCTCCCACATTTCTTTGGTAACCACAGTAGGTCCATAGTAATTAAACTCCGGTAATGTTGCCGTCAATACCTCCAACAGCTTACTCTCAGCCAGTGTTTCTTCCGTCATATAAATGGAGTCCTCAAGCCAATGAGTATGTTCCAATGGCCCTCGCATGAATTCAAACACATCGTGGCCGGTAAGGTCATGCTTCTTTAGGATTGACATGGGCGAACCTCCTTCTCCCGTCATTATACACCGAGTGAAAAATGATATGGTAGATGCTGGAACGATAGGTTACGATCAGGAGAAGCAAGATGAGCTATCGATGAGTCAGTCCCAAAGCACTTGCTCAAGCAGAGGAGGGCTTATTCTGAAAATCAGTTCACAGGTCTATGTTAAAGGCAGCTTGGATGCGGTTGATCGATATTGTCGGGCGTTTGGGTTAGAGAAAGTTCTTGAAATTAAGAATGAAGCGGAAAATGAGTACATGCACTGCGAATTGATGCGAGACGGTCAGCTGTTCATGGCCGTCAGCGAAGCGCCGAAGGATTGCGATACCAGCCCCAAAACGTCCTGGCAGACCATGGCTTTCAATGTCTACGACATGGGGAGCGAGGAAGCGGTCCAGCAGGCGTATGACATCCTACAAGAAGGCGGTACGGTCATCGACCCACCGGGGCCGTGCGATTGGAACGCCTATTGCTCGAATGTAATCGATCGATTTGGCGTATTTTGGTGGATTGCAATATGAGCATCTATTAAGTTAAGGAGGGCGAACGATGCCATTTCGAATCATTTCGATCCCACCGTTTAAGGCGGTATCTTCCGGGGTGGATAAGAACGCTGATTTTTCGGAAAATGGAGTCCTCGGAAAGTTCAATGCTTACTTCTCCAAACTGAAACCCGGGCCGCGGGATGGTTTCATACCAAGAGACTTCTTGTATTATGACGCGGAGAAGGAAGGCCTCGTGTGGATGTACGCTTTGACCGATGAGATGGACGCCGAAGGTTTTGAGGTGATGGACTTTGAAGGCGGTTCCTACCTCACTTATTATTACAAAGACGGTGACCACGAAGCAAATGACCGGTTGTATCATGAGGCTTTGGCCTGGATTGAGCAATCCGAACATTTCGTTCTGGACCAAAGGACGAATCACTATGCGATGGGACATATCATTACGCCTCCGGAAGTGATTAAGGCGACGGGGACGGCTCAAATGGAAGCCTTCATCCCGATCAGGCTCAAGATCAACTAAGAACAAGCCGATTCCTCTGAGATCAGAGCGAGCCGGCCTTTTTGCTTTAGCGATAGTAGAACGTCACATTCCGTACATAACTTTGGTGCTAACGCTGGTGAGCGATGCTATTTTGGCAAAATTCGTTCTCCCGAATATCTAACGACGCTGAAACACGCTATTTGCGCAAAAACCGAGTGAAATGGCAGCAAAGTAGAGAGATAAGCCCTGTAGTAAGCGTTAGAATCGAAAAACGGTGGTTTTAGGCGATATAAGAACTGTGGCAAGCGTTAGCCGTCGGGTGGAAGCAAATGACGACAGCCTCCGTGAGGAACCCGGCGTATCCGCAAATCCAGGTCTTCTTGCCTGTTGACGCCGCAGCACGTCAGATATTTAAGGAACTAGGTTGTCCCGTGGAGGGCTCTCCCTTATAATCAATCTGAATATGTAAAATACAAAGCACAGGGAGTCAACGGGTGTATGAGCGATTATTTGGAAATCCCGGAATTCGAGGATTCCATTCCGTTTCGAACGTTTTTGAATGACGGGATGACGATTGTCTATCCGCATTGGCATAAAGAAATCGAAATCATTTATTCGCGCAAAGGCAAGGTGAACATCGGCGTTGATGAAGATATCGTTCAGTTAGAGGAAGGGGAGATCTTCTTCTTTCCCAGCGGAAAAGCCCACTATTTCTTGGCTTCGCCGGATAGTGAACGATATGTTTATCAGTTTAACCTGATGCTGTTCGATGAGAGGATCTTGCGGGTTTCCGAAGATTCTTTGTTGAGTCTCTTTGAATCGGGAGAGCCGCTGAGCCGTAACTGGCCGCAGTCGCTTGCTCAGAAAGCTACGGAGCTGCTGGTTCACTTATATGAGGTCGAAGAGAGTAAACCCGTGGGGATGAATTATTTGACACTCGGGTATCTGTATCAATTGATAGGGGAATTCTATTTGCATCTGCCAAGGCGATCGACCCCTGCAGTGCCTACGAAACGTTCCGCCATTCAACACAAAGAAACGTTGGATATGCTAAATCAGGTTTTTGAATATGTGGAGAATCGTTATCGGGAAATCATTACGCTGGAAGACGTTGCGAAATTCGTGGGCTTCAGCCCGTATTATTTCACGCGTTTCTTCAAGACCAATACGGGACAAACGTTCATGCAGTTCCTGACGGAGTATCGGGTAAATCAGGCAAAATTCATTTTGGCCAACGAAAATATTCCGATGATCGAGGTCGCCGAGAAAGCCGGGTTTGCCAGCGTGAAAACCTTTCATCATGTGTTTAAGGATGAGGTAGGGCAATCGCCGCTGCAGTATCGAAAAAATCTGAATAAGCCTTGAAAACAAAGGGTTTGAACGAGTGGATCTCGTTTAAGCCCTTTCTTTTTTGGGCGAAGGCAGCGCAATATTCAGGAGTTTTTTGCGAGAAAAGCGGGAAGAAAGCGGCTTCAGATTTGGCTATAATGAATTCAACAATAGAAACGCTTTCAGGAGGTAAATGATGAAATTAAAAGTTGGAATTATCGGATGTGGCGGGATCGCAGGCGGCAAGCATATGCCTGCTCTTTCTAAGGTTGAAGAAGTGGAAATGGTGGCTTTTTGCGATATCATCGTTGAACGCGCCGAAGAAGCAAAAGCGAAATTCGGAACCCCGGATGCCAAGGTGTTTGAGGATTACAAGACCATGTTAGCCAATACGGATTTGGATGTCGTACACGTATGTACGCCAAACTCCTCGCATGCCGTCCTTTCGATTGCAGCGATGGAAGCAGGCTGTCACGTCATGTGCGAAAAGCCGATGGCGAAAACGTCTGAAGAAGCCAGAAGCATGATTGAAGCGTCCAAGCGTACCGGCAAGAAGCTAACGATCGGTTATCAAAACCGTTTCCGGACCGATTCGAGATATCTGCATCAATTTTGCGAAGAAGGCGGTTTGGGAGAGATTTATTTTGGAAAAGCCCATGCGATTCGCCGTCGTGCCGTTCCAACCTGGGGCGTGTTCTTGGATGAGGAAGCTCAAGGCGGGGGGCCATTGATCGATATCGGCACGCACGCGTTGGACCTGACACTCTGGATGATGAACAACTACAAGCCGAAATACGTGGTTGGGAAAACGTATCATGCTTTATCCCAAACGCCTAATGCTGCGAATGCTTGGGGACCTTGGGATCCTGAGAAATTCACCGTGGAAGACTCCGCGTTTGGATTTGTGGTGATGGAGAACGGGGCAACGATCTTCCTGGAATCCAGTTGGGCCCTGAACAGCCTGGATGTGAAAGAAGCCAAAACGACGCTCTGCGGAACCAAAGCGGGCGCCGATATGAACAACGGCTTGACCATCAACGGCGAAGATCACAGCTTGTTGTATGAGAAGAAAATTGAACTGCAAACCGGGGGCGTTGCCTTCTACGATGGCGCAGGGGAGAGACCGGAAGTTCTTGAAGCCCATTCTTGGATTCAAGCCATCCTAAATGATACCGAACCTGTCGTGAAGCCGGAGGAAGCCTTAGTGGTTACGGAAATCCTAGAAGCGATTTATAAATCCTCGAAAACCGGCGAACCCGTGTATCTATAAGATCAAGGAGAGATATCCATGATTCAAGTAACCGTATGGAACGAATTTCGGCATGAGAAAACAGACCAGGCCGTTCAGGACATGTATCCGGAGGGCATTCATGGGCAATTGGCGAAGTTCTTGAGCGAAGACCAGTTCAAGGTGAAGACAGCGACTTTGGACGAACCGGAGCATGGCTTGACGGAAGAAGTATTGGAGGACACCGATGTCTTGATCTGGTGGGGACATATGGCGCATGATGAAGTGCGGGATGAAATCGTGGATCGCGTGCATAAACGGGTTCTTGAAGGCATGGGTCTTGTTGTGCTGCATTCGGGACATTTCTCGAAAATATTCAAGAAACTCATGGGCACTTCCTGTGATCTCAAATGGCGGGAAGACGGCAAACACTGCCGCATTTGGAACGTGAACCCGAGCCACCCAATCGCGGAAGGAATTGGCGATTTCATTGAATTGGATAAAGAAGAGATGTACGGAGAGCATTTCGATATTCCGGCACCGGATGAATTGGTCTTTATCAGTTGGTTCCCTGGGGGCGAAGTCTTCCGCAGCGGTTGTACTTACCGCCGTGGAAACGGGAAGATCTTCTACTTCCAACCTGGACATGAAACCTATCCAAGTTATTATCACGAGAAAGTGCAAAAGGTCATCAAGAACGGGATTCGTTGGTGCGCTCCAACCCAAAATGGGTATCCTGTCTATGGTCACTATGAAGCACGCGAAAAATAAGGAGTGATTGTCGATGAAACTGGGAGTATTTACGCCATTGTTTAACGCATTAAGCTTTGATGAGATGATCGAGGAGGTTGCCAAGAAGGGATTGCAGACGGTGGAAATTGGCACCGGCGGCTATCCGGGCAACGCGCACTTGGATATCGATAAGTTATTGGCAAGCAGTGAAGCAAGAACAGAATATCTCGCTAAATTAGCCGATAAGGGCTTGGAGATCTCCGCGCTCAGCTGCCATAACAACCCGATCTCTCCGGTTAAAGAAGTGGCTGCAGAAGCGGACGAATTACTGCGTAAGACAATCAAGCTGGCAAGCTTACTGAACGTTCCGGTTGTCAATGGATTCTCCGGCGTATCGGGTGGGAACGCGGCGGATACCCAAGTCAACTGGCCGGTATTGCCTTGGCCAACCGAATATGATGACAGCTACACGTACCAATGGGAACATAAATTGATTCCGTATTGGAAAGGGATCAACACGGAGGCCGAAGCGGCGGGCGTGAAGATCGGGATTGAGCTCCATGGCGGCTTCCTGGCGCATACGCCTTACACCATGTTGAAGTTGCGGGAAGCGACCGGCAAAGCCATCGGCTGCAATTTGGATCCAAGCCATTTGTGGTGGCAGGGGATTGATCCGGTCGCTGCCGTCAAGATTCTTGGGGAGGCCGGAGCGATCCACCATTTCCACGCGAAGGATACTTATTTGGATCAGGATAACATCAATATGTACGGCTTAACCGACATGCAGCCCTACGGGAATGTGAAGACTCGGGCCTGGACCTTCCGTTCGGTAGGTTGCGGCCATGACTTGAAGGTATGGTCGGATATCATTTCCGCCTTGCGCGTATATGGTTACGATTATGTGTTAAGCATTGAGCATGAGGATCCAATTATGTCGGTTGACGAAGGTTTAACCCGTGCCATTACCAACTTGAAATCGATCATGATTCATGAACAACCCTCAGCCATGTGGTGGGCGTAAAGGAGCTAACGCGATGTCAATCATCAATTTCGCCGTAATCGGCTATGGCGGTATGGGTTCTTACCATGCCCACAACTTGATCCCTGCGGAGAGCACTCGTTTCCATGTGGTGGGGACCTATGATATCTCCGGAGAAAGACAGCAAATCTCCAAAGGAAAAGGCCTTCATATTTATGAAAGCCTGGATGAAGTCTTAAAGGATGGCAACATCGAAGCGATTCTGATTGCGACACCTAATGATTCGCATAAAGAAATCGCGATCCGAGCTCTGCGGGCGGGTAAGCATGTGGTCTGCGAAAAGCCTGTAGCGATGAATACCGATGAGCTCGACGAGATTCTGGCGGTTGCCAAAGAGACCGGAAACGTCTTTATGGTTCACCAGAATCGTCGGTGGGACCCGGATTTCCTGATCATTCGTCAGTTGTATCAGAACAAGACGATCGGGGACATTTTCCAAATTGAAACCCGTGTTCAAGGAGCCAATGGCATCCCAGGCGATTGGCGCCATTTGGAGAAACACGGCGGCGGCATGCTGCTCGATTGGGGAGTCCATTTGCTGGATCAACTGCTTTGGCTGGTCGATAGTCCCGTTCAAAGCGTGCACTCGGATCTGAGTTATATCTTGGGCGATGAAGTGGATGACGGATTCATGAGCTACATCACCTTCGAAAATGGCGTGAGAGCACTAGTCGAGGTAGGGACCACCAACTATACCAAGCTCCCTCGTTGGTATGTGAAGGGTCTTGAAGGAACCGCGAAGATTAACGATTGGGATTTGTCCGGCGAGATCATCGCGGCTACCGGTCGCAAGGATGTAGCGGCTCCAACACCAATTCAAGCGGGTGTGGGACTCACCAAAACGATGGCGCCTCCTTCGGAAGAAGCCACCGAGAAATTGGCCTTCCCGGAAGCCAAAGCGGATTTCGTCCCGTTCTATCAAAACTTCTATGAGGTCGTTCGCGAAGGGGCAGAGCCGATCGTGAAGAATGAGGAAGTTCGCAAGGTCTTGAAGCTGATTGATGATATTTTTGAATCTTGCCACAAGGGTTGAACATAGAAACCACTCCACAAGAAGGCTAACCAAACGGTTAGCCTTTTTTGTGTTGTATTGCTCTTCAAATTGAAAAACCACTTGACATAGACAACCTAGTTGACTATATTGGAAACAAACAAGACAACTTGGTTGTCTAAATAAGGAGGAAGAATGATGAACAGTACAACATCAAACACATCGATTCCTGGGATCACGCATCACACCGCGCACGTTAACGGTGCCACGATTCATTACGTGTCCGCTGGGACTACCGGATCCCCGATCCTTTTGATCCACGGGTTCCCGGAGACCTGGTGGACGTTTCACAAACTCATTCCTTTACTTGCCTTAAACCATCGGGTATTCGCGGTCGATTTACGCGGTTTCGGTGATTCAAGCCATAACGAGGGGGATTATGACAGCACGACTTCTGCTGAGGATTTGCATCAACTCATCGGGCAGCTCGGCATAGGTCCGGTGCACCTCACGGGGCAAGATATTAGCGGAGCAACGGTCTTCCGACTCGCTGCCATGCATCCGGATGATGTTCGCAGTTTCACCGCCATCGAGATGGGGCTTGCCGGATTCGGCCTTGAAAGCTTGGGCGACATCACGCATGGCGGCTCATGGCATATTGGCGTTTTGGCAGCACCCGGTATCGCCGAAATGCTCCTTGTCAACCACGAAAGGGAGTTCCTGGGGGAATGGGCCTTTCCTTCCATGATCGCAGTTCAGGGAGCGATCACGGATGCGGACATTGACGAGTTCGTCCGTACTTACTCTCGTCCGGGCGGCTGGCGTGGAGCGATCGGTCTCTACCAGTCCATGCTCACGGAAGGCGACAGCATTAAGGCAATCGCCCAAACACATCCATTGACCATGCCGGTTCTGGCTGTAGGTGCTGGCGGTGGAACGTTTACCGAGAGTACCGTAAGGCAGATCACGACCGGGATGATCCAATCTGTGCAACTTGAAGGCGTTGGTCATTACGTTGCTATGGAGGCGCCGACGGCTCTATCGACGACGATCCTCGACTTCCTTGAGAGTGTCGACAGGGCTTGAGCTTGGCTTGGTAAATAAGCAAAAAATGCTGGAAAAGGAGGGTGCGATGGGGTAAAGTAAATAGAAACACGCTTACAAAGGAAGGATCCCTTATGTCTCGATCTGGAGCTGATCTTGCCCTCCTCCTCCTAGGAGGCTACCGTACGCTTGTTGATGCTGCTATGGTTGAACTGGCCGCTCGCGGGTATGACGATTTTCGTCCTGTTCATGACTTCGCGATGCGAGCGATTGGAGCAGGTGCCGATAGCGCCTCGGATTTGGGTCGTCGAATGTCGGTCTCGAAGCAGGCGGCATCGAAGACCATCGCCGTTCTTCTCGACCGAGGTTACATCTCGCGGGAATCGGACCCGCATGATGCACGACGCAAACGGCTGCAAGTGACCCCTCTCGGCTTTGAAGTGATGCGACAGGGGGAAGCGATCTTCGATGACCTGCGTAAGAATTGGGAAGAGCAAATCGGCGTCGCTGAACTCGCAACGCTAGAGGCAAGGTTAAAGACGCTCATTGGAGACGGGGCCATTCGCATAGATGAGCCTGGATGGGCCGCGCAAGACCTCGGGTGAACCCAAATGTGTTCGGAAGAAAACCGGTTGCTGGAGTGCAAAAAGGGTTAAACATAGGAAGTTCCACACCAAAGAGGCTAACCAAGCGGTTAGCCTCTTTGAATTTGGATTATCCATGGAATTGGGCAGGGCGTATTGTTCGGAACGTACTGAAGAACGCTCGGATATCCTCAGCCATCAGCTCCGGTTCTTCCATGGCGGTAAAGTGACCGCCTCGGGGCATGTAAGTCCAACGGGTTACATTCAAATGGCGCGTAGCCCATTCTCTGGGCGGGGGTAAGATATCCGCCTTGAACAAAGCAAGCGCGGTCGGAACTGTGATATAACCTAGGGGCGGTAGCGTATGAGCATTTTCATAATACATCTCGGCAGCCGATCCAACCGTGTTCGTGACCCAATAAATCATGATATGTGTGAGTAGTTCGTCCTCCGTGAATCGCTGCCGGAGATCTCCGTTGCAATCGCTCCAGGCACGGAGCTTCTCAAGGATCCAGCTGGCTAATCCGACGGGAGAATCGGACAGGCCATAAGCTAACGTTTGGGGGCGTGTCGACTGAATGGACATATAGCCGCCCTCTTGCGCTACCCATGCCGTAGCCGCTTGTTGATATCGCCGTTCTTCTTCGGAAAGTCCTGACTCATCCGCTGCATTCATGAGTGCTCGTATAATCCCGATGTCCGTGAGATGGATGCCGTACAACAGCTCGGGATGGTTTGCGGCCAGATATCGGGTCACTCCGGAGCCAATATCCCCGCCGGCAGCTGCAAACTTCTCGTAACCTAACTCCTCGGTCATGAGCTTCGCCCATATGTCTGAGACACGGGAGTTGTTGATACCTGGACGAGCAGGGCGGCTGGAGAACCCGAATCCGGGCACGGAGGGGACGATGACATCAAAAGCGTCCTCCGCGCGGCCGCCGTAACTGACCGGATCGGTAAGCAGCGGGATGATTTTCTCATAACGAAGGTAACTGTCGGGCCACCCGTGGGTGAGAATCAGGGGCAGGGGGTTCGGTCCTTTCCCGCGCTCATACACGAAGTGGATGTCGATCTCATCGATGCGAGTGCGGAACTGGGAGAAACGGTTTAGCTTGGCTTCTTGGGCTCGCCAGTCATATTGATCCTTCCAGTAGGACACCAAGGATTGCAAATACGATCGTTCCGTGCCCCGGTCCCATCCGGTGTTATGGGGTTGATCGGGCCAACGTACGCGATGGAGCCGGTTCTTCAAATCGTCCAAGATTTCTTCGGAAACGTGAATGTGAAAGGGCTCTAGTGCCATAGGGTTTTCCTCCTTCTCTTGCTACATCGTTCATTATATCCCCCCAAAAGATGTGATACACTGGCATATATGAAGGATCTGACTATACGATTTGATAGGTGAGGCCATGCCGTTATTAGACCGATACAAGAACCGAACCGTTAACATTGAGTTTGTCCCGAAAGAGGATTTAAGGCGACTTCCTTGTCCAGAGCGGCGAGCACTGGTCTTGATTACTTCCGGAAGCATGCACGGGACCTTAAACGAACATCCCATCTTTCTAGTTGCTCCAGCTGTCCTATGCTTGGCTGAACACGATGAGCTGAACGTGACAGACATGCACCAGGTGGCTGCTCAAGCCTTTCATTTTCATCCCGATTTCCTGAACAGCGTTAGGTTATCCGAAACGGAGATGTATTTTCCGTCGGCCCCCAGCATCCAAACCGGGCTTTCGCTGTTTCGAAGAGAGGATCCTTATCCAGGCATCCCCCGACTCACCGCAAGCGCCTATCCGCATATCTTTGAATGGTTTTTTGTGCTTGGCATGGAAGTAATGGCGCAAAGCGATGAGCGGTGGGCGTGTCGCATTAAGAAATATCTCATTCAGATACTAGGCTTGCTGGAGGAGTTGAATCAATATCGCGAACCCTCCCCAGTGGACCAAGTGTTAGAGTATATCCACACGAATTATTCCAGAAAGATAACGCTGGAGGACTTGACGGAGACCGCCCATTTGAACCGCGTAACGTTAAATAAGTTGTTTCAGGAGAGATGCGGTTCGACCGCGATGGTCTACTTGCTCTCGTATCGATTGAAGGTGGCATGTGAGCTCTTAACCCACACCGATATGAACCTCAACGATATTGCGCGCGCGACCGGGTTTGAATATGATACCTATTTCATCAAACAGTTTACGTCCAAGAAGGGGATATCCCCGACGACGTATCGGAACAACTCTCGCAAGTTTTCTAACGTTCAATAAGAGTTCAGGTCTTTTTTCAGGGAGGATAAAATGAGGCGCTTAAGCAAAGTAAGCGGTTGTCTAACTGCGATGGGATAACCCAGCAGCAAGAAATCTTTAAGGTGACTTCCGAGTGAATCGTTAGTCGAATCCGCTAGTCCTCCAGCAACCGCCCATGATCATGCCATTGCCCATACATTTGATTAGCTCTTGTATGGCTTATGAATTTATCCAGTCTGCTTTGAAATAATTCGGGCTGGTGGATGACGCTTTGGATCGTGTCGATGCGAATGCGCTGATAAAGCGCCGGGAAAGCCAGGAAGTTCTCGTATCCTTGCAGATCTTCTTGCAACCGTTGTTCGATCACGCTGTCGATCTGAAAGGAATCGGGATCCATCTCAGGAAGAACCCTTCGTCCTTCATCCGTCATGAGCCCCAGCTTCTCCAGGCGACGAACCCGCGCTTTATTTAATTCCGTCCATGAACTCTTCAACCTACGAGGAGACAGCCGTTGGGCTGTCTCTGTTGGGTTGATTTTCTTCTTGGTACTGTCGATCCAGCCGAAGCACAACGCTTCTTCGACCGCATCCAAATATAACAAGGTATCCGGAGCCCGCTTCATACTCACTGCGACCCAACATGAATTCGCAGTCCGGCTATTCTCCTGCAGCCATACCCTCAGTTCTTCTCTTGATTTCATCGGAAGCAAATGATGGATGTCCATCGTTTTAACCCCGAGTTGCCGCTGGTTCCTGATACCAATACAGCGCATAGTCGTTCATGGTGGAAGCGTGGCCGAGCTGACGCAGCATGGTCGATAGGTTCCCCCTGTGATACGACCCGTGATTGACGAGATGCAGCACCATTTCCGACAGGCGGGTTTGGCGGGGACCGGCGAACGGATTATTTAACAGCACGCTTTGCTCCAAATCGGGTTGGCCTTGGAACCAGGTGCTGAACTGTTCGGCTAACTCGTTATAAGCATGGGCGTAATCATCCAGGGATTCCAGGACACGTTCGTTTAACGGACGAGTGGCTTGAAAGGCCTCCGGCATCTCCATCCCGGTTAGCACCAGATACCACATTTGATCCACGGCATAAATATGGCTCAGGGCATGGGCCAAAGTGGGGAACGAGGTGTTGACTTCTTGGCTTAAAACGGAAGCAGGGAGCTCCCGGATTCTTCCCAGGATCGTTTGGTTCGCCCAAGTGTGATATTTGTACATCTCTTCTGGAATCGTTGTCATTTTTGAATCTCTCCTTTAGTTGTTGATGTCCTGATTATAAGAAAAGAAGTATGACAACAGACTGTCATACTTCTTCATAAAGTTGAAGCGCCTTCTGAAGTTGTTCTTTGACGATGTCGCGAAGCCCCAAGGGTTCAAGGACCTCGGCGCCGCTGCCGAAGCTAAGCAAAATGGACCAAAGCCAGCGCGCGTTAAGGGGCTGATGCACGGATATGCGTACCGTCATACTCCCATCGTCGTGAAATTGCTTCTCCGCCAACTGAAAATGATCCATCACATCCGCCAACGCCTCGGGACGGACCCGGATCACGACGTCTTCCATCTGATCCTTATCCTCCCCAGTCTTCTGACCGATATCGTTCTGTTCCAAGGCTTCAGGATGCGGCCCAAACGTATCCTGCGTCAGCATCACATTCAACATTCGCGATAAACGGAACTCGCGATAATCCTGCCGTGAACGGCAATATCCGTAGACGTACCAATTGCCGAATTTGAAATGAAGGCGCAGCGGCTCCAGTTCACGAGTCCGGCGTTCATTTTGAGCATTGATGTACTCGAAGCGAACGAGGTTTCGCTGGGTAATGGCCGAGCGCAGAAGAGGGAGCACGCCGAAAGCCGTCCGACGAGTCTCCAAATCCACGGACAGGCTTGGCATCCGATATTCCGGTTCAATGGTTTGCAAACGCTCGATGGTTCCTTGCGCGCGTTCGTCTTCAAATACGGAGGAGAGACTGTTCAACACGGTAATGAGGGAGGCCACATCATAGGTACCGAGCAGGCTTTTGTCCATCTTATAACCGTCCATCATGCCGTATCCGCCTTTAGTTCCCTGGTACGCAACAACCGGGAAGCCTGCCGCGCAGAGCACATCGATATCCCGATAGATCGTTCTTTGGGAAACCTGAAACTCTTCGGCTAGCAAGGCTGCAGACAAAACGTCATGATTTAGCAGTTTGTAGACAATGGAGATCAATCGCTCCAATTTCATAAATTGCTCCTTCCCCAATCGCATAACTGTTCCATCACGGGGATAAGGGTTTCTGCTTTCGTGGTTAGCCGGTACTCAACCTTAGGAGGGACTTGCGGATATTCCTTCCGATCCACCAGACCATCCGCTTCCAGTTCTTTAAGTTGGGAGCTGAGCATCTTATAAGTAATTGGGCCGATCCGTCTTTTTAGCTCATTGAAGCGAACCGGCTGGTTTTCCGCCAGGAGGTATATAATCAACATTTTCCACTTCCCGCCGATGACTGACAGGGTATACCCAAACGGTGTTTCGTGAATGTTACCTTCGCCTTGGTAATCCGCCGTTCCCATCTTTACACTATCCTTTCGGGTAGTACCTATCTAAATAGTGCGTACTACTTATTATTTTGTGCCCAGTTTATACTATCCTTACTTTGATGTAAAGGAGAGAAAACAATGGCACATATCCAAACGTACAATCATGATTTGTGGGATCACGGTATTTCCCAGGGCTACGCGGTGAACGGGACACTCTACATTTCAGGACAATTCTCCCACGATGCGCAAGGCGCATTTGTTGGCGCGGGGGATATCGAAGCCCAAACCCGACAGACGCTCGACAATCTGGATCGCGTGCTCGAGAGCTTTGGGGCCAAGAGAGCGAACCTTGCTTATCTGGAGATTTATTTGACCCACCCACAGGAGCATTTTGAAGCTGTCCTTGGGTTGTTTAAGGACTATGTAGGAGAACATCGGCCGGCCGGCAGCTTGCTAGGCGTGACCTACCTGGCGTCGCCGGAGCAACTGATCGAAATCAGCGCCGTTGCTCATCTAGATTAACCCCGATCTGGTCCCCCATATGCTCACTGAACCTAAGCGTTCGGTGGGCATTTTTTACATATCATCAACCCCATTAGATCAATGATCAATTGACCCCGAACGAAATCAACATTCCATTGGAGGTTTTGCCCATAGGCTCGCCCTGATCACCACCCTTATGCTGGGGATGGGTTAATGATTATCACACATTATGGAGGGGGAAGGTTCATGAACACAAGATCGATCACCCGATGGGTATCAACCGGTCTGGCCATCGGCTTGCTTGGAACCACGCTGCTGGCTTGCTCAAATGGAGGGCAGGCGAATCGTGGAACTCAGAACGAAGAAGGAGTCAATTCAGGAGGGAATACGTCGGTGACGGAGGCGACGACCTATCCCATTCAAACCGATAAGTCGCTAACGTATTGGGGGGATCTGACAGGAAACCTGATCGGAGTGGTGAACTCGCTTAACGACGTGCCTTTCTTTCAGAAGTGGCAGGAGAAAACCGGGGTTCAACTCGAATTTACGTCACCGCCAGCCGGTCAGGCTAAAGAGGCGCTAAATGTTATGTTGGCTTCGGGTGATTTGCCGGATATGATCGAATACAATTTCATGAGTTTTCCCGGCGGACCCGAGAAAGCGATCAGTGATGGCTACATTCTTCGCTTGAACGATCTCATCGATAAGCACGCGCCAAATCTGAAGAAGTATCTGGAGGAGAATCCGGACATCGATAAAATGGTAAAAACCGATAGCGGCAGCTACTACGTGTTCCCGTTTATCCGGGGGGATGAGTATCTGCGGGTATTCCAGGGACCCATCATCCGTAAGGACTGGCTGGATGACTTAGGACTTCCGGTGCCGGAAACCATCGACGAGTGGACCGAAACGCTAATAGCGTTCAAAGAGAAGAAGGGAGCCGCTGCTCCGCTTTCGATGGTCAGCAAGCCACGATTCTTTAATGAATCTTACAATGGGGCTTTCCTTGGCGCTTATGGAGTGACGCTCGGTTTCTACCAAGAAGACGGCGTAATCAAGTTCGGTCCTGCGGAATCCGGCTTCAAAGAATATTTAAGATTGTTCCAGGGTTGGTACAAGGAAGGGTTGCTCGATAAAAATATCGCCACGGTCGATGGTAAAGCGATGGATAGCAACCTTGCTGCTGGCGCCACGGGTGCCACGATCGGCAACGCCGGCGGCGGGATCGGAAAGTGGCAGCCGCTAGTGGAAGCGAACGATCCGAAGGCGGTGCTGGTGGCTGCCCCTTATCCGGTGCTGAACAAAGGCGACAAGCCGAAATTCGGACAGCGGAATCAGGCGTACTCGTCCGAAGGAACGGTCGCGATAACGACGGCGTCCAAGGATCCGGAGCTCGCGGTACGACTGCTGGATTACGGTTACAGCGAGGAAGGGCATATGTTCTTCAACTTCGGGGAAGAAGGCGTAAGCTACGAGATGGTGGACGGGTATCCGAAATACACGGACTTGCTCCTGAAGAACCCCGACAAACTCGCACCGGCGCAAGCGATCTCGTTACACGCCCGCGGGAGCTATAACGGACCGTTCGTGCAAGACAAACGTTACGCGGAGCAGTTCTTCGCTCTGCAAACGCAGCGGGATGCCATCGAAATCTGGAAGAATACCGATGCCGCGAAATACCAGCTGCCTCCGATCACGCCAACGCCTGAAGAAAGCTCGGAATATGCGGCGATTATGAACGATATCAACACGCTGGTGGATGAGATGACGATCAAGATCATTTTGGGTGAAGAGTCTGTCGACCAATTCGAAAGCTACGTGGAGAAGATGAAGTCGCTTCGCCTAGACCGGGCGATCGAGATCCAGACGGCGGCACTGGAGCGTTACAACAGCCGGTAATCGCAATGCGGGAGGGCGCGTACGCCCTCCCGAATAGAAATGAGGTGTATCCGAACACGCATGAGCAAACCAACCTCCTTCAAACGACGGTTCGTCCGCGACTTCCGGATGAACAAATACTTGTATCTGATGATGATTCCCGTCATCGCCTATTATGTTATTTTCCATTACGGCCCGATGTACGGCGCGATCATCGCATTTAAGGACTTCACCCCGATCAAGGGGATTCTCGGGAGCGACTGGGTTGGACTGAAGCATTTCGAGGACTTCTTCGGAAGCTACTATTTCCTGCGGGTGCTCAAAAACACGATACTCATCAGCTTATATACGTTGGTCTTTGAGTTTCCGGCACCGATTCTCTTGGCCCTGCTGATCAACGAGGTACGCCGCCGCTACTTTAAACGGGTCGTACAAACGATTACGTACATGCCGTATTTTATCTCCCTGGTGGTGATCTGCGGCATCATTACGGATTTTACCAATGCAGACGGCTTGATAAACCGCTTGTTCATGCTGCTGGGGTACGATGGGCAAGCGATGCTGCAGAAGCCGGAGCTGTTCCGGCCGATTTATGTGTTGTCTGAGATCTGGCAGCGCATCGGATGGGAATCGATTATTTATATCGCGGCTTTGATGAGCATCGATCTGGAGCAATACGAGGCGGCGCGAATGGACGGAGCCAGTCGGCTTAAGCAGATGATCTATATCACGCTACCGGGGCTGCTGCCTGTCATCACCATCATGTTCATCCTGCGGATGGGGAATCTGCTTAATGTTGGTTTCGAAAAAATCATTCTGCTCTACAACCCGGTCACGTACGAGACGGCGGATGTCATTTCGTCGTTCGTGTACCGCAAGGGTCTGCTGGAATTCGGCTGGAGCTACAGCTCCGCCGTTGGGTTATTTAATTCGGTGATCAATCTCGCGCTGCTCGTCTCCGCGAACTACATCAGCCGCAAAGTGAATGAAAACAGCTTATGGTGAGGTGAAAGCGATGAAGACGGAAAGCAGTTGGTTGGATCGGTTATTTAATCTCGTGAATTATACGCTGTTACTGTTACTCGTCATAGCTACCTTATATCCGCTGTTGTATGTCTTGTTTGCCTCCTTCAGTGATCCGGCGCGTCTATTGGCCTACAAAGGGCTGTTATGGAGGCCGGTTGGCTTCAGTCTGGAAGCTTATCGGAGCGTGCTGGCTAACCCGGGGATCGGGGTAGGGTTTCGCAATACGTTGTTTATCGTCGTGTTTGGGGTGACCGTCAACATTTTTATGACCGCTTTAGGGGCTTATGTGTTATCCCGCAAAAACGTGATGTGGAACAAGGTCTTTATGTTCCTCATCGTGTTCACAATGTTCTTCGGCGGCGGTCTGATCCCCATGTACTTGGTCGTCAAGGGCGTTGGCCTCCTGGACTCGCTATGGTCGACGATTATCCCGTTTGCGATTGGCACTTTTAATTTGATCATCATGCGAACCTCGTTTATGGGAATTCCGGACAGTTTGGAGGAATCGGCGAAGATCGATGGGGCGAATCATTTTACGATTCTGTTTCGGATCATTTTGCCGCTCTCGATGCCCGTGATCGCCGTGATGATTTTGTATTATGCGGTGGATAAATGGAATGGTTGGTTTTATGCCTCGGTGTTCATCAAAAGTCGGGAGCTGTTCCCGCTGCAGCTCGTGCTTCGCGAGATCCTGATCTCCAACTCGACGGATAGCATGTCCATCGGCGCCTCGGCCGGCGATCGGTTCCAGATCGGGGAGACGATCAAGTACGCGACGATTATTGTGGCTACCTTCCCGATCATGTGCGTGTATCCCTTTTTACAGCGTTATTTTGTGAAAGGCGTTATGGTGGGATCGTTGAAGGGGTAAGGTTAAATGGATGGGAAGACAAATGGACTAGAAATCGTGTAGGAGGAGAAGCATGACAACGACCATGGAAACGATCAGTGAAGAGGTTTGGTCGCTGCTGGAAGCGAAGGTACCCCGCATGCTGGCATCTCTGGGGAATAAGTGCCCCCATGTTGCGGGATCGGACGGAATCTATGACGATACAAGGCTGGATTGGTGGACCTCGGGGTTCTGGCCGGGCATCCTGTGGCTGATGCATGACATGACGGGGGAACAATCCCTAAAGGACGCCGCCTGGTCTTGGGATGAACGCTTGTTTAAGTTGTTCCAGGAGGAGAACGCTTTTGATCATGACGTAGGTTTCCACTACTTGCCAACGGCGGTCTTCAAATATAAGCTGACAGGCGACAAAGAAGCTCTTCGACGGGGGTTATTTGCGGCGAATTACCTGGCCGGGCGCTTCAACCCGCGGGGCGGTTATATTCGGGCATGGAACGGCGGCGATAAGGCCGGCTGGTCAATTATCGATACGATGATGAACGTATCGCTGTTGTTCTGGGCTTCCGAGGAAAGCGGGGATCCGCGGTTTGCCCATATCGCCAGAGCTCATGCGGATAGGGTCATGAGAGAGTTCGTGCGAACGGACGGTTCTACCCATCATATCGTTGCTTTCGACCCGGAAACGGGTGAACGCATAGAGGCGCTTGGCGGGCAAGGCGCGGGTCCCGACTCCGCCTGGAGCCGGGGAAACGCTTGGGCGCTTTACGGACTGGCGAATACGTACCGCTACACCGGCGACTCTGCGTACTTAAGCGCGGCCCAGCGCGTGGCGAACTTTTTTATCGCCGGGTTGCCGGAGGACAGCGTTCCGCCGTGGGATTTCCGCGCATCGCAAGTAGAGGAGGGAGAAGAAGTTCCACGCGACACCTCGGCTGGAGCGATCGCCGCATCCGGCTTGCTGGAGCTGGCGGGCTTGCTGGATGAGCCGATTGGCCGACCTTACCGGGCAGCGGCCGAGCGCATCCTCGGCTCACTGGCAGCAAAGTACGCCACCTGGGATGATCCGCAGCATGAGGCGATCCTGCTGCAGGGAACCGGCCACAAGCCGGCCAATCAGAACGTGAACGTTTCGTTGATCTACGGAGATTATTTCTTTGTCGAGGCATTCGCTAAGCTTAGAGGCTGGAGCCGGCGTATTTTCTAAAGTTCAGCCCAATAGAATCGGCCCGAAGGACCGCAAGGTTTCTTCGGGTTATTGGCGTTGGTAAGGGTGAAGTCCCGCTCGCGTGCCGTAATTGTCAATCGAATTGAACTTTTTATCTATAGGCTTTTGCCTGTGGACCACGTTATAATTAGGACTTGATCCGATGCACCGACAAACCGGAAAGATACGGGGGAGAAACGGATGCTGAACATTCAATCCTTGTGGCGGAAGCGGGAAAGCGTGATTGTGACCTGGCTCGTTTCGTATAGTGCAGTGTTGTTCGTGCCGATTCTGATCAGCCTCGTCATTTATGCTCAAGCCAATGCGGCTCTCAAGAGCGAAATTCACCGGGCGAACGATTCGCTGCTGAAGCAAATGCGCTATACGATCGATACGCAGATCGATCTAATGAAGCGGCTGAATATGGAGATGACCTGGAGTCCGAACCTGCAGACGCTCATGTACTCGACCCAGTCCGAGGCTGAAGCTCCTTATACCGCTTATCAGTTGGTCAAAGAATTTCGTTTGTTCAAGACGTCGTATGCAACGATTGATGAATTTTACGTGGTTTGGAAGAAAGGCGATGCGATCCTTCGGGCGGGCAATATCCGGGATTTGCCAACCGCTTTTCATACGATCCACCAGACGGGTGCGATGAGTATGGAGGCCTGGGAACGCCTCGTTTTGGAAGCGGATACAAACCGATTTGTGGTGCTTCCTCATCTGAATGCGGGGCCGGCGGAATCCTCCATCGCTTATGTTACGCAGTTGCCGCCGAATCTGAATGGTCAAGAGACGGGGGCCGTCGTGGTCATGACGGATACAAGCCGTTTCCAGCAAGCGATCGAGGGGATCTCGGGCTTCAGTGAGGGTCTGCTGCTGATTCTAAATCAGAATAACGAAGTCTTGATGACGAATCGAAATAATGCCGATGTACTGCTCCCGTTTATGGACGGGAACCGCGTCAGGCTGGATCAAGCACAAACAGGCGAATCCGAATTGTTCTACATGGATTCCGCAATATCAGATCTTAAATATGCCTTGATTATCCCAAGCGGATTGTATTGGGAAAAGGCCGTCAACGTCCGTAACTTCACGTATGTCAGTATCCTGGTTAGCTTGGTTGGCGCCGGCGTGCTGACGTGGTTCTTCATGCGGCGCAACTACTCGCCGATTCAACAGCTGGTGGAATCGCTGACGGATAAGACTACGCAAACCTTACCGGGGGAGACCAACGAATTGCGCTTCATCCAGAACATGATCCTGCGTACGCGGACGGAGAAGAACGAGATTGCGCAGCAGCTCCAGAAGCATCAGCAGGTGTTACGGTCCAACCTGATTTACCGGCTGCTCAAAGGTAAAACCGATCCCCTGGTTCCTTATGAAGAGTCGTTTCGTTCGTTTCAGATGTCGCTGCATTCCCTGGATTTTGCCGTCATCTTGTTTGTCATCGAAAATGAGGATCATCTCTACGACAAGCTGCCGGGCGTGGGCCTGAACGAACGGAGCAAGCTGATTCAGCTTATCATCTCCAACGTAGTGGAGGAGCTGGTTGAAAGTCGCGGGCACGCCGGATACGTCGCGGAGGCGGATGAGATGATGGTATGCCTGGTGAATCTGCGGACGGATTCCTCCCTTTGGAGTCAGGAACTGAGCGAGATCGCGGTGGACGCGCAGCGGTTCTTGGAACGGTATGACATGGAGTTGACCATCTCGATCAGCGGACGTCATTCATCCTGGATCGGCATTCACGAAGCGTATCAAGAAGCGGTGGACGCGATGGAGTACAAGATGGTTTTGGGCAAGAAAGGCATCATCGCTTACGGGGATATCCGTCAGGAGTCAGTGGTAGGTCCATACGGGTACGATTATCCGCTGCAAGCCGAGCAGCAGCTCATCAACTTGATGAAGGCCGGCGATGCCGAGCAGGCCGGCAGTTATATGAACGAGATTATGAAGCGGAATTTGGAACAGCCGGTGATGTCGCTCAACGTTGCGAAATGCCTCATGTTCAATCTGGTGAGCACCATGATCAAGGTCATTCATGAAATAGGCGGCCACGATGACGATGAGAGGCTGGCCGGCTATCCGCTCTGGATCGACGATGTTCTGGCCTGCGATACCGTTCAGGAAATGCAAAGCGCATTACATGGCTTGTTGGAAGAGGTTTGTACGTTTGCCGCTGCGAAACGCGTAAGTCATCTGTCGAGGGAGCGAGAGGACTCGCTTCGCAGCCTGTCGGAGCAAGTGACTGCTTATATAGCGGCTCGTTACAGCGACGTGAATTTGAATGTAAATGCGATCGGTGACCATTTTGGCATGAAGGGCAGTTATCTGTCCAAGCTTTACAAGAATCAGACGGGTGAAGGGTTGCTGGACAGCATCCATCGAAGCCGAATCGAGAAGGCGAAGGAGCTGATGCGGTTCCAAACCGATTCGATCAACGAGCTCTCCAAGGTCGTGGGGTATAACGATGCGGCCACATTTATTCGGGTGTTCAAAAAATATGAAGGGATCACGCCTGGCAGATATAAAGAGATCAGCGGAATGAACGGGAAGGAGGCTACGGGATGAATCGAACGGGTAAGCGGAAGGGGCGGCTTCCGATGATAGACCGGGGATGGACAGTGACGCTGATGCTGGCGCTGCTGGTCGTTTTGCTGGGAGCATGCGATCCTTCTGAAGGGTTACCTCGCTTGAACTCGGCGGCCTCCGCGGGAAAGTCGCAGATGTTGGGGTCAGGTGAGGACAATGCCCTCGACACACCGCTAACGTTAACTTACTGGGCAGAACTGAACGGAAATGCGGCCAGCATTAAATCCAACTTCAATGAGGTCCCCTTCTTCCAGGAATGGCAGCGGAGAACCGGGGTCGATTTGAATTTCATCCAGCCCCCCGCCAATCAAGGGAAGGAGGCGCTTAGCGTTCTGTTGGCTTCCGGCGAGCTGCCGGATTTAATCGAATATGAATGGATCCATTATCCGGGCGGTCCTGAGAAAGCGATCAACGATGGATATATCCTGAGACTAAATGAGATTATTGATCAATACGCTCCTCATCTGAAAGAGTACCTCAGCGAGCATCCCGACATCGATCTGCAGGTTCGCACGGCCAACGGGAGTTATTACGCTTTCCCCTTCATTCAGGGCGACAAGCGACTCCGCACGTACCAAGGGCCTATCATTCGCAAGGATTGGCTTGATGAACTTGGGCTCGAGGTGCCGGAGACGATCGCAGAATGGCATGATGTGCTAATAGCATTCAAGGAACACAAGGGGGCTAAAGCGCCGCTGACGTTTCTTGGCGTACCGAATCCGCTGTTCGGCATAGAAGGTGGCGGATTCGTTGGCGCTTTTGGAATCAAGAAAGACTTCTATCAGGAGCAGGGAAAGGTGAAGTTCGGCGCGATCGAACCGGAGTATAAAGCGTTTCTTGCCTTGTTCCGCGACTGGTTCAAGGAAGGGCTGATCGATCCCAATCTTGCGGCCGTGGATTCGGAAACCCAGGACACCAGCATGATTCTTGGACGCAGCGGCGCAAGCATTTGGAATGCCGGGGCGGGGATCGGGACCTGGCTGCCTCTAATGCAGGCGAAGGACCCCTCCGTAGAACTGGCGCCGGCACCATATCCGGTGTTGAAAAAAGGCGATCGTCCGAAATTCGGCCAGTTCGCCCCAGCCGTTGGCGCCAGCGGCGGCGTTGCGATCTCGACAAGCAATCCGCATGTGGAGGAAGCGGCCCGAATGCTAGATTACGGGTATAGCCCGGAAGGTCATTTGTTGTTCAACTTCGGGATGGAGGGAGTCAGCTACGAAATGAAGGACGGGGATCCCACCTATACGGACCTCATCTTGAAAAATCCGAACCAATGGGCTCCGTCGCAAGCCCTGGCGATGTACACCCGAGCCAGCTATTTCGGTCCGTTTGTGCAGGATGTGCGTTATATGGAACAGTATTACACGCTGCGGGAACAGCAAGAGGCAACCCGGCTCTGGTCCGATACGGATGCCGCGCTCCACACTTTGCCATCCCTGCCTAAAACCGAGGAGGAGAGCACGGAATTCTCCATGATTATGCAAGACGTCAACCGGATCGTGGATGAGATGTCGCTTAAAATCATCTACGGAATCGAACCGCTCGATGCGTTTGAAGGCTATGTGGAGCAAATTCATACCATGGGGATTGACCGTGCGCTCCAAATCCAGCAGCGGTCCTTGGACCGGTTCAATCAAGGGCTGTCGGCTAAGCGAATGGCAGAATAGCCCAATAATCAGGCCCCGACGCCCTGCACTTTGGGTCAAATTGATCATTCGTTGACCATCCTTTTTGTGTTAATCTCATTCTGAATCGAATAACCCTGTGATAGGGGAAGCGAACCCCTTATCCAGAGCGAGGAGAAATACGAGAAGGATTGGAGCGTAGAGAAACGAGATGAACCGAGTGAAGAATAAGGCGATACTTCTGTTATTGGCGATTTGTTTGACTTTAGCATGCGGAGTTACCTCTCCAGCCCAAGCGAAGGAGCCGCAAACCAAGGCGATTTGGGCGTGGGATTTTTATGAAGCCGCTTCGAACTCGAACAAAATCACGGCGTTATTGAAGTTTTTGAAAGAACAGGACATCAACCTGTTGTTTATCGGAACGAGCAAGACTTTACCAGATCAACCCGCTACTTACGAAGAGTTGATCCTTAGAGCACATGAGGAGGGGATTCGTGTCTTTGCGCTGGTTGGAAGAGCGGAATGGGCCTTGGAGGGCCGCCATCGCGAGGCGTTAGCCGAACTGCAACAGGTGCTTTCGTTTAATGGATCTCACCCGGCCAGTGTCTTTGACGGGATTCAATATGATATCGAACCGCACACATTAGCGGAATACAAAACCAAGCGGGGTTCCGTCAATTATCAGTACATCCAAGTATTGAAGAAAATCGCTGGAGAAATCAAAGCAAGCGGCGACTCACTAGAGTTCAACGCGGCGATTCCCTGTTGGTATGCCTCGGGGGAGAATCCCGTGATGGTCGATACGGGTGGACAACGTAAGCCCTTAAGTTACTTTGTATTGGATATTGTGGATACCGCATCCCTGATGGCGTATCGTGACACGGCCGAACGGCAAATTCGTGCGTCTCTGGTGGAAGCGAATTACGCAGCCAAACTGGGCAAAAAGGTGTATATTGGCGCAGAGACCAGTGCGCCGAATGGTTCTACGATTCCAAACGAAATCACGTACTACAACAAAGGTTCGGTCTACTTGGACAAACAGATTAAGGCGATCAACGCGTATTATGCGCAGCACGAAGGATTCGGCGGTGTTGCGATTCATCAGTATTCCGCTTACAAAAAAATGACGCAAGGGCGCTGATACCCGAAGGGATCGATGCAGAGGAGGACGAAGGCGTTCATGCCGATCGATTGAAGGCTTGTCTGATTCTGCCTACGGTTAACAGCAGTAGGGGGATCCCTAACATATTGACGGGCAGCGCAACGGGTATCCAATAATTCAGCAAGTAGTCGGTCACCGCTTCGTTGATGTTCCGTGGTACCAAAGAGAGGAACATGATCACAGGAGCGATGAACCAGATCATCGCTCTCCATTTTGAAATATTCAGGAATTGCGCTGTTCCATAACTGGTGATGAACAAAATAATGGCCAGCTTGATGAACACGCTGGATACCCATATGACGATCGGCAGAGGATCAAGGTTTTCGATAAACCCGAACATCGTAATTTTGCGGGACATTTCAAAAAAGGGGTACCACATTTGGGAAGACAGTTGCACTCCCAATGTCGCACAAGCCATCGTCACGGAGATCAAGACGACGATCCAAGCCGTGGTGATCGCAGCAAAAGCATATCGTGTCCCTTGCCGCGGAGTTTGCAGAAACGATGCGAGCATAAGATACTCTACGGAATGCCCTAGATAGGAGGCAGGGGCTAGCGATCCTTTGATTATTGGCGCTATACCGCTGTCCGCATACACAGGAAGCAAATAGTGAAGTTTGATATTATTGATGCTGGCAATCAGGATCAGCAAAATCATGATTACCGCGATAGGTCCAAGAATCTCGCTGCAACGCGCGATCGTCTCAATCCCTCCCGAATAGGTTGCATAAATCGTTAAGGCAAGCATGATGAGAATGACCGCCCATTTCGGTGTTGACGGCAAAATCAGCGTTTGAATCACATCGTTAAATTGCCGCATCACGATCGGAAGGATGGTCAACCATTGCACGAAATAG
This sequence comes from Paenibacillus sp. J53TS2, assembly GCF_018403305.1. Classification (NCBI taxonomy): domain Bacteria; kingdom Bacillati; phylum Bacillota; class Bacilli; order Caryophanales; family Paenibacillaceae; genus Paenibacillus; species Paenibacillus sp. J53TS2. The sequence continues at coordinate 369,136 of NZ_BOSK01000004.1, forward strand.
ATGAGGATCACCGCTTTGCCGAGCCATTTACCCAAAATCGTCTGACTAAGTTGGATTAAATTTTGGGTTGGGTAAAGCTTTGAGGTTTGCGTGGCTAGAAAGGTGATGATCATCACGATACATCCGGAAAGGATCACCGAAATCCACATGTCTTGCTTGGCGGCAGACACCGCAGGGGTCATCGTCATGACCATGGTCATGCCCAAGCTCATAAGGGTAATCATCCAGAACAGTTGTAAACCGGTTATTTTCATGACTATCTACCTCGATTTAACGTGATCACGACTTCTTGAGCTGCGCGGGACCTTTTGTTCTGCCGATCCGCTCGATACGCACATGGATATTTACCTTTACTGGAACCGCCGGGTATAAGGTATCCCATTTCGTTTTGAGTTCTTTCCAGACGTAAGGGTGCTCGATATGAATTTGATCCCCAAACCCTAAAATATCCGCTCGAATGTCCTCCTGCTGCGTGTGCGAAATTAGCCTCTCCATCGATGCCTGGATATCTTCCTCATATTTCCTTTCTAACCTAACTAGTACATCTGGTTTGCTAAGATCCATTTCCGTATCGTTGGAGTTGATTTTGCCGACGATCTTGCAAGTGATCGTTATGGCTGGATCACCCTCGGTCAGTCGAGTCCGGATGTCCGTGCTTACCTTCGTCACACGCATATTGACCGTGCCGTGAAAAGCGTTTTTCGGAGGAGCAAACTGCACGATCCACGTCAGATCACGGGTATTTTTCCTAAACAACTGAAACGCCTTTTGCTGCTGCCCGGATAGAAATCCCACCAGTTTGTTGTCGCGATACATCGCAACTTTGTCGAAGACGAAGGTGGGTTGATCGGATGAGTTTTTATCGAGACGAATGGCAGGAGTAACCGGCGATTGCCCGTAAGTCGAGAGATTATGGATAAACTCGTCCGTCTTTACAGAGATGTTAAAGCCGCTTTCCATGAGATTATTCATGCCGATGGCGGGTATTTTCTCCATTTGATAAGAAGTGCTCAAGATCTCTTTGGCCGACGCGCCGTATGACGTGGCAATATAACTGTTGAATCGGCTTTCGGGAGAACGAAGCAAGGCGTCTATGATTTGGTCTATCCCATCGCGTCCGAGGCTTTCACCAATGATCAATACTCTGCGATGTCCCAGGTTGATCTTTCGGGATAATTGTTTTTGTCCCTTGTTTAACGTATCAATGGCTTCATGTGCCGTTGCCGAGACGTTCATGAAGGATGGAGAGTCCGTTCCGCCTCCGGTCTGCCCGGAGCTTGATATTTTGCTAGGGAGAGCGATCTGCATGGTGGATTCAAGCTCTCCGTTCTCCATGCGATCAAATCCGGTAGCCATAACAAAAGCAAGCTCATCCAACTCTTTGCGATCCCAGCACCCCGCAAGTAAGCAGAGATATATCCCCATCATCAGCATTCTCCCAACGATTCTTCCGCGCTTCATCATTTCTTTCACTCCAGTTCTTGCTTCATGTTCTTCTGGCGTTTCTTCATCTGCTGCCATGGGGCTCTCACGAAAACGTCGGACAACCCGGACAGTTGAAACGGGGAGACGGGGGACAGATAGGAGACTCCGAAGGAACGCAAGTTCGTCAAATGAATGAGGATGGCAATGAGTCCGACGCTAACCCCGTACAATCCGAAAGTGCCTGCGCAAATCAGGAGAGGAAACCGAAGCAAGCTGATCGCTTGGCTCATCTCCGTTTGCGGGATGAGGAAGGATGCGATTCCCGTCAAAGAAACCACGATGATCAGCGGAGCAGATATAATACCTGCTTGGACCGCTGCCTGTCCGATGACAAGTGCGCCCACAATGCTGATCGTTTGGCCAACGGGACGCGGTAGGCGCACGCCAGCCTCGCGGAGCGCCTCGAAAGTCACCTCCATCATGAAGGTCTCCAGGAGCGCCGGAAACGGGATGATTTCCCGAGCGGACGCAAGGCTTAACGTCAAAGCCGTCGGAATCATTTCCGAATGAAAGGTCGTGACCGCTACGAAGAGGGACGGCAAAGCTAATGCCAGGAAAGCAAATAAAAACCTTAGCATTCGCAGCATCGAGGCAAACAGAAAGTTGATATAGTAATCCTCCACGGTTTGAAACGCGAACCAGAAAGTGACGGGGAGGATGAGAGCGAAAGGCGTGCCGTCTACGAGAATCGCTACCTTCCCTTGGATCAAGGCGGCTGATACGGCATCCGGTCTTTGACTTGCTTGAATGACGGGAAAAGGCGATTTCGGGTGGTCCCGGATCAACTCCTCAATGTAACCGGAACTAAGAATGCTATCCATCTCAATCTGATTCAGTCGCTGTTTAGCCTCTTGAATGACGGACTGCGGAGCGATCCCCTCGATATAGAGGATAGCCAATTCGGTATGGGTGGTTGCTCCGATGACAACCTTCTCCATCTTCAAATACGGACTATGTATGCTGTGTCGTATCAGGCTCATATTCACGTTCAATTTCTCAATAAAACCGATTCGTGGACCGCGGACTACCGCTTCTGTACTTGGCTCTTCCAACGGACGCTTTAGTTCATCGTTGATATTAAAGCTCATTGCCTGTTTCATGGACTCGATGAAGATCACCACTTCGCCTTTGACGATCCGCTGAACAGCCTCATTCAGCTTATTTACAATTTCCGGCAAGACGATCGAAGGCAAACGGTATTTCATGCGATCGATTACCTGTTCGTTAGATTCGGATTCCTTGATGTCCAGGTCCATGAGGGGAGAAAGCAAGCCATGCTCCAATAGCTTCCTGTCAACAAGTACGTCGAGATATACGGCCAAACAGGGCTTGGAATCAAAAATAAAGAAATTCCTCATCACTAGATCGGTGCATGACGCAAAAATTTGGCTAAGGGTCATTGCATTTTGATCAAGGCTCGAGGATAGCGTGGTTTCTGGTATCGGCTCTAAATCGGACAGTTGTTTTTTTACCTGATGGGCAAAGCGAATCTCTTTGTTCATTGGACTTCTTCTCCCTTACTATGGATACCTTGTCCAAGTCTCAAGGCGCATCCCTTCCTGTCATCCTGTTCCCATAGATTATCCTGAACTTTCCATTTTATGCGAGGATGTATCCTTCCCTCATCGCCTTTACAGAAGATTAACATGCGGATGATACCGCCTTGATGTTTGCCCAGTACCATGAGAGATATATGGGACCGTTCCCAGTCGGGAACAAGTCCCTAAGCAGTAATTCAAGAAGAGGACGGTGAATCATTTTGCACTTGCCGGTTCTGGATAGGAAAGGACGCTTTACACCGGAAAATTCCAAAACGCATGTCCGCATTCCGTTTCAAATAGATCAAGACTGCAAACTGCTGCAACTACGCTTTGAGTATGCTCCGAAAGTGCTGGAAGATCGTGACCGATCGTTGATGCTGCTCATGCAAAGTTTCGATTCTTACCTACTGCCGGAACAAAGAGAGCCGGCGTTAACCCAAGCGGACAGTTACCTTCCGTTGAAAAATCTGATCACACTCTCGTTAGATGATCCGATCGGTTATCGAGGAGCCTGTCATCGCCATGACCCGACGTTAGAACTAGAACTCGCCGTAGACCACGCTTCACCGGGGCTGATGCCAGGCCGGCTGCTTGCCGGTGATTGGCAAGTCACGTTGAGCATTCATTGTATCGTGACGGATTCGTGCGAATATCGATTACAAATTTGGGCGGAAAGGAGTTGAAGTGGAGGTGAGATGGATAGCTTGCGAGCTGCATACGCATACGCAGCACAGCGATGGCGTCCAAACGCTGGAAGAGCTGGCGGTGGGGGCAGTTGAACTGGGCTTCGACGCGATCGCCCTAACGGACCATAACACGATGTCAGGGCTCGCGGGGAAGGATTCCATCGCTAGCCAATACGGGCTTCTAATCCTGCCCGGCATGGAGTGGACAACGTTTTATGGGCATATGGTCACGCTAGGGTTAAGCGAATACGCGGATTGGCGAAGTGCGGACCCAAGCCAGATCGTAGACGGCATTCAGGCAGTGCATCACCTTGGCGGCATTGCGGGGTTGGCCCATCCGTTCCGGATCGGGAGTCCGGCAAGTACGGGATGTTATTGGGAATATGAGCTGAAGGATTGGTCCGTCGTCGATTATATCGAAGTCTGGTCCGGCACGTTCGCTTCCATCCGCACCAATAACCGACGAGCTTTTGCCCTTTGGACCGACAAGCTGAATGAGGGATTTCGGATCTCCGCGACTTCGGGTCGAGATTGGCATGCGCAGATGAAAACAGAAGAGCCTCTGTCAGTCACGTATCTTGGTATTCCGGACGGCGAGCAGCCGACGGAGGAACTGCTGGTTAACTCCCTGCGGGAGGGGAGAGCTACCGTCACGGTCGGGCCTCTGCTGAGCCTTGCGATATTTGCCGATGGCCATAAGTTCGAGTTAGGCTCCGTGGTCTCTCCTTTGCAAACGGAGGATCAGCGGGAGTTGCAAGCTAGTGTAACCATCGATTTTACGGTGAGGTCGGGATTATGGTTCTTATCCGATCAAACCTTCAAGCTAATTCTCTGCTCCGACCAGGGGCAGGAATTGGATATAGAGGTCACGTGGAGCAAAAACAACGCGAATGAGCCGGTTTGTCTATCCGGTTTGCCGCTTTCACCCGGGCCCCGAAAATGGCTGCGGGCTGAGCTTTGGGGCATCGTGCAAGGGGCTCTTGCAATCATCGCTTTTACCAACCCGGTTTATTTCGATTAAGGAGGTACTTCATGGCATGAAGCAATTTCCGTTAGTAACGGCCCATACCGGCTGCATGGGACATCCTGATCACTCCCTCGCCTCCTTGCGTGCAGCGCTGGCCATCGGGGCAGACGTTTACGAGGATGACATACGAGTTACTCGCGACGGAGGACTTGTCTTGGCACATGATGACGAAGTGGCATTGGCGGAGGGGCGCACCGGAAGGTTATCGGACATGACGTTGGCGGAGTTGGATGAACAAACGGTCGAAGATCGGCTTCCGCTAGCCTCGGTTCTTCGGTGGATTAAGGAAACCGGCAAAACAATGAACCTTGACATCAAATCCGCTGCTTGTCTAGAACCTTTAGCAGAGATGCTGACCAGAATGGAGATGGCCGATCAAGCTTTCTTTAGCGGATGCGAGTACCCCGTCGCACTAGAGGCCGATCGCAGCGCACGGCAATTCCGAAAGCTGCTGAACGTGAACATCGACAGTTTCCTGACAAGTCCTTATGCCGAAGCCGTTGATCGAGCTTGTGATGAGGGACGTGCGGCCAGATGTTTCGGTCTAAATGTCCCGTATCAATTGATTCGGCCTGAGTTCATGGATGCAGCGAAACGAGCAGGTCTAGCCGTATTTGTTTGGACCGTTTCGGATCCATCAGAAATGCGGCGAATGGCCGGCATGGGTGTGGATTCGATCACGACCCGTGACGTTGCTGCGCTTCTAGCGGTGAAAGCTGAAACGTTAAACAAAGAAGGGAGATCGTACGTTGACGAATAAGCCGAACCATGGCCTTCGGGAGTTAGCTCAGTTGGCCGGGGTGTCCAAATCCACGGCTTCCCGAGTCATTTCCGGCAATGGGTATGCCAGCCCTGAGGTGAAGGAACGCGTCCTGCAAGCAGCGGAAACACTCCGTTACAAGCCGAATGCCGTTGCGCGAGCCATGGTAACCAAACGAACGAACAACCTTGGCGTAATCGTGTTTCGAGAGCAGCCGCCCATTGTCTCCCATCCGCTTTACGGCAAGATAATTGATGAAATCCTTGTGGCATCCGAAGCTCGGGGGTATTCTGTCTTCTTGAAAACGGATCGGGAAATGAGCTTACGTTCTACGGATTTTTTGCTGGAACAGCGGGTAGACGGATTGATTCTGGTCAGCCGACTTCAGAAGAACGTGATTGATTATGTCAAAAAATTCAATCTTCCTTATCTAATGGTCAACGGCTCGACCGATGACCCCGAAGTCATCCATTTGGTCAGCAATGATGAAACCGGGGGAAGCCGAGCGGCCGATTATTTGCACGGGCAGGGCCATCGAAAATTTTTCGTTATTGCCGGTCCGATCGAGCATCGCAGCCATTCGCTGCGCTTGGCGGGGTTCACCCGCCGCCTGGAACAACTCGGTATCTCCACGCAATCGAGTGCCGTGAAGATTGTTCCATCTCCGGAGTCCAACTTTGCTTACGGAATCAAGCTAATGGAAGAGCACTATCAGGTTTTCATAGATCAAGGTTATACCGCCTTGTTTACGACTAACGACATGCTGGCGCTGGGGGCGATGAAGCTGTTGCTGGATCGCGGGGTCTGCATTCCGCAGGAGGTGGCGGTGATGGGTTATGACGACATCGAGCTCGGCAGTATGTATTCGCCGTCCCTGTCCACGGTCAGCGTAGATGCAACAGGCATCGGAAGGGACGCCGTGGAGCTGCTCGACAAGCTGATCCGAGGCGTAACGGATTTGCCGAAACTGGTGGAATACAACAGCCATGTCGTCATCCGCCAATCAACAGAAGGAAAGGAGTGAGTTTATTGCTTTGGTACTGGAAAAAAGTCGGGGCAAAGAGAATCATCGAATTTGTGCTGCTAACGGTTTTTGCGATATTTTTTGCCGGGCCGCTTTTGAATTTGCTGGTGCTCGCGTTCAGTGAGAAATGGAACTACCCGGACGTGCTGCCGGAAGCCTGGGGCTTCAAGTGGTGGAACTTCGTCCTGGCTAAGGATGATATCGTCTCATCGATCTCGTTGTCGTTCTTCATCGCGGCCATCGTGACGGCCTTATCGATCGTCATCTGCATACCCGCAGCTTACGCATTTGCAAGAATTCAGTTTCCGCTAAAGCGAATGTTCCTGTTCTCGTTCCTGCTGACGCATGCGTTCCCGAAGATGGGACTGTATGTCTCGATTGCGGTATTGTTCTACCGGATCGGTTTAATGAACACCTTGCTGGGGGTTGTCTTGATTCACATGATCAACGTGCTGATGTTTATGACCTGGATCCCGACGGCATCCTTCCGCAATGTGCATCGGGCCCAGGAGGAATCGGCACGGGATGTCGGAGCCAGTCCGTTCCGGGTGTTCCGCAGCATCACGCTGCCGATGGCGATGCCCGGGATTATGGTCGCTTCGGTCTTTACGTTTCTGAATTCGTTGGATGAAGCACAAGGGACGTTTCTCGTCGGTATTCCCGATTTCAAGACGATGCCCATCGTCATGTATTCCATTATCTCGGACTTTCCGAGCAGCGCGGGTGCGGTATTCTCCATCATCCTGACCTTGCCAACGATCCTCTTGCTGCTTGCCGCGCAGCGGTTGGTCAGCGCCGATGTGCTGGCAAGCGGATTCCAAACGAAATAAGCCGACCATGGGAGAAAGGGGCAGTAACTAACATGATATTAGCGGTACGTAATTTGACGAAACGCTACAAGACAGGAGACGGGGTCAGCGATATCAATTTAACGGTGGAACAAGGCGAGTTGGTGACATTGTTAGGTCCCTCGGGATGCGGCAAAACGACGGTGCTGCGCAGCATTGGCGGTTTTCTCGAGCCAGATTCGGGCGACATTCGGATTGAAGGTCAAAGTGTCATCGGGCTGCCGCCCGAAAACCGTCCGACCTCGATGGTTTTCCAAAGCTACAACTTATGGTCGCATATGTCCATTTACGATAACCTAGCTTTCGGCCTGAAGATTCGCAAAGTACCCAAAGCGGAAATTCGCGCAGCGGTCGCCGATGCGCTCAAGCTGGTCCGTCTCTCGGGGTACGAGAAGAAGTATCCGGCCGAATTATCGGGCGGCCAGCAACAACGCGTCGCCTTGGCCCGGTCCCTGCTGCTCAAGCCGGCCGTGCTGTTGCTGGACGAGCCTTTCTCGGCGCTGGACGCGAAGCTGCGTCATGAAATGCGCGAGGAGCTTCGCGAAATCCAGATGCAAACCGGACTCACGATGGTATTCGTTACGCATGATCAGGAAGAGGCTTTGTCGCTCTCTGACCGGATCGTTGTTATGAATCACGGGCGCATTGAACAGATTGCCGGTCCACAACAGATTTATGATGCGCCCGAGTCTTTATATGTAGCCGGTTTTATCGGCAAAATGAACTTTTTGGAGGGGGTGGCGGATGAAGGGAGCATCCGGATCGGCGCGCTTCGCTTTCCGAACGAGAAGCGGCTCAGCGGTAAAATCACCGCGGCAATCCGACCGGAGGACGTAGTCTTAAGTGAATCGACGGAGAAGGGCGAGTTGTTGGAAGGGAAGATTAAGCAGGTGATGGTCCTCGGGCATTACGCTGAGGTCACCGTTGAACTGGCTGGATGGGGGATTCTGCGGACGTTTCAGTCCAAGGAAGCCACGCAGCATCTGTCCATCGGGAAAGAAGTTGGCGTACAGATCGTTAAATTGATTGGGTTTCCGACAGGCGAACCCAACTAAGGGAGGATAAACGAAAATGCGATCCAAAAAACCATGGTTAACCCTATTATCTACTGCGTTATTATCAATGACGCTACTCTCCGCATGTGGCGGTGGCGGTGCAAATGGAGCGGCGTCGAATGCATCATCGCCAAGTGAATCAACCACGGCTCCGGCTGCGGCCAGCGCGCCCGTCAAGTTTAACTTCTATTTTACGGGTTCGCAGAACGTCAAAGATCTATGGGATACGCTCGTTCCGATGTTTGAGGAGCAAAACGATCAGGTAGATGTGAACCTGGTTTACATTCCGTCCGGAACTGGCGCAGAACCAACTTACGACCGCATTCTGGCCGCGAAGCAAGCCGGCAAAGGCTCGGGCGATATCGATTTATACGAGGATGGTATCGGCGTCGTAGCCCAGGGCACGAAAGATGGGGTATGGAAGCAATTAGAGACGAATGCGATCCCTAACTTGACCAATGTCAATGCGGACACGATGAAGGACGTGGACAATTACGCAATTCCTTATCGCTCTTCCGCCGTTGTCTTAGCTTATGACAGTACGAAAGTTACGAATCCGCCGAAAACATTGGACGAGCTGCTGGCCTGGATCAAAGCCAACCCGGGGCAATTCGCTTATAATGACCCGTCCACCGGCGGTTCGGGGAGTTCGTTCGTGCAGACGGTGATCTACAAGGATCTTCCCGAAGAGGATATTCACAATTCCGATCCATCGGTAATGGATAAATGGGATCCTGGGTTCCAAACGCTGAAGGAACTTGGCAAATATGTTTACGGCGACGGCATTTACCCCAAGAAAAACCAGGGCACGCTGGATCTGCTGATGAACGGCGAGGTTTCACTGATTCCGGCGTGGTCGGATATGGTACTGCAACAGCTGAATGAAGGGCTGCTTCCCGATACGGTCAAAATGCAACAAATCACACCTGGCTTTAACGGCGGTCCAACTTATCTGATGGTGAACGGGGAATCGGATAAGCAAGAGGCGATATATCAGTTCCTGAACTTCGTCCTTTCGCCGGAAGCCCAAGCGGTCATCGTTGAGAAAATGAACGGGTTCCCGGGCATCGAACTGGCCAATATGCCGCAAGAAACCCAAGAGAAATTCAAGGGCGTTGCCGAAGGCTTCCGCACCTTTAACATCGGGGATTTAGGTACAGAAATCAACAAACGCTGGCAGAGCGACGTTGCTGCGCAATGAGTAAGGAGTGGAAACAAGCGTTGGCGGGGTTGGCGATGGTCCTCCCCTCCTTCGCGATTTTATTGGTCGTCGTCATTATTCCGATCCTTCAATCCCTGATGTTAAGCCTCACCAACGAGACGGGTGGATATGACCTGAGCCGATACCACGTTTTGTTTACCGATAAGGGGATGCGGGCGAACATCCTATTTACGCTTCGGATAACCGTAATCACCTGCGCGTTGGTGCTACTGATCAGCTATAGCTTGGCGGTATACATGCGCTTCAATCAAGGACCGATCGTCGAGTTGATCCGGAAAACCTATATGATCCCTTTATTCATCCCGGGGGTCATCGCCACCTACGGATTAATCAATCTTCTCGGCAACCACGGGTGGCTGGCACGCCTGTTAGAGCATATCGGAGTCACGCTGCCGCGTATCATTTTCGATGAGAAAGGGATCATTATCGCGAATCTCTGGTTCAACATTCCGTTTACAACGATGCTGCTCAGCTCCGCGTTGGCCGGGATTCCTTCGTCGGTCATCGAAAGCGCCAAAGATGTGGGGGCAGGGAGGTTCAGGCTGTTTGCGCGGTTTATTTTCCCTCTGTCGTATAAAACGTTCCTGGTTGCCCTCACCTTTGTATTCATGGGAGTGATCGGCTCGTTTACGGCTCCGTTCCTGCTGGGCGCCAACTCCCCGCAAATGCTGGGGGTCTCGATGCAGCAGGTGTTCAGCGTCTTCCAGGAACGCGAGCAAGCGGCGGCGATGGCTTTTTTCACTTTCCTGCTTTGTTCGGTACTTGGGGCATTTTACATTCGCTCCATGGCCAAGGAAGAAAACGTCAAAATGTAATGATCTTCTGCGTAACCCCGGCTAACGGGGTTATTTTTTTTATAGTCAACATTTCCATTGTTTGGGGAATCGGGTTCGATTAAAGTATAATAATACCTAAATACATGAAGTTGGAAGGGGATGGCCGTGAATAACGCAGACAGGTCAAATCAATCCGTACCAAAGGAATCGTGGAGAAGGAATATTGTTCTCTTCTTGAGCAGTCAAACCATTTCGTTGTTTGGTTCTTCGCTCGTGCAGTATGCAATCATGTGGTACATCACGTTAAATACCAAATCAGGGATCATGATGACCCTATACATTCTATGCGGTTTCATCCCGACGTTTCTATTATCTCCTGTGGCGGGCGTCTGGGCAGATCGCTACAACCGGAAGGTGTTGATCATGCTGGCGGATGGCATGATTGCAATGTCCACGCTGGTGATGGCAATCCTGTTCTTGATGGGCTACAAAGAGGCATGGTTGTTGTTCGCGATCGCTGCAATCCGGGCGCTTGGTTCGGGCGTGCAGACACCGGCAGTTGGGGCGATTTTGCCGCAGATCGTACCTACTGACCGGTTGACCAAGGTGAACGGGTTCAACGGAAGCATCCAGGCGGTAATTATGTTTGTGTCCCCGATCGTTAGTGCCGCGCTCCTTACCGTAGCGACAATCGAAGCGATCTTCTTCATCGATGTGGTTACGGCGGCGATTGCGATACTGACGTTGCTTCTTTATTTTCGAATACCGTCTCATCCCAAAGCCTCCGATCAACCGCCGACCAGTTACTTCAACGATCTTAAAGAGGGACTGGCTTACATAGGTCGACAAGCTTATCTGAAATCCTTCTTTAAGTTTATGGCAATCTTTTTTATTCTGATGGCCCCAGCCGCCTTTTTAACCCCGCTTCAGGTTACTCGGAGCTTTGGCGATGAGGTTTGGCGGCTCACGGCGATCGAAATCGCCTTCTCCGTGGGGATGATGGCTGGAGGGGGGCTGATCGCGGCATGGGGAGGCTTTCGGAACAAAGTCCACACCATGACCTTAGCTACCGTTCTCATGGGCTTGTGCACCTTCTTGCTAGGCATTGTTCCTGTCTTCTGGGTCTACTTGGCGTTTATGGCTTTGTTCGGCGTGGCGATGCCGGCTTTTAATACCCCAACGATGACAATGATTCAGGAGAAAGTCGATGAAAACTATATGGGCAGAATCTTTGGCGTATTCAGTATGATCTCCACTTCCATGATGCCGATAGGGATGTTGATCTTCGGCCCAATCGCCGATGCGGTCGCGATCGAATGGCTGTTAATCGGTACAGGACTTCTAATCCTGTTCCTATCGATCTTTCTCGGACGTAACCAACCGCTGCTAGAGGCTGGCAAACCGGCAGCCCAGGAACCTACCGCTTCCTCATGATAAAAGCAGGCCCGTAAGGGGCCTGCTTTTTTGATTTAGAGTTTGCAATAAGCAAGTAGGATCTTGGTGATGAAGTCGAAATATGGGGAATAAACCGGATTTTCGGCGGGCAACATGTAACCACAAAGGCGTTCAGGACCTAGGAAAGCAGGGGAATAAGTGAAGCTGAACCTTCTATTGAATCCATTATTCATCAAAGAGGTGCAGGGGAAGGTTGAACTGGACATCAGCGGAATCGAAATCGATTCGCGGCGGGTGATGCAAGGGTGTTTGTTCGTATGCTTGCCAGGTACCGTCTACGATGGACACCAATTTGCGGTTCAGGCGGTTAATGCCGGCGCAATCGCCCTGATCACTGAGAGGAAGCTGTCAGAGATCCCTTCCCACATTACGACCGTGCAGGTTCCGGATGCGCGGCGGGCATTGGCCATTCTGGCGGATGTATTCTATGGTCGGCCGACAAGCCGGTTGAAGTTAATCGGGATTACAGGCACAAACGGAAAAACGACGACAACCCATTTAGTCGAGCATATATTTAATGAAAATGATAAACGAACCGGACTGATTGGTACGTTGTATATGCGAATCGGGAACTACAGGGAACAGACCGTAAACACCACACCTGAGTCCCATGTGCTGCAGCGGAATTTCCGCACGATGTTGGAACATGGCGCGGAGTATGCGGTGGTTGAGGTGTCTTCCCACGCACTTGATATGGGCAGGGTCAGGGGGTGCCAATTCCGCACGGCGGTTTTGACCAATGTCACACATGACCATTTGGATTATCACGAATCGATGGAACGGTACAGCGATACGAAATCACTGCTGTTCTCGCAGCTGGGCAGCGCCTACGGAGATGAGCCGAAGATCGCGATTTTGAATGCGGATGATCCGGTTTCTCCCCTTTATGCCCGCAAAACAGCCGCTCAGGTCATTACGTATGGCGTCAAGAACAGAGCGGACATTCGTGCGAGCGAAATCCAGATGAAGCCGGAGGGAACGTCACTCCAGGTGGATACCTTCCAAGGAAGGACCCATCTGAATTTGAAGCTGCTAGGAATATTTAACGTGTATAACGCTCTAGCGGCCATCTCGGTAAGCTTGTCGGAGGGAATTCCGCTTCAGCAGGTAAAACGGAGTCTGGAAGCGTTTGAAGGGGTGACGGGACGATTCGAACCGATCTACGCCGGACAAGATTTTACCATCATCCTGGATTACGCCCATAATCCGGACGGATTGGAGAATGTACTGCAAACCGCCAAAACGCTGACGCATGGCAAATTATACTGTGTATGCGGGTGCGAAGGAGACAAGGACCGGATGAAACGCCCGATCATGGCCCGGGTAGCAGCATCTTACGCGGATTTCGCGATCTTTACGTCGGATAATACCCGATCGGAAGACCCCGACTCGATCCTTCGCGACATGTTGGAGGGGCTGGAGGGGGGACCCATCCCGAGTAGCGGTTATACGGCGGTTGTGGACCGGCGGGAAGCCATTTCGCAGGCCCTTGAACTTGCTCGTACCGGAGACTGCGTTGTTGTTGCGGGTAGAGGTCATGAGACTCACTTGATCGCAAAGGGACAACGGATTCCGTTTGACGATCGCGAGGTGATTTTGAATTTGTTGGGATCCAAGACAACGCTAACGATGCCGCCGGAGTCGTGGATGGAAGGAAATGTCGTTGTCCACGTACCGGAAGCCTCCTTGTGAGATATCCGCATAGAGATTTGAGAAGGGCGTGAAAATGAAGGGCATTTATGATAAAATGAAGGGGATTTATGGAAAGGTTGGTGTAAACCATGATTTACCTCCAAAATGGAAAACTCGTTAGGGAACTTCGCTCCGTACACATGTTCAGGATGAAGCATTGTGCGGAGCTTAATCGGGAAGCTTAGCTTCCTGCATTCATCGGTCTAAAGCTAGGCACGGAACGCATAGGGGGAAGAACCTACGCTTATTCGGATGCGGCTTAAAACCGGTAAATGCATGATTTAAGGACCAAGGACAATGTTTTGTCCTTGGTCCTTTGTGTTTTTTTACGGGGTTCCCCCAGAGCAGAGGACTGGCGCCGTTAGGCGCTTGTTTCTCTGCTTTTTTTTATTTCAACAGAAGAGAGGTCATTCACATGAGTTTATTAGAAATGAGCGGCATTACCCATCGTTTCGCGGACAAGGAACTTTATCGCGCGGCTTCGTTGGAATTACATGCGGGAGAGCATATGGGACTCGTCGGGCAAAACGGCGCGGGAAAAAGCACGCTGATCCGCATGTTAACCGGCGAGGTGATTCCCGATCAAGGCATCATCAGATGGCAGCCGCGTCTACGGTTGGGTCATTTGGATCAATATGCTCGGATACCGGGAGATGTGACGATCCGCAACTATATGAAAACCGCTTTTGACGAACTTTATAAGTTGGAACGCAAAATGACCGAGATCTATCAGGAGGTTGCGATCACGGGGGATGAGAGCAAGTTGAGACAGGCGGCGTTATGCCAGGAAAAGCTGGATACCGGTGATTTTTACGGGATCGACAGCCGAATTGAACAAACGGCCATGGGCCTGGGAATTCATGCGATGGGTATGGAGAGGCCGCTGTCGGAGTTAAGCGGCGGCCAAAGGGCTCGGGTTATCTTGGCTAAGTTGCTGCTCAGTGAGCCGGATGTATTGCTGCTCGATGAGCCGACCAATTTCCTGGACAGGGAGCATGTAGAATGGCTGTCCGGCGCGTTGGTTGCATTCCGTGGCGCTTATGTCATCGTTTCTCATGATGCCGCGTTCCTCCAGAAGGTCACGAACTGCATCTGTGATATTGAGTTTGGGTCAATGCGGAAATACCCGGGAAGCTACAATGACTATGTACGACAGAAGGAACATCTGCGACTCGATTACGAACGACGTTATGAAGCACAGCAGAAGAAAATTGAAACAACGGAAAGCTATATCCGCAAGAACATTGCTGGCGTTAACAGTAAAATCGCCCAAGGACGGCGCAAGCAACTGGAGCGGATGGAACGTCTGGGACCGCCGGTTCAGACCCATCCACCTGCGTTTCGGTTTCAAGAGCTGGCGCCACCCGGCCTTATCGCGCTGGAGACACGCCGGCTCGTGGTCGGTTATGGTCAGCCGCTGTTGCCGCCGCTTTCTTTTAAAGTACCAGGCGGTCAAAAACTGGTGGTAACAGGCTTCAACGGCATCGGCAAGTCGACGTTGCTAAACACGTTGGTTCGGAGGCTGTCTCCCGTATCCGGTGATGCTCGTTTTGCGGATCGGGTGCATATTGGCTATTTTGAGCAGGATCTTGCTTGGGAGAATCCGACTCTATCGCCGATCCAATATATCTCCGACTATCGTCCCGATTTAGACGGCAAGGAGATTCGTAAACAATTGGCTCGTTGCGGGATAAATCAGACGCTGGCCTCACGAGAGATCGGAACGCTGAGCGGCGGGGAACAGTCGAAAGTGAAATTATGCCGGTTGCTGCTCACCCCTTGCAACTTTTTGATCCTCGACGAACCCACCAATCACCTGGATCAGGTTGCCAAGGAAGCGTTGCGTCAAGCATTAATTGAATTCCGCGGCAGCGTGCTGCTGGTCTCCCACGAACGCTCCTTCTACCAGGATTGGGCGGATCGCGTGATGCGCATCGGGAAGTAAGGCGTTAGGAGGAGATATGATCACAAAGGGCGTCCCATTCTTAGTTGGGGCGCCCCTTTAGTATAATATTGTTCGCTTTGCCGAAATCGAGCGCAACCTTACCCGTGAGGGCAGCAATCTGCTCGGACAGAACAACTGCACTAACCCCGCAGGAGATCAAAGCGACGTCAAAGCTATCCTTATGTGCAGTAATCCATTTCAGCGTACTCCGGTACTCTTGCCACTGATTAAAGGCCAAGGCGTGCACGATATTTTGCTTGTACGGCTTCTTTTCGAGACGTTCCTTGATCTTATGAGCTTCCCGTGTGAGAATCAAAACCCTCCGACCGGACAGAAGCGACCAGAACTCCTCCATACGGGCCAGTTCCCGATTCACACCGGCATGGCAGATCACGGCGGGTTCGATTCGGTAATAAGAGAGGATTTGATCGGTTAACGGTCTTTTTAAATAATCCGGTGCGTTGATCGTATTGTCATCAGCGGGCAGAATCCCTACAACAGTGGCCTTCCGGACGGAAGAAACGACGGCGTTACGCAATGGCAGATTCGGCAAATGGATGCCTTTTTCCCCGCGGTTGGCTTTAATCGCCCATCTTTCTTGAAGCACTTTTGATAAAGACCAGACGTTTTGCTGAGCCATCACCAAGTTCTCCCCATCGCCGATCCGCACCAAGGAAAACGGCTTCCGGTTCACGACCGCTTCTTCAATTCTCTTAAGCAAGTCTCTAGTTTCTAAATAAATTTGAGGCATCGGACATTTCATTCCTTTCAATGGCTTGATAATTCCAGTTTATGATTGCGAGATCTATTTGCATTGTGTGCTTGTACCTCTTGGCAAATTTAGGCAGTTCGCTTGACTATTTTCTCAGAGATTTATGGAATACGTCCTGTCCGTTTTTTTGTCTCTAGCATATAGTGGAAGATCGGTAGTCCCGCCTTTGCGAGATCAAATCATGACATGCTTAAGTGGGACTAAAGAAAAAGGAGGGGCAAAAATGTTGAAAAAGATTGTAATCGAAAGCAATTTCAATACGTTTGGATTTAATTCGCAACGACTTACACGCTCATGGTTGGAGAATAGAATCGAAATTTTTCACAATTTTACTCTGAAATCACTGCAGGTTCAAACCAATCAAAACTTTCTGGCGATTTTCAAGATCGTACCTGAAACTAAGCTCATCATCACTGATATTTTGGCTAAATACCCCAGACTTCCGCGGAATGTTAGGTTTGTAACGCCTCAAGAGGGGATAGAGCAAATGAAAGCCTTTGCTGGATCATGCGAAAATTTGTATCTGGTTCGTATGGAGTCTGACGATATGTATCATAAATCTTACATCCAGCAGTTGGTTGACTGTCGGCCCAAGGATGGTACGCTCGCTTTGATCAATCAAAACGGATACGCGTTAGACTCTATTCATGAAGAAATGGTTCCCATGTTTCGAACATCTCCGCCTTATTATGTATTTTTGTACAAGACATCGGAATATTTGTCCGGATATCGCTACAAGCTTCCGGGCCGCGGCACGCACGGAAATGTCATTGAATTACCTCACGAAATATTAACTCCTCGCAACTTCGTGGAGGTGATTCACCGCTATAACTCTCTACCCAGACAACTTCCGGTTAAAGGGCGGATGAGTAAGGCGGAGCAACAGAAGGTTCTGAAGGAGTTTATGGGTTAGTGGAATTCAACGGAAAGTATAGCAAACATGGAGGAGGTGAACGGGATGGTCATACATGATCGGGTAAATGAACGATACTACGGTCTTGTTAATTCGATAGAGTCACATGAAGCGACGCGGGCTCGGGTTCATTGGATATGTCGTTCGGTTGTTGGGAGGAGCGTGCTTGACGTGGGATGCAGTCAGGGGATTACTTCGATTTTGCTGGCACGTGAAGGATTGCGGGTTACCGGCATCGATCTGGAGGAAGAGAGCATTCGCTACGCTAAGCGGGAACTAGCCAAGGAATCAGGCTCGGTACGAGAAAATGTAAAGTTCCTATTGACCGATGTCGCCGAATGGAAAACGACCACACTATTCGATACGGTGATTTTGGGAGAGATTCTGGAGCATTTCGCCAACCCTTCGATTTTACTGCGACAAGCCTTCCGCTTTCTGAGGGATGAGGGGACCTTGGTCGTTACGGTTCCTTACGGATATCATCCCTTCTATGATCATAAACAAACGTTCTATGCCGGAAATCTCGGAGCCTGTCTCGACCCCTGGTTTGAGGTGACTCAGATTGAATTGCAGCATAAGTATTTATGTTGTACGGCTCGTAAACGACAAAATATGAAGCAAGACATGTTACCGAATACTGAGCAGCTGATGGTATGGATAGAGTTTGATAGCAAACAGTTTAAGCAGTTGGAGAAAAAGTACCAAGATACGATGAATTATCGTAAGACCGCTTACGATAAGGCATTACAACAGCTGAAGAAACAGAATAAAAAAGACTGAATCAAGAAGGTATTCCCGTGATCTAGTTGTCATTATTCCAACCGTTTAAATTCAGTTTACCTAACTCGGTTAACCTCCTATCTGTAGATCATATTGGCTTGAGATAGGAGGATACAACAAATGAGTACGAAAACTTCCGCCATAAGGGGAGGACTTAACGCACCGGCCATCGAAGCCGATGGACTTGTCAAACTATTCGGAACAAGCCGTGCCGTGGACGGAGTAGACCTGCGGGTGGAAAGTGGCATGATTTACGGAGTGCTGGGACCTAACGGGGCCGGGAAAACGACAACGATCCGCATGTTAGCCACCTTGCTTCGTCCGGATGGGGGATCCGCCCGCATATTCGGACATGATGTCGTCAAGGAGCCGCATATCGTCCGCCAGTTGATCGGCGTGACCGGACAGTACGCCTCCGTGGATGAAACGCTGAGCGCTACGGAGAACCTCGTCATTTTCTCCAGACTCCTAGGGTTAGGGCGCAGTGAAGCTCGCCGAAAAGCGGAGGAGCTGTTGGAGGAATTCGGCTTGTCTGAAGCGGCCAAACGCCCGCTGAAGCATTTCTCCGGCGGGATGCGGCGACGGCTGGATTTGGCCGCGAGCTTGATCGCCCAGCCTCCGCTGATCTTCTTGGATGAACCGACCACGGGGTTGGATCCGCGGACGCGGACGCAGATGTGGGATACGATCCGCCGCTTGGTCGCTTCCGGTTCAACCGTGTTGTTAACGACGCAATACTTGGACGAAGCCGATCAATTGGCGGATCGAATCGCCGTGATCGATCGCGGGCAGGTCATTGCAGAAGGAACCGTCGACGAGTTGAAGTCCTCGGTTGGTGCCTCGTCGCTGCAGCTAAGAATCAGCAATCCGCTCGATCTGACGGAGTCCCGCCGGATTGTAGAACAGATGCTGGGAGTAACGACGAATATTTCGGCGGAGGCCGGAAAGATCACCGCCCCGCTGGCGGAAGGGGATAAAGTTACCGACCTATTAATCGCCTTACGCGAATCGGGTATTGCTTTGATGGAGCTAAGCGTCCAGAAGCCGACGTTGGATGAAGTGTTTTTGACCCTGACTGGGCATGGCGTTGAAGAAGATGCCGCCGCAGGCACGGACGGTTCCGTACTGAAGCAGAAGGAGGTAATCGCGTGAATAGCACGACAGTCAACTCCGAAGCCGCACGGCCTCTGAAGAACCACACGAGCTTCCGTCAATCGCTCCGCCATTCGTTGACCATGGCGTATCGGGGCTTACTTAAAATCAAGCGAACACCGGAACAACTGTTTGACGTAACGATTCAGCCGATCATTTTTACGTTGATGTTCACTTATATTTTTGGCGGGGCGATCTCGGGGGATGTTTTAAGTTATTTGCCGGTCATTATCCCGGGGATTTTGGTGCAGACCGTGATCTCGACGTCGATCGTCACCGGGGTGCAACTACGTGAGGATATGGAGAAGGGCGTCTTCGACCGTTTCAAGTCGTTGCCGATCGCTCGGATTGCGCCGCTGGCCGGCGCCTTGTTGGCCGACACGGTCCGCTATACGATCGCCACGGTCTTAACGTTCGCAATGGGATACCTCATGGGATATCGGCCGGATGGAGGCCTTGCGTATGTCGCCCTTGCTGCGCTGCTCGTCATCGTTTGCTCCTGGTCGATCAGTTGGATATTCGCTTTTTTTGGGGTTATCGCACGGACGGCATCCAGCGTACAAGGCATTTCAATGATCGTGTTGTTTCCGTTGACGTTCTTATCCAATGCGTTCGTACCAGTCGAAACGATGCCGAAATGGCTAGGGTGGTTTGCGAACGTGAATCCGATCTCGCATCTAGTAACCGCGGTTCGGGAGTTAGTCAATACAGGGACCGTGGGCGGGGATCTGGTGACATCCTTGCTCGGGGCCGCCGTCATTGTGGCTGTATTTGCACCGATAACCGTTCGAGCATATATGCGTCGCACCTAAATCAACAAAGCCGGAAGACAAGAGTCTTCCGGCTTTGTTGCGTTCGGGTAGGGTTATTCACATTGCCTTTTAAGCGTTTCGAGCGGCAGCCGCTGTACAAAAACGCTCCAGCGCCTCCTGAAGCAAAGAACGCGGACAAGCAAGATTGATTCGCAGGAACCCTTCGCCGTTCTGACCGTAAACGGAGCCTTCGGTGAAGGCGATTTTGGCTTCCTTATACATCATTTGCTTAATTTGAGCTTTGTCCCAACCCAAAGCCCGGCAATCTACCCATAGCAAGTAGGTGCCTTCCGAGAGGATTGGGGCCGCGGCTGGCAGGTGCGCCGCAAGATAAGCGATCGCGAAGTCACGGTTTGCGCGGATATAGTCCAAGACGGCATCCAGCCAATCCTCGCTTTGCGTGTACGCGGCGATGGTGGCAGAAGGGCCGAAATAGTTCAGCGATCCAATAGCCAGCGTTTTGATGCGCTCCGCAAAAGATTTGCGGATGGCTACATTTGAAATTAGGGTATAAGCCGTAGACAGACCGGGAATGTTGAACGTTTTGGAAGGGGCCGCGCAGGTGATCGTGATGCCGGCGTGAGCTTCGGAGAGCGAAGCAAACGGCACATGGCGGTGATCCGCGAAGACAAGGTCGCCATGTATTTCGTCGGAGACGACCTTCACGCCATATTTCAAGCATAACTCGCCGAGCCGTTCCAATTCCTCCAGGGTCCAGACCCGGCCACCGGGATTATGGGGGCTGCATAGCAGCATCAGCTTGGCACCGCCCTGCATTAGCGACTCCAACTGAACATAATCCATCCGATAATGCCCATTTTCAAGAATCAGCGGATTCTCGGCGATCTCGCGTCCGTTATTGCGAATCACATCATAGAACGGATTATACACCGGGGATTGCAGGATCACCTGATCCCCCGGTTCGGTTAACACTTGAACGGCTACGCCAAGCGCAGGTACGACGCCCGGAGTGTCGGTCAACCAGGACGCGTCGACCTTCCATCCATGCCGGCGTTCCATCCAGCCTGTGATGGCATCGAGGTATTCCTTAGGCCGGCTTGTGTAGCCGTAGATGCCATGCTTGGCCCGTTCGGTGACTGCTTCGACAATGGCCGGGGCGCATCGGAAGTCCATGTCGGCCACCCACAAAGGCAGTACATCGGGATCGCCGAACAGCTCCCGTCCAAGATCCCATTTCTCGGAGTAGGTTCCTCGCCGCGGCAATCGTTCATCGAAATGATACGTCATCTTGTTGCTTCATCCTTTCCCAATGCAGGCGATGCACGCTGTTCTTGTTTATTTTACTTCGGATGCGGCTGGTATCCGTCAATCACGAGTTCCAATTCGCCCGTCGTGGAATTAATCAACATCCCGTGAACAGGGATATCGGCAGGGAGCAAGGGATGTTTCTTGACGATATTTACCGTCTGGATGACACCTTCCTTCTCGTTATCGAAACCGCGCAACCATTTATTCAACTTGATGCCGGAGTTCTCCAACGTGTTCAGCGTGTCGTCGCTGATTCCCCGCTCCCGCATGGATCCGATCATCCGGTCCGAATTCAGCGCGGCCATCCCGCAGCCGGTGTGACCGACGATGAACACCTCTTGCGCATGAAGCTCGTAGATCGCGACGAGCAGACTGCGCATGACGCTGCCGAAAGGCTGGGAAATCACCGCGCCGGCGTTCTTGATCAGCTTCACGTCGCCGTTACGCAAATTCATCGCTTTAGGGAGAAGCTCTGTAAGCCGAGTATCCATACAGGTAACAATAGCCATCTTCTTCTCGGGAAATTTATCCGTCACATATTTCTCGTATTCCTTATCTTCCACGAACTTGCGGTTGAAATCCAAAATAGATTGCAGCTGATTCATTTGACCTGCCTCCTTAGGTTTGGGTTGTGGACACCGGCGAATTACCGGCGGTCAATCAAAGGGATGTTCGATTTGTAAAATTGCGAGGGTCCGTCTAATCGGAACGTACCGGTGTTTTCTTCCCCCTTCAGGGTAAGCTCTTCTTCGAAAAATATCGCCTGCATCTTATCGATCCAGAACGGGTAAACCTCATTCTCCATCGGAATGTCATAAGCGCCGGGCTCGGACACGATGTGGAGCACCGGAACCCCGCTCATTCCGCAGCCGCAGTTTTCCGTATCATACACAAGGCGGAGTAGGCCGGACTTCGTGCCGAGCTTGTCGGCAATGAGTTTATCAGCCGTCGGGTTTAATGATATTTTCATAAGATGAAGACAGCTCCTTTACATGAAAATGAAATATTTCAAAATAAGGTGATTTCGCCCGCTTAAAATTTGATTATAAGGTTTGTTAAAAGTATCATCAAGAGTAGCAGTAAATTTCACCAGTAAAGGCGGGAGTTGTCATGAAGCAGGAAACGGTTGAGAAATGGGAGCTCTTTCGAGAGCTTCTGCAAAAGATTCACGGGTACGGGGAAGCCGTTGCGCTGATGAATTGGGATTTGCGCACCGGCGCACCGCGGAAAGGCGCAGAGACCCGGGCCGCTACCATCGGTCTATTGTCCACGGAAGCTTTTAAACTGCAAACCTCAGCAGCAATGGGCGAATATTTGGCTTATTTGAATCAACCTTCCGTTCTGGATGAATTGGACGATGTCAAACGTCGGATGGTGCTTGACGTGCAGGAGGAGTACGATCGAAGCGTTAAGATTCCTCCGCAGAAATTCCGGGAATATACCGAGTTGACCGCCCATGCCGAAACGATGTGGGAGGATTTCAAGGAAAATAGTGATTTCGCCGGCTTTGAACCTTACTTAACGCAAATTGTGGAGAAAACGCAGGAATTTATCGACTACTGGGGTCCGAAGGCCACTCGTTATGATACATTGCTACATATGTATGAACCGGATCTAACGGTAGAGAAGCTCGACCAGGTATTCGGACAGCTGCGCGACCGCCTGGTACCGCTGGTTGAAGCGGTGGCAGCGGCGAAGAACAAGCCGGAGGCGCCTTTCCTGGATCAGCTGTTCGATGCGGGACAACAGGCGAAGTTCAGCCGTTTCCTCCTCGAACAAATCGGCTACGACTTCGAAGCTGGGCGGATCGACGAGACCGTGCACCCGTTCCAAACGACGTTGAATCATGGCGATGTGCGGATCACAACCAATTACAAGCAGGATGATGTCGCCAGCGCCATCTTTAGCTCCTTACACGAAGGAGGACACGCATTATATGAGCAAAACGTTTCTCCAGAGCTAGCCGGTTCACCGCTTGGTCAAGGCACGTCGATGGGGATCCACGAGTCGCAGTCCCGCTTCTGGGAGAACTTTGTCGGGCGCAGCCTGCAGTTCTGGGAGCGATATTTCGGAGAACTACAGCAGCATTTCCCTGAACAGCTCAAAGACGTTACACCGGAGGCGTTCTTTCTCGGGATCAATCGCGTGGAGAACTCGTTCATCCGGATCGAAGCGGATGAACTGACTTATAATTTGCATATCATCATCCGTTACGAGATCGAGAAGATGCTGTTTAATGAAGCTTTGCCGGTCAGCGAGCTGCCTAAGGTATGGAACGAGAAGTATCGCGATTATCTCGGCTTGACGCCGCCGAATGACGGGCTCGGGGTGCTGCAGGACGTTCACTGGTCGGGCGGGCTATTTGGTTACTTCCCTTCCTATGCGTTAGGCAATATGTATGCGGCTCAGATCGCAAACACGCTTCGTAAGGAAATGCCGCAGTTCGAAGGATTCATTGCGGATGGCAACTTCCAGCCGATCAAGGAATGGCTGACCGACAAAATCTACAAATACGGGAAGAGCCGGAAGCCGTCGGAAATCATCTTGGCAATCACCGGGGAAGAGCTGAACCCGGATTATCTCGCGGAATATCTGGAGCATAAATTCAAAAGCATTTACGGCATCTAGCCGTCATCCTTTTTGAGGCTGTCCTTAAGGCGGAATCATCCGCCCGGGACAGCCTTTTTTGTGCTCTTAACCTTTTGCTGGGCCATCGCATACTATTTAGTATGTTCTGGTCAACCGCTAGAAATCGGTTGGCTATGAAACTCCATGAAGAAGGAGAGGTGAACGGCATGAACAACGCTCGTAAGGTGTTATGGCTCGCGCTCATCGTTCTCCTGACAGCAGCCCTAAGCGGTTGCGGAGGAAGCGGCCAAACCCAAAAGGTGAAAATCGGGGAAGTCACCCGTTCCGTATTTTACGCCCCTCAATATGTCGCATTGGAAAAAGGCTTTTTCAAAGAGGAAGGACTTGATGTAGAGCTGCAGACGACAGCGGGTGGCGACAAAACGATGACGGCGTTGCTGTCGGGAGCGATCGACGTGGCGCTGGTTGGAGCGGAAACTTCGATCTACGTGTATCAGCAAGGCTCGGAGGATCCGGTGATTAATTTTGCTCAATTGACGCAAACCGACGGGACCTTCCTGGTTGCCCGAGACTCCGGAGCATTCGATTGGGAGAAGCTGAAGGGCAGCGTCTTCCTTGGTCAGCGGAAAGGCGGCATGCCGCAAATGGCAGGAGAGTTCACCCTGCGCAAACACGGGATTGATCCGCACCAGGATCTAGAGCTGATTCAGAATGTGGATTTCGCCAACATCACAGCGGCATTCGTCTCGGGAACGGGACAGTTCGTCCAGTTGTTCGAACCGCAAGCATCTATTGTTGAGAAGGAAGGGAAAGGCCACGTCGTCGCTTCCTTTGGTACGGAGAGCGGAAGGCTGCCTTACACGGTATTCATGACCAAACAGAGCTATATGAACGATCGCCCGGAAGTCGTTCAGAAGTTTACGAACGCGGTCCATAAAGCCCAGCTTTGGGTCCAGTCTCACACGCCGGAGGAAATCGCAGAAACCGTCGCTCCTTATTTTAAAGATACGGATATGGATATCTTGATTAGTTCGATCAAGCGTTATCAGGAGCAAGGAAGTTATGCCGAAACGCCGGCGTTGGCAGAGGATTCGTGGAATAACCTGCTTGACGTGATGGAAAGCGCTGGAGAGCTGAATGAACGGGTTGATGTAGGTGAGTTGGTCAATAACAGCTTCGCCGATAAAGCCGTGAACTCAGTTAAGTAAGTGACTATAACGGAAAAGGAGCGTGAGCGCTTTTGCCTTCTGTCGTGGAACTGAAACACCTGGATCTAGTCTATGTGACGGACCGGGAGGCCGTCCTCGCTTTGCAAGGGATGAATTTAACGGTGGAGCCGGGTGAATTCATCAGTCTGGTTGGTCCCAGCGGTTGCGGAAAGACCACGCTTCTCTCCGTCATGGCAGGTCTACTCTCTCCCACCCGGGGGGAGGTGCTGCTGCACGGCAAATCGGTGACGGGGCCTACCCCTCAGGTCGGTTATATGCTGCAGCAAGATTATTTGTTCCCGTGGCGGACCATTATGAGTAATAGCGTGCTGGGGCTTGAGCTGACGGGACGGTTAACGCCGGAAAGCACCGAAAAAGCCCGGAACTTGCTGGCTGAAATGGGCCTTGGCGATACGGCGAACCTATATCCTCACCAGCTGTCGGGCGGAATGCGTCAACGGGTCGCCCTCGTGCGAACGCTAGCGACCGATCCCGAGCTCCTGCTGCTGGATGAACCATTTTCGGCGCTTGATTATCAGACGAAACTGCAACTGGAGGATTTAGTGTGGGGGACCCTGAAGCAACGCAAGAAAACGGGCGTCCTGGTGACTCACGATTTGTCCGAAGCGATCGCGGTCAGCGACAGGGTTATCGTTCTGGCTCCGAGACCCGGCCGGATCCGCAGCATGTACGAAATTCCGGAGCAGATCCGGAACGCGCAGCCGTTTTATGCCCGGGAAGCCGAAGGCTTCAACGAACTGTTCCATGAAATCTGGCGGGATCTCGAAACGTCGGAAAGGGAGGAGGGATAGCCCTTGGCACAGCCCGTAACCAAACCGGACGCCAATCAGCAGGCCTGGCTACAGGAGAAATGGCATCTGTACCGCAAACGCAAACGACGAATAAGTAACTATGTGGTGAGTGTTCAGGCGCTGATCCTCGTGTTATTCATCGGATGTTGGGAGCTTGCAGGCCGGATGCGATGGATTGATGTGCTCATCTTTAGTTACCCGTCCAAGGTTGGCCGGCAAATTGTCAAAGATGCGGTCAGCGGCGAGTTGTGGCCACATTTAGCAATGACGGTGGGCGAAACGGCGGTAGGTTTCCTGCTGGGGACGCTGATCGGTACCTTGCTGGCGGTCCTTATCTGGTGGTCCCCGTTTCTATCCCGCGTACTGGACCCTTTCATGGTCGTGTTCAACAGTATGCCAAAGGTGGCGCTTGGCCCGATCTTTATCGTATTGTTTGGCGCCGGCTTCACGGCTATTGTCGTAACGACGTTGTCAATTACAGTCATCGTAACGACGCTGGTCGTGTTTAACAGCTTCAATGAAGTGGACGCCAACCTGATCAAGGTGATCCGCACGTTTGGTGGATCGCGGCGTGACGTGTTTCTAAAGGCTATCCTGCCCGCATCGTTCCCGACCATCGTATCCACGCTGAAGGTGAACGTGGGCATGGCCTGGGTTGGTGTCATCGTTGGGGAATTCCTTGTGGCCAAAATCGGGCTTGGATACTTGATCGTTTACGGGTTTCAGGTGTTTAACTTTACCTTGGTGCTGTCAAGCCTGGTCATCATTGCAGTCGTGGCGACGGGGATGTACCAGCTGGTTGTCTATATCGAACGAAAGTTAGTGCGGGAGCGGTAACGCTCCCTTTTTTTGCGTGGGCCTGGAGGTTGGTAGTTCAGCCGCTTTACGTCATGATCCCGCCTAATCAGATCATCGAGTTAAAGAAAGATCAAGCCAAGCCCTAGGTCAGATCGCAAAGTGCTGAATATCAAAATGGCATTGTATGGAAGCGTGAAATCAAGTAGGATATTTTCATAGAGCGGTTTCGACAAAAAGGATGGGGTTTCATGGGATTTCGAGTGATCAAAACAGCGATAGCCACACTTATGGCGATCTTCATCGCGGATTTCGCCGGCGTGGCAGGCGCCAATTCCGCGGGACTGTTAGCTATTCTAGGAGTGGACGTCACGCGCAAGCGCAGCCTGGCTTCGATATCGGCGCGGTTTTTTGCTTCCATTCTCGGTTTGTTGCTGGCTTTTGGGGTCTTCTACTTCTTCGGCTTTCATATTTGGGTACTCGCCATTTATATACTAATCGCTTTTCCGTTGATCGCCCGTGCGGGCTTCAAAGAAGGGATCGTTACTAGCTCCGTCGTCGTGTTCCGCGTGTTCGGCGGTGCGGAGATTTCCTGGCACGTGCTCTTAACCCAGGTGGAGCTGCTAATCATCGGACTTGGTTCGGCGATGGTCGTCAATTTTCTGTACATGCCGAAGACGGAAGACAAGCTCCTGGGTACGCGGCGTGAGGTTGACGCTTTGTTTTCGCGTATCTTTCAGGAAATCGGCGCAACGCTACGTGATCCTTATCGCTTATGGGATGGCAAAGAGTTGACGGAAGCCGCCCGACTTGTCGAGGAGGGGCATGCAATTGCCAAGCGGGCGGCGGAGAATCAGATGATCTCGCCTAATGAGGCCTGGATTGCGTATTTCTTCATGCGGAAAGAGCAATTAAGCCGGATCGAAGGTATGCTGGAGTTGATAGCACAGGTGTATCAGCGCATGCCGCAAGGGGAATTTGCCGCAGTGCTGTTCGATCGGCTTAGCGTGGACGTCAATCAGGAGGAATATACCGGGGTGACTGAGCAAATGCTGGCTGAGCTGGAGGAGGAGTTTAAAAAAATGGAGCTGCCCTCCACTCGCGAGGAATTCGAAATCCGTTCGGCCATCCTGCAGCTCTGCCGGGAACTTTCCTTATACCTGGCCGTTTCTAAAAAAAATAAAGCCCCCATTCCTCGAATGGCGGCGAACCAGGCACGGAAACGAAATCAGGCAACGATAAAATAGTTGTCACCCTAGACGAATGTCCTGCATACACTTTTATTGAATGATGTATGGAGGAGGTTCTAACATGTCATTGAAATATCAAAGTAGAGAGATCATCACGAAAGCGATCTGCGGAAAAGGTCGTAAGTTCTCTACCGTAACACATACCGTGACTCCCCCTCATAAACCGTCGAGCATCCTGGGGGCCTGGATCATCAACCACCAGTACGAAGCGGTCGCTGCGGGAGACGGAATTGAAGTTATTGGTACTTACGATATTAACATCTGGTATTCGTACGACAAGAACTCGCAGACCGAGGTCGCCAAAGAAACGGTATCTTACGTTGAGAATGTCCCGCTGAGCTACTTGGATTCCAGACACCGTTCGTCGACGGTAGAAGTATCCGCAGAAGCCACACAGGAACCTAGTACCGTCGAAGCCACCGTCTCGGGTGACGGGCGCGTATCCATTCGGGTGGAACGCGAATTCGCGGTAGAATTGGTTGCCGAAACGAAGTTGAATGTCCTTGTGGTGCCAAACAGCGGCATCGAAGATAAGGATTACGATTTTGGCTCCGAGCTCGGCGATTATGAAGATTTGGATCCGGATCTCCTCGACGACGAACTGTGATTCGTGTTGGAAGCAAGAAGGCAGATGGGTAAGCACCAAAGGTTTCAGGCTACACTGTAGCATATGCGGCAGGGGCGTCGTCGAAGAGGGCGGCTGCCCTCTTTTTGTTTTTATTTTTCGAATCACTTCCATATCAGACGGGGGATGAATCGGTGGTGAAGGATGAGCATCTTGTGCTAAAAATCCGGCTGGGTTCCGGTACGTTCAAAGGGCGCTTGTTACAGGCGTTAGGGCGCTTAGGCGGCCCCTATCGGGTGTTGAAAGGACCGGCATCGAAACCCATCGTTAACGGTTCGGAGTGGATCTATTACGGACCAGAGGA
Source organism: Paenibacillus sp. J53TS2 (assembly GCF_018403305.1). NCBI lineage: Bacteria > Bacillati > Bacillota > Bacilli > Caryophanales > Paenibacillaceae > Paenibacillus > Paenibacillus sp. J53TS2. The sequence goes on from NZ_BOSK01000004.1 coordinate 397,933, forward strand.
AGCTTATTGGGGCGAACGGGTACAAGAGATCGTGCTGGGGCGGCCAAAAGTCACGCTAGGAGACTGGCGGCGGCGTCTCGAAACGGCCGGACTGAAGACGACGGAACCGGAACGTCTCGTTCCTGAAGTCAGAAGCAAGAGGGCATCCTACACACGACGTTTTGCCGTTACCGGTTTCCACTTGCGGGTATGGGAAATTCGACCGCTCGGAAAATCTGGGCAGGCGCTGCCGCTGCTGCGTGAACTGCCGGCTCAGGACTCACCGTTGCATAAACGCTTGGCAAGCACGGCTATCCGCGCGTTATATGCTGTTGGGCTCGATTTTGGCGAAGTGGTGATTTCGGCCGGGGAGGAAGGTCGGTTTACGGTGGATTCGATCATTCCCTCCGCTGAAGCTGGAAGTACCGCTGCCGCCGGAATCGCCCGTGCTATGCGAGATACTTTGGAAGAACAGGAAGGGCTCCGGGAAGCGGCGGCGGAGCGGCTGATCGGGATGGACCCGGAGTTTTTGTTGTTCGATCCGACTCACGGAAAAGTCGTCCCGGCTTCCCGTTATTTGCAATTTCACGGAGAAGCGGGATGCGATGTGCTGCGTTACCGCGGACAACGCTTGTTTCCACTTGCCGAGCTGCGGCCTCGTCCGGGCAAGGAGCCGCGCGAAGTCGTCGTTCATTTGCTGCACGCCTTTCGCGAAGCCCGCGAGGCCATCGAAGACCGGGGGCTGATTTGGCAGGCCGGAGCTATGCCGCAGCGCGGTTTTCCGCTGGGCGGACATTTGCATTTCAGCGGAGTGGGGTTGACGCCGGAACTATTGCGGGCGCTCGACAACTATCTGGCACTGCCGCTAGCCGTGCTGGAAGACGCCCGAAGTAAACCTCGTCGCCCGAAATACGGTTTTCTCGGCGATTTCCGCCTTAAGGAATACGGTGGTTTTGAATATCGTACGTTGCCTAGTTTCCTGGTTTCTCCGCTCGTGACCAAAGGCGTAGTGGCATTAGCTAGTCTGATCATAGACAACGCGGAACGCCTCACCGCTAGACCGCTGGAGAAGGAGGAGATCTGGACCGCGTTTTATGCCGGCAGAAAAAACCCGCTTCGGGCAGCGCTACCCCGCTTGTTGACGGATATCCAAAGCGTTCCTGATTATGCTCGCTACGAAGGTTATGTCGCCCCGCTGCTTAAAGTCATTCAGTCCGGCCGTGCTTGGGATGAAACTGCGGATATTCGCACCGCTTGGAAATTGCAAAATCCTACATAACCCCACTGCCCTTTTCTGGTATAATAAGATTCTATGAAAGACTGACAGCGCAGGGTAAATGGAGGGGAATCATGGCTACCTATACGCCGATGATTGAGCAGTATTTACGAATCAAGGCGGAAGCGCAGGACGCGTTTCTGTTTTTCCGGCTGGGCGATTTCTATGAAATGTTCTTCGAGGATGCAATCCTGGCCGCCAAAGAGCTTGAGATTACACTGACCGGGCGGGACGGGGGCGCTGAGGAGAAGATTCCGATGTGCGGCGTTCCCTACCACTCGGCAGACAACTATATTCACCGTCTGATCGAAAAAGGGTATAAAGTGGCGATCTGCGAGCAGATGGAAGACCCTTCCCAGACCAAAGGCATGGTCAAACGCGAAATCGTCCGAGTGATTACGCCCGGAACCATTATGGAAGTGAAGACGATCGGTGAACGGACGAACAACTACATCGTATCCGTCACCGAACGGCAGGGGTTGATGGCCCTGGCTGCCTGCGACTTGTCCACCGGGGAGCTGTACGCGACTTCGGCGCCGTCGAACAAGGAGTGGCTGCGCGACGAAATCGGCTTGTATGACCCGGCGGAGGTTATTGGGGATCCGGAGTTATTGGATTGGATTGCCGGACAAGCCGCTCCGCTTGGTAAGCCGGTGGTGTATACGCCATGGGCTAAAGCGAAGGAGGAGACGGCGCGCACACAGTTCGGCGAAGCGGAATGGATCCGTCTGGAGTCGGAACGGCGCGACAATATCTCGGTGCTTGTCGGCTATTTAAGCGAAACACAAAAACGTTCGCTCGGTCAGCTGACAAAAATATCAGCCTACGAGCCCGAGCATTTTATGATTTTGGACCCGTTTACGCGGCGTAACCTGGAATTGGTTGAAACGGTCCGCGAGCGTTCGAAGAAAGGCTCGCTCCTGTGGCTGCTTGACCGTACAGAGACCTCGATGGGGTCCAGATTGCTGCGTCGCTGGATTGACAAGCCCTTATTGCAAAAGACTCGGATCGAGGAACGCTTGGAAGCGGTAGAGCACCTGCATAGCGCCTTTATACTGCGTGAGGATCTACGCGGGGCGCTCCAGGATATTTACGATTTGGAGCGGCTGGTGGGCCGCGTCGCTTTTGGCAATGCCAATGGACGTGATCTGGTTGCGCTGAAGACCTCGCTGCGTCAGGTGCCGGCGATCAAAGATCTTTGCGGTGGATCGGCATCATCGACGTTGCGGCGGATCGCCTCTGCGATGGACGAGTGCGCGGATCTAGCCGGGATGATCGATACGGCGATTGCCGACGAACCTCCGGTTTCGGTGCGGGATGGAGGGATCATCAAGACCGGATTTCATGAACGACTGGACGAGCTGCGCGAGGCCGGGGTGAACGGCAAGCGATGGATTGCCGAGCTGGAAGCGGCCGAACGTCAGGCGACTGGGATTAAATCGCTGAAGATCGGCTACAACAAGGTGTTCGGATACTATATCGAGGTTACGCGATCGAATTTGGCCTCTTTGCCGGAAGGAAGGTATGAGCGGAAGCAAACGCTGGCGAATGCCGAACGTTTCGTCACGCCGGAGTTGAAGGAGAAGGAAACGCTCATTCTTGAAGCCGAAGAGAAGATGGTTGATCTGGAGTACGCGTTGTTTAATGAACTACGCGAACGGATCGCTGCGGACATCCCTCGCTTGCAGAAGCTAGCCGAACAAATCGCAGAAATCGACGTGCTGCGCTCGATGGCGGCCGTGGCGTCAGACAATGGCTTTGTGAAGCCGAAGTTGACCGACGGCTACGACCTCGTCGTGGAGCAAGGTCGGCATCCGGTGGTGGAGTCCGTGATGAAAGATACGGCATTTATCGCCAACGGCACAGCGCTTCGCAAGGATGAGGCCAGCATTTTGCTGATTACGGGGCCTAACATGGCAGGGAAGAGCACGTACATGCGGCAGGTCGCCCTCATTTCGATCCTGGCGCAAATCGGCTGCTTCGTGCCGGCGGCCAAGGCGGAAATCCCGTTGGTCGACCGCATATTTACGCGGATTGGCGCGGCGGACGATCTGATTGGCGGACAAAGCACCTTTATGGTGGAGATGGCTGACATTCAGATTATGACGGAGAAAGCCACTCCCCGCAGCTTGATCATTATCGATGAGCTGGGCCGAGGCACGTCCACCAGCGAAGGGATGGCGATCGCGCAAGCGGTGATCGAATATGTCCACGACCGAATCGGCTGCAAGGCGCTGGTCTCCACGCACTTCCATGAGCTCGCTCATTTGGAGCACAGTTTGACTGGGCTTAGTAATTACAGCATGGCGGTGCAGGAGAGCGGCGACAAGGTTCATTTCTTGCGCAAGCTGATCCCGGGCGCGGCGGACACCAGTTACGGCATTTATTGCGCGCGGCTGGCCGGCTTGCCTGAGGAGATCATCGGCCGGGCCTATGGGCTGCTGAAGGGACTCGAGGAGAAAGCCCCGCAGTTGGCTGGCACGGGTACGGCGGTGGCTATCGCACGACTGGCGGCTGAGCCGCAGGCGAAAGAAGTCGCCGCTCGGGCTGTGCGAGAAACGGCTGTAGCTGCGGCAATGACGGAGGCTGTGGCTTCTACGGAAGCTGCCGCGGTTGCGGAAGCTCTGACGGAGCCGCTTGACCGCGAAGGCGGGCCGGTGGTGCAGCTTTCGATTTTTGGCGATGAGGAACCATCGCTTCAAGCGAAGCCGGCCGCTCCGGTGGCCGAGGATCCGGGTATGAGGACGCTCGTCAACCTGATCAAAAACGCCGATTTGATGAACATGACACCGCTGCAAGCGATGCAGTTGGTGAATGATCTGAAGATGAAGGCGAAGGATTTGTAGGGCGGGGTGGCTGGCGGGTTACCCGAGGCCAGGCCCAGGCAAGGACAAGGCTAAATGACAAGCCTTTCCTCAAACGCTAACGCCGAGGGCACGAACAAACCCTTCCTCGAGCGCTAACGCTGAGGGCACGAACAAACCCTTCCTCAAACGCTAACGCTTGGGAGAAGCCTTAAGTGGACCTAAATCGCGGTGTTGTCATTTTAACGCTTACCACGATGCTTATTAGCACGTTTTAGGGCCGAAAACCGGCATTTTGATGGAAATAGCGTTGCTCAGCGTCGTTAACGATTGTAAATGTCGGATTTTACCTGAATAGCGTTGCTCATCAGCATTAGAGCTGCGGTAGGTGGAGTAGGGGATTTAAAGTAATCAAGCGTAGGGTCTACGGCTACGGGAGGGATAGCAATGGCAAAAATCGCAATATTGGACGAGCATATTGCCAACCAGATTGCTGCCGGGGAAGTGGTGGAACGCCCGGCGTCGGTGGTTAAGGAATTGGTGGAGAACGCAATTGACGCAGGAGCAACCAAAATCGAAGTTGCCGTCGAAGAGGGGGGCCTTCAGCTCATCCGCGTTACCGATAACGGCTCCGGTATTGAACCGGACGACTGCGAAACGGCCTTTTACCGCCATGCGACCAGTAAAATCACCTCCGGTCGCGATTTGTTCCAGATCCGCAGCCTTGGATTCCGCGGCGAAGCCTTGCCGAGTATCGCGGCCGTCGCGAAGGTCCGACTCGTATCCTCAAGCAACGATACGGGGCTCGGTCGGGTCATCGAAATCGAAGGCGGCTCGCTGAAGCTGAACGAAGATATCGCCGCTCCGCAAGGTACGGATATCGCGGTGAAGGAATTATTTTACAACACGCCGGCAAGGCTGAAGTATATGAAGACGATCCAAACCGAGTTGGGACATATCTCGGACGTGATGTATCGGCAGGCGCTCGCGCATCCCGAGATCGCCTTTGCCCTGCGGCATAACGGAAACACGCTGCTGCAAAGCCCAGGAGGCGGTGATCTATTGCAAGTCATCGCGGCCATTTATGGCGTGAACGCCTCCAAAGGGATGGTGGCGATCGAAGCGGAGGATTTGGATTACCGGATTACGGGATTTATCGGCCGTCCCGATTTGGCCCGTTCCAACCGCGGCGGCATGTCTACGATCGTCAACGGGCGTTACATCCGCAATCAAGGGCTGCATCAGGCTATCTTGCGCGCGTATCATACGCTCCTTCCGATCAACCGTTATCCGCTGGTGGTGTTGATGCTGGATATGCACCCTTCGCTGGTCGACGTGAACGTCCACCCGGCCAAGCTGGAGGTGCGCTTCAGTAAGGAGCCGGAACTTAACGGCTTCGTAGAGAACAGTGTGCGCGCCGTCTTGAACGGCCAGGTGTTGATCCCGCAAGTCGTGCGCCAGACGATCGGGAAAGGCCCGAACCGCTCCGTGATCCAGGAGCAGTTCCATTTCCCCGCGCCGCCTCTAGGCGCGGAGGAGGGCGCTTCCGCCACCGGCCAGACGGCTGCGGCGGCGGAAGGCACGCTCCGGCCGCCGGGGAACGGCGGGGCGGAGCGCGACCCGGGCGCGCGGTCCGCTGGGCCGGACCGCGGCTGGGCCGGGGCGCCTGCTGGCGGCGCCCCGATTGGCGGCGCGCCGCAGCGCAGCGCCGCCGCCTTTGGCGCTCCCGCAGCGGCCGAAGGCCTGACGCTGCGGGAGCGTGGCGCAGCCGGCGCCGGCACGTACGGCGCCGCGCCAAGCCCAGCCAAGCCGCAAGGCGGGCTTGGCTCATCCGGCGCCGCCGCCTACGCGGGCGGCGCGGCGGAACGGCAGCCGCTGCCGGCCGCGCGGCTGCAGGAGATGCCGGAAGCATTGTACGGCTCGCCTGCGGCGGAGCCGGAGCTTCCGGCGTTCCCCGAGCTGTCCTTGATCGGACAGCATCACGGCACCTATCTGATCGCGCAGAACGATCAGGGGTTGTATTTGATTGACCAGCACGCCGCGCACGAACGCGTGAATTACGAATATTATTATGAAAAATTCGGCCGCCCGGCCGATGCGTCGCAAGAGCTGTTGATTCCGATTACGCTGGAATTCACGCCATCGGAAAGCGCCAAGCTGCAGGAGCGGTTGCATTGGTTTGAACAGGTTGGGGTCGTGCTCGAACATTTCGGCGGCAATACCTTCCGGGTTGTGGCGCATCCGTATTGGTTCCCGCAAGGAGAGGAAGCGAGCATCATCGAGGAGATGGCTGAATGGGTGCTTAGCGAGCGGGCTATTGACCTGGCTAAACTGCGCGAGGCGTCATCCACGATGGTTTCGTGCAAGGCGTCGATCAAGGCAAACCAAAAGCTGACGCCGGAAGAGGCGAACACGCTGATCCGCCGGCTGGCTGCCTGCAAACAACCCTACACCTGCCCGCATGGGCGGCCGATCGTCGTCTCGTTCTCCGCATATGATCTGGAGAAGCTGTTCAAGCGGGTCATGTAACGTCAGCAAACGGAGGAATTCATCATGTTAATTACTACGGGAGACCATGAAACCCCCGCTACAGTTCGTCGGGCGCAGGAACTAGCAAGTTTAGCCGGCATTCCCTACGTCTCACGCAGCCGGACGTCCCTTCCACGTTTAGCTGAGCGATATGGCGACAGCGACATTCTGGTTGTTCTGGAGCAAGGGGCCCGGCTGCATCGGGCCAGCGGTGAACCGATGACGTTTCACCCCAGTATGGCGTATGTTCGGGCGAAGCGGCTATTCAAAGGGGAAAACGACGCGATGCTAGATGCCGCCGGGGTGGTTCCCGGCGACGTCATTATCGACGGTACGGCGGGTCTCGGTTCTGACGCAATGGTCTTTTCCATTGCAGCAGGGGCTGAGGGGAGAGTACTGGCATTGGAGGATTCTTTGCCCCTCTGGGCCCTGTTGTATGAAGGGTTAAAGTTTTATATCTCCGGCCTGTCTGCCTTTGACGAAGCGTTGCGGCGCATTGAACCGGTACATAAGAATCATCTGGACGCGCTGCGGGCCATGCCCGATAAAAGCGCAGATATCGTCTACTTCGACCCGATGTTCCGCGACCCGATCGCGGAATCGTCTTCCATTTCACCGCTACGGGCGTTCGCCAATCCGAATTCCCTTGATCCGGATGCAGTGAAGGAGGCTTGTCGGGTCGCTCGAAAATCCGTTGTTCTGAAAGAGCAGCGCGGGAGCGGGGAATTCGATCGTTTGGGGTTTATCGCGAAGAGCCGCTCCCATACCAAGATTGCATATGGAGTGATCTCGCTTGACCCGAAACGATAAACCAAAACTGCTAGTGCTGCTTGGGCCGACCGCGGTTGGCAAAACGAGGCTCAGCATCGAACTGGCGCGAGCGTTGTCTTGCGAAATCATTTCCGGCGATTCCATGCAGGTGTACCGGGGAATGGATATCGGTACTGCCAAGATCACCGAGGAAGAGATGGGCGGCATTCCGCATCATCTTATTGATGTGCTGGATCCCGACGAGCCTTTTTCCGTCGCGTTATTTCAGGAGTGGTGCCGCAAGCTGATCCCTGAGATTTCCAGCCGCGGGCAACTTCCTTTTATTGTTGGCGGGACAGGGCTGTACATTGAATCGGTATGCTATGAATACCAGTTTACGGAAGCCGGTGCCGACGAAGACTTTCGGGCTCAGCAACAGACCTTTGCGGATACTCATGGCGCAGAAGCATTGCACGCGAAATTAGCGGACATGGATCCCCAATCTGCGGCCCGTCTGCATCCCAACGATGTTCGTCGAGTGATACGCGCGCTGGAGGTCGTCCATCTGACCGGGGAGACATTATCGTCGCAGCTCGAGAAGCAGCAGAAGCAATCGCCCTATGAGCTTTGCCTGATCGGTTTGACAATGGACCGTCAAATGCTTTATAACCGTATTGAACGGCGAATTGATGCAATGCTGCGACTTGGTCTGGTTGAGGAAGTTCAAGGGCTTCTCCGCAGAGGATACAGTCGTGAAGCGGTTTCCATGCAAGGGCTGGGATATAAAGAAATCGTCGAACATCTGATTGACGCTGTTCCGCTCGAAGTTGCGGTGGAGAAGTTGAAGCGGGATACGCGCCGTTTTGCCAAGAGACAGCTTTCCTGGTTCCGTCACATGAAGGATATCGCGTGGATCGATGTAGGCGATGGTGAAAATTTTTCCGGGATTTTGACGGCGGCCCATGCTATAATAGCAGGAAAGTTTCCCGCTGATCTTGAATATAATTCTAAACACTAATTGATTCCTATTGGGGGTACGGCTATGAATAAGACCATTAACATCCAGGATACATTTTTGAACCAATTACGGAAAGAGAGCATCCCGGTCACCGTATTTTTGACGAACGGCTTCCAGATCAGAGGGACGATTAAGGCATTTGATAATTTCACGATCGTCATCGACAGCGACGGCCGCCAGCAAATGGTGTACAAGCACGCGATCTCGACGTTCCAGCCGCAGCGGAATGTATCGCTCATGCAGGAATCGCAAAACGAGGATTAAATCAGGCTGAAACTTTTTGAATTTCAATACGTTAAGAGTATAGGATGAGAACAGAGCAACCTGAACCAAGGTTGTTCTTTTCTTTCCGGGCACTTTTAAGCCAGGCGCTTATGCGGGATGATGGTAACAGGTTCAGTTATGTTCAAAAAATCACTCTCACGTCATCGAATCCGTCATCGAACCCGCGCTCGTGCGGTGATATGATAATTTTAAGTGCATGAATTCAAGATTCGATGCCGAATCGACTTCTAAGGCTTCACATCGTGATCCAAAGTTCATTTTTGAACAACCTTCTAAATCAAGTTCAAAAATTGGCTTTGAAGCACCGAGAAGATTGGATGAAGAAGGGGCTGAGCAGCGGAAGACCTGGATGAATTCAAGATTCGATGCCGAATCGTCTTCTAAGGCTTCACATCGTGATCCAAAGTTCATTTTTGAACAACCTTCTAAATCAAGTTCAAAAATTGGCTTTGAAGCACCGAGAAGATTGGATGAAGAAGGGGCTGAGCAGCGGAGCGTACGTTTTGGTACGTGAGCAGCGGAAGACCTGCATGAATTCAAGATTCGATGCCGAATCGTCTTCTAAGGCTTCACATCGTGATCCAAAGTTCATTTTTGAACAACCTTGCAAAGCAGACTGGCAGGAAGGGAGTCAGAACAAATCATGTCTAGCAAAAGCCCATCAAGGCTGCAAAGAAGCGGCAAGCCGGACAAACAGGATAAGACGCCGAAAGCGCACAAAAAGAGAAAGCTTACGGCTAAACGCGTGTTGTGGACTTCATTTTTTACGATTGCTTTTGCGGTATTTTGCGCAATTGCAGGCTATATGTACATTACGGTCAGCGGTGAGAAAATCCTCCTGCAGAACGAGGACAAGCTGACGGTTTATGAAACGACGAAGGTGTATGACCGCACCGGGGTATTGATGGGCGAATTGTCCATCGACAAAAGCGAGCCCGTCGAAGCCGACCAGATTCCGGAGCTGCTCAAGCAAGCATTCGTTGCAACGGAGGACAAACGGTTCCTTGAGCATAATGGGGTTGATTTGTGGTCCATCGGCCGGGCGGCGGTCAAGGACATCGTAGCCCGTTCCTTAGTTGAAGGCGGGAGTACGATTACGCAGCAGCTTGCTAAGAACATCTTCCTAAGCGCGGACAAAACGTTCTTCCGTAAAGCAACCGAGATGTCGATTGCCATGGCTTTGGAACGCCACAAGACGAAGGATGAAATTCTGACGTTGTACTTGAACCGGATTCCTTTTGGCGGAACTGTTTATGGCATTAAAGCTGCGTCCATTCGTTATTTCGGGAAAAGTGATTTGAATAAACTCGACGTGTGGGAGATCGCTACGCTGGCGGCGATGCCGAAGGCACCATCCCGATACAATCCGCTGAAGAATCCCGAGTTGTCCAAAGAACGGCGCGCGGTGGTGCTTGATCTCATGTTCCAGGAAGGGTATATTACCGCAGAACAGCGAGACGAAGCAAAGGCGGTAGATTACGATTACGAGCCGCCGGTGAAAAACCAAAGCTACCTTGCTTTCAAGGACTATGTCGTGGAAGAAGCTGAGGAGAAATTTGGGCTGACCGAGGACGAATTGAACCGCGGTGGCTACAAAATCTACACAACGATGGATGCAAAAGCGCAGAAAGCGCTGGAGAAAGCCTTCGAAAACGATGATTTCTTCGAAAAAAGCAAGGACGACCAGCAGGTGCAGGCTTCCATGGTGATCATGAACCATGAGAATGGCAGCTTGATCGCTCTGCTCGGCGGCCGAGACTACGAACGCAAAGGCTTCAGCCGATTGAACAGCCGCCGGCAGCCGGGATCGTCTTTCAAGCCGATCGTATCGTATGCTCCGGCACTGGAATCCGGCAAATTTACACCGGACTCGCAGATCAGCAATGAGAAGCAGTGCTTCGGCGATTACTGTCCATCGAACCTGCACGGTTACTCCAAGACGATTAACCTGACTGATGCTTTGACGAAATCGGAGAATATCCCAGCCGTTTGGCTGCTTAACGAGATTGGCGCAGGCACCGGTGTCAAATATGCTGAAGCGATGGGCATCAAAATGGACAAAAACGACCGCAACCTGGCCATTGCTCTCGGTGGCCTGACTTACGGCACGAACACGCTGGAGATGGCCGGAGCGTTCAGCGTATTCGCGAATGGCGGTTCGTATAACCCGCCGTATTCCATCAAATCGATCGTCGACCATGATGGTGTGGAAAAATACAAATACAACGCACCGAAACCAAAACGAGTCATCAGCGAACAAACGGCGTATTACATGACGTCGATGCTGCAAAACGTCGTTAACGACGGTACCGGGAAACGGGCAAAGTTGGACCGTCCTGTTGCCGGTAAAACAGGGACAACACAACACGGGATCCCGGGGCTGAGAAGCAGTAAAAACCGCGATGTCTGGTTTGTGGGTTATACGCCGGAATGGACCGGCGCTGTTTGGATGGGGTATGACAACCCCGATAAGAACCATCTATTAAACGGCAGTAGCGGCCAAACGGCGGCCTTGTTCGCCGCTGTGATGAAGGAAGCGTTGCAAGGCATGCCTGTGAAATCGTTCCCGGTTCCGGGCAACTTACAACAAGAAGAACCGGAGGATCAAACGGTAACGGCAGCACCGACGGGATTAACCGCTGCCTATAATCCGGACAGCGGAGCGGTATCGCTCCAATGGACCGGCGTTGAAACCGCCGACGCGGTATATCATATTTACCGTCGTGAAGCGTCCGAAACGAAGTTCACCCATATCATGGATTCCGTATCGACAGAGGCGGAGGATATCGGCGTTACACCGGGAACCGGATACGTTTATTATGTAACGGCCTATGATCCGGTTAATGCCGTGGAAAGCGAGCCGTCCAACAACGCCCAAGTGTTGATTGATAACGTCGAGCCGCCTGCAGGTAATGAAACCCCAGGTTCGGATACCGGAACACCGGTCGATCCTAACCTTCCGGGCAATGGTGACGGCAACCAAGGTGTTCCGCCGGGCAATGGCCAAGGAAACGGTAACGGTCAAAACAATGGCAATGGCAACGGAAACGGGAATGGAAACGGAAACGGCAACGGAAACGGGGGGGATGGCAGTGGGAATGGTACGGATCTCCCCCCAATGGATGATGACGGAGGCGTCATCGTTCCGCCAGACAACGGCGGTGCCGGAACCGGTGCCGATGTCCCGACGGGGACTACGGATGGAACCACGGGAGTCGGCGGATAGCCGGAATTTCGGAATACGCATGACATGAAAGCCAACCCTCAGCCCAGCTCTAAAGCTTGGCTGGGGGTTGTTTTTTTTTCGTGTGAAAATGGTTTTTGTGACTCTCTTTCAAATATGGTAAGCTGATAGTACATTGTGTTGAAAGGGAACTTATTTATGAAGCGAAAATTCGGAGACCGCGCGAATTGGCGCCGTGTAACCCATCGTCAATTCAAATCCAAGTTTGTGGAGAGCGACGAGTTTACGGGATATGTCACACTGTACAGCATTTTTGCCCTGCGTGATCCGCTATGGAAGACCTACGGGGGACACACCTTCCGGATCGCCGACAAGGGTTACACCTGGCTGCAGTATTATCCTAAGGGAGCTCATTTCGTCGTGACGGCAATGTTTGATGATCACGGTGAGATCGTGGAATGGTACATCGATATTTGCAAGACGCAAGGGGTCACCGACCAAGGGGTACCTTGGTTTGATGATTTGTATTTGGATATCGTCGTGCTGAAAAATCGCGAAGTGTTTTTATTGGATGAAGATGAACTTGACGAAGCGTTAACGAAAGGTCTCATATCTGTCAAAGACTATGATCTGGCAACGGAGACGGCCCAGCGACTACTTCACGACATTAAGGAACGGCGTTTCCCCTATTTCCGCCTGTCCCTGGATCATTACCAGAGCGGGTTTATGGCTTCGGAGCCGAATCAGCCAGGGGGATAAACCATGCGTCATGCCAAACCAAGCGGAAACGAGTTGTTAGGTCAAACACTTGAGAAACGAAGAGCCCGGGTTGGGAAGCGTATTTTTCGTTGGGGACTCTTGTTCATTCTCCTCGGGATAGGTTGGATGTTGTTTGTGCTGGCTCAGATCGGCAGCGTAGAGCGGAATCCTGCGGCCAATTCCACATTAAGCGAGCCGGCGGATGTCGGGATTGTCCTTGGGGCGGCCCTGTGGGGAGACGAGCCTAGTCCAGGGCTTCGGGAGCGGCTGGAACAAAGCCTAAAGGATTTTGAAGCGGGGAGATTTCAATTGTTTCTCCTTACCGGAGGATTGGATACGTCGACCTCAAACTATACCGAAGCGGAGGGGATGGCGAATTATTTGGAGCAGCACGGAGTGCCTCGGGACAAGTTGCTGCTTGAAAATAAAGCGACCAGTACCTATGAGAACCTCAAATTCAGCCAGGATATGATGAAGGAGCGGGGGCTTTCGTCAGCATTAATTGTGACGCATACCTATCATGGTAACCGCGCGCTTGAAATTGCCAGAGCCCTGGATTACGAGGAACCAAGACTTTCGTTAACCGAAACCAGGGTTTTGAAGCCCATCCCCAACACGATCCGGGAAATTTTGGCGTATACAAAATGGAAGCTCGATCAAATAGGACTTGCCATGGGCCTGATATGATGACAAAACTTCTAATAACGGACAGGGAGAGAGAATACATTTAGATGTGTGTTCAACAAGTTGGCTTTGTGAACTTCCTCTCAGCCCTACCTTTATAAAGAGGTGATTTCCTATGTCTGGGCGTGTCATGGCCAGAAACGGCTCTTCCGATGAGAGACCGTCGCGTCAAATCAACGTGATTCTCCGCAGCACTGAACCGCCTGTCGTCTCGCAGGCGATTGCGGATAGTGAGCCTCAAGCGTCGGCAAAAGGGTTGCCGCAGCAAGGGCTTTTTGCCGAAATTCAAAAGGAACTGGATCACCTAATCGGTTTAGATCATATTAAGGATCTAATGTACGAGATATATGCGCTTTTGCAAATCGCCTCGATGCGCTCGGAAGCAGGACTGTTGTCCGGCGCTCAGGTGTATCACATGGTGTTCAAGGGCAATCCGGGTACCGGTAAAACCACCGTGGCACGAATCGTCGCTAAAATGTTTCAACGCATGGGGGTGCTTAGCAAAGGACATTTGATCGAAGTGGAGCGTGCCGATCTGGTTGGTGAATACATCGGTCACACGGCACAGAAAACGCGTGATTTGGTAAAGAAGTCGCTCGGCGGCATTTTGTTTATTGATGAAGCTTACAGCTTGGCACGGGGTGGCGAGAAAGACTTCGGCAAAGAAGCGATCGATACCTTGGTCAAAGCGATGGAGGATCACAAGAATCAATTCATCCTTATCCTGGCGGGGTACTCGGATGAGATGGACTTTTTTCTATCGACTAACCCGGGGCTGCCCTCCCGTTTTCCGATTCAGATGGATTTTCCGGACTATTCGATTGATCAGCTGATTCAAATTGCCGAAGGGATGGCGAAGGAACGCGATTATATCTTGATGCCTCAGGCGATACTCAAGTTAAAGCAGCATTTGCTGCGGGAGAAATGCGAAAGCGAGCAAGTATTCAGCAATGCCCGCTATGTACGTAACGTGATCGAACGATCCGTCCGGCAGCAGGCCGTGCGTCTGCTTCATCAATATGGCGGCGGTTCGCCGGGCAAGCTAGAGCTGATGACCCTCCGTACCGAGGACCTGAAGCTTGACGCCAAGAAGACGTGAGAGATGAGCAAAAAAACGGGGGCTCAGCACCGAGAAGGCTGGATGAAGCTAGGGAACGAGTAGCGGAGCGTAGGGAAACCTACGTGAGCAACGGAGGTCCCGGCTGAATTCAAGATTCGACGCCGAAAGAGCAACTCTGAATAAGCATCGTGAAGTGCCGCCGTTTTTTTGATACCCGATTCAAATCATGAGCAAAAAAACGGGGGCTCAGCACCGAGAAGGTTGGATGAAGCTAGGGAACGAGTAGCGGAGCGTAGGGAAACCTACGTGAGCAACGGAGGTCCCGGCTGAATTCAAGATTCGACGCCGATAGAGCAACTCTGAATAAGCACCGTGAAGTGCCGCCGTTTTTTTGATACCCTTTTAAGGAGTAGTGATGATGCCGAGGTTGCAAATGCACGAGACCACCACCCATCGTCCGGACGTAGCCGTACTGGTGAGCTTGGTGACACCGGAAACGAAGCAAAGCGGCGTCGACCCCGAATATTCTCTGGCCGAATTGGTGCAGCTGGCCGAGACAGCTGGGGTCGAGGTTGCTGAATCCATCGTACAAAATCGCGATAAACCCGACCCGAGGTGGTTCATCGGAAAGGGAAAGGTGCTTGAGCTTCGCGAAGTCATCCAGCAACGAGGCGCTAATACAGCGATTTTCGATCAGGAATTGTCCGGAGCCCAGGTCCGCAACTTGGAGGAAATGCTGGACGTCAAAATCATCGACCGAACCCAGCTGATCCTTGATATTTTCGCGCAGCGAGCCAAAACGAGGGAAGGCATTATCCAGGTGGAGCTAGCTCAATTGACTTACCTGCTCCCGCGATTGTCCGGCCACGGCAAAAACCTGTCTCGCCTAGGCGGCGGGATTGGCACTCGGGGTCCAGGCGAAAGTCAGTTGGAAACGGATCGACGCCATATTCGCCGGCGAATCGGCGAGCTGAAACGTCAACTGGAGGAGGTCACTCGACACCGTCAGTTGCACCGGGCACGTCGTAAAGAAACCGGGGTGGTACAAATTGCTCTGGTCGGCTATACCAACGCCGGTAAGTCGACGCTGCTTAAGGCAATGACTTCTGCAGATGTATTCGTTGAGAATCAGCTTTTCGCTACGCTTGATCCAACGACCCGGCTTCTTCCACTCTCAGGCGGTAAGGAAGTGGTGCTGACGGACACGGTAGGATTCATTCAAAATCTACCACACGATTTGGTCGCTGCCTTCCGGGCTACGTTAGAAGAAGTTAACGAGGCGGACCTCATATTGCATGTCGTCGATGCCTCCTCGCCGATGCGCGAAGAGCAAGTGAAAGTGGTGGATCGAATATTAAACGATTTGGGTGCAGGGGGAAAGCCTCAGATCGTGTTGTTTAACAAAAAGGATATCTGCCCGCCTGAACGGCTGCAAATGCTGCCGACAGGCGAAGGGTACTTGAAGATTTCCGCGTTTGACGAAGGGGATCTGGCGACGATACGCGAAGCCGTGCAGCGCAAGTTGTCTGGCGGAACCAAGACGTTTCGGATTCCTGCAGAACGAGGCGATCTCACCCCGGTGTTGTATCGGGCAGGAGAAGTGGTGGACAAGCAGATGGACGAGGATGTCATGATTTACGAAATCGATGTGAATCAGGCGGATTTCGATAAGTATGGATACCGGCTAGCTCCTTTTTCGATCCCCAAACCAGTTCTCACAGAGGGAAGCACGACAAACGACGGAATGGATTAAGGGAGAGATAACGTAACGATGGCAGGATTTTCTGAGGAAATTGTACAATGGCTGGAAGATGCCGAACAACAGGCGGGAAGCCGGTTTCGGGAGGTCGACCGGATCGTCGATCAAAACCAATGGAAGGTGATTGAAGCCTTTCAGCGCCACCAAGTCAGCGATTATCATTTTGCGGGTTCGACGGGTTATGCTTATAACGACCGGGGCCGTGAAGTGTTGGATCTAGTATATGCGGACGTATTCGGTGCAGAAGCCGCGCTGGTGCGGCCGCATTTCGCTTCCGGCACGCATACGATCGCTACGGCGTTGTTCGGGGTCTTACGGCCCGGGGACGAACTGCTCTACATCACAGGTCGTCCTTATGATACACTACATAAAGTGATAGGGACACCAGGAGACGGTAGCGGCTCGCTACAGGATTTTGGGATCACGTATAACGAAGCAGGATTGCTAAGCGATGGAACAGTCGATTGGCAGGCGGTAAGGGAAAAAATTACCGATAGGACGAAGGTAATCGGGATCCAGCGATCCCGAGGTTACGATTGGAGGGACTCGTTCACCATTGCACGGATCGAGGAGATGGTCCGGCGCGTGAAAGAGATCAAGCCGGATCTGATCGTCTTTGTGGACAATTGCTACGGCGAATTTACCGAAGAACGCGAACCAACGGAGGTTGGGGCAGACCTGATCGCCGGATCGTTGATAAAAAATCCTGGCGGTGGCTTGGCCGAAACCGGGGGTTATATTTGCGGACGGCAGGAGTTGGTTAAACTAGCCTCATACCGTTTGACCGCACCGGGGATCGGCGGTGAAGTCGGGGCGATGTTGGGGACAACCCGTGGAATCTACCAAGGGCTGTTCTTGGCCCCGACGATCGTAGGACAAGCTGTCAAAGGCAGCATTCTGGCCGCTGCTTTGTTTGAGAAAGCGGGATTCCAAAGCCGGCCAGGATGGCAGGATCCGCGCACGGATCTTATCCAAGCGATTGCCTTTAGTGCACCGGAGCAACTCATTGCGTTCGTGCAGGGCATTCAACGGGCCGCTGCTGTAGACGGCCACGTCGTACCCGAGGCTTGGGATATGCCGGGTTATGAACACCCGGTTATTATGGCGGCCGGGACATTTATTCAAGGCGGAAGCCTGGAATTGTCTGCGGATGCTCCGATTCGCGCCCCCTATATCGCTTATATGCAGGGCGGCTTAACCTATTCTCATGTTAAATTTGGTCTCCTGACCGCACTTCAGACGATGAAGGATCGTAACTTGTTGTAAGTTATCCTAACATATCTATTGACATGTCAGGATAACTCACATATGATAAGGTCATGAGAATCGAAATGGAAGGTTGAGAGCGATGAGTGAGGAAATTCGCAGAAATATGGCCTTGTTTCCTATTGGTATCGTTATGAAACTTACGGATTTAACGGCAAGACAAATACGATATTACGAGCAGCATGAATTGATTGTACCTGCGCGAACCTCGGGGAATCAGCGAATGTTTTCCCTCAATGATGTCGAACGCTTGCTGGAGATCAAGGGCCTCATCGATAAAGGCGTGAACATCGCCGGGATCAAGCAAGTCATGAACCCAATGTCCCGTGAATCTCTAGATGCGACGGTCATCACGAAGGATACCGAGGAGAAGCGGAAGGAAATGACGGATTCCCAAATTTACCGTATGTTGAAGCAGCAGTTGGTGTCAGGTAGCAAACCGGGGCAAGTTTCTTTGATCCAAGGCGAACTGTCGCGGTTTTTCAAAAAATAATAATCTAAACGTTGGGAGAGGTTAGGGTGAGTTACTCGAATTACACCAAAGAAGACATTTTACGCATCGCCAAGGAAGAAAATGTACGTTTTATTCGTTTGCAGTTCACAGATTTGCTGGGAACGATTAAAAACGTGGAAATTCCGGTCAGCCAATTGGAGAAGGCGTTGGACAACAAGATGATGTTTGATGGTTCTTCCATCGAAGGATATGTTCGTATCGAGGAGTCCGACATGTATCTCTTCCCGGATCTGGACACTTGGGTCATTTTCCCTTGGGTGACGGAGGATCGCGTAGCACGTTTGATTTGTGATGTATATATGCCTGACGGTACACCGTTTGCCGGCGATCCGCGTGGGATTTTGAAACGCGCGCTGAAGGAAGCCGAAGAGATGGGCTACACCGCGATGAATGTTGGGCCGGAACCGGAGTTCTTCCTGTTCAAAACCGACGATAAAGGCAACCCTACTACCGAGTTGAATGACCAAGGCGGTTACTTCGATTTGGCCCCTACGGACCTCGGCGAGAATTGCCGCCGTGAAATCGTATTGACACTGGAAGAAATGGGCTTTGAAATCGAAGCTTCCCACCATGAAGTGGCTCCGGGTCAACATGAGATCGACTTTAAATACGCGAGTGCGATCAAAGCCGCTGACCAAATCCAAACCTTTAAATTGGTCGTTAAGACGATTGCTCGTCAGCATGGGCTTCATGCCACGTTTATGCCGAAGCCGTTGTTCGGCGTGAATGGTTCGGGGATGCATTGCCACCAATCATTGTTCAAAGGTAACGTGAACGCGTTTTATGAGGAAAGTGATAGCCTGGGCCTGAGCAACGAAGCACGCCACTATATGGCTGGTATCCTGAAGCATGCTCGCGCATTTGCAGCCATCACAAACCCAACCGTAAACTCATACAAACGTCTCGTGCCTGGCTATGAAGCACCTTGCTATGTGGCCTGGTCTTCGAGCAACCGCAGCCCAATGATCCGAATTCCAGCTTCCCGCGGCCTTAGCACACGCGTTGAAGTGCGTAACCCGGACCCGGCTGCTAATCCTTACTTAGCTTTGGCTGTGATGTTGAAAGCGGGCCTGGATGGCATCAAGAAGGAGCTCCCGCTGGTTGATCCAGTCGATCGCAACATCTATGTGATGTCTGAGGAAGAACGCGTGGAAGAAGGGATCCCAAGTCTTCCGTCCGACTTGAAGGAAGCGCTTGGCGAATTGCTGCGCAGTGAAATTATTAGCGAAGCGTTGGGTGACCATGCGTTGACTCATTTCTACGAGTTGAAAGAAATCGAATGGGACATCTTCCGTACCCAAGTTCATCAATGGGAACGCGATCAATATATGACATTGTATTAAGAATAAGTTTACGCATATCCCTCAACGCCTGGCGTTGGGGGATTTTTTTTTGTAAAACGCATCCATGTATCTGGGTACGTTGAATCAAGTATTAGGACAAGATGTGCGACCAATGATAATGATTTGACATCAAATGGTTTGTTCCTATTTACATACGTTTGAAAGTATTGGGTCAAGCTAAGCGCAAAGGATGGGGGAGATGAATTGAATTAAGGAGGTAGTCACATGGTGACCGAATTGAAAAGATACCAACGCTGTCGCTACCGGTTAAAGCAGTGGTGGATAGCAGAACGTGCCGGATTTGGTTGGGGCACACGCGGCCGCCGCGAAAAGACAGGCTACAATCTAATGCACTTCCTGGACCTCGAATGGGATTAGTAAGGGGGAAGGGAATGCGTAAGGCGGATAAACCAAACAGGACGAAGTCGATATAAACCCATCGCTTCGTCCTGTTTGATGTTATCATTGCCGCATATTTAGAAAATTAGTGCAAGTCGCGGAACAGACCGACGACTTTCCCCAGGATGGTCACATGCTTCAAACGAAGCGGTTCCATCGTTGAATTCTCCGGCTGCAAGCGAATATGGTCTTTCTCTTTATAAAACGTCTTGACCGTCGCCTCGTCATCTTCCGTCATGGCTACAACGATCTCTCCGTTGTTGGCCGTTTGCTGTTGGCGGACGATCACATAATCCCCACTATGTATTCCGGCTTCGATCATGCTGTCGCCAACCACGGAAAGCATGAATACTTCTCCGTCAGCAGCGTAATGCTCTGGCAGTGGGAAATAATCTTCAATATTCTCCGTTGCCGTGATCGGCATGCCTGCAGTTACTTTCCCGACAACGGGAACGCGGGCAATGCTATGTGCAAACAAATTGTAATTCTCCGACTCTTCTTGGCCCAACAACTCGATGGCACGCGGCTTCGTCGGGTCGCGCCGGATGAACCCTTTCTTCTCCAGGCGGTCCAGATGGCCGTGAACGGTGGAGCTGGACGCCAATCCGACGGCTTCCCCTATCTCACGTACGGAAGGTGGATAACCTTTGGCGCGTACTTCGTTGCGAATGAATTCAAGAATGGCCTGTTGCCGGCTCGATACCTTTGACATGTACGGATCAACCCCATTTAGTAACGTTTGGAAAAATTATAACACAGAACTTCCGTTCGTACAAACATTAGTTCTAAAAAGAGAGATCAATATACGAAAGCTAAAAAAATAAGAACAACCGTTCGAAAAAAACTATTGAATCAAACAAATGTTCGTGTTATATTGATTACATAAAACAGAACACTTGTTTGGAGTGATGGTTATATGTTGAAATACAGTTCCTATCAAAGCATCTACGAACAACCTTCTTTTCGTCGTCCTATGGAAAGAAGATTACATATGAGTACATTTCTGAAGAGTAGATTGTCCAAAATTGCCGTGCTTCTGATCATTCTCAGCATCACATGCACCGGTATGGTACAGGCCTTTGCAGCGTCCATCGACAACTCCGCGACGGAAGAGCGGGCAGAGTATGTTGTGGTGATGCCTGGAGATACCTTGTGGGAAATTGCCGTGGCTCATAAGCCTCAAGGTCAAGATACGCGAGTCTACATTCAGAAGTTGATGCGGACCAATGGGCTCGGTACCAGCTCGATTCAAGCGGGAGATACGCTGATGTTGCCCAACAAACATTAGAGGTTAACCGAGTTATGATATATAGGAAGAACCAGAGCTTGTTTCAAGGATGCGGGATGGGGTTGCCGTCGCCTTGACAAGCTCTTTTTCTCATGTCAAAGTAAGAATTAATGCCCTGTGTAACACCATGGGAAGCATAGTATATATAGAAGTGGGAGGAACTTATGGATATTGATGCGTTGGTTAAGCGGATTAATGAGCTGGCTCGAAAAGCCAAAGAAGAAGGATTATCGCAAGACGAGCTATTGGAAAGAGCCCAGCTTCGGGAAACGTATCTGCAAAACGTTCGCAGGAATTTTCGGCACCAGCTCGAGTCGATCGAGATTGTAGATAAATAGGGAGGAACGGGTATGGGTTCGTTTGATCGCAAAGTAGAACGTAATCAAGTAAGAATGAATAAGAAAGGCAAGGGACCGCAAGTTGGGCAGACGACGCGAAATTCACGGTCGACGCTTGGGGCAAACGGGGAAGGTGATGTTTTTAAAGGGCGCAACATCATTTTGCCTTTTCTCTTGTTCCTGTTAGCCCTTCTGTATGGCGGCGTAGGGATCATCGGCAATTCTGCGGAAGTGAACTCGGTGCTGTATTGGGCGACGATCTTTTTGTATATTGTGCTGGCTTTGGCCATTTTTCTTCGCAAGCCTTATTTGCGCATCAACAAGAGCTGGCTGTACACCTCGAAATTCAATCGTGATCGCATGCTGGATGCCGGTAACATTAGCAAAATCAAGGTTAGCCGGAACAAAATTGTGATTGAACCGAAAACACGGGAACCCAAATGGGTGTTCTACCGCACACGCAACCGCTTCGATACGGAAGCAATGGCCACGCGGTTGGAACTGTATGCCAATACCCATCATGTAAAACTGGAGAAAGAATAGAACCACATTTGCAAGTATAAAGCGATAGAACGGAGAGGGCTGGGACGAATGACGATCAAAGCGGTATGTTTTGACCTGGACGACACGCTGCTCTGGGATGAGCGGAGCGTAAGAGAAGCTTTTGCGGCGACATGTGAAAGCGCGGCGGCCAAGTTGGGGAGATTAAATCCCGAAGAACTGGAAGAGGCAGTACGCCGGGAAGCCCGGAGCTTGTATGAATCCTATGAAACCTATCCTTTCACAACGATGATTGGTATCAATCCGTTTGAGGGATTATGGGCAACGTTCTCCGCAGGGGAACAACCGGAATTTCGCCAATTGGAGCAGCTAGCCCCGATCTATCGCAAGGAGTCTTGGCGGCGTGGTCTGCTTGCACTTGGAGTCGATGACGAAGTGCTGGCCGGCGAGTTGGCGGAGCAATTCGGACGCGAACGCCGCTCTCGTCCCCACGTATACGAGGAAACGTTCCAGGTTCTTAAGGAATTGAAAGGCAAAGTGAAGCTATTGCTGTTGACGAATGGTTGTCCGGCGCTTCAGCAGGAGAAACTGGATGGGGTGCCGGAACTGGCACCGTATTTTGATGAGATTGTCATTTCCGGAAACTTTGGCAAAGGCAAACCGGATTCGTCTATTTTTCGGCATGCGCTGGAACGGTTGGCGATCGAACCCGGTGAGGGGATCATGGTCGGGGATAAGCTGACGACGGATATCAAAGGTGCGCTCAGTGTCGGCATGACGGCTGTCTGGGTCAATCGGGACGGCAAAACGCTAAGCGGCGAAATCATACCGGATTATGAGATCAAACACTTGTCCGAATTGCATGAGCTTCTGGACAAGCTCTCTTCGGTTAATCTAACCTAAGAACGATCGACATGACGAGGCGGGAGCCGTCGCGGAAGGAGGGAAATCAGTATGCGAATTCAGAAGGTAACGGGGCTGTTAACCACCCTCGCGCTTGTGTTGGTCGTTATCGCCGGATGCAGCAGTAAAGAATCAACATCCGCCCAGGCGGATACGACGCTGGAGCCTATTCAGGTTGAGCTTGAGGTCGCACCCTCGATTGTCAAGATTGGGGACACGGTGAAGTTTACCGCGAAAGTGACTCACCATGGTGAGAATGTGGATGATGCGAAGGAGGTCATGTTCGAATTTTGGAACACGGCCGACGACAACGCGAAGCATAGCCAGGTGAAAGTGAAGAGTGCCGGAAACGGGACATATGTGCTGGAGCATTCGTTTAAGGAGTCAGGGACCTATGAAGTGATTTCCCATGTCACCGCGCGGGATCAGCACTCCATGCCATCAAAGCAATTTACGGTGGAATAAGCTCGAGACAAACCTGAAGATTAGCTGTTGCCCTTAAAGGGTGGCAGCTTTTTTTCGTTAATGAGATTTCCGAATTTTTCAAAAGGATGAACTCTAGTTTGTTCGGGTTTTAATTCTGAGTTGAACGATAGGATAACAATCCGTTGAATTGGGTGAAGAGACGTAATGAAATCGCCAATCTCTCTTTTCTTCAACGCTTTATTCTGTTAAACTAAAACATAACGTTTTACGGGAGGGACATGATCATGAGTAAACCTAGCCTGCTCGAAAGAATGAAAGAACGAATATTAATCCTCGATGGCGCCATGGGCACCATGATTCAGCAGGAAGACTTAACTCCGGCCGATTTTGGCGGCGAAGAGTTGGACGGCTGCAACGAAATGCTTGTGCTCACCCGTCCGGATGTAATACGCGGCATCCACGAGAAATATCTCGAGGCAGGTGCCGATTTGATCGAAACGAATACGTTTGGTGCGACATCCGTCGTGCTGGCTGAATACGATATCCCGCAAAGGGCACGTGAAATCAATTTGGCTGCGGCCAAGCTAGCGATCGAGGCTGCGGAAAAATACAGTACCCCGGAGCAACCCCGCTATGTCGTCGGTATTCTGGGACCAACGACCAAAACCTTGTCCGTTACCGGTGGCGTGACGTTCGACGAACTGACAGGCAGCTATGCGGAGCAGGCTTCGGCGCTGATTGAGGCCGGGGTTGATGCCCTGATGCTGGAAACCTCGCAGGATACCTTAAATGTGAAGGCGGGGAGCATCGGGATTAAGCGAGCATTTGCCGATACGGGGATCACCCTGCCGATCATGATCTCGGGCACGATCGAGCCGATGGGCACGACGTTGGCAGGCCAAAATATTGAAGCTTTTTACATTTCGCTGGAGCATTTGAATCCAATCTCCATCGGCCTGAACTGTGCGACCGGACCGGAGTTCATGCGCGACCATATCCGCACCTTGTCGGGTCTTGCGCAGGCGGCGGTCAGCTGCCATCCCAACGCAGGTCTGCCGGACGAAAACGGCACTTACCATGAGTCTCCGGATTCTCTCGCCCAGAAAATGTCGGCGTTCGCCGAGCAAGGCTGGCTGAACATTGCCGGCGGTTGCTGCGGAACGACGCCTGCTCATATCGCCGCGTTAGCGAATACGCTGAAGGATTTTCGGCCGCGGGAGTTGACAGGCAGCCATCTGCCGGCGCTTTCCGGGATCGAGCCGGTTTACATTGAATCGGAGAATCGTCCTTATTTGGTCGGGGAGAGAACAAACGTTCTGGGTTCGCGTAAATTTAAACGGCTGATCGTAGAAGGGAAATACGAAGAAGCTTCGGAAATTGCCCGTGCTCAGGTGAAGAACGGAGCACAGGTTGTCGACGTTTGCGTACAAGACCCTGACCGCGATGAAGCGGAGGATATCAAGAAGTTCCTTGAACTGGTCGTCAAGAAAGTCAAGGTACCGCTAATGATCGATACGACAGATCCGAAGGTGCTGGATTTGGCGCTCCAATATTGTCAGGGCAAGTCGATCATTAACTCCATTAACTTAGAAGATGGCGAAGAGAAGTTCGAACATGTAACGCCGCTGATTCATAAATTCGGGGCGGCCGTAGTTGTCGGTACCATTGACGAACGCGGGCAAGCGATCACGCGGGAAGACAAGCTTGAGGTCGCTAAACGTTCGCACGATCTCCTAGTTCACAAATATGGACTCAAATCGGAGGATTTGATCTTCGATCCGCTCGTGTTCCCGGTGGGTACCGGGGATGAGCAGTATATCGGCTCGGCCAAGGAAACGATCGAAGGGATTCGCCTGATTAAAGAGGCCCTGCCGAAAGTTCACACCGTGCTGGGAATCAGTAACGTGTCGTTTGGTTTGCCGGAAGCCGGCCGCGAAGTGTTGAACTCCGTATTCCTGTACGAATGCACCAAAGCGGGTCTCGATTACGCGATCGTCAATACGGAGAAACTGGAGCGTTACGCCAAAATTCCGGATGAAGAACGCCGTCTGGCTGAAGAACTGATTTATCAAACCAACGACGAGACGCTGGCCGCCTTTGTGGCTGCCTTCCGTAACAAGAAGGTGGAGAAGATCGTGAAGTCCACACAGCTCACGCTTGAGGAACGGTTGGCTTCTTATGTTGTGGAAGGCACGAAGGAAGGCTTAATCCCCGATCTGGAAGAAGCGTTAAAGAAATACACCGCGCTTGAAGTCATTAACGGTCCTCTGATGGCGGGGATGGAAGAGGTCGGCCGTTTGTTTAACAACAACGAGCTGATCGTTGCCGAGGTCCTGCAAAGCGCCGAGGTGATGAAGGCGTCGGTGGCCTACCTTGAACCGTTTATGGAGAAGAACGAGACCAGCGTCAAAGGGAAAATCATGCTGGCAACTGTCAAAGGCGATGTGCATGATATCGGCAAAAACCTGGTCGAGATCATTCTGTCCAATAATGGTTACCAGATCGTCAATTTGGGCATAAAAGTACCACCGGAGCGCATTATCGAAGCGTATCGGAAGGAAAACGCCGATGCGATTGGTCTATCCGGTCTTCTGGTGAAATCGGCGCAGCAAATGGTGACGACGGCGCAGGACTTGCGAAATGCCGGTATCGACGTTCCAATCCTTGTGGGTGGTGCCGCATTAACCCGCAAATTTACCAAAACGCGGATTCGGCCCGAGTACGACGGCATGGTCGTTTACGCCAAGGACGCAATGGACGGCCTCGATTTGGCTAACAAGTTGATGGATCCGGCCGCCCGGGAGCAAATGCGCCTTAAAATGGAAGAGGAAAAAGAGACCGATCAGGCTGTTGCAGTTGCTGAACCGCTGCCAGAACTGACCCGCGTGGAGCGGTCCAAAATTTCGACGGATGCGCCGATTTATCTTCCGCCCGATCTGGAGCGGCATGTGCTTCGCGATTATCCGATTGGTCATATCACGCCTTATATCAATATGCAAATGTTACTTGGTCATCATCTTGGGCTTCGCGGTTCGGTGGAACAGCAATTAGCGTCAGGCGAAGCAAAGGCGGTACAGTTGAAGGAGACGGTCGACCAAATCCTGCTTGAAGCAGTAACGGACGGCATCATTCGTACGCAAGCCATGTATCGGTTCTTCCCGGCGCAATCGTCCGGCAACGACGTTCTCATTTATGATCCGGCCGAGCCTGGCAAAGTGTTGAAGCGATTCAGCTTCCCGCGGCAAAAGGTTGAGCCATACCTCTGTTTGGCGGATTTCTTGAAGTCCGTGGACAGCGGGCAAATGGATTATGTTGGCTTCCTGGTCGTCACGGCCGGCCAAGGTGTTCGGGACTTGTCCGAGAAGTGGAAGGAACAAGGCGACTATCTGCGCTCCCATGTGCTGCAGGCGGTAGCATTAGAGCTGGCGGAAGCCCTGGCAGAGCGGGTGCACCATATTATGCGAGATACCTGGGGCTTCCCGGATCCGGCGAACATGACGATGAAACAGCGCCACGGCGCACGTTATCAAGGGATTCGCGTGTCGTTTGGTTATCCGGCCTGCCCGGATCTTGAAGACCAGCAATTGTTGTTTGATCTCATGCAGCCAGGGGACATCGGCATTACATTGACCGAAGGCTTCATGATGGAACCGGAAGCTTCCGTTTCGGCGATGGTCTTCGCTCACCCTGAAGCGCAATATTTTAACGTAGACAAAGCTGGGGTATAATCCCATAAAGAAGCTCCTTGGAAAACCCTCCGAACTTCGGAGGGTTTTGGTAATCTGTACGTCATGCGAACCATTCTAGCGTAAAGGACGATAAAGGCATGGAACTCTATTTCTTGGGGACGAACGCGGGGGTACCGTCTTTGGAACGGAATGTGACCTCAGTGGCTTTGCGTCTGCTGGAGGAACGCCGTTCTCTCTGGCTGTTCGATTGCGGTGAGGGCACCCAGCATCAGATCCTGCGATCACCGCTGAAATTAAGCAAATTGGAAGCTATTTTTATCACCCATCTTCATGGAGATCATCTGTTTGGTTTGCCCGGACTCATTTCGAGCCGTGCCTATCAGGGAGGGGATACCCCCCTGGTCATTTACGGTCCAAAGGGCTTGAAGAAATTCATAGAGACGACGCTTTCGCTTAGCGAATCGCGTATTAACTATAAGCTGGAGATCGTGGAGCATCAAGGCGGCGTCTTGTTCGAGGATGAAACGTTTCGGGTCGAGGCGGCACTGTTGGAGCATCGAATCGACAGCTACGGTTATCGGGTGATTGAAAAAGATTTACCCGGTAAGCTAGACGCCGCCGTATTGGAACGGTACGGAATTCGTCCCGGCCCACTGTACGGCAAACTTAAACGCGGCGAAAGCGTTGTGGCCCCAAGCGGCGAAACGCTGCATGCGAAGGATGTGCTCGGAGAACCTAAAGCCGGGAGAATCGTGACCATTCTCGGCGATACGCGCCCGTGCAATTCCGCATTAACCTTGGCCCAAGAGGCTGATATGCTTGTACACGAGGCAACCTTTTTGGATGAACTGGCGAAAACCGCGCACGATTATCATCACAGTACAGCCAAGCAAGCGGCGGAGGCTGCCAAGGAAGCTGGTGTGCAGCAACTTTTGCTGACCCATTTCAGCTCGCGCTACAAATCGGATGATCAGCTGTTACGCCTGCAGGAGGAAGCCCATGCGGTATTCCCGAACGCGCAGCTGGCCCGTGAACATGTGCTATATCCGGTGGCGCGACGCTGCGGGAGGAAATAATTATTTTCCGGGAAAGCGCAGGAACTGACAGGGCATTTCAAAGTTTGGCAAGGAGAAAAGGTCCTGTTTTCTCACCATTCGTGTTGGTTCGACGCCAGGTGGCGGATCGAAGCTCTTTTTTGACACGGCCTCGAAAACATAACGGAAAAATTTGCCTGATCGCGGGTTTCCTAGGTACAATAATAGGAGACATCGTTGAATGGAAAGGATGAGGATTTTGCCAAAGGATTGGAAGGCCTATCTCATTGATTTGGACGGTACTTTATATCATGGGCCTAAGATGATCCCGGGTGCGGATGATTTGATCTCCGCCTTGCGTGCAAAGCGGATTCCCTTCCTGTTTGTTACGAACAATTCCTCGCGGACGCCTGCGGAGGTCGCCGCGCATTTGGAGGCGATGGGCATATCGGCCCGGGCGGAGGAGGTTTGCACGTCAGCGGTTGCAGCAGCCAGGTATATAGCCGAGGATCAGCCGGGCTGCAAGGTGGCGGCCATCGGCGAAGCCGGACTTACAAAGGCGCTAAATGAAGCTGGACTCCAGTTGATCTCGGAAGAACCGGATGTGGTGGTCCAAGGCATTGATCGCCACTTTACATACGAAACGTTAACCCGGGCTGCAAGGTGGATTCGAGGGGGAGCGCGTTATGTTTTAACCAATCCCGACTTGCTGCTGCCCACTCAGGAGGGTTTGATGCCTGGGGCCGGAACTCTTTCTGCGGCCATTCAGGCGGCCTCGGGCGTGAAGCCTGTGGTGATCGGTAAACCGGCGGCTCCCTTGATGGATTTTGCCATTGCTAGGCTTGGACTAGCGGCTTCGGAAGTGGCGGTCATCGGAGATAATCTGCATACGGATATTGCTGCAGGAGTGAATGCCGGCTGCGGGACCATTCTGACATTAACCGGTGTCACGACGGCCGACAACCTGCCGGACTTTGTGAAATCTTCGGGCGTGTTGGTGGATGTCGTATGTCGTGATCTGGCGGAAGTCAGAACATGGATCTGTGGATCGAACTTATAAGAATGAAGGGAAAGATGCACCATGCCGGAATTGCCGGAGATGGAAAATTATCGAATACAGCTTTCGCAGCATATTTTGGATCTCCCGATTACCGAGGTCGTCGTAGGCCGGGAGAAATCAGTGAACTTACCGGGGGAGGAGTTTATCCGGGAACTGATAGGAAGACAAGTGATTTTCGTCGAGCGCCGGGGCAAACATCTTCTGTTCCACCTGGATAACGGACGAAGATTGCTGCTCCACTTGATGCTTGGCGGGTTGCTGTACCTCGGTTCCAAGGAGGACCGCCCGGATCGCAGCACTCAGGTCGAAATTACCTTCGGGGAGTCCCATGTGTTGTATTTCATTGGGTTGCGTCTTGGTCATCTGCATCTACATAGCGCCAAGGAAGCGGAGGAACTGCTGTCTCATCTGGGGCCGGAGCTCCTTGACCGGCGGATGAACGCAGAGCGGTTTACCGCTCTGCTGCGCAAGCGGCGGGGAAGCCTGAAGACGACGCTCGTTAATCAGGATGTCATCGCCGGAATCGGGAATTGTTACGCGGATGAAATTGCATTCGCCGCCGAACTGCTGCCGACGGCTAAACTGCAAAATTTGAGCGACGAGGATTTTTCTCGCCTTTACCAAGCAGTCCGGGACGTGCTCATCGAGGCGACGGAGGCCGGCGGGTATGTGGAGATGCCGCTGACCCGGGACGACAAGCTGACTGGAGGATCGAACGATACATGCCGGGTGTACGACCGGGAGGGAGAGACTTGTCCGCGTTGCGGCGACACCATCGTGAAAGCGGAAATGAACGGGCGCAAAGTGTTTTACAGCCCCGGTTGCCAGCATGACCGTTAAGGTGAAGGTTGGGGGACATTTAAGCATACGGGGCGGCTACTTTGGCGCTGCCAAGGCCGCCCTGCAACTGGGGGCCGGCGCTTTTCAGTATTTTCCGAAAAATCCGCGAAGCCTGACGGTGAAACCGTTTGATCTGCGGGATGCGGAGCAGTGCCGAATGCTGTGCCAGAAGCATGACCTGGCCTCGATAGCGCATACGCCTTATCCCAGTAATCTCGCCATTGGCAAGGACGCTGACGAGGACGCCTACAACCGAGTGGTGGCTTCGCTGCGCAACGACCTGGAAATCGCGGAAGCGTGCGGCTCCATTGGGATCGTTGTACATTTTGGCACATTTAAGTCAGGAAACCCCTTACAAGGATATCAAAATATTATACAATGTATTAATGATGTGCTCTCCGGTTGGCGGGGCTCGGCAAAGCTGCTCATCGAGAACCAGGCTGGTGATCACGGCGACATGGGGATGACGATCGAAGAGTTGGTCCAGATCCGCAACCTGTGCCGAGATTCGGAGCGCATCGGCTTTTGCCTGGATACCTGTCATGCTTTTGGAGCGGGGATGTGGCAAGGCGAAGGAGATGAGAGCTTCACGGTTAAAGCCAAGGAGCTTCAGTTTTGGGACGGTTTATGTGCCGTCCACCTGAACGATTCAAGATACCCGGTATTATCGCGCAAGGACCGTCACGCCCGAGTGGGCCAGGGCCATATCGGTGAAGCCGGCTTTCGCTGGCTGCTGCAGATCGACGCGATCCGGAAATCCCCGCTTATTTTTGAGAGCGAAACCGGGGAAGATGGGACCTACAGAGAGGATATGGAGCGAGTGAGACGGTGGGCGGAGGCCTAGAAAGACAACCTGACTCCGCTTGGAGTGAAATACCGCGGGAAAGGAAGAACACTATTGATTCATGTATATATGGACGATTTTCGCCGATGTCCGCAGGGATTTACGTTAGCGCGCACCGTCGAGGAGTGTCTGGAGCTGCTTCGTTTGACGGAAGTAGACATCTTATCGCTGGATTACGATATGGGACCGGAAGAACCTACCGGGACGGAAATGGCGGCTGCCATGGTTCGGGAAGGACTTTTTCCGAGAGAAATTTATCTTCACACCTCCAGCATTTCCGGAAAAAAAAGCATGTACGAAATCCTGTACCAAGGCTTGCCGGAGCAAGTTCAGTTGCATAACGGACCGATTCCGTTCGAACGGTTGGAGGATATCGCCCGAAACTGCAAAGTGCCTCCGCATTCCAAATGGATTTGCACGGCCAATCATGGCTTTGCGCCCTATGCGCAGGAGGAGTTGCGCCGCACGTTCGGCAGCGTAAAGAGTTCCATGCTCATCCCCGGCGAAGTATTTGCGGCCTCGCTGCAGGCGATGCCAGAAAATGTGCAGCATCAGCTGCGTCAAGCTCCGCCGATTTTTCTGCGGCATACATTCCTGGTCGATTGGGAGTGGTGCCCGGGGGAAGCGGAAGAGGTGAAGCCGGAGGATTGGCTTGAACCGCTGCGGAAGTATTTGATGGCCGATTTTCGACTTCCTGGGGCCAAAATAGCTGTACAGGCGCGCAAATCGGACGATGGACTTTGGTCGGGAACGGCACTTGAACTTAAGGACCGTCTGCAGGAAGCGCTAAACGATGTCTCCGTTGCGGATTTCGTGGTGCGGGATGCCGACTGGATCATCTCGGTGTTTGCGGGAGCAGACCGGATTTATGCCGGTGTGGCGCATCCGCAAGATAACCTTTCTGATTGGAACGGCGGCGCGATCCGCTTCCGTAAGGAGGAGGGTCAAATCTCCCGGGCGAAATTCAAGCTTCTGGAGGCCGAATCGGCCTTCGGCATTCCGTTCGAATCGTTCCGTGAAGCGCTGGATATCGGCGCGGCACCGGGCGGTTGGACCTCGTTCCTGCTGGAACGGGGCTTAAGCGTAACGGCGGTAGACACGGGGAAACTGCATCCGTCGTTGTTGTCTTCACCCAAGCTGACATTCTTGCAACGGAACGCGAGTCGAGTAAAATTCAAAGAGAATCAATTCGATCTTCTGGTTTGCGACATGAGCTGGAGCCCGAAATTGACGGCTAGGCTCGTGACAGAGCTGCTGTACGCGTTGGTTCCGGGAGGAACTGCGATTGTGACGGTAAAGCTGTTGACCAAGAAACCGATGGCGTTGATTCAAGAAGTCACCGACCTATTTCAAGAGGCTCGACTTCAGGTACAGCGGGCGAAGCAGCTGTTTCATAACCGGGATGAAATCACGCTCTATATGATTAAATATTAACGGCGTGAATTAATGGCTTTGAAAAAAAGTGCTTTACATTTGACGCAAGCCGTCCTATACTGATTCCAAAATTATACAATGATCGCAATAGGGAAAGCATCCCCTGTCAACTTGGCCGAAGGGCCGAGGAATGACGAGGGAGCTTTCCCTTTTTTGCGTGCAGGAAAGGAGGAGTTATGGCAAGATTCGTTCCCAAAATCGCGCCGGGCGTCTTATTGGCCGAACGTTACCGAATTGAACAAATGATCGGGCAAGGCGGCATGAGCCGGGTTTATTTGGCTGAAGATCTGAAACTGCCGGGGAAGTTATGGGCAGTAAAGGAATGCTTAGACGTACCGGGTGGACCGGCGACCGTTGCCAAGGAAGTCAAGCTGTTGATTCAGCTGAATCATCACCGATTGCCGCGGATCGTCGACTTCATTGATCCAGATCGGGACGGTTATTCCTATATTGTCATGGATTATATTCAAGGCGTACCTTTGGACCAATTCATCCGCGCCAGGGCGGGGCGGATACCGATGGAGCTGCTGGTTCGATTTGGCCTCCAAATCACTGATGGTCTACGGTATTTGCATCGACATGAGCCTCCGGTCATCCATCGGGACGTTAAGCCGGCTAATCTGCTGGTCGACGACAAAGGGGAGCTTCGGTTCGTGGATTTCGGAATTGCCCGCACCTTTACGGACGGCAAAACGGAAGATACGGTGCAGCTCGGGACCGTCGGCTTCGCTGCCCCGGAGCAATATGGCGATCGGCAAAGCGATGCGCGTACCGATCTTTATTCCCTGGGCGCGGTCCTACTCTATATGGGGACGGGGGGGCGATTTCCGGTCTGGACTCCTGAGGCAGCGGCGGCTTTACGAGACCAAGGGTGTGAACGTCTAGAGCCCATCGTGACCACACTGTTGCAGACTCGGCCCGAAGACCGCTTCAGTTCGGCCGAGGAGGTTAGTGAAGCTCTAGTTACTCTCCTGCGTCCACGTCCTGAGACATCCAGGTCGGCAATATTGGGTTCAACGCTCAAGACGTCAGGGGATGTCATTGATTTCAGCGGTCGACCCGCCATAGTCGGCATCGTTGGCGCATCGGCGGGAGCGGGCACAACCCATACGGCCATTGCCCTCGCTCATATGTTGGCACGCAGCATCAAGAAGGTAGCGATCGTGGAGATGGATTCCAAGTCTTCGGCGTTCCCCCGTTTAGCTCGACACTTGGATGAGGAGGCGTCTGCGGAGAACAGGAAAACAGGGAGCCGGTTCCGAATCGGCCAAGTAGCTTACGCCAAATTGACAGCGCGTGCGGATTTCATCTCGTTGTTGTCCGAAGGTTTCGGATGCATCGTCTGCGATCTGGGAACCGGTCGTAGCAAGGAACTGCTTGAGGAATTCCGCCGCGCGGATCTTTCCATCATTGTCGGTTCCGGGGCGGAGTGGAGTGTCGAGGAACTGGAACATTTCGCAGGAACCTTAGGTTCTATCGGGCAGTTTCCGCCATCCTGGAGGTTTTGTGTACCGTTCGCTTCGACCTCCGGCTTGCGTCGGATCCGCAAATCATTACGCACGAAGAGCGTATACGCCCTTCCTGCGGATCCGAACCCTTATGATCCTGCGCCTTCGATGACTCACGCGCTTCAGGAAGTTTGTGGGAATCTACTGACGAAGTCCAAACGGGCGAGCCTTCGATTCCTGGTTAAACCCAAAACTTAGAAAGGTTGTGGATTGAACTATGCCAAGATTTAGGCAGAAAACCAAACAGTTGCTGCTATCTGGACTCATCGGTGTTGTTGTTGCCGGCGCATTGTTCACGGGGTATGCGGTTGTGCGGGAAAGACAAGTGCATGCCGCGCGGGCCGCCATGGTTCAGGATTATGAAGCCCGGCTGGCCGGTTTACGCGATCAGGTGCAGCAACGGACGATTCAGGGATGGGTACTGACGCGGGATATTCCCGCGGGAAACCGGATCGGGTCAGGCGACTTAAGGCGGGTGGAGTTGCCTGCGGACAGCGTTCCTGCAGATCTCTTGAAGTCGCAGGAAGCGATAGCGGGGAAATACGCGAAAATATCGCTTCGTTCGTTAACGCCTCTGACGGAAACTTTGCTTTATGAGGAGGAGCCGATTCCCGCTGATTTGCGCTGGCGAGAAATGGCATTCGTCCAGCTTCCGAAGGCGCTGAAAGAAAATGACGTCCTCGACATCCGAATTCAATTCCCGACCGGCCAGGACTATATTTTGTTATCCAAGAAGAAGGTGGAGACCTTGAGCTCCGAGACGTTGACGGTGACGCTTGGTGAAGCGGAAATTCTTTCGCTGTCGAGCGCGATCGTAGACGCTTATTTACATAAAGCTTCAATCTATGCACTCGCTTATGTCGA
Organism: Paenibacillus sp. J53TS2; assembly: GCF_018403305.1. NCBI lineage: Bacteria > Bacillati > Bacillota > Bacilli > Caryophanales > Paenibacillaceae > Paenibacillus > Paenibacillus sp. J53TS2. The sequence continues at coordinate 432,271 of NZ_BOSK01000004.1, forward strand.
GCCGAATCTGCAAAGCAAACCGGTGCCGACGTACCCGGTCAATGAAGGGGTCATGTCGTTGATCCGCAAAGATCCGAATATCGTGCAGAAGGCGGAACAGTCACTTCGTCTCAGCAACACGGCGCGGTCCGGCCTGGAAAGTGATTTATCCTCGATGTCCCCGCAGCGGGCTTCCGAATTTGCGAACAGTCAGACGCAGATCATGCGTTCGAATTCCCAGGTTCAGGGCGGAAACGTCGCGTCCGGGAGTCCCGTAGCGGACGGAACCTCGGCGGTATCCGACCGTTTTGAGCTGGGTTCGGAGAAATGAGAGGAGAGAATGGCGTGAAGCGATGGTTATTCGTAGGAAAAAGCGATAAACGCGACCTTTTATTGTATTTATGCAGCGTGTTGGCTACGGCCGGCTCGAAGGTCCTGCTAAGAGACGGTACGGAGAACGGAAAATACCGGTATTCGATTGGCGGAGATTCGTCTCTTCCGATTATGGAGTTTTACGGGTTTGATGTGGCGACGGGGGGAACGGGTTTCTCAAGCCCCCTAACAAATATGAGCGACGAAGTGAAGACCTCTGCTTACGATTACGAATTGCATGATGTTGATAAGCTAAACGGCCTGACACCAGAGCTGTTTACGTCTGCAGACGAAATCGTTTGGGTCACGACGTATGAGCGTTATGAAGTGGAGGCGAGTAGACAGTGGTTCCGCAGCTTGTTTGACCTTTGGCCCCAGCTTCGCGGGTTGGCCGTCCGACCGGTCTTTATCCGTACGATCGACAGCAGCGTCAACAGTCGGTTTATTCTGAGTTTGTTGGACGGTCTTCCGCTGGAATGGCGCTCTGCAGAGCTTTGCATTCCTTGGAACGAATCGAATCTGGCTGCTCAGTTGGAGAACGAACATACCCAGCGGCTACGCCTTGGGAGTCTCTCCCGTTCTTATAAAAGAGCGCTTCGCGAACTGCTGAGCGAGCTGGCATGCTGGGATCACGCCATCGTCAAGCGCGCTGTCCGCCAGGCGGAACGGGGGCAGGCATGAGCCGTTTTGTGTTTTGGGACGGCGGTTTGGGCGGAGCCGCCGAAGCCGCCGTAGCCACTGCAATATCATTAGGTTTAAGGCATCCGCAGCGGATGCTTCTGGTCAATGAAGGATCTGCCGACTTCGGCATTGAGGAGGGACTGCGACAAACCGTCCGCCTCCACGGTGAGCTCTACGCAGATGAAGCGATCCCGGAGCATGGTTTCGATGCACTTCTCCGCCTGCAAGCAAGCGGGCGTCTTTCACGGAGCAATTTTGCCGATTATACAGTTCCATTACTGCGCGGTCGCCTGGATCTCGTATGCGGGACGCGATTAGGCGATTCCGCTTGGCAGGAAACCGAAAAGAAAGCTGTCACCGAAGTGCTGGCGATGGCGGAGCAAACGTACGATTGGCTGATCCTTCATGCGCATGGTCAGCCGTTAAGCGAGGTATTGCGGAATCACCGTAAAGGCGACGTATTCGTGGTGGTACAGCCGCATCGGCTGGGAATCCTGGACGAGCTGTTCGCGGATATGGGTTCCGGACATGGCGATCAGCAGACGAATTTGATCGTCGTCATTTCGCCCTTTGATCCCCATTCCCGTTGGGGGATGAACAATTTGAAACGCCGGTATCCCTTATCGCTGCCCATGGTTGGCCTCCCGCATCTTACGGAGTTCTCTGATGCCTGGAACGACCGCAACATCTTGACGTATTTTCGTCAAAATCCACTTTGGCCCAAACGAGGCGGAGAGCGGGAGCTTCTCATCAAAGGGTACCGCGAGTTAGGGAATAAGCTGTTGGAATTGACAGCGAGTACAGGCACTTCCATATCTCTGGCAGAGAAGGGGGCGTAGAGATTGAACGGACTGACCAACGGCTTATTGATAGCGCTCCTGGTACTGACGGTTTCTCTCTTTATTTGGCGCAAAGCCCGAACAGCGGGGACAAAAGGTCCGGATCGTTGGATTGGCGAGGATCGATACGAGCTTTCGGCCATTGCGTCTTATATTAAGGTAAGGCTACATGAACTTAGTCGTTCGACCGGAAATGATTGGGGGGTGAGCGAGGAAGCTTGGAATCGCAAAGCCAAAGCGCGGGCAGAACTTCGCCAAGCACTTCGTGGATGCACGTATGGAGACCCGCAGGATAAACAATATATAAAGGCGTTTATCCGTGACATCCTGGTGGGCGATTATGGGATCAATGAACACCACATCGACCGGATCCTGCCGTTTCAGCGCAGGGAATTGTTAACGGTCCAAGACCGCTTCGACATCGTGTTGTACTTATATAAGCAACGTTACGGTACCGAAGGGTTCGCTCAAATGATGGAAGACTATTCGCTGGATGAACCGAAACCACCAAAGTTCGCCGACGGTTCCCCGGTATATGAAATGACTGGGGAAGACGTTGACCGTATCTTTTTCTTGGAATACCGCGCCCTTACGTTTCAGGAGAAGCTAGACCTCGTGGTCCAGCGCGTTTACCAAATGTATAAAGGCTTCTCGGTGGTGGACGAGCTGCGGGAAATGCGAATCGACGGACTAAGCGGCGGTGTCAGTGGGATACCGAGCGGATATGCGGCAACTGAAGCGACCCCTGTTCCGGGTTATGAGAATGGAGTAACCGATAGGGTCATGACTGAGGTTGACGAGGACGGCGAAATAATTACTTACGCTTGGGACAGCGTCTGGATCTTCTACAAAGGAAAGAGCATCCGTCTGGCATTCCTGTCCTTTGGCAGTGAAGCGGAGCTCAAACGGGTTTGTCAAAACATCTACAAGTTTAATCTGCCCGGTCAGTTGTCAGAGGTTAATGGGTATAAGGTGAACGAAATGAAGGACGGTTCGCGGATTGTGGTTGTTCGACCTCCTTTTGCGGAATCCTGGGCTTTTTTCGTCCGGAAGTTCGATATCCCCAGCGCTTCGTTGGAACATTTGATTCAAGGCGAACATGCAGAGCTTCCGCTGGGACTGCTCAAATACTTCATGAAGGGAAGCCGGATCACCTCGATTACCGGTTCTCAAGGTTCGGGCAAAACTACGCTGCTGATGGCGATGATTAAACATATTTACGCCTCCTATACGCTTCGCGTACAAGAAATGTCCTTCGAGCTTCATTTGCGGCGCTTATACAGCGGACGGAATATTTTAAGTTTCCGGGAGACTGATTACGTAAGCGGGCAAGCCGCGTTGGACTTGCAAAAGAAGACCGACGGCACCGTCCACATTCTCGGCGAGGTAGCGACAGACGAGGTTGCCGCCTGGATGGTGCAAATGGCGCAAGTCGCCAGCTTGTTTACCTTGTTTACGCATCACGCCAAAACATTCCGTGACCTTATCGAGTCGCTGCGTAACTCGCTTTTGAAAGCTGGTGTGTTTCGCGACGAAAGAATCGCCGAGATGCAGGTGGCTTCGGTCATCGATTTTGACATTCACTTGCGCCGAGATAGGTCAGGGAGGCGTTATATCGAACGGATCACCGAATGCTGTCAACGGGAGACGATTGATCAGGCAGGCTATGAGGAGCGGGTGATTATGGAATATCGCAATGGGCGTTACGTGGCCGTTCGGCCAATTACGCCTAAATCCCGCGAGGCCATGGCCCGTGAGATGCTGCCGGAGGACGCGGCGGATTTTGAACGGTTTGTCTGCATGTATTGGGGGGAGACGGTTGGAGCTTAAGACGATCCTGCTGTTAGTTCTAGGAATATCCCTAAGTGGCTTTGCCGGATTGGTTGTCGTCAGTCAGATGCTCGGTAATAGGGAAAATCCGCTATGGGCAGATGCTTGGGGCGCGGGCGGAACGTCTTCGCAACAACCTCTGCGCTGGATGAAGTTGCGGATCTCCTCGTTCTATCTTAAATCATATACCGTTTGGATGAAGGTGTTGCCGCTCCGGCACTACGTCGGGAAAGTTCGATTGCGTTTGGCGGTCATTCATCCTAATGACGAGATGGAACTCAGGCGTCAAACGATGAAAATGACCTATGGTATAACGGGGACGTTTGCCGCATCGATCGCGGCGTTGACCGCGTTGAATCCTGATTGGGTTTTCTTTTTGTCACTGCTCATTGCCGCTGCCGTTCTGCAGGGTTTGATACTTGATGGTTACATTAATCGCTTGGAAACCAAGCTGCTTGAGCAACTGTTAGGTTTTTATGCCGCGGTCCGGCACGCCTATCATCGGCATGGCATGGTGTCGGATGCGATTGAGGAAGCCGGCGAGACGACAGGCCGTGAGATCGGGGTTCATGCTCATTTGATCAACGAAGCACTGGAGGATTCCGATCCGGACGAAGCGCTGGAGAAGTATGTTGAAACGGCGCCAAGCCGCTATTTGAAAGCCTTTGCCGGCATTTCCCGATTAGTATCGGAATACGGCGATCGCAAATCTGCGGAAGGTTCCCTGTATCTCCGCGGCATCAGCCGTTTAACCGGTGAAGTTCAATTGGAGCTAATCCGAAAGAAAAGGCTCGACTACCTGCTCAAAGGGCTGCATGGGATCGCATTGTTGCCGGTCTTTTTTACAAAGCCCGTCGAAGTTTGGGCTAGAGGTCATTTCCCGCTTATGGACTCATTTTACTTGAGCAAAGCGGGGATATGGATCAAAATCGGCCTATTTCTGACCATCTTGTTCAGTTACGTTCTGTTGCAAAAGCTCAAAAGCGAAGAAGAAACAAGCTATCGAGCCAAACCGGTGAAACAGCCTTGGGAAGCGAGGATCTATGCGCATCGAATCCTTGGACGCATCTGTCGCCGGTTTGTTCCTACTGTCGAGTCCGTAACCTATCATCGAATCTCTCAACTGCTGAAGGAGACAAACCATCAGCTGCGGCTCGAATGGTTTCAGGTCAGGCGGATTTGCGCATTTTCCATGGGCTTGATCGTTACCTTGGGTGCATTCCTTGTGATCCACCATCTAGCCCAGCAGCGCATAATGACGGAACCTCCCGCCACTGCGTCCTTTTTCGGTGCTTTGCCGAAGGATGCGATAGAGGCCGGACGTCTGGACGCCGAAAGGGACGCTGCGGTGATGCGGGAAATGGAGATGTCGGCGACGGCCGGTTATGACGCGATCGCCCGCTCCATTGAAACGATGCAAGAAAGATTCGGGGGAGGGAGTTCCCATGAAGAGCTGTCTGAGGCTGCCCGTCGGGTCATGGACAAGCTGCAGCGGTGGAATCAGGAATACCTCAGGTGGTGGGAGGTTGGGCTCGCTGTTCTGGCCGGGTTGGCCGGTTACCAGTTGCCGCTTTGGACAGTGCAATTCCAGCGATGGATAAGGTTGATGGACATGCGCCATGAGGTGTATCAGATGCTAACGATGATTGCTATCCTGCGGGAGCTGGAGCGCATCTCCGTGGAAGAAATTTTGGAATGGCTGGCTTCTTATGCCGTGATCTTTCGAGTCCCCCTGCAAAAATGCCTGCTGGATTATGGACATAACCCGGAGGAGGCACTCGTGGAGTTGAGGGAGGAGGTTATACTGGAGGATTTCCAACGTTTGGCGGACAAATTACTGCTGGCGTCGGAAAAACTTACAGTCGCTGACGCTTTTGACGATCTCGACAGCGATATGTCTTATCAATTTGAGCGGCGGCGGCTGGATTACGAGAAGTCACTGGAGGTTAAAGCCGGTTGGGGACGAATCATTGGATTTACCCCAATGTATGCGCTCGTATTCGCCTATTTGGTCATTCCGCTGATCTGGATGAGTTTTGAACAGATGAGCTTGTATTTTGATCAACTCCAAAAATTGTGAGGAATAAAGGAGGCACTTATCGATGAACAACGCTTCATCCGCTTTAAAAGTCGCGGCCGGCATTTTTTTGACGATCGCATTAATTACGATTGTTGTCATTTTGTTCGTATCTGCCCAGGAAGCCACAAAAACGGCGCAGAACAGCTTTTCCGACATCCAGACGGAATTGTCCCAAGCTTCATTTACCGTCTATGATGACACGACGGTCAGCGGGTCGCAAGTGACGAACGCGCTGCGAAAATTTAAGGATCGAGATCAGTTCGGGATATTGGTGAAAACCGGGAAGAACAGCGGTGGGGAATGGTATGGAGATGTTCTCCTCATCAATGAGCCTGTTTCCTCGGAACGGTATGGATCTGTAAACGGACAAAGCTATGCCGCGATTAGCAACGCTTGGGACGAACGTCTTAATGAATATGTCAATCCTAGCGGCAAATTTAAAGCGTTGGTCGTCAAGGACAGCTCCAACGTAGTCCGCGGATTAATCTTTACGCAAACGACGCTGATTCCATAAGAATCGCGGGTTGGGGGCACAGATCAAGATGTTTAATCAGGTGAAAAGTCTAGTTTGGCTGCTCTTTTCTGTCAGTTCTTTTCTGGCTGCAACCCTTTATACCCTTGAAATCGAGAAGAACCAGAACGCTGCCTACGATGCGATTGCCATGCAGCTGCACGGCGTTGGGCGAAGTGTTTATGCTCATGAGGGGAAGGATTCCGTATGGGAAACGGCGGCGAACCTAGGCGATGACGATCTGCTGGAATTGACGAGTGAAAGGGTGACAGGGAATCAAATATTACATCGTTTTCCGGATTGGATCGATCACGGCGTAATTATCGAAGTGGACGGCGAAATCCTGAATGTCCCCCTGATTGGCCTGCTGGAAGATGAACTGGAGCAAAGCCGATCGCGCGCCGTAACCGTACTAGAGCTACGGGAGGAATATAGCGCGGAACGTATGAAAGATTCTTCCGGGAAAGAAATCCGCGTCATTTTTCGTAGAAAGTAGGTGGCTGGAGATGGTCAATGCCTTGTCCAAAATAACAGCCGCTCTGCTTGCCGTGCTGCTCCTGTTTCTGTTTCCAGCATTGCAAGCGGCGCAACGGCAGGAGGATATCCGGTATTTGGCTGCCTATCGGACATTAGTGCAGTTTACCGATGCGGTTCGGAACAAAGGGATCGTGACGCCAAAGATGTATGAGGATTTTATCCGCGAAATCGAAATCACTGGGGGAGGGTATGAGGTTGAATTGGAACACCGGCATAAAACCTATCATCCGGAATACGGTGATCCGGCCGACCCCACGTCCTTCCTGAACGACTTTAGCGTCGTCTACGATGCGTTTTATACTTCGGATATTTTGCAGGCGATGTTTCCAACCGGAACGGGGAACAAAGGTGACAACTATGTGCTCCAGGAAGGCGATTTCTTTGCTGTCACGGTTGTTGATCTTTCTCGCAGCCCGTTAGATATTTTATCGGAGTTTTTATATAACGGTGCAGGTAAAGAAAAGCCGTCTCTGCTAACCTATGGAGGTATAGTTCTAAATGAAGATTACTGACTGGGCTGTCATTTTTGTGTTGATCGTCGCTCCGATCTTTTGGCTGAACGGCCAGCGGGTGGAGAATCTGAGGGAAGTGAACCGGCTTGAAACCCGATATACTGCTGCAATGCGCACGGCAGTCCAAGATGCGGCGGTTGCGCTGAATCGAAACGAGCTCCAGCAATTCGAGAGCGGGTACGGATCAGAGAAATGGATGCGTGCGGATAAGGAGCAAGCGCTCGCCGCACTGCTTCGAAGTTTGTACCTAAACTTTGGGGTCGCTGACGATCCGGTGGGACAACACACGCTCCTCGGCTATATTCCAGCGGTTGTCGTCATGGATTATGATGGTTACTTTCTGTATTCGGCAGATGCTGAAAGGAACACGGATACATACGCATACCACTGGAGTGACAAAAAAAACTATACATACTCCGATGTTGACGGGAATAGCATCGCCTTGACTTTGGATAGGAAAGTAACAGCGTATGATGCTGCGGCAGACCGCTGGGTTAGCGGGCTGCAATCCGAGATCAAATCGGAAGTTTCCATTCCGCTGTTACAGAGCGATGAGGAATTTGAGGCCGTTCGGCGCGCTACGATCGTCCGCCTCATTGAAGAGGACTTAGCCCGGACGATCCGCCTTCACAATCTGCTCGCCGAGAAACGTGGCGTACACTATACTTTCACGTTGCCGGTCATCCCACAAGAGGACTGGAACAACACGCTGAATGATGTTGGAATTCTGGTATTTCTGCAAGGCATTCCAGTTGGGAATCTTCATTACAACAACTATGCAATAGGTGGGGGGAGGCTGGATCGAACGCCGACGATCCTGGGAGCGGTTGATCCCTCGACAGGGATGAAATACTTCTATCGAGAGTCCTGCTCAAAGGCTCGAGAGTTAGGATACCGTGAGGAAGAGATATTCTCCGGTGAACGTGAGGCAGCCGGAAACGGTTATTATCCGTTGGATTGTCGGACAAGCGGACCGTAAAGAGGAGATACACGTTGACGAAGGGGCCAGCTTTGGGCCGGCCCCTTTGCCAACGACAGCGATTATTTGAAGGAAGCATACCCTTCGTCTGCCATGACGACGCTACCGTTAATGGCACTAGCCTCGTCCAGCGTCAACAAGTAAACGGTATCTGCCACCTGTTCCGGTAATGTCAATTTGTTGCCCATCACTTTGGACTTCATCGAATCGACCATGCCCTTGTCTTTATAACCTTGGATGATCGGAGTATCGACGGCCCCAGGCGCCACAGCAATAACCCGGATACCCCAGTCTGCCATTTCCAGAGCGGCGGATTTGGTCATCATAATTACGGCACCCTTAGAGGCATGGTAGGCGAAGGTACCGGGGGAAGCAAGGAAGCCAAACACCGAAGCGGTGTTAATGATGACCCCTTTGATCCCTAGCTCACGCATTTTTTTGCCAGCGGCGATGATGCCGTACGCAACGCCATGCTGGTTCACCTGAATGACGTTATGATAATCGTTTAGATTTTGGTCCAGCACCGGGGTGACCCGGCCAATCCCGGCATTATTGAACATGACATCGATTCTTCCGTAAGTATCCACCGCTTTTTCTACCAAGGCTTCAACATCTTCATACTTAGAAACATCGGTTTTGACGAAGATGGCTTTACCTCCGTTTGCCATAATTTGTTCTGCGACTGCTTGTCCGCCAGCCTCATTAAAATCAGCTACAACGACCCGATCCCCTTTGGAGGCAAATTTGAAAGCGGTTTCTTTACCGATTCCACTAGCTCCCCCGGTCACGATGGCTACTCTGTTTTGTTGCATGAGTACTTCTCCTGCCTCTCTTTGATATTTATGAAGTTCTGTACTATGATTGTAACAAAAGTCATTGTTAAACAAAATTTATATATAATTAGTATCAAATAAGAATTACTTAAGAAGTGGTTCGACCGCAGGGAGGGAATTCCATGAACCTGGAGCAGTTGGAGTATATTGTAGATGTGGCAAAAACAAAATCGCTGACCAAAACGGCCCAAAACGCTCATGTTACTTTATCCGCTGTTAGCCAGTCCATCTCTTTACTGGAATCGGAACTTGGAGTGGTGTTATTTAACCGGTCGCGAGGGGTTGGTGCTGTTCCAACGCCGGAAGGACAGTCGATTATTGGACGAGCTGCAGAGATATTGACCAAACTCGAAGCCCTTCGGTCCGAAGCCAACTCCTACAGTGACAAGCTAAGCGGCGAGTTGATCATCGCAACGATCCCCGGTCCGATGCATTTATTGATGGAGGCGATTGCAGGCTTTAGGAAGGATTACCCTGAGGTCAAGGTCCGTATTTTCGAGCAGGGACCCAAAGAAATTTTGGATGAACTGCAAAGCGGAGGAATCGATCTTGGCTTTATCGCGCTGACATCGGATCTTCTGGCTCAACATAAAACATTACATTTTGAAAAGCTTTTTACCGGTAAAATGGTCGTTGGTGTACCTAAAACTTCATTGCTTGCTCTAGAGCGGTCGATGAAACCGGAGCAGCTTGTCGGATATTCCCTTGTCCTGTATGACGATGAGCATATTCGTCATTACTTAACTACTAGACTCGCAGAATACGGAGAGCCGGATATTTTGTTCGCTACCAACAATGTTCAGGCAATTCAAGGCGCGGTGAGGGAAGGGCTTGCGCTTACGGTTGGAGTGGATTATTCTTTCGAAAGCGGAGGGCAGGCGGATATCGTGCCGGTCGAGCTGGATCTGCCGGATTTTGGGCCGGTGTATTACGGCTGGGTAATCCCTAAAGGCAAACAGGCCTCAGCGATCACCAAATGCTTTATACGCCGGATACAATAAGATTCAAGGATATGAGCAGCGGAGAGGAGATTAAGGAAGGTTATGGATCAGGAACATCAAAGGAAACAACCGGATCGTTATTCGCGGCAAAGGTTGTTTACTCCTATAGGCAGTACCGGACAAGACAAGCTTGAGCAGGCGAAGGTACTGGTCGTCGGTGCGGGAGCGCTTGGCACCGGCATCGCTGAAACGCTAGTGCGCGCGGGAGTGGGCCATCTCGTGATCGCCGATCGGGATTATGTGGAATGGAGTAATTTGCAGCGACAACAGTTATTTTCTGAAGCGGACGCAGCCGAGCGGGTACCTAAAGCGATTGCTGCCCGACAGCGGTTAGCCGCGATCAACAGTCAGGTGCGCATCGATGCCCATGTGATGGATGTCGACCCGGAAGAGTTGGAAGATTTAATCTCTGGCGTCGATTTGATTATGGATGCGACGGATAATTTCGATACAAGATTGATGATCAATGATATATCGCAAAAATATCGCATTCCGTGGGTTTATGGCGGTTGCGTCGGAAGTTACGGCATTACTTACACGATCTTGCCAGGCGAGACCCCTTGCCTGAATTGCCTCCTGGGTACCGTACCGCTCGGCGGGGATACCTGCGACACGGTCGGTGTCATACCGCCTGCCGTACAGATGGTTGTGGCCCATCAAACAACAGAAGCTCTGAAGCTATTAACCGGGCACCCCGAGACACTTCGCGGTACATTGCTGACCTTTGATCTATGGCGGAACGAGCAAGCTACAATCAGGGTTGGTTCCGCCAAGCGGGATGACTGCCTTTCCTGTGGAAGCGGAGCTACCTTCCCGTATCTGTCCGCTTCCAGCCATCGGAAAACAGAAGTACTCTGCGGTAGGGATACGGTTCAGATTCGACCGGCCGCTAAACGAAACATTCAACTGCAAGAGATGGCGGATAAGTTGAGCCGATTGCAGGAGGGTACGGTAGAAGTCAACCCGTTTTTGCTTTCCTTTACGATTGGCGAACGTCGGTTGGTCTTGTTTACGGATGGGCGGGCACTCATTCATGGCACGCAAGATCCGGTCGAGGCCAGAACGATCTATGACCGTTATTTAGGTTAAGCCTAACCGAGATTGTATAGCGACGACCGAATGGTTTGCCGCAGGAATGACCATCTTATTAATGAAGAAATAGCAGATGCAGCGTAAGGTGGTCGCGCGATGAAAAGGTACATCATACTTGTGTTGGAGGATCCTGCCGAGGGAGAGCGTATCAAATCCGGGCTGGAGGAAGCCGGTTATCGAATCGGGTGGAGGCAGAACGAAATAGGCGTTCTTCGATGGCTGGAAGAGGACCTTCCGGATTTGCTGCTACTGGGTACGGATTTGCCGAATGATGCCTCGTCTGTCCTTCAGGAGGAAATTGGCCGATTTGCTCCGTTTCCGATCCTACTTTTGCTTAAGGAGTGGAGCTCGGAGGCGGTTGTCGCCGGTTTTGCCCGGGGAGCTAACGACGTGGTTCAGGTTACAATCCCCATGGCTGAACTGTATGCCCGAATTGGCCATTTGATTTCATTGTTCAAACGATTGGGGGATGGCTCCTTAACCGAGTTGTCGTTTGAGGATTTGCGAATGGAACTGCGCAGCCGCAAGGCGTGGAGAGACGGAGAACCTATCAAGTTGACGCCAAAGGAATTCGATTTGCTGCTTTTTCTGTTGAAACGGGCGGGGAAAGTGTGTGGGCGAGAGATGCTCTTACAGCAAGTGTGGGGTTATGATTTTGCAACAGGAACGAATGTGGTAGACGTCTATATCCGTCATTTGCGCAAAAAAATAGATAGCGGTCATACAAAAAAACTGTTGCATACCGTTCGTGGCACCGGATATATGCTTGGTTAAACAGGAAATAACCCGGACATTGGCATGCCAGGTTATCTTCAGGTCAAAAAGCCGCTGCGATCGATTGATCTATGCAACGACTTCTTGATTAAGTAGTATGGGGGGCTTGTCCGACTACAGGACGCGACGGGCCTTCAGATAAGTTCTTTTCCAGTTGCCCGAATTCAGATTGGAGATCGTTACACCTGGTTTACCATAAGTGTGCAGAATCTTTCCGCTACCCATGTAGATCGCCACATGCGTTACGTTTCTCCCGTTAGCCCGGCTGCCGCTGGAGAAGAACACCAAATCGCCAGCTTTCAGATTCGACTTTGAAACGGCATAACCCGCTTTCGCTTGCGCTGAGGACGTACGAGGCAAAGTAACGCCGTACTTTTTGAATACATATTTCGTAAACGAAGAGCAGTCGAATACTCGGGTCGTGGAAGTGGATGCACCGAATTTATATGGCGTGCCCAAAAAATTCTTACCGTAGTTTACAACTTGCGATCCTTTAGAAACGGCGGTGCTTGTTGCAGACTGGGCTTGTACAGGTTCAGCCCCGCTAGCAAGCAGCGTACTGAAACCGATGGCGGACGCAAGTCCGACCGTCAATACTTTTTGGAAAAGGGTGCGTTTATTCATGTAGTAGTACCTCCAAAGATATTGTTTTTTGACCGGTTCGTAAATGAAGTATAACAGATTTGTAATCTCCTAAAATATGGTATAATCTCCTAAAATCCATGCGTCCCAACGGTTTGACAGCGATTATTAAAATAACATTAAAGTTTACATTTTTTTAAGATGTAGAGATTTCCCTTTAAAATTGGAATGTAAAAAACCCTTGAAAATTCAAGGGTTTTTCTTTCTTTTCATATTTCATAAAAGGTGCAGAGATGGTTACAAAAATGAAATATATTAAAATGTTAGTCTCGACTTTGAATGATCAGCAGCCACCCCTCGCCGACATGTACCGTTCCGGTGGAAGCGACTAATTGATTGCTTACAGCCAGGGATTGTCCAATTCGGAGAGTGGCGTTATGTAGGGGATACATGAATCCATCGAGCGTAATACCGGTTACGACAGGGGTAAGCGGGAGCAGGGAGACATAGGAGTATCCGCGATCCTCGACTTGAGAGAAGGACCCGCACAATGTGATGTAATTATACTCATCCCAGATGGCACAGGTAATTCCTTGTTCTGCTGCACGAAGCAACATATGCAGATTGGCAAGCGTATGATCCAAGCGGGTTCCAATCACACCGGTTAACACGATTTCTGCAGGGTTTCTCCGTACGGCATGGTCAAAGGCCAGTTCCGTATCCGTTAAATCTTTGTCAACCGGATCGCAAGCTAGAAGTTCAATACTATATGTACGAATACGTTCCAATTCTTCCTCACTGACGGAATCGAAATCGCCTACCGCCAAATCCGGCTTCATTCCATGCTCAACCAAAAATAAGGCTCCACGGTCAGCTCCGATCAGAAAATCGTCCGGACGAACCTCCCGAAGCATTCCCGGATCTAAACGCCCACCGGCAAAAATAAGAACCCGGTTCACGGTCATTTCTATTCCTTCCTCTCACGCAAAAATATCTATTGCTTCAATAGTATAATTCAGATTTTAGGGTTGCACAATTTCACCGTGTGGGCCTACAATGGGGATTAATAAAAGAAGCTGACAGAGAAAGGCAGAGAAGGACGGAAGAGATGCATATCTTTGATATTTTTAGCATCATCGGGACAGTTGCTTTCGCGATGTCCGGCGCGTTCGTGGCCATGGAAGAGGAATATGACATTCTTGGCGTGCTGGTATTGGGTTTGGTCACCGCTTTTGGCGGCGGGATTATCCGCAACGTATTGATTGGCGTCCCGGTTACGACATTATGGGCGCAAGGGGATTTGATATTGCTGGCCGTGTTGTCGGTGTTTGTCGCTTTCGTGCTTCCGATGCCGTGGGTTCGCCACTGGAAGCGGACGGAGGTTTTGTTTGATGCGATCGGTTTGTCGGCTTTTGCCATCCAAGGGGCGTTATACGCGACGGAGATGAAACATCCGATGAGCGCGGTGTTGGTTGCGGCGGTACTAACAGGCATCGGGGGAGGGATTATCCGCGATCTGCTGGCCGGGCGTAAGCCGCTGGTGTTGCGAGACGAAATCTATGCCGTGTGGGCCATGCTGGCGGGGCTGGCGATTGGCATGGGATGGTTTGGGTCGACGGTGGAATTGATTCTGCTGTTTGTTGCCGTGGTCTTTTTCCGGATGCTGTCTGTTCATTATAAATGGAAGTTGCCTAGACGATCTTTGGCAACAGGAGACATTTATATCAGAGCGGAAGCAGATGCGGAGTCAACTCCCGAGCGGGCCATTGTACAAGATCAGACACCTTAAGTTACAGTCAGGCCGAATTGAACAAACACCAAGAGAGGCTGTCCTTAGTAGATGTAGGTTCTACGTTGGGCAGCCTCTGATTTTACAACAGCTTGTAAGCGCTATTTTAAGAAATGTACCATCGCGTCCGGGAGCTCTTGTTGCCAAAATCCCCATAGATGTTTGCCGTCCTTCTCGAAGTAGGCAACTTGGGCACCGCGTTCCTCCAAGAGGGCTTTGGCTCTGCGGTTCAGTTCAACAAAATTATAGGTACCCGTATCGGTAGTATAATGATCCTCCTGCAGTCCCACAATCATGAAGAGCGACAAATAGGAAAGATCGGTCTCTTGAGCAAGGATTTCCAGGGAAGGTTCATAGTAAGCGCCGGACAAGCTAATGATTTTGGAAAACAGTTCCGGGTTTTTCATAGCGAGATGGAGAGAGACGGTTGCCCCTAATGAATCTCCGGCCAGCACCCTTTCCGAAGGTTCGCGGCGAACCGGATAATTGCGTTCGATAAAGGGAATAATTTCTTCCGTGAAACAGCGCGTATAGGCTTCAAATCGGTTTCCAAACGGGGCATATTCCTCCGTGCGCACGGCGACGTTCACCTCCACGCCTACAATAATGAAAGGCTCGAGGCCTTCATCCAGAATCAGGCGATTGGCGTGCGTCGCGATACGACCGAAGTTGAAGAATTCCTCGCCGTCCTGACAGTAAATGACGGGATAACTGAGGATTTCGTTGTACCCAGGTGGAAGGTAAACGCGCAGGTAACGCTTTTCCCCTAAGAACTGGCTTTGGATTTCCTCTTTAATGATGGTTCGTTTCAAATAATTCGAATCCGTCATGGTTCTACACACACTCCCGGTTGGATGGATTTTGCTTTTGCCTGTTGAATCAAGTAACATTTACCATGAAATAGAGATAACGATAGCTTACCACAATATGGGTTGGTGTTATACTATTTTTGAAAAACTGTTACATACACAAAGATAAATATATAACACAATAATCCTTAATTCCTTTGACTTCTAGAATGAAACAGGAGTATAATAATTCTATAACAGAGGAACAAGTTAATCAAATTTTCAGTCGAGGTGAAAAAAATGAGCAAGATTCCTTATGAAGTATACACGGAAGAAGTTCAAGCTTTGACCGTGCTCTCGCCAGACGGTGAAATCGTTAACAAAGATAAAGTGCCGGCATTGTCCGACGATCAATTGAAAGAACTGATGTATCGCATGGTATTTACGCGTACCTGGGACGAACGTGCGATCAACTTGGGTCGCCAAGGCCGCCTCGGATTTTATGCACCGGTGTCCGGACAAGAAGCGACCATGGTAGGCAGTGAGTTCGCCCTGGACAAGAACGACTTTGTTTGCCCGGGTTACCGCGATATGCCGCAGCTCGTATGGCATGGTCTCCCGCTGTATCAAGCTTTCCTGTACTCCCGCGGTCATCAACACGGCGGACAAATTCCGGAAGGCGTCAACGTACTTATGCCTCAAATCATTATCGGCGCTCAAGTGTTGCACGCGATGGGGATCGCGATGGGCTTCAAGCTCAAGAAGCAAAAACAAGTGGCCATTACTTATACCGGTGACGGCGGTTCTTCGGAAGGCGATTTCTACGAAGCGCTGAACTACGCTGGAGTATTCAAACTGCCGGTTATTTTCTTCGTGCAAAATAACGGTTATGCCATCACCACACCGTTCGCAAAACAAACCGCAGCCTTGTCGATCGCTCATAAAGCAGTCGCTGCAGGGATCCGCGGCGTGAAAATCGACGGGATGGACGTGTTTGCAGTCATCAGTGCGGTGCAGGAAGCTGCTGAACGCGCTCGTAACGGCGAAGGCGCTACATTGATCGAAGCGGTTACTTACCGGTTCCGTCCGCACTCCCTGTCTGACGATACTTCGAAGTACCGGACGAAGGAAGAAGAAGGACAATGGGGCGAGAAAGATCCAATCGCTCGCTTGGCTAAATATTTGGAGAAGAAAGGTCTTTGGACCGAAGAAGATACCGCTCGGGTGAAAGAAGAAGCGAAAGCAAAAGTCAACGAGCAAATCAAGAAAGCGGAACAAACAGAAAAAATGACAATTCCAGGCCTGATCGACAGCATGTTCGAAAAAACTCCGAAGCACTTGGAAGAGCAAAAGGCCGATTTTCAATAATACGTACGTGTAAACTAGTCTGATCGTTCTATAGAGGAGGATACAAGCAATGGCACAAATGAATATGAAAGAAGCGATTCGCGACGCCATGCGCGTCGAATTGCAACGCGATCCAAACGTTCTGATTTTCGGCGAAGACGTAGGTAATGTCGGTGGGGTGTTCCGCGTAACGGAAGGCCTGCAGAAAGAATTCGGGGAAGAACGCGTCATGGATACGCCGCTGGCGGAATCGGCCATCGGTGGTATGGCGGTAGGTCTGGGGATTCAAGGTTTCCGTCCGATCGCAGAAATCCAGTTTGTCGGTTTTATTTTTGAAGCTTTGGACCAAATTCTCGTACAAGCAGCCCGGATGCGTTACCGTTCCGGCGGACGTTACCACGCTCCCGTCGTATTCCGCACCCCGTTTGGCGGCGGCGTTAAAGCAGCCGAGCTGCATACGGATGCCTTGGAGGGCCTGATCGCCCAAACCCCAGGGATCAAGCTCGTGATTCCTTCGAACCCTTACGACGCGAAGGGACTGTTGATCTCCGCTATTCGCGATAACGATCCAGTCTTCTTTATGGAACACTTGAACCTGTACCATGCCTTCCGTGATGAGGTTCCTGAAGGAGAATACACGATTGAACTGGGTAAAGCCAACATCGTTCGCGAAGGTTCGGATGTAACGATTCTCGCTTATGGCCTCATGGTTCATACAGCTGTTAAAGCAGCGGAAGAATTGGAGAAAACCAAAGGCATCAAAGCCGAAGTCATTGACCTGCGTACGCTCGTGCCGCTGGACATCGATACGATTGTTGCCTCGGTGAAGAAGACAAATCGCGCCATCATTGTTCAAGAAGCGCAAAAATCGGCCGGCATCGCAGCGGAAGTCATCGCGCAAATCAACGAGAAAGCGATTCTGCACCTTGAAGCTCCTGTCCTTCGCATCGCTCCGCCGGATACCATATATCCGTTCGCGCAAATCGAAGACCAATGGCTACCGTCCCCGGCTCGCGTGATCGAGGGCGTTAACAAAGTGCTTGAATTCTAAATCGAAGAACAAAATAGGAGGTCTTTCCTGTGGCTAAGTTTGAATATCGGTTCCCTGAACTGGGCGAAGGCTTGCATGAAGGTGAAATCATCAAAATGCATGTCAAGCCAGGGGACAAAGTAACAGATGAAGATATCATCATGGAGGTACAAAACGACAAAGCCGTCGTTGAAGTGCCGTGTCCTGTTAATGGTGTAGTACAAGAAGTGTTCGGTAAAGACGGCGCCGTATTCCGCGTAGGCGATGTCGTAGCCGTGATCGAAGCCGAAGGCGATCTTCCCGAACAAGAAGGAGCTCCGGCTCCAGCTGCAGAGGCAAGCGCTCCGGTTGCTACGGCAGCAGCTCCTGCTCCTCAAGCGGCAGCTTCCTCATCCAAATTCGAATACCGGTTCCCTGAACTGGGCGAAGGTTTGCATGAAGGCGAAATTATCAAAATGCACATCAAACCAGGCGATAAGGTTACGGACGAAGATATCATCATGGAAGTGCAAAATGATAAAGCCGTCGTTGAAGTACCTTGTCCGGTGAACGGTACGGTTCTTGAAGTATTCGGAAAAGACGGCGCGATCTTCCGCGTTGGAGACGTTGTAGCTGTTATTGATGCAGAAGGCGATGTGCCAGAACAAGCCGCAGCTCCAGAGCAAGCGCATGACGCACCTAAGGCCGCTGCTGGTGCGCCGGCTGCAGCCGCAGCTCCGGTCGCTCCAAACCGTGAGATTCTCGCTACCCCTAGCGTACGTAAATATGCTCGTGAACAAGGCGTGAATTTGTCCCAAGTTCCAGGTACAGGGAAAGCCGGGAAAATCACGAGAGAAGACGTCGACAACTTCAAGAAAGGCGGAGCTGCCGCCGGTGCTCCAACCCAAGCTGCAGCACCTGCACAAGCCGCGGCTCCAGCCGCAGCAGCCAAAGCTCCAGCCGCTGCTGCACCAACAGCGATTTCTACGGACGGCGAAGAAGAACGCGTACCGTTTAAAGGCATTCGCAAAGCGATTTCCAATGCGATGGTTAAATCGGCTTACACCGCGCCTCATGTTACCATCATGGACGAAGTGGACGTCACCGAATTGGTCGCTTTCCGTACGCGGATGAAACCGATCGCCGAGAAGAAAGGCATTAAGGTTACTTATCTTCCATTCATCGTGAAAGCTTTGGTTGCCGCATCCCGTCAATTCCCGGCTCTGAATGCTTCGATTGATGAAGTGAACAACGAGATCGTGTATAAGAAATTCTATAACATCGGGATTGCAACGGACACCGATAATGGTCTGATCGTTCCCGTGATCAAAGATGCGGATCGGAAGAGCATCTGGATGATCGCCGAAGCCATTAAGGACCTGGCAGCCCGTGGCCGTGAAGGCAAACTGGCAGCGAACGAGATGAAAGGCAGCACGATTTCGATCACAAACATCGGTTCTGCCGGCGGTATGTTCTTTACGCCAATCATCAACTATCCTGAAGTTGCGATCCTTGGAACCGGCCGGATCAGTGAGAAACCGGTTGTCAAAAACGGCGAAATTGTTGTCGCTCCGGTGATGGCTTTGTCCCTCAGCTTTGACCACCGTCTGATCGACGGCGCGACGGCGCAAAACTTTATGAACTATATCAAACAGCTGCTCGCGAATCCTGAGCTGCTCGTTATGGAGGTGTAATCAATGGTAGTAGGAGATGCTTCTCTAGATATTGATACATTAGTTGTCGGTGCAGGTCCCGGCGGATATGTGGCGGCCATTCGTGCCGCCCAGCTCGGGCAAAAGGTGATCATCGTTGACAAATCGGAGCTTGGCGGCGTCTGCTTGAACCGCGGTTGTATCCCGTCCAAAGCGCTGATCTCGGCCGCTCACCAATACGAGTCCGCTCAACATGCCGATGCCTTCGGGATTACGGCAGAGAACGTGAAAGTGGACTTCAAGAAAACGCAAGAATTCAAGAACGGCGTTGTCAAGAAGATGACCCAAGGCGTTGGCGGCTTGCTTAAAGGTAACAAGGTCGAAGTTTTCAGCGGTGAAGTGATGTTCATCAACGAAAACGAAGCTCGTGCGTTCAACGAGCACGAATCGCCGCGTTACCGCTTCAAGCATTGCATTCTGGCTACCGGTTCCCGCCCGATCGAGCTGAAACCTTTCCCGTTTGGCGGACGCATCTTGTCCTCGACAGAAGCGCTTGAGCTGCAAGAAATTCCGAGCAGCCTTGTCGTCATCGGCGGCGGTTATATCGGCGCTGAGCTTGGCCAAATGTTCTCCAAGTTTGGCACCAAAGTAACGATCATCGAAGGTATGGATACCGTATTGCCAGGCTTCGACAAAGACATGACCCGTCTGGTTGCCAAGAACATGGCGAAGACCGGCATCGAAATCGTAACGAACGCTAAAGCCGAAAGCGCGGAACAAACCGATAAGAACGTAACGGTGAAATATTCCGTGAACGGCGAAAGTAAAGAAGTCACTGCCGACTACCTGCTGGTGACCGTTGGCCGTCGTCCAAACACTGATGGCGATCTGGGTCTGGATCTGGCTGGCGTGGAGTTGACTGACCGTGGTTTGGTCAAAGTTGACCATCAAGGACGCACCAGCAACCCGAACATCTTTGCGATCGGCGATATCGTGGCTGGCCCTGCGCTTGCACACAAAGCTTCCTACGAAGGAAAAGTGGCGGCCGAAGCGATCGCAGGACTTCCTTCCGTGGTGGATTACAAAGCAATCCCAGCGGTTGTCTTTACGGATCCAGAATGCTCTAGCGTAGGTCTGACGGAGTCGGAAGCGAAAGACAAAGGCTTTAAGGTCAAAGCCGGCAAGTTCCCATTCGCAGGCAATGGTCGCGCAACTTCCTTGAATCAGCCTGAAGGCTTCATCAAGATCGTGGCGAACGCAGATAACAACGTGGTGCTCGGCGCGCAAATCGTCGGGATCGAAGCTTCCAACTTGATCGCTGAGCTGGGCCTTGCGGTTGAAATGGGGGCAACACTCGAAGACATCTCGTTGACCATTCACGCTCACCCGACCTTGGGCGAAATCGTAATGGAAACGGCCGAGTTGGTTGAAGGTCATCCTATTCACGTAATTTCTCGCTAATTTTAGCGATTTTATCTCCCACTCCTCCTAAGAGTGGATCAACTCCTAAGTCTATTGGGCAAGGCCGTGTTCACGGTCTTGCCCTTTTTTTGTGCGGGGTTGGTCAAGTTATTTCGGTTGGATTAAGCGAAAAGCTGTTATTTTACCCCGAGCCGCATGCGATAACAGAATAGGATGTTGCGAGCTTCAGCCCCGAAAGCTTGATTCACTTGTTCGCGGAATTGCTCAGCAGCAGAAAGTATTTCGTTCGCCCCTAATTTTAAAGCGGTTTGCAAACCCCCTTGACTGAGGGCCAGATTCGCATATCGATCGGCGTCACAACTCTCCCAATGGTGAAATACGATCTCTCGTGAATAGTGGAAGAGGCCGCTCTTGCGGATTTGCTGCAGATGCTGGTCTTTAGGCCACTTGTACGCTTCTTTGTCGTTGTCGATCAGTTCGCTTGCGCGTTTTTCGGCGAAATCGACGAGTTGTATGTATGCCTGCTCGAGCTCAGGGCTGGCGGCCGGCGGCCAATCGCAATCGTAAGCAGCAAATATGCCTCCAGGGCGCAGCACTCTGGCGAACTCCTGGAGCGTTGGTTGAGGGTCCATCCAATGGAAGGATTGAGAGCAGGTGACGAGATCTACGGAGGAGGGCTCCAACGGCAATTCGGTGGACAAACCCTTGACGAATTGAAGCTGCGCTGGGCAGTTGCTTTCCCGCCAGCGATTCATTGCTACGGCGCGCATATCGTCGTTAGGCTCGATCCCAATGATTTGCTTCGCATGATTTAGCCAGGCAAAAGAGGAGAGGCCCGTACCGCAGCCAACATCCGCAACTATTTCCGGAGAACGGCCCAAAACCATCGATAAAATACGGATGACTTCGTCCGGCGCCTTGGGGCGGTTTTGATCGTAGAGTTCGCTGAACCCGTTGAATCGATCAATGTTATTTCGGCTAACCTGTTGACTCATATGTCGATCTCCTTTTCGCTCGAAAGATAGGTGTTCGTACCGATTATACAGCAAAATGAGCTTGGGCTAAAAAAAGGGGTTCCTGGTCAAATCGACCAAGAACCCCTTTTACAAATTAGATGAATAGATTAATTCCCGATTGGTCGGCCTTACCCAAGTAGTAACCGACTCCGCCGATTTTGACCCCGTCGATCAACTCTTCCTGGCGGATGCCCATCAGATCCATCGACATTTGGCAGGCGACGATTTCGACGCCTTGGTTGATGGCACTGGCCATGAGTTCTTCTAGGGAGGAAACGTTGTTATTTTTCATCACGCCACGAATCATCTTGGCTCCCATCCCAAGCATGTTCATGCGGGAGAGAGACAACTTATGGCTGCCGCGCGGCATCATCGCACCGAACATGCGACCGATGAAGGTTTTGGCGACGGGGACCTTCTCCGATTTACGGAGAATATTCAGCCCCCAGAAGGTGAAGAATAACGTCACTTTCTTGCCGCTGGCCGCGGCGCCATTGGCGATGATAAATGAGGCAATCGCCTTATCCAAGTCACCGCTAAATACAATCATCGTTGAGCCTTCCGGCGTTGTTGTCGGTTGAACCGAAGTGTCGCCAAGCCGGACCGGGTCTTCCTTGCAAATATAGGCTTCGATCATCCCGTTCGCATTCTTGGTAACCTGGAGCATACGGTGTTTGGACATGGTCGCCCATGCCTGCACATCCTCATAGAATCCAGGGTCAGAGGCGGTCACGTGCAGAACCTGTCCGGCTTCCAAACGATCCATGGATTGTTTGACCTGAATCAGTGGACCGGGGCAGCACAAACCGCAAGCATCAAGCTCCGCATCGGCATGCAGTTTGGAATCACCGGACACTTGGCTTGTTGCCGGAGCTAACGAAGTTGCGGCGATTTCTGCTTTTGCCACACGATCAACGGGGCAATCCGGGGAATCGGACCGACCCGGCTGGTAATTAGCCATTTGATAGAGCTTGTAACCTCCGGTCAAATTGCGAACCTTATAGCCTTTTTGCTGCAGAATTCGTGAAGCGGTATACCCGCGCAACCCGACTTGGCAGTAAACCCAAATCTCCTTGTCCCGATCTAGTTCATTCAGGCGATCACGCAATTCGTCAACCGGGATTAGCAGGGAGTCAGGGATATGTCCGTTGGCATGCTCCATCTCAGAACGAACATCGACCAACTGGGTCGTTTGCACGTCCCGGGTTGTCAAATCCTGCGGGACGAACAACCGAACGCGTCCGCTTAATACGTTCTCCGCAGTATAAGCGGCCATGTTCACCGGATCCTTTGCTGAAGAGTACGGAGGGGCGTAGGCCAATTCCAGTTCCGTCAAATCCGTTACCGTCCCCCGGAAACGAATCACGGTCGCGATATCATCGATCCGTTTATCTACCCCGTCATATCCGACAGCCTGCGCGCCTAGCACAGTACCGTCAGGCTTAAATAACAGCTTGATCGATAGGGGGGTGGCGCCGGGATAGTAAGAAGCATGAGAATTGGGATGAACCACCGTGACATGATAAGGGATCCCTAACCGCTGGAGCGTTCTCTCATTGTTCCCCGTGGCCGCTCCGGTAAGACCAAAGACTTTGATAATGGACGTGCCTTGCGAGCCTTTATATGTGGTTCCAAGACCACAGACATTGTCCGCAGCGATACGCCCCTGCTTGTTGGCAGGACCAGCCAGCGGAATTGCTGTTTTGGAACCATTAACAAAATCAACGACTTCAACCGCATCCCCAACGGCATAAATATCCGGAATGCTAGTTTCCAGTTTGTCGTTTACAACAATATGGCCTCTTGGCCCCAGTTCCAAGCCGGTTTCTTTCAGAAAAGCTGTATCCGGTGTAACTCCAATCGCCAAAATTACGATATCAGCCGATAATTCACGCTCGTCCGAAGTATGCACCTTAATGTAGTTACCTTGTTCTGTAAACGAGGTGACGGTCTGCGACATTAAAAGGTTAACGCCATGATCCTCCAGTTCCTTGGCAAGGACTCCTGACATCTCGGCGTCAAATGGCGCGAGAATTTGCGGACCGCCTTCGATCAACGTGACCTCAAGCCCGATTTCTCGCAAGTTCTCGGCCATTTCCACGCCAATAAATCCGCCGCCAATGACGATGGCGGAAGAAGCGCGTTCTTCGACAACCCGACGTTTGATACGGTCCGTATCCGGAATATTCCGCAGCGTATGGATCCGGCTGCTTTCAATGCCAGGGAGATTCGGTCGGATGGGTTTCGCACCGGGCGACAAAATCACCGCATCATAACTTTCTCGATATTCGCCGCGCTCTTTGCTGCGGACTAGTGCCGTTTTGCTGGTAGGATCGATTCCAATTACTTCGCTCTCGGTGCGGACATCGATGTTAAAGCGACGATGCATCGCTTCCGGTGTCTGGACCAGCAGCTTTGATCGATCCTTGATCGAATCACCGATATAGTAGGGGAGCCCGCAGTTGGCAAAGGAAATATAAGGGTCCCGTTCGAACATGACGATATGGGCTTCTTCATCCAAGCGACGAAGTCTGGCGGCCGCAGAGGCACCGCCGGCAACACCGCCGACAATTAATACTTTTTTGCTCATCGTTTATTGTTCCTCCTCGAACAGATGGCGAACCAACTTAATGACTTTTTCATTCGCCAACTGATAATTGACTTCCAAACCGCTGCGTTCGGATTCGACGATCCCTAAACTGCGCAGCTTCTGCAGGTGCTGGGATACGGTCGATTGCGGCAGTTCCAAACATTCCTGCATGTACGTCACGTTGCATTGCTTCTTGTCCAGCAAGCCGCGGACGATGCATAATCGTACCGGATGTGCCAGAGCTTTCAACATTTCCGCAGCTTCCTGATAGGCTTTGAAATTGTTATCCATGAAAGTTCACCTCGGTTTCCTGATAATCATTATATCCTAATATTACGATATAGCAATATGAAATGCAAAATAGGTTGCTGCCAATCTTTACAATTCAGTGCGATTTCAACAATAATCAGATGAATAGGCAAAAGATGGGGAGGTTTATCGTTGTGCGAAAAACAGGCATACTTCTGCTGATGATCCTGACACTATCCGGCTGTATCCAAAGGGAAGATCAAGAAGTTCTGATTGAAAGGGAGACCCCGGTTCAACTCGAACCCGGTCCACTTGACAATGGAGAGGTAAATGAAATGGAGACACCTGATCCTGCCATACCTTCTGAACCGGGAGGTGAGGTTGATGTGGACCGTCTGAGTCAGGTATTTGGTTTTGCCGACGAAAATGGACGGCGCTTGTTGGTTAGCGGATCAGAGGATATATCTAAGGAAACGCTATCAGGGATGACTCAGGCCATTGGCGAGAAAGGGAGCTTGATTTCCGTCGTCTATGAAGGTTGGCAGGAGGGGGACGACGCCAACACCGGAAGGGACACGACTCCCAATTTCTCGCATTTGCCGGGGCATATCTTTGCCGTTACCGAAGGTGTGGCGCAACCCAATGCCACCTATTATTTCTTTCAGAGTGAGCAGATTCCGCTGGATTCTTTGCTTCCGATCACGTTCGACGGCCAAGTGGAATTGGATTCCGACCTGGGGGAACAAATTGAGAAAGAAAAAGGCCGAGACATTCACCAATTATGGCGGTTAGCAACTCTAGGCGGAGAAGCTGAACTTGATTTGGCTTTATTTCGTCCAGACGGCCCGGATCACCTGTTTTGTATCATTCTAAAACAGGGCGATAACTTGGCCGTCCTGGACTTTCCTGCAACAACAGAAGACTCTTACAGTGTCTGGCGCGTAGATGACCAAGGGGAGATCGCACCCCATCACTTTACTTTTCTGTTTGCGGCCAGAACCTCTGAGCAGGGAATTCTCATCGGTATGGAGTGGCATGGGACGGAAGGAATTAATACGCTCCTTCTTCACGGTACGGAGAAACGTTTAGTTAAGCTCGAAACCCGTTACGGACGCTACACGTCTCCATGACCAGATTAACATCGCTTAAGGGAGTTTGGCGACAGCCAGAGTAACGTTTTGGGCGATTTGCCGCTCCCACTCGTACACTTTCGTTAAAGATGCGTGAATGGCTTTGGTTTGATCATAAACCGTCTTTAGCTCAAGGGCTGCAACGATAGCGTCGCCTCGCTTCACGCTGGCTTTGTATCGTTTATCCGCCGCCGAAAGGTGTTTTCGCGCGGCGGCGACGGATTTGTTTTCGGCGGTGATCCGCTTTTTTAACGTCTGCACCGGAACCAGGGCATCTTTAACGACTTTCGCTTTGGCGGTCTTGGACTTCTTCGCGGCTGAGAGCGCCTCCTTCTTAGCTTTAATCTCCGCCGAAGCGGATGTTGCCGCAGGCTTCAATTGATTGCGTTTCAATTCCAGCATATCCGCGGATTTCTTATCCTTGCGTTTCTTAGCTGCCGTCACCTGTTTGCCCAATGAGGCGTATTGTTCTAACAAAGGAGCGTGCTTGCGCTGCAGCGCCTCGGTTTCCTGGGTCAGACGGGTAACCGTCGTTTGATCGATCGCTCTGATCTTCGCATTTAACGCAGACAAAGCGTCGTTGTTCTTCTTGCGCAGCGCCGAGATTTCAAGACTCTCCTGCTTCACCAGTGTTTGTACGGCCGTCAAACCGTCATACACCGCATCGATCCCGTCTAAAGCCGCATCCCAAGAGCTAGCTGCAACCAACTGTCGATTTCCACCCAACATCATGGAAAGCATGATTACCGCAAGTAAGGACATTTTCATCGGTTGTCTCCAATTCACGAACCATCATCTCCTAACGAAACTCATTTTCCACCCCTAATGACAACGCAAAAAAAGCACCTCCAAGACAGGCTTTGACGCCTACCTTGCGAGGTGCTTCACTCGCATTGTTCTATTAAGATATGGTTCTCTTACTATAACCTTCCATACTCAGGATGTCAAGAAGCGATACGAACAAGCATTCTTGTCACGAAGCTCCGGAAGTCTGATATAATAGGATGGATTATAGACCAAGGTGACGGGGTGTAGACGATGAGAAATTATTTGAATTTGCTGGAGGATGTTCTAAAGAACGGGACACCTAAAGAGGACCGGACCGGCGTCGGGACGCGCTCTGTATTTGGCCGTCAGCTTCGCTTCGATTTAAGCGAGGGCTTCCCCCTGGTAACGACCAAGCGGATCCATTTGAAATCGGTAATCCATGAGCTGCTATGGTTTTTGCGCGGCGATACGAATATAGCTTATCTCAAAGAGCATGGCGTACGCATCTGGGACGAGTGGGCGGATGAGAACGGCGACCTTGGACCCGTATATGGATCGCAATGGCGTTCCTGGGAAGCGCCAGACGGTCGGAAGATCGATCAAATTACTTCCGTCGTAGAAGCAATCAAGAAGAATCCCGATTCGCGCCGCCATCTGGTCAGCGCATGGAATGTGGCCGAGGTAGATCAAATGAAACTGCCGCCATGCCACTTTGTCTTTCAATTTTATGTGGCGGACGGGAAGTTGTCCTGCATGTTGACGATGCGTTCGGTGGATACGTTTCTTGGTCTGCCATTCAACATCGCAAGTTACGCATTGCTCACACATATGATCGCCCAGCAATGCGATCTTGAGGTTGGCGAATTTATTTGGTCCGGCGGGGATGTGCATATTTACAACAATCATGTCGAGCAGGTGCAAACCCAATTGGAGCGTGAGCCTTATCCGTTGCCGAAGCTGGTGATCAAACGCAAACCAGATTCGATTTTTGACTACGTGTATGAGGATTTCGAGTTTGTTGATTATCAGTTCCATCCAACGATTAAAGCAACGGTTGCCGTTTAAATTCAACAAGTTAGGAGTCGGTATTACATGGGGATGATTACGCTCATCTGGGCGATGTCCAGAAACGGAACTATCGGTCGGAATAATCAACTTCCTTGGAGGTTGCCGGCCGATCTGAAGTTCTTTAAGGCACAGACAACGGGGAAAACCATCGTCATGGGCCGTAAAACCTGGGAATCCATGGGCAGCAAGCCGTTGCCGAATCGGCATAGCGTCGTAATTACGGCGGATGCTTCTTATGTGGCGGAGGGAGCAGATGTCGTGCATTCGGTGGAAGAAGCGTTAACTTACGCGGAACGTGGCGAACTGATGATTATCGGGGGTGCAGGCATGTTCCAACACTTTCTGCCGCTGGCGGATCGGCTCTTGGTAACCCGGATCGAGGAAGATATTGAAGGGGACGTGTTCTTCCCTCACTTTCTATGGGAAGACTTTGAATTAGTCCATGAAGAACAAGGGGTGCGAGACGAGAAGAACCCCTATAATTATCGTTTTCTGACTTACGAACGTCGTAAATGATGTGATGATCAGTACAAATTATCATATCAATAATCCATTAATAACCGTTCCCCCGAATGCTAACATCAAGATACACTGATGACGGATGGGGGAACTTTTTGATGTCTACACCAACAGGATTTATGGAGTTCAAACGTGAGCTTCCCGGAGACCGTAGTCCGTCCGAACGGGTTAAGGACTGGGAGGAATTTCATAAGCATATGGCGGATGAGGAGCTGCGCACTCAGGGCGCACGCTGCATGGATTGCGGCACACCGTATTGCCATACGGGAATCGATATGGCTGGAGGAACGGCGGGCTGCCCGGTGCACAATCTGATTCCGGAATGGAATAACCTAGTTTACCGCAATTTGTGGAAAGAGGCGCTGGACCGTTTGCACAAAACGAACAACTTTCCGGAATTTACGGGCCGGGTATGTCCTGCGCCATGCGAAGGCTCTTGTACGGTCGGCCTAATCGGGCAGCCGGTGACCATCAAGACGATTGAGCAGGCGATTATCGATAAAGGGTTCGAGGAAGGCTGGGTTGTACCGGAACTTCCGGAGAAGCGGACAGGCCGTAAAGTGGCCGTTGTCGGCTCCGGACCGGCGGGTCTTGCCTGTGCGGCCCAACTAAATAAAGCGGGCCATGAGGTGACCGTCTACGAACGTTCAGATCGGATCGGCGGCCTCCTAATGTACGGCATTCCAACAATGAAGCTGGACAAATCGGTTGTACAACGTCGTGTTGACCTGTTAGCGGCGGAAGGCGTTAAATTTGTCACCAATACGGAGATCGGCAAGGATATCCAAGCCCAGCAGCTCGTCGATGAATTCGACGCCGTGGTCCTGTGCGGCGGGGCTACGAAACCTCGGGAATTTAACATTGAGGGCAGCCATTTGAACGGGGTGCATTATGCGATGCCGTTTTTGAACGGTACGATCAAGAGCTACCTGGACACCGGCCTAACTGACGGGCAATATTTGTCCGCCGAAGGGAAGGATGTCATCGTGATCGGCGGCGGCGACACCGGCTCTGACTGTGTGGCGACAGCACTGCGCCATGGTTGCAGTAGCATTACGCAGTTTGGCACCCACGCCAAAGCGCCGCTCGAACGCGATTCGTTTAACAACCCTTGGCCGCAATTCCCGAACGTGTACACGCTCGATTATGCCCAAGAAGAAGCCAAAGCATTGTTCGGTTCCGATCCGCGTGAATTCTCGATCATGACAACGCGATTTGTCGGCGACGAGAACGGCAACCTGAAGGAACTGCACACTGTGCAAATCCAGCGGATTGTCGACGAGACCGGGCGCAAAATCTATCAACCGATCCCGGGTACGGAACGCATCTTTCCGGCGCAAATGGCCTTGATCGCCATCGGTTTCGACGGACCGGAATCGATGTTGGCCGACCAACTGGGTCTGGAAAGAGACCGCCGCACGAACGTGAAGGCGAAATACGGTCAATTCAAAACGAATATCGATAAAGTGTTTGCCGCCGGGGACATGCGCCGGGGACAAAGCTTGGTTGTCTGGGCCATCAACGAAGGCCGGGAGGCAGCCCGGGAAGTAGATAAATACCTGATGGGTTCGACGGTACTGGCGTAACTCACTGCTCGGACTGCAGATTTTTGCAGGACGATCCTAGGTCAATATGTTATAATAGGTACTAGCTTACTAGAGCTGCGCGGAGCGCGGCTCTTTTTTAGATTGATAGACAGAGGAAGAGGGGCGCTTAAGCATGAAAACGCTCGTAATTGCCGAAAAACCGGACATGGGACGGACTATCGCTGCGGTGATTGAGCCGAAAGCGAAGAACAACCGGTCCTATCTGGAGGGAGAGCGCTACATCATTACTTGGGCGATAGGTCATTTGCTAGGCCTGGCCGAGCCGGATGCCTATGATGAAAAATTCAAACGCTGGAATTTCGGCGACCTGCCAATTCTGCCGGATCGATTCAAGATCGTACCGAACCCGCGGACGAAAGATCAGTTAAAAACGATCGGCGAGCTGGCCAAACGATGCGACGCGATTGTGAATGCCTGCGACGCCGCGCGTGAAGGGCAGTATATTTTTGCGCTAATCCAACAGCAGCTAAAGTTAACTCAGCCCGTCAAACGGCTGTGGATTTCCGACTTGACCAGCGAGAGCATTGCCAAAGGGTTTGCTGAGCTGCATGACGCGTCTGAGTTCGAGAACCTGACGATGGCCGCACGGGCGCGCAGTGAAGCGGATTGGCTGATCGGGATGAACGCGACGCGGGCGTTTACGACCAAACACCGGGAGTTGTTATCGGTTGGTCGCGTGCAAACCCCGGTGCTGGCGCTGATCTACGACCGTCAGAAGGAAATTGAGAACTTCGATTCGCTGACTTACTACGAAATCAAAGCTGAATTCGAGCAAGACGCGCGCAAGTACACGGGCAGCTGGCAAGGCGATCGGCTGACGGACGGAGAGAGGGCGGCGGCGATCGCCGAGAAGGTCCGCGGCAAGGAAGGGCGGATTACCGAATACGAAGTTAAAGAGACGAAGGAGTATCCGTACAAGCTCTACGATCTGACCTTACTGCAGCGGGAAGCGAATGCGAAGTTCGGCTACTCTGCCAAGAAGACGCTGGACATCGCGCAGGCGCTCTATGAACGCCATAAGGTGATCTCCTATCCGCGGACGAGTTCCAACTACGTGACCGAGCAAAATATCGACGGGATGCACAAGGTGCTTCACATGCTGAAGTCTTCAAGTTACAAGGAACTGGCTGAAGGTGGCCGGCCCAATCTGGTGCATGTCGGCAACAAAGCGGTGTGCAACCCGACGCGGGTCGAGGATCACCATGCGATCCTGCCGACGCTACGGCGACCAGGCACATTAAGTAAGGAAGAACAGAACGTCTACGATCTTGTCATTCGGAGGTTCCTATCGCATTTCTATCCGGCAGCCGAATATAAGCAGCATACGGTGTTGACTGAAGTGGAAAGCGAAACGTTTAAGACGAACGTAAAGGAGCTGCTGTCCCTGGGGTGGAAGGTGTGCTTGCCGGGGGATGACGGGACGAAATCCGGGAGCAGTCGCGGGAAGAAGAAAGACGAGGAAGAGGAGTCCGAGGATCTGGTCAGCGAACCGTTCCAGATCGACAAGGACCGTCCGGTGCAATGTACAGGCGCCGAAGCGAAGGAGAAGGCTACGCAGCCGCCGAAGCATTTTACGGAAGGTACGCTACTGAAAGCGATGGAGAGCGCCGGGAAGCAACTCGAGAACGAAGAGCTGCGCGATGCGATGAAGGATGCTGGCCTTGGCACTCCGGCTACGCGGGCGGCGACGATTGAGCGGCTGAAGAACGTGGGATATATTACGATGCAAGGCAAGAAGATCACCGTCACGCAAAAAGGCCGGACAGCGGTGGAGCTGATTCGGCACGCCGGCGTCGAGCTGTTGACCTCGCCGGAGATGACCGGCCAATGGGAGCGGCGATTGTATCAGATTTCCAAGGGTGAAGCAGCTCGGGAAAAGTTTATGGATAACGTGCGCCGGTTCACGATTTCGATCATTGAGAAGGTGCGTACCCAGCAAAAGGCGGACGCCTCCATGTTTGGAACGGAGGAGGCGAACAAAGGAGGCCGACGTGGCGGCGGAAGTCGGAGCGGCAACGGTAACAGCAAATCCGGCCGTGCTGACACCGGTGTTGAGAAGGGCGAGCGCAACACGGGCACGCCTACTACTAAACCACAGGCAGGCAGTATGCAGCCACTTGCTCCGTGTCCGCGCGAGGGCTGCGGAGGCCAGTTGATCGAAGGCCGTAAAGGTTACGGCTGCACGCACTACAAACAAGGCTGCGGTTTTGTGATTTGGAAAGAGTTTGAAGGCAAGAAGATTTCGCCGGCCATGTTGAACGCTCTGCTGACGAAAGGACAAACGCAGCTACTATCGTTCAAGCAGGCAGGCGGAGAGGTTAAGGCTCGCATTTCACTTGCTGATCGTAATAGCGGGAAGCTTACTTTGGAGCAGACCGATCGTTCAGTGGCTTCATCCACTTCATAAATTATTGATTTATATCTATTTCGTTAACTATATTAATTAATAAGCAGCCGATATCCACATGTCGGCTGCTTTCTTGTTATGAAGTTGATGTTTTCAGTAAAAACGTTTAGTGTAGGCTTGGGAATACGCAACTTGTAATAGAGAGGTAGAACCATGTCCAAAACGATTTTGATTGTCGAGGATAAGCTGCTTTTGCGGGAGATCCTCAAAGATTATATGCTGAACGAAGGATACGACGTGTTGGAGGCCGGCGATGGGAAGCAGGCTATGGCTCTGTTCGAACAACATCCGGTCGATTTGATCCTTCTTGACATCATGTTGCCGGAGCTGGACGGATGGTCGGTGTGCCAACGGGTCCGCAAGGTGTCGGATGTCCCGATCATCATGCTGACGGCCCGTTCGGATGAAGATGACACTTTGCTCGGATTCGAGCTGGGTGCGGACGATTATGTCGTCAAGCCGTGCAGTCCGCCGATATTGATGGCGCGGGCTAAACGCTTATTGGAACCTCGGAGTATACCCGGTCAGGAGAAGGACTTGTTGTCCGGAGCCGGGATCGTGATCTACCTTGCTTCCCGTTCCGTGACGATCGACGGGGAAAACTGCAGCCTTACATACACAGAATTCGAAATCTTGGCCTATCTCATGAAGAACAAAGGATTGATCGTAACCCGGGAACAATTGATGACGAAGGTCTGGGGATACGATTTTCCCGGTGACGAACGAACGATCAATAGCCATATGCGAAATTTGCGGGCAAAGTTGGGCGACAAAGCCAAATGCATCGTGACCGTCATGCGGGCGGGTTACAAATTTGAGGACCGACCATGATTAGGGGGATTGTACTCAAACTGTTTTTGTTGACGACGGCGCTCTGCTTGATGATCGTGGCGCTGATTTTCGCCGGTCAAACCGTGTTCTTTAAACAGTTTTACGTGCAGCAAAAGGTGGACGATGCAAAAACTTCCGTTCAGGCCTTCGAACAAGCGTACATGGAGGCGGATGGGGTATCGAAAGCCTTGGCCGAACTGGAGCAGGAATATGATCGGGAGCAGGGCATTTGGATCGCCGTGTTGGACGAAATGGGGAATTTGCAGTACTTTGACGATTTTGCTATGGAGGTCCGTTTGGAGCAATCGGACGGCGCTCCCGGCCTCTCCGGACAAACGATGACGTTCCCCCTTTACGCCATGGCCGACGTGGACGATTTTAGTGCGGACAATCCGTTGAACGTTTATGGCGGTACTTGGGTTAAGGAAGGCGGGCCGATTGCGATCGAAGGCCTCCTGATGAACGATCGGTTCTTGCCGCAGCGGGCGAACAGCAATATTGCCGGTTTACGCGAAGAAGATCGCTTGGAAAATACCCCCTTGATTCAAAAGGAATATAAGGTTGTCCCGCGCTTCCAAGAGCCGGAGCTGTATCGTGAGGAATACCCCTCTGTGCTGGTCCAGGGGACGATCACAAGCCTTCAACTGCCGGAAGGTGACGACGTTACACGTTATGCAAACCGCTTATTTCTGGATCGGATCAAAACCTTTCAAGCCGACCTTCTTTTCGGAGATGTTACCGGGGGTGCAAACGGCGAAGAAATGGATTTTGCGGAGAATGGTGTAAATTACAAGGTACTTGTGGAACGCATGGAAAACGCGAAAGGGAAACCCGCTTTTATCTTCGCCATGACGTCGCTTCAACCTGTAAGTGAGGCTGCGAAGGTGATGCGTAGCTATTTAGGCTATGTGATCCTCGCCGCCTTGCTGCTATCCGTTGCAGCTTCGCTTTATTTCTCCCGCCGGATTGCCCGGCCATTGCTGCGACTCAACCGGACCACCAAACAGATCGCCCGGCTGGACTTCTCCGAGAAATTACCGGTCCGCAGCCGGGATGAGTTGGGACAGCTATCAGGCAGCATCAACGAGTTGTCTGATCGGCTGCATTCCCATATCATGCAATTGGAGCGGGACATCGAAAAGGAAAAGCAGTTGGAGCATACTCGAAAAGAATTTATCTCCGGCGTTTCGCATGAACTGAAGACGCCGCTGAGCGTCATTCAAAGCGGGTTGGCCGTACTCAAAGACGGAGTTGCCGGCCACAAGCGGAATTATTATTTTGCGGCAATGGAAGAAGAAGTGAACAGCATGATCTTGTTGATTGAGGATATGCTGGATTTGGCGAAATATGAGTCGGGCACGTATGTCATGAACACGGAACCGTTCGAGATTCTCCCCGTCGTCGAGCGGGTATGCGAGAAACTAGCGCCGGAGTTGGCAGCCAGGCAGCTCAAGCTGTTCACCCGGCTGGCAACGGCAGAAGTTGTGGCGAATCGCCGCCGCATCGAGCAGGTATTGATCAATTTTCTCACCAACGCGATTCGCTATACACCGGAAGGGGCGACCATCCTCGTGACCACGACCGATGAAGGGGATACCCTTAGGGTTGGCGTCGAAAATCGCGGAGTTCATCTTCCGGAGGAGCAGTTGGAGAAAGTGTGGGATCGCTTTTACCGCGGGGAGCCTTCGCGAAATGCGGCGACGGGCGGAACCGGTTTGGGGCTGGCGATCGCCAAAAATATTTTGGAATTACACGGCTCGTCCTACGGCGTAACGAACACGGCGGAAGGAGTATTGTTTTACTTCGATTTGCGTAAACAAGCGTAGAACTTCGGTTCTGCGCTTGTCTTGTTTTCGCATCGGCAAAAATTCAGCTCATATTGACCGGGTCTGCACCTGATCTGCATTTCTTTTCTCTATCCTATCTGGGAGAGATTGAACCCACAAGAGAGGAAAGGGAAGAGAATGAAAAAAATGCTCGAAATCATGTTGACCGGAATATTCGCTTTATCACTCGCCGCCTGTGGAGAACTGAATACGGATAGGGTAGTGTCGACCGACCAACCGTCGACCGCCGGTTCAACGAAGGAGACAACCTCCGCAGGAACGCCGCAAACCAAGCTAGCTTCTCTGTTTCGTAACAGCGTTTTTCTGGGGGATTCCATTACGGAAGGCTTGTCGTATCACGAGGTGTTGGCTGAAGAAAACGTATTGGCCGGTGCGGGAAAAACGGCGGAATTTGCTATGGGGGACATGGAGGACCTGATCCAGAGAAATCCCAAGCAGATTTTCATCCAGTTGGGTTCGGACGATATCCTTTGGCCAACAGAGCATCCGCTGGACTATGCAATCAACCATTACATCTCCTTGATCGAAGCGATCAAACAGAAGCTTCCGCAGGCCGAAATCACGGTACTGTCGGTCACGCCCGTCTCAGAGGAAACGCTTGTAGATGAACCGCGTTATCGAAATATCCCCGCCTTTAACGAAAGGTTGAAGGAGATGGCTGCCAAGGAGCAGGTCGGGTTTGTCGATTTGTCCGTAATCATCGCGATCCATCCGGATCTGTACGATACGGACGGCATTCATTTCAAGCCGGAGTTTTATCCGCTGATGCTGGAAGCATTGAAGGATCAGGTAGAGTGAGGGCGGCCATGGTTCTTTCGTATAGCGATGAGCCAAGGAGGGGATGAGCTTTGGTATTTAGCAGCCTAATCTTCCTGTTTCAATTTTTGCCGATAACGCTGCTCGTCTATTATTTATCCCCCCCGAGGCTTCGAAACCCCGTTCTGCTCGCGGCCAGCTTGGTGTTTTATGCTTGGGGAGAGCCGCTCTATGTGTTCATCATGATGGTCTCTACCCTGATTAATTATGCAGGCGGTCTGATGATCGAGAAATATCGAGAACGACGGGGGATCGCTTATGGTGTATTGCTCGTTTCCCTCATCGTCAATCTAGGCTTATTGTTCTTCTTCAAGTACGCCGAATTTGTTGTGGACAATCTGAATGGGCTATTACATCTTCATTTGCAGACAGCGGATCTTCCGCTGCCGCTCGGTATCTCCTTTTATACGTTTCAAACGATGTCCTACGTAATCGACGTTTACCGGCGTAAAGTAACCGCGCAGCGCAATCTAATTTCGTTCGGCGCTTACGTGGCGATGTTCCCCCAGCTTGTGGCCGGGCCCATCGTCAAATACGGCGACATCGCTCGGCAGTTGGTTGTCCGGCAGATGACGCTGGAACGATTCGGAAGAGGAACGGAGCTGTTTATCCGCGGCCTCGCCAAGAAAGCGCTGCTGGCCAACCAGATCGGCTTGCTGTGGACGAATGTCAAAGCGACGCCGCCAGGAGAGCTTAGCGTGCTTTCCGCCTGGCTCGGAATCTTGGCGTTCACATTTCAAATCTACTTTGATTTCAGCGGATATTCCGACATGGCCCGCGGTCTCGGGAAGATGTTCGGGTTTGAGTTCGCGAAGAACTTCAACTACCCGTATGTATCCCGCAGCGTCACGGAATTTTGGCGTAGATGGCATATTTCCCTGGGCTCCTGGTTTCGGGAGTACGCCTATATCCCGCTTGGCGGCAACCGAAAAGGATTACTGAAGCAGTTACGTAATGTACTGATCGTCTGGTTTTTAACCGGGTTGTGGCACGGGGCTAGTTGGAATTTTATCGTGTGGGGACTTTATTTTGGGTTCCTGGTTACGGTCGAGAAATTGTTTTGGCTAAAAGGGTTGCGCCGCCTTCCGCGCTTTGTCGCACATGGTTACACGCTTACGGCCGTTATCGTTGGGTGGGTGTTTTTCGAATACGATAACCTGGAAACTGCCGGTCAGTTCCTCGGTACGCTGTTCGGGTACGACTCGTACGGCATAGTTAATCAGCAAGCGTTATACGACATAACGACTTATGCAGGTTGGCTGGTTTTACTGGCGGTATGCGCGACGCCGCTTCCGCGCCGACTTCTGTTGCGTGTTCGGAAGAGACGGACGATCGCGGGTTCCACGCTGACGATAGGTGTTTACCTGCTGCTGCTGTTGCTGTCAACCGCGAATCTCGTCCATCAAACCTATAATCCGTTTTTATATTTTCGATTTTGACGCGGGGAAAGGAGGCTGCGAAATTGAGAAAGGTTCAGAGGGCCATGGCAATCATTTTTTTGGGATTTATTTGCGCGTTGCCGGTTGCGGGTTGGTTGACGCCGGACCGCAAGTTTTCCCCCGAGGAAAACAGGATGCTGGAACCTAAGCCGAAGCTTTCACTGTATGGTGTGACTTCAGGGAAATTTACCGTCGGTTATGAGAATTATGTGTCCGATCAATTTCCTATCCGCGACTTCTGGATCGGCGTCAACTCCGACACGGGACGGGCACTGGGGAAAAAGGAAAGCAACGGGGTTTACCTCGGCAAAGACGGCTATCTGATTCAGCAGTTTCAACCGCCTGCGAAGTTACGGTTAGAGGAGGACGCGAAGGCGATCCGGGCGTTGGCCGCCGCTATACCAAACCTGCACACATACGTCATGCTGGCGCCTACTTCATTATCGATAAACAAAGAGAAGCTACCGGATTTTGCCCCTGTGGGCGATGAACTTGCTTCTTTGAAGCAAATGCGGGATGCACTCGGCAAGGCGATTAAGTTTGTTGATGTATACCCGGCTCTGTTCGCCAACCGACAGGAGTACCTCTACTATAGAACGGACCATCATTGGACGACCTTAGGCGCTTATTACGCGTACCGCGAATTATGCAAGCAAATGGGAATCAATCCGCAGGCAAAAACCGAATTTGAACTTCGACAGGTCACGGATCAATTTTACGGATCGCTGTATTCAAGAAGTGGATTCAAACACATACGGCCGGATGAAATCGAGCTATGGCTACCGAAAGATAAAGAACCTATTTCTGTTGAGTATACCGATGAACAGCATTCTTCGGATTCCTTATATGTAATGGAGAACTTGAAGGAGAAGGACAAGTATGCCATCTTCCTAAACGGCAACCATGCTCAGGCGAGGATTACTTCGGATCAAGCGAAGGGAAGGAAGCTGCTCGTCGTGAAAGATTCGTACGCCAACAGCCTAATTCCGTTTCTTACAAAACATTTCAGCGAGATCGTTATCGTGGACCTTCGTTATTACGACGACGATTTGGCCGCGCTGATTCGAGCTCAGAACATCCAAGATTTGCTGCTGCTCTATAATATCAATACGTTTGTTATGGATCGATCCATTCAGAAAGTAGCGGAGATGATGGAATAATGCGATTAAATGTATGGAGAGGAAAGCGGATCCTTGCGATTTTGACGTTGGTCTTTGCCATCGGCTTCTTGACTGGGTGTACAGGGAAAGAGGGAGGAAACGGCAACTTGTCGGCGGACGAAGTCGGTGAGAGGATCCAGAAATCGGCGGACCTAGGAAACATGAAGCAAGGTGACGCGAAGAGATTCAAGAAGCTGTATCATCTTTCGAATGAGGATGTCTCGAGTTTCGTACTGTATACGGCATCTTCCAACGTGAAGGCGGACGAGTTGCTGGTGATCCGGCTTAAGGATGAAAGCGAGAAGGACCACATCATGGAGAAAATCGAAGAAAGAATTGCGGCGCAAACCGCAAAATTCATGGATTATCGTCCGGCAGAGTATGATCTGGTTAAGAAGCACGTTCTGAAAACACAAGGTCTTTACATCCTATTCGCGGTCTCGGCGGAGGCGGATGTTATCGAGCGGATTTTTAACGACACGTTTTCATGATTGGCTAATCAAAAACGGACCTCTACAAGGTCCGTTTTTGCCGTTCAACTTGATGAATTTGATTAAAGATCACCCGCGGGACTTCTTCGAGCGAAGTGACCGTGTGCATTTCCGCATCCCCGTCATGCTGGAGCTCCACGATGTTGTACAGCCACTCATTGGGGATTTTGATATAGATCGCGTTGATTCCGGCGGAAAGGGCAGGCATGACATCGGTACGCAGGCTGTTGCCGATCATCCAGGTACGGGAACGGTCAAACTGTCTCGCGTGCAAAATATCTTCCAGTGCCTCGACATTTTTGTGCTGGCGAATATAAATTCGGTCCTGAAAATAATCGGCCAACCGCATCTGCTCGATCTTCCGCTCCTGAATCACGGTTTCGCCGCCGGTGTAGAGATGGAGTTCATGGCCTTGGCTGCGCAAGAGGTTTAGCGTTTCGACCATACCGGGATAGGGTTCGATCGGTTGCTCATATACGCTCAGCCCTAGCTTCATTAGCCGGTCTTCCTCTTTGGGGAGCACCTTGCGTCCCGTCAACTGACCGTAATGTCGGTACGTGTCAATCAGTGACTCGGGAAAATGCGAGCTGGCAAACCCAATCTGATGGACGCCGGCGACGTCGATTTCCGTTTGTTTCTCGCGAATTTCTGCTGTGGTTATGCCGTACATTTTGAACCAATCGGTAAGTAGGTCAGCAAATTGATCCAGAATCAAATCGAAATATTTATTGCAATGAACCAGCGTATCATCCAAATCAAAAATGACTTGTTGCAGCAGGGTCTTATTCATTGAATGGGTCACTCCTTTATCCAGGAAACGCTTGTCTCTACGTATAACTCTATCCTAACACAAGCACAAGCGTCCCGCCAAAGGCTCATAGGCTGACTAAGCTATAAACGGATGTAAGATTCCAGGAACATCTGCAGCTCCGCCGCGCCGTCCGGTCGGATGCTGAACTTCTCCGTGTCCTGAGCCAGCAGATGGATGCGCAGTAAGCCAGCGACTCGAAGCCGCATCAAGTCGTGCATCAACTGTTCCTTAGGCTCGCCTAGATCCGTCAGCATCTCCTGCATGGACTTCGGCTCGTCGGCGACGTAGCGGAGAAGGCGCAACCGCTGCGGTTCGGCAAGCGCTCGGGTCAGACGTTTGAGCACCATAGGCGGTTCATCCTCGTCAAGCTCCGGGATATCCAGAGGATACTGAATAAACAGCACATTTTCGTAGAAGACGTATGTATTAATCGGCCGAAAATGAATCGAAGGGGTCAACACAACCTGCGTGATCGGCTTAAGTGGTTCCAGTACCAAACCGCCGGAGGCGTATTCGATCAATGCATCGGTATCCATCTTCTGCAGCAACGTGTGCTTCTCAGCAGCATCTTCCTCCAGCAGCAGGAGAAATTGGTTTTCATTCAGGCCAAAATAAAGACGTTGCCAGCAATTCAATAATGGGATGTAGCTGGCGCGAATCCGTTCTATATCATCATTATTCACAGAGGGAATGTAGGATTTAGTGCGATGATAAAGGGTGTCGACGGGGGTTTCTGCCACTTCGTTCAGAAACTTGGATACCTCTCCATCCACGCTCCGTTCCAATGCCCAAACGTATAACACATCGTAGTCGGCGAACGGGAACTTAGAGGCTTCAGCGAATTTCAGTCGCTCTTCCGGCGTGAGACGGGCGTCGATTTCAGCGATCCATTCCGGACCTACATCCAGATTGTTCACCCATTTTTGCGTTGTATATATCATAAAGCTGCTGATCAGTTCGTAGACCAAGGAATGGTCCACTTTCACATCATAGGCCATGACAGAACAAACCTCCCAAAGATCATTGCATACAGATTCATTATGGCTTGTTAGGGAGGGGATTGTCCACTATAATGTTTAAGGATTATCGGGAAAAGATCACTTTGAGAAAAGTCGTCCGTATTTTGACGATTTTTCTTTGTTTTTATATAAAGGAGTGCTTCATTTGAATTTACAGTCATCAAGAACTCATCGGTTATTGCCGCCAACATTCATCCTGATCGCTGTCATCGTGATCGCAGGGCTCAGCCAAGGATTGCTGCTGCCGGTGTTGTCCATATTTATGGAAGAAAGGGGGATTTCCTCCTCTGTAAACGGGCTGCATGCGGCTGCCTTATATGTAGGATCCTTCGCCATGTCCCTGGTTGCCGAAAAGCTGCTGCGCCGCACCGGATTCAAGCCCCTGCTGTTGGGCGGCGTCGTTCTCGTCATGCTCGCCTTGCCCGTATTTCCGTTGGTCTCGGATTTGCGGCTGTGGTTCATCTTGCGTTTGCTGGTGGGGATCGGAGACAGCGCCATTCATTTTACGTCGCAATTATGGATCATTTTAGTGTCGCCACCGGAAAAAAGAGGGCGGAACATCTCGTTATACGGGATGTCCTACGGACTTGGCTTCAGCATCGGCCCGCTGGGCATTCGGCTCCTGGAATTCGGGCATGCCGTACCTTTCGTGATCTTGGCCGTGCTGTTTCTGGCCATCGTGCTCCTTGCGGCGGTTTATTTGCCAAACCGTGCGCCGGAACCGGTTCGCCAGGAGGAGCCTGGTGCTCCACGCAAAATTCCGCATATTTATCGGCTGGCTTGGTTTGCCTTGTTGCCTTCGCTACTTTACGGATATATGGAAGCTTCGATGAACAGCAACTTCCCGATTTACGGCTTACGGTCAGGACTTAGCGCCGCGGATATCGCTGCGCTGCTGCCGTTCTTTGGGATCGGCGGGCTGATTCTCCAGCTCCCGCTCGGTATGCTGAGCGACCGATACGGTCGCAAGAAAGTGCTGATGGCCGCAGGGTTGACCGGCGGGATGCTGTTCTTGGCCGTACCGCTGGCTGGCAACCATTTCATGGCGTTATTGCTCTTGTTTATGGGGGCGGGCGGCTTGGTCGGCTCGTTCTTCTCGCTAGGTCTGGCGTACGCCGCCGATTTGCTTCCGCGCCATTTGCTTCCGGTGGCCAATGTCATCGCATCCTTCCACTTCAACTTTGGGAGCATTGTTGGCCCGAATCTTGGCGGAGCCGCGATGCAACTGGGCGCTGCGCCACTCTTGTTCATCCTGTTGGGTTCGGCATATTTGTTGTTTTCCGCGTCCGGGGTAGCGTTTAAGCCGGAGCTTGGTAAAAAAAGCGCAAATATGAACAGGCTGTAATGGATTTTCGCCGGTTTTTCCAATACACTAAAAGGTAAAGGAAATTGCATGACTGACAAAGTGCGTCTTACGTAGAAGGAGAAATCGGATATGATCAGAGTCAACCACTTGCTGAAATCAGTGGATGGGAATAAAAAGAAGGTACTCCGCGACATCACCGTCCAGTTTGGTGCAGGGGAAATGATCGGGGTAGTCGGAGCGAGCGGCAGTGGAAAAAGCACGCTTCTTCGCTGCTTAGCGTTGCGCGAACGGTGGAACCGGGGAGATTATACGTGGAATGGGGATAAGGTGATCGAAGGCGGCGGAAGCGGATCGCAGAAATACCGTTCCCAATGTGCGTATCTCGAACAGAACCCGTCGATGTATCCCGAAAAAACCGCGCTGAAGAACGTCCTGATCGGACAAGCGGGGCAAACCCCGCTGCTGCGCCGCTTAACCGGAATGGTTCGGTCTGATGATTACATGGGAGCGATGGACGAGCTGGAGAAATACGGTCTGCTGGACAAAGCCCATGTCAAAGCCGGTAAGCTGAGCGGTGGTGAACGACAACG
Organism: Paenibacillus sp. J53TS2; assembly: GCF_018403305.1. Taxonomy (NCBI): domain Bacteria; kingdom Bacillati; phylum Bacillota; class Bacilli; order Caryophanales; family Paenibacillaceae; genus Paenibacillus; species Paenibacillus sp. J53TS2. The sequence continues at coordinate 474,544 of NZ_BOSK01000004.1, forward strand.
CGTGGCAATCTGCCGAGCGCTGGTTCACGGAGCGAGCTTTCTTGCTGCGGACGAGCCCGTGATCGGTCTTGATCCCAAGTCGGCGGAACGGGTGTTGGAGACGCTGAAAGACCTCTGCACGCAGCAGAACAAGATCGTGATTGCGGCGCTGCCGTTGGAATTGGCGGAGCGTTACTGTACGCGAATCTGGGGACTCCATCAGGGGGAACTTAAGCTTGACGTATCCGGTCGTCGCTTGACACCGGAAGATAAACGCCTAATTGATCTGGCATGAAACGAGTGATGAGGATGTTCACCAAAAGGAGGTTAACCGCTTGGGTGGGAGCTTGTTTGCTCTTGATCCTGAGCGGCTGCAGTTTTATAAGCGATCCCAAATCGTTAATGCAAACCCCGCAGCTCTCCACGGATCGCGCATCGCTGATCAGCGTCATCAAGGCGGAGTTGAAAGGCGGAGAAATCGTCTCGCCGCGAGATGTCCGCAACATCAGCTCCATCCGGACGCCCGATCTGAACAACGACGGGATTAAAGAAGCGGTGGTATTCTATGAAACGCCGGATGAAGCGGTGCGGATTCACGGGATGATCCTGGAGCATCAGGGGAACTCCTGGGTGCTGAAGGTACGATTCGACGGCGAGGGCCAGGTGCTCGAAACGTTTGATCTGCTTGACTTGAACGGCGACGGCAAACTGGAGATCATCGCGGGCTTCTCCAGTGGTTCCGAGGAACTTCAAAAAGGGTTAACCGTATATACTTACGATGGTATTGAAGTCGAGAAGGCGATCGCGTTGCCTTATCATTATTTTATGGTAGACGATTTGAATAAGGACGAGATCCCGGACATTACGGTCGTGAATTTGAAGCGGGAGCAATATGCGACGGTAACGACTTACCAATATGACGGTTCTTTTAAAGAATTGAGCCATCTGGAACTCGACGATCCCATCAGCGAGTACTATAATGCGGTCAGCGGGAATATCACGCGAAACCTCAAAGGGATAATTCTTGATGCTACCGTCGGAACCCACTCCGCTTTCTCAACGGTGATCGTCATGAAGGAAGGGCAGCTTATCAATTTGCTTCCTTCGCAAGATATGACGTTAAAGGGATACCCAATCCTCAGCGGGGATGTGAATAACGACGGCCTGCTGGAGATCGGCATGCTGGAGAAGCCGAAGGGCTGGGAATATATTTCATTCGATGAAATTCCATGGCTGTTTTCGTATTATCAATGGGAGGAGAAAGAGGGTCTCAAATTCGTGATGCAGCAGTACATGGATATGGCCGGACGTTTTTACTTCAACTTCCCGAAAGAATGGCAAGGGAATGTGACGATCGATACGAAATCGGACAAAAACGAGCACTTGATTTTTGTCAAAACCGACACGAACGAACCGGTCGCAGAGATCCGCTTCTTCACACTGTCGGAATGGGAACGGAACAAAACGGATTGGGATCTGCTCGCGCGGGACGCCGATAAGGTCATCGGGTTCCTCAGCCATACGGATTTGAAGGTTAATAAAGGCGAGACGGAGATCAAGCGTTAAGCCGTTTTTTAAGAGGGGGCAAGCAAATTGAGTAAAGTGCTGATTTTGGAGGACGAAGAGTCTATCCGCAGCTTTATCGTCATTAACTTGAAACGCAACGGCTTTGATGTCCTTGAGGCGGCGGACGGCAATGAAGCGTTAAGCAAGCTGCAGAGTGTCCCAGACATCGACATCGCGCTCCTCGATGTGATGGTGCCGGGGATCGACGGGTTTGAGGTGTGCCGCCGCATCCGCGAGACGAACGAACGGATCGGGATTATTTTTCTAACGGCCAAAGTCCAGGAGCAGGATAAGGTGTACGCCTTGTCCGTCGGCGCGGATGATCATGTCAGCAAGCCGTTTAGCCCAACCGAGTTGATCGCACGGATCCAGTCCTTGCTGCGCCGAGTGAACGTTTACCGTGAGAGCAGTGCGAAGGTCACGTTTACCTCCGGACCATTTACGCTGGATTTAATCTCTAAACAGTTCAAGAAGAACGGTCAGCTGATCGAGCTGACTCCAACCGAGTTTTCGTTGATCCAATTCTTCCTGGAGAAGGAGAATACGCCGCTCAGCCGCGATTTGCTCCTGGATCATGTGTGGGGCAAGGAGTATATGGGCGATCCGAAGATCGTGGACGTGAACATTCGCCGTTTGCGGCAAAAAATCGAAACCAATCCGTCCGAACCGGCTTTCCTGCAAACCGTGTGGGGGCACGGTTATAAGTGGAAAGGCGAGGGACAATGATCAAGAAAGGGATTGGGCGGCAAATCGTCTTACACTATTTCATCGTCGTATTCGTAACCTTGTTTATGGTGGAGGTCATTTTTACGCTGGCCATTCGCATGTACTATTACGATACGATCTATAACCATATGTCCAATCATTCGATGTGGGCTTCCGATTACTTTCAGAAGTTCGTCCGGCTGAATGCGGAAGGGGATCCGGACTATTTTACGGAGATGCTGCGTACCTTTGAGCTCGATAACACGGAACTGATGATTCTGGATCGCAGCGGCGAGGTCAAGGCGAGCACCAACGCATTCCAAGCGGACAAAGCGATACAAACCAGCGATGTTCCGCAAGCGTTAGCCGGCAGCGTCGGGAAGTGGATTGGGCGTCAGACAGCGACCGGGGAATTGGTTATGGCTGTTTCGAGACCGTTGCAAATTCAAGGGCAAACGCAATATATCGTCCGCTACGTCACTTCGATGGAGTCGGTGAATTCCAAGCTGTTGAATTTAACGTTTATGTCCATCGCCGTTTCGGCGGCCGTACTGGCTTTGGTTACGCTGTTTAGTATCGGCTTGGCCAATTCGATCGTCAGACCCATTAATAATATCCGTGCGGTATCGGCACAGATGGCCAGAGGTAAATTCGATGCGCGAATCAAGGGGAATTATCGATATGAATTGGGCGAGTTGGCTTCGACCCTAAATTATATGGCCGAAGAAATTGTTCGCAGCAATCAGATCAAGGACGATTTCATTTCCTCGATTTCGCATGAGTTACGCACGCCGCTGACGGGGATTAAAGGTTGGAGCGAAACGTTAACCTCCGGCGGCTTCGATCCAGAGGAAACGAAAATTGGGATGGGGATCATCGCCAAGGAAACGGACCGCCTAATCGGTCTCGTCGAAGAGATCCTTGATTTCTCGAAATTGCAATCCAATGAAATGAAGCTGGTGATCGGCGAGGTGAACCTCAAGGAACTGCTTCAGGAAACGATGTTGAATGTCTGGGCCAAGGCGGAGCAGAAGCAAATTCAATTGAAACTCGAGGACAAAACCGAGGGCAGCGCCATCGTCAGCGGGGACGGCAACCGCTTGAAGCAGGTGTTCCTGAATGTGGTGGACAATGCGATTAAATTCTCCCATGAGCAAAGCTGGATCCATCTCGTCATTAGCCGCGTGGAGAACGAACGTGTGCGGGTCGAAGTCATCGATACCGGGATAGGCATCAGCGAGGAGTATCTGAACAAGGTAAAAGATCGATTCTTCCAGGTGAATCACCAGGGAGGCGGTACCGGGCTGGGACTGGCGATCAGTCAGCAGTTGGTTGAACTGCATCATGGGGCAATGGAGATTCATAGCGAATTAGGCGTCGGGACAACCGTGTCGGTCACGTTGCCGCTGCTCAGTGACAATCAAACCAAAGGCACTCCGGTCGGGACGCAGACCCAGTGATAAGCCAATTGATCGTTTGGTAGAGGAGGAACCTACATTGAATAAATTGATCGATACACTGGAAACGGCTCAGGGTATATTCAACGTTTCTTTAGCTGGAGAAGATGATTTGGAAGAGGTTCGGCGGATTTTGGTTGAGGCCGCTAGCTGGATGCAAGAGAACGGGGTTAAGCAATGGAATCCGCAGCAATTCACGCCGGAGTTGATTCGGTCGTATTACGAAATGCGGGAGATTTACCTGCTGCATGCCGAAGGAGAAGTGGCGGCGATGTTTACCTTGCAGGACTCCGACCCGGACTACTGGGGGGAACGAAATGTCCCCGGATACAGCTATTTGCACCGACTGACGATCCGTTTGCCTTACCGCGGGCGCGGGCTAGGCAGCGACCTATTGCGATATGCAGCCAAGCGGTCCAAATCACTGCAGCGCACCGGCTTACGGCTGGATTGTTGGAACCAGAACCTGAAGCTAAACCGGTTGTACCAAAGCCTGGGGTTTCAACCCCAAGGAACGGGCAGCTTAAACGGGCGCGAGTTTAATTTATATCAATTGGATTCCGATTTATTTTTACAAAGCTAACGACAAGATGTCGGTACTAAGGTATGCCAAAAGAGGCCGCCCTCGAAAGATCTTCTCTAGATTCTTTCGAAGCGGCCCCTTTGTCATGTCAGGAGAGCAAACCCTCGGCCCGTAGCCGAGGAGCGTTGTCGTAGACCTCCTGAAGCAAACGGGACGGTTGAGGCCGATTCATCGGCTTCGCATACACAGTCTCGTATGGCGCGATAACGTTGATTTCTGCGGGTTCTGCTTTGATTATTGCCCCATCCTTGACGACGGCTCCTTCGCCGATGATGGCTCGCTCGATCTGGACGTTGCGGCCAATTTTAGCACCAGGCATGATGATGCTGTCTTTAATGCGAGAATACCGACCGATTTCCGTTCCGCCGAAGATCACTGAACGTTCTGCGAATCCTTCGAGTGAACAATGATCATGGACGAGAGAGTGGGGCGCTAGGGTGTTGCGTTTTTTGCCAAACCCCTGAAGGCCCGGCCGCTCTCGCGTAAACATTGGCCAATCCTCCCGATGAAGCTTCCATTCGGATGATTCGGCGAGCAAATCCATATGCGCTTCCCACAGACTTTGAACGGTTCCCACATCTCGCCAATATCCCTGAAACTCATAAGCGTGCAGCGGTTCGCTTCCCGCCAGCATTTTCGGAATCAAATCCTTGCCGAAGTCATGGCTGGAGTGGGGATTGGCCGCATCTTCCTCCAACTGTCGCTTCAGGAAATCCCACTCGAATAAATAGATCCCCATGGAAGCAAGATTGCTGGTTGGTTGCGGAGGTTTCTCCGCGAATTCGGTGATGCGGTTCCGTTCATCCCTGGACATAACCCCAAAGCGATGGGCTTCTTCCCAGGGCACTGGCATCACAGAAATCGTTGCTTTGGCTTGGTGATTCAGGTGAAACTCCAGCATGCGACGGTAGTCCATATGATAAATATGGTCTCCCGAAAGGATAAGGACGTATTTGGGCGAATGGCCGTCGACGAATGCCATGTTCTTGTAAATGGCGTCCGCCGTTCCCGCATATTCCTCCACACCTTCCCGAAACGCGGGCAGTAAAGTGATCCCGCCGTCCTCCGAGTGCGTTAGCTTCCAGGGTTCGCCTTCGCCGATATGCTCGTGAAGCGAAGCTGCTTCGTATTGCGTGAGCACGCCAATCGTGTCGATCCCTGAATTCACGCAGTTGCTGAGAGGAAAATCGATGATCCGGTATTGTCCGCCAAAGTGCACGGCCGGTTTCGCCTGCTTGGTGGTCAGCGGAGACAAGCGCCGTCCTTCCCCGCCTGCAAGAAGCATGGCAATACAGTCCTTTTTCCTCATTTCATTTCCCTCCCGTATGTTTTTGACTGTGTAGCACATACATTAAAGGATATAATGTAGTTGGAATAAATTATGGAAAACGAACGAAAATATTACATCATTTCATTGTAAATACTGAAATTTTTTTTGAATTTCTAATGTTTCTTGAATTCTTTTCATATCATGTAAAGGCGGTGACATATTTGTTCGATTCCGGGTCCGAATCTTCATGGGCTTCTGCTGTATCCCCAATGGATATTTATTTGTTCTGCGAAGGGACGCTTTATCAAAGCTACCGCACGTTTGGCGCTCATCCCGCAGTCGAAGGGGAGAGACGCGGTGTCCGCTTTACCGTTTGGGCCCCGAATGCATGCCAAGTCGCCGTTGTCGCCGACTGGAACGGTTGGAAGGGGACGCGTGATGTACTATATAAGATACCCGATTCGGGAATTTGGACTCGTTTTTTTCCGAATGTTCAGGTTGGAAGTTTTTACAAGTTCGCAATTACCGGACCGAATGGGGAGACCTGTTACAAAGCGGACCCCTATGCCTTCTACGCCGAAGTGAGGCCGAATACGGCTTCAATCGTCACCTCGCTCGATCATTACGAATGGGGTGACGGTAATTGGATTCAAAGCCGGAGCGCACCTTACGGACAACCCCTAAACATTTATGAGTTGCATTTTGGCACTTGGAAACAACGGTCCGACGGAACGTATTACTCCTATCGAGAAATGGCCGATTTGATAATTCCTTATGTGAAAAATATGGGATACACTCATATCGAAATCATGCCGCTTTGCGAGCACCCGTATGATTTATCCTGGGGATATCAGGCTACCGGGTATTTTGCACCGACCAGTCGATACGGCGAGCCGCAGGATTTGATGCATTTCGTGGATCATTGTCATCAGTCCGGGATCGGCGTGCTGCTCGATTGGGTGCCGGGTCATTTTACGAAGGACGATCATGGCTTGCGTCTTTTTGATGGAACGCCGCTGTATGAGTATACGGACCCGGCAAAGGCGGAGAAACCTGGATGGGGAACGCTCAGTTTTGACTTTAGTAAACCGGAAGTTCGTTCTTTTTTAATCTCGAGTGCGATATATTGGCTTGAAATGTTTCATTTTGACGGGCTCAGAGTGGATGCCGTCACCAGTATGATCCGGCTCGATTTCGAGAAACCTTCCTGGGCGGCAGCGCGTAATGAACACGGCGGCAGCGAGAATCTGGAGGCGATCGATTTCCTGCGGCAATTAAATACCGCGGTATTTCGCTATTTCCCGCATGCCTTGATGATGGCCGAAGAGTCCAGCGCTTGGCCGATGGTTACGGCACCCGTGCACCACGGCGGTCTCGGATTTAATTACAAATGGAATATGGGCTGGATGAACGACACGCTGGATTATTTCGAAACCCCATTTGAAGAGAGGCCTAATCGCCATCATCTGCTTACGTTTCCAATCTGGTATACCTATTCGGAGAACTTCACGCTGCCGTTATCCCATGACGAGGTCGTGCATGGCAAAAAATCGCTGCTGGATAAAATGCCAGGTACTTATGAACAAAAATTTGCCGGACTTCGCCTGTTGCTTGGGTATCAGCTGACCACTCCGGGGAAAAAACTGATATTTATGGGCGGTGAATTTGGTCAATTTATCGAATGGCGGGATCAGGGTGAACTGGATTGGTTTCTGCTTGAATATGAGGCTCACCGGAACGTTCAAAGCTATTGCCAGGCGTTAAACCGTTTCTATCGGCAGGAACGGGCGCTTTGGGAGCTGGATCATGAGCCCGAGGGGTATCAGTGGATCATCCCGGACGACGACAAGCAAAGCGTAATAGCTTATGTGCGAAAAGGAATAGAACCGCAAGATTGGCTGCTTGTGATGCTGAATTATCAGCCCGTGGAAAGAACCGGTTACCGTGTTGGCGTTCCGCTGCCAGGACGATACGAACTTGCTTTCAATAGCGATGATGCTATTTTCGGCGGATCAGGCGACCTGCAGCCAGAGCCAGCGCTCAGTGAAGGAACGCCTTGGAACGGGCAATCCCAAAGCATAATCGTTACGCTTCCTCCGCTGAGCCTGACGGTATGGAAGCGCCAAGTGCCAAGAAGGAGGGCGAAAGGATGAAGATCTTATTTGCCGCGGCAGAAGTCGCACCATTCATCAAAACCGGAGGTTTGGCCGACGTGATCGGCGCTTTGCCGAAGGCGTTGATTGAGGCTGGTCATGACGTGAGGATTGTTATGCCAAGATACCGCGAGCTGCCGCAAGTATATCGTGAACGTTTGGAGCATCTAGGTACCGGTGAAGTTCCGGTCGGTTGGCGGAACAAGTATGGCGGCGTTTCTCGACTGATCTGGGAAGGGATCCCCGTGTACATGATCGATAATGAGGATTATTATGGCAGGGAAGGGGTTTATGGGCATTGGGATGATGGCGAACGGTTTGCGTTCTTGGATCGGGCCGTGCTCGAGCTGCTTCCGCTGATCGGGTTCGTTCCGGATGTGATCCATTGCCATGACTGGCATACGGCGATGATTCCGCTGCTTCTGAGGGAGCATTACCACAATCGGCCGGAATACCGGAACATTCGAACTGTCTATACGGTACATAATTTGCTGTACCAGGGGATTTTTCCGGAAGGGGTGCTGGGGGATTTGCTAGGGCTCCCTTGGGATTATTTCACGCCAGACGGGGTGGAGTACTACGGCAACGTCAGCTTCATGAAAGCCGGTCTCGTCTATGCCGACCATGTGACAACGGTGAGTCCGACATATGCGGAGGAGATCAAGACCGAGCATTACGGCTACGGGTTGGACGGCTTGCTTCGCTCGCTGGGCGGACGGTTATCGGGAATCGTGAACGGGATCGATGCTCGGGCCTACGACCCGGAGACGGATCTGGAGCTATTTGCTCGCTACGGCCGCAGTCTGGAGCAGAAGAGAGCCAATAAACCGGTGCTCCAGCGGGAACTCGGGTTGCCGGAAGCACCGGAAACACCGCTTGTTTCGATGGTCACCCGTCTGGTCGAACCCAAAGGACTGGATTTAGTCACTCGGGTGCTGGATGAATGGCTAAGCGAAAATGAAGTTCAATTCGTGCTGCTGGGCACAGGGGATCGCGCTTATGAAGACTGGTTCCGGGAAGCGGCAACCCGTCACCCGGGAAAGCTGGCGGTCCAAATTAAATTTAGCGACGCGTTGTCCCGACGCATCTACGCCGGCAGCGATTTGTTCCTTATGCCTTCGCGGTTCGAGCCTTGCGGGATCAGTCAATTGCTGGCGCTCCGATACGGAACGATCCCCGTCGTGCGGGAAACCGGAGGTTTGAACGATACGGTGCAGTCCTATAACGAGTTTACGGGAGAAGGCAACGGCTTCTCATTCCGCAATTACAACGCACATGACATGCTGCATACGCTGCGCAGGGCGTTGTCCTTTTATCATAAGCCCGAGCATTGGAGCCAGATCACAGCGAATGCCTTTGCCGGCGATTACGGATGGGATGCCTCGGCTCGGCAATATATCCAAATTTACGAAAGCCTAAAGAAATAGCGGACGTTTGCGTCCGCTTTTCCTTTTGTTAATTTTGAATGTGTCGGTACAGGATTCGAAAACCGTAGGCTTCGAGTGAGATGTTCATGATCCCATTCGCCGGCGCCACCGCTTCTTCGGTCAGGGCATCCCGCCAATCGCTCGTCTGCATGGGATGCGTTAAGGTAACCGCCTTCGGCGTATTGTTCATCCAAACCGTAAAATGCATGTGCTCGTCCATACGTTCGTAAATGATACTGGGATCCCCCGGATCGGCATGCAAAAACCGAAAACGGCCGTGACGGAGAGCGGTATGCCGCTTGCGCAGCTCGATCATCAGCTTGTAGAAATCATAGAGCTCACGATCCTGCTTGCTGCGGTCCCATTCCATACATTTACGGCAGTCCGGATCTCCATCGCCGGTGAGTCCAATTTCATCGCCGTAAAACACACAAGGCGTCCCAATATAGGTAAAGAGAAACACGACGCATAACTTGAGCTTTCGCTTGTCGCCACCGACACGGGTTAGCAGGCGCGGAGTGTCGTGGCTCCCCAGCATATTAAAGACGACTTCATTCGTTTGATGCGGATATCGCATGATCAGCGAACCCATCTCATCGGAGAAGGCGGCTCCGTCGACCCCTCCAGTAAAAAATTCTAGCACTTTATCGGCAAACGGGTAATTCATCACGGAATCGAATTGATCTCCCAGCAGCCAATTCAACGAATCGCTCCACACTTCTCCGATCAGATAAGCCTCCGGATTCGCTTGTTTCACGATTTGCCGAAATTCGCGCCAAAACGGATGATCGATTTCATTCGCTACATCCAGCCGCCAACCATCTAATTTGATTTCCTTAATCCAATATTCGGCGACGCCTAGCAAATAATTTTTCAAATCAGGGTTGGCCGTATTAAATTTTGGCATATTGGGAAAAAAACCAAACGTATCATAAGTAGGTACCCCGTTTTCTACTTTTACCGGGAAGCGGTTTACGTGAAACCAGCCGGAATAGGGCGAAGCTTCGCCGTTTTTGAGCACATCTTGAAACGGAGGGAAATGCTCGCCGCAATGATTAAATACCGCGTCCAGCACAACCCGAATTCCTCTTTCGTGACAACGCTCCACCAGGGTTTTCAGCAAAGCATTGTCGCCGAAGTGAGGATCAATCTGCTTGTAATCCACAATATCGTATTTATGATTGGAGGGCGCCGTAAACAGAGGGGTCAGGTAAAGCGCCGTGACACCTAAATCCGTTAAATCGTCCAAATGGTCGATGATCCCTTGCAAGTCGCCGCCAAAGTAATTATCACGGGTTGGCTTGCCTCCCCAAGCCTCCACCGGTTTCGGATCATTGGACGGATCTCCATTGGCGAACCGCTCCGGCATGATCTGATAAAAAACGGCCTGCTTCGCCCATTCCGGTACCCTGACCACTTCAATTTCGTGGATATACGGGAACTCGAAGCATTCGCCGGGCGGATGGGGGGCCTCCGATTGAATTCCTGCGTCCAGCAGGTATACCGTTTCCGTCCCGGCGGTGAGCTTAAAGGCATAGGAAAGGCGTTTATATTTGGGACGCACAGCAACCTCCCAATAGTCGAACATGCGGTCATGAGCCGCTTTTTCCATCGGCAGTTCCTGGTAAGTTCCCGCCCAGTCGTATTTGTCCCCGGTCATCGCGTAAACCTGTTCAACATCATCCCGTTTGGTCCGGATGCGGAGGTGGATCGTCATGGGGTCGTAAGCATAAGCCCATTTATCCCGGGGAACGTGGTAGAGCGCTTCAAGCAGCACGGTTTGGCGCCTCCTCTCGTGAATACTCGTGATCGATCGTTATAGAGTTCATTATTCCCAAACGGGATGCGGAGCATGAACCCGAAGCGAAACATAAATATTCAACAAATTGACCAAAGTATGATAAATGGGAATCTCTAGGGACGACTTAAGTCGGAACTGTGAAAATATGATGAATGCTATGAAAATTGTTTTGCATATATATGCATTCTGATTTATAATTAGCCCAGTAATCATCTTAGAACGAAAATATCGAAGCAGAACAGGAGAGAGATCCATGAAAAAATGGGGCATGTTATTCATAGCAGTCATGATGGTAACTTTGGTGCTGGCCGCTTGCGGTCAGGAAAAAAATAACAGCGGGAACACGGCGAACAACGCCGGTCAAGCCGCGAACCAAAACGAAACCCAAGCGGGCGGAGAACAAACCGAACCGGCTAAGAAGCTGGTCGTCGGCATGAGCGCTGACTTCCCGCCGTACGAGTTCCACATTAAGAATGACAAAGGCGAAGACGAAATCGTTGGTTTTGACGTCGAGATCGCCAAAGAAATCGCTAAGGATATGGGCGCTGAGCTGGAGATCAAAGACTTGAAATTCGACACCCTGCTGAATGAGCTGTCGAGTGGACGCGTTGATCTCGTCATCTCGGGGTTGAGCCCGACTCCAGAACGTGCCGAACAAATCGATATGTCGAAAATTTACTACAAAGCCGAGCAGGCTGTTGTGACCCGTGAAGCGGACAAAGATAAATTCAACACGATGGAATCGCTGGAAGGCGCTAAAATCGGCGTTCAGCAAGGTTCCATTCAAGAAGATATGGCTAAAGAAATCCCGAACGCTCAATTGACTTCGCTGGGTAAAATCAACGATATCATTATGCAGCTAAACACAAACCGTGTTGATGCAGCCATTCTGGAAGGACCGGTTGCTGAATCGTTCGTGAAGAACGTGAAAGGCCTGGTGATCACGGATGCTAAACCGGTGACTGAAGATGATGGTTACGTGATCGGCATCAAGAAAGGCAACCAGGAGCTGTTGGATCAAGTGAATACAACGCTCGATCGCTTGATTAGCGCTGGCAGCATCGATCAATTCGTTGCCGAAGCGAGCGCGCTGGCCGAGAAATAATCACGGTATCCATCTGCAGAAAATAGCGAAGCCATTTCGCTATTTTCTGTTTTTTTGCGTAAGGGTTTGAGGTAAAGGAGGAGGAAGAAAGGCGTTATGGACTTAATATCGATGTTTATGGAATACCGCAGTTACTTCTTGGCCGGCGTGCAGTATACGCTGCTCTTGGCAGCAATAAGCGTGTTTTGCGGCTTTATTCTTGGATTATTAATCGCATTAATTCGCATGTCTCCTTGGGGGATTGTTCGATTTCTTGGCCATGCCTGGGTCGAATTTCTGCGCGGCACGCCGATGATGGTTCAGCTCTTGATTATTCACTACGGATTTGCGTTTGTGTTTGACGTGAACTTCACGCCGATACAATCCGGGGCGATTACGTTGTCGATTAACAGTTCCGCCTATCTGGCGGAGATTTTCCGTGCCGGCATTCAAGGCGTCGACCGCGGACAAGGGGAAGCGGCACGTTCTCTGGGGATGACGAAAGGGATGGCCATGCGCCATATCATTATTCCGCAAGCGATCAAATCGGTGCTTCCCGCGATCGGCAATGAATTTATCACCATCATTAAAGAATCGTCGATCGTTTCAATTATCGGTACGGCCGAGCTCATTTATCAAGCGCAATCGGTCGTCACGATCACGTACGACGGGATGACGCCTTATCTGATCATCGCCATCATGTACTTTATTCTGACATTCACGCTGTCCCGTATTTTGAGCGTGTTCGAAAGGAAGTTGAAGACCAGTGATCACCGTTAAAGGCTTGCATAAAAAATTCGGTCAACTGCATATTTTGCGCGGAATCGACCTAGAAATCTCCAAAGGGGAAGTCGTCGTCGTGATCGGTCCCAGCGGATCGGGAAAAAGTACCTTCCTCCGTTGTCTGAATCTGCTCGAGGTTCCGACCGAAGGCGAGATTACGTTTGAAGGCGCGTCGATCACCGGCAAGAGACACGACATTAATAAAACCCGCGAGAAAATGGGGATGGTGTTCCAGCATTTTAACCTATTTCCGCACAAAACCGTGATCAACAACATTACGTTAGCTCCGATTCGCGTGAGAAAACTCGACAAGAGCAAGGCGGAAGCGATCGCGATGGATCTGCTTCACACCGTGGGCTTGGAAGATAAGCGGGACGTATATCCAGCCCAGTTGTCCGGGGGCCAGAAGCAACGGATTGCGATTGCTCGCGCGCTGGCCATGGAACCGCATGTCATGCTATTTGACGAGCCGACATCGGCGTTGGACCCGGAAATGGTCGGGGAGGTGCTCGATGTCATGAAGAACCTGGCGGAACGGGGCATGACGATGGTTATCGTTACGCACGAGATGGGGTTTGCCCGTGAAGTTGGCGACCGCATCCTGTTTATGGATCAAGGCGTGATCCTCGAGCAGGGAACGCCGCAAGAGGTCTTTGGATCGCCGCAGAATCAGCGGACCAAAGATTTCCTGAGCAAGGTGCTCTAAGAGGTTGTTGAAAATATGACGCAATAGACCGTCCGAAAAGATAGATTGAACTGCACCCCGTCAAGTAGACAGTATAAAAAATAAAAGCTCAATTAGGCGGCCTTGGTCCTATACTCCATCGGACTGAGGCCGTTTAATTTTCTCTGTAATCGTTCGTAATTGTAAAAGTGGAT